>JAHJNL010000024.1 GCA_018820855.1 Pseudomonadota bacterium | reverse complement strand
GGACGTCAACCGATTCAGTCGTATCAGCCAGGCAGTCAGTTACTGCGGACTATGCAGCGCACAAAAAGAGTCGGCAGGAAAAGAGATCCGGGGGCCTCTATCCAAGAAACGGAATAAACATTTACAGACCGTGCTGATTGAGGCGGCTAAACTGGCACCACACTGGAATCCGCAATTAGCTGTCAATCCAGTTATAGCGCAGAACATGTGCAAGAATCATTAAATATTCTCTGCGATCCTCATCAGTTCTGTATATGTCTTGCTATGCATTGCCGTGAGAAGTTATGTGGAATAGTGCTCAGGGAAACCCTTGTCGAAGTGGTCTTGCCATAACAGTATAACTGTTATAATTTAAAAGTAATTTTTCAAGACCTGATAATCATATAAAAGGCACCGAGGCCGGGATTTCAATATTGAATCCTCGGCCCAGCGGAGATGACTGTATAATAGAGGTAGGAAAACTCAAAAGAGGAGGTGCCCTATGACTACATTATATGCTGGAATCGATCTGCACTCAAACAATAGCCATTTGGCTATCCTGAACCAGGATGACAAACGCGTCTTTCATAGGCGATTACCAAATCAGGCTGATGTTTTGTTGGCTGAACTTGAGCCATTCAAAGATAAGCTGTCGGCGACGTTAGTTGAGTCCACTTTCAACTGGTACCGACTCGTGGACTGCCTCATGGATCAGAGGTACAAGGTGTTGCTGGCAAATCCAGCAGCCATGCAACAGTACAAAGGGCTCAAACATGTTGACAACAAACATGATGCTTTTTGGCTGGCCCATATGGCCCGTCTTGGCATCATCCCTCAAGGGTACATCTATCCCAAAGAGGATAGGCCTTTCCGTGATCTGTTGAGAAAGCGTGGACATTTAATACGGTTGCGTACGTCTGTTATTAACAGCCTGCAGGGAATAATCAGTCGGAACTGTGGTTGCAACTTGAATGGAAATAAGATCAAGCGACTGCGTGAAAATCATGTGGCACCACTTCTGGCAGGCCAAGAGGATCTGGCGCTCAGTGGAGAGGTCTCCAAGGAGGTGATCGATTTTCTGGGACATCAGATATATAGGATAGAATCTTTAGTTCTGAAGAAAGTTAAATTGCGCAAACCACTTCAATGCTTGCAGAGTATGCCGAGAGTGGGCAAAATTTTCTCTCTGCCAATCATGCTGGAAACCGGCCCAATAACTCGTTTCAAAAAAGTTGGGAACTTCACTTCCTATTGCCGAAAAGTTCCAACGACCTGGACAAGGGGCCCTTTAATGGGTGACCCCACTTTTTGATCACTTCTGTATATATTATACTCACCTCCATCGCTACTGAGTAAAAAATACCCATGAGATTGGATTCATTTGGTTTATGTTGCTGCCAAGCAATCTCTCTATCATGTCGGAATTGCGATGGTATGAACAATCAACGGAATCCTGCCACTCTGTGGCATAATATTTGCTTGGCTAGAATGTTTATTTCAACTTAAACTACATTGAATTGTATTGTATCCCCTTATGATTATTTAGCTGCGTAAGGCCGTGTGTGAAAAAAAGAACATGTCAAACTGGCTTTTCTCTCTTCGGCCTTACTTACCAAAACTCAGAGACCCGTTAATATGTCCCACTCTAAACAAACGTCCACTGCAAACTGGACAATCCTTTTTCTCTGCTGGCTCTTAGTCGCGGTCTCGACCTCAATAAGTTTGTTTTTCAGCTATGTAATGGAGTTTGCTCCCTGCGTTTTATGCTGGTATCAAAGAATCTGCCTATTTCCTTTAGTTATAATTTTAGCTGCAGGCCTTTTTCCTATTGATAAAAGTGTTGTGAAGTATGCCCTGCCGTTAGCAGTTGCAGGATGGCTGACGGCATTGTATCATAACCTCCTGTATTCAGGAATTATTCCTGAGTCCATACAACCATGCAGCCGTGGTGTTTCGTGTACTGAAAAATACATTGATTTGTTCGGGTTCCTGACAATACCTATGCTATCTTTACTCGCATTTTCAACCGTAATAATCCTGTTACTTATCTTTAATAAGAGAATGTCTACATGAAATATGTACTAATGGCCGTTGCAAGTCTTGCATTAATCTTTGGATTTTTATTCGCCAGTAACTATTACAAAGAACAGCATGCGGAAAAACTTAGTTTTTTGGCCAAAGATAACATTTCGACTTTTATACGGGATCATTCGCCAACGCTTGGCAGCGAAGAGGCAAAAGTCTATATTGTTGAGTTTATGGACCCAGCCTGTGAAACCTGCGCAGCATTCGCCCCTTTTATAAAGCAGATGATGAACGCAAATCCAGGTAAAATCAAACTGGTTCTTCGTTATGCGCCTCTTCATGATGGTGCCGAGGGGTTTGTCAGGATACTTGAAGCAGCCCGAATGCAGGGGAAATATTGGGAGACCCTGGATATCATGTTCAGAACACAACCCGCCTGGGCCAGTCACCACAATTATCAACCGGAAAAGCTCTGGCAATTTCTTCCTCAGGTGGGGCTCGATATAGAGCGGATCAAAAAAGACATGAATGATCCTGCCATCATAAAAATTGTTAACCGGGATATTGCCGACTCACAAATCCTGCAAGTAACTAAAACGCCTGGCTATTTTGTTAACGGAAAACCGCTCCAGGTCTTTGGTTATCAGCAACTGAAGGAATTGGTCCAATCGGAACTTGCTATTCAATACCCAAAATAAACGGATTAATTTATCCATCAAAACTGGTATCACTTATGAGAAAAACATCTTTATTTATTCTGGTTTGTTGTGTTTCTTTCTTTATCGTCGGCTGTGGTGAAATACCAACAATTGCAGAAGTCGGTAAGCCGGCTCCCGACTTTACCCTTGTGGACACTAAAGGTAAAACATGGACCCTTTCCCAATTGAAGAATCAGGTGGTATTTGTTAATTTCTGGGCGACCTGGTGCCCTCCCTGCCGCGAGGAGATGCCCTCAATGCAGAAAGTTCATACATACCTGCCTAAAGAAAAATTTAAAATGCTCTCCATACTCAACAATGACAACCCTGCACTGGCAGATAGTTTTTGCGCGAAACTTAGTGTCACCATACCAATCCTGAATGATCCAAATGGTATTGTTGGAAAGGCATATGGATTAACCGGCGTGCCGGAGACGTTTATCATTGATAAACAGGGTGTGCTTAGGGAAAAATTCATTGGTCCTGCGCAATGGGATTCCCCCGGATACATGCAAATGCTGGCAAATTATATTAGCAAGTGATACACAGGAAGAAAAAATCCCGGGCATCAAAAATTCGAAAATCTCCACTTGTGGCAATATTTATTTTTCTTGTCCTTGGGGCTATTGGAATCAGTTTAGGTGAACCCTCACGAGTCCTAGAGCAGGCGACACAGATATGTTTGTCCTGTATCGGTATCGGTTAGCAAATGGAGCTCGTACGTAAATGGGTTCAGGCCCTCTTTTTCCTTATCACAAATGGCTACTTGAATTTCCCACTTACAAGGGGAATATACAAGGGGCCCCTTAAGGTAATCTGTTCACCGGGACTTAACTGTTACTCCTGCCCTGCCGCTACAAGCTATTGCCCTCTCGGTGCCCTGCAGCAACTCTTTGCAGGGGTTCGGCTTGCCCTAGAAAACGGCCAATTTTATGTCGGCTTCTATGTCATTGGTGCCATGGGCGCAATCGGCAGTTTTGTTGGCAGAATGGTTTGCGGGTGGGCTTGTCCCTTTGGTCTCTTCCAGGAGCTTCTCCATAAAATACCATCTCCCAAGTTTGGTATCTGGCGCCCGTTGCGTTACATCAAATACATGATTCTGCTTTTCATGGTCATCCTTCTTCCCCTCTTCGCCGTTGATGAGTTTGGCCTTGGAAGCACTTGGTTCTGCAAATATTTGTGTCCGGCGGGTACCCTGGAGGCCGGATTCCCGATGCTTATTCTGCAACCCGCTCTACGAGCAAACCTCGGCCTGATTTTCTTCAACAAGCTTTTCTTCCTCATTCTTTTTGTTGCCTGGGCTGTTTTAGCCAGTCGACCTTTTTGCCGAACGGCCTGCCCCCTTGGAGCTTTTTATGCCCTGTTCAGTAAAATAAAACTGGTCAAGCTACGCCTTGATCCCGAAAGATGCACCCAATGCAAAGCCTGCCACCCTGTTTGTCCCATGGGTGTGCACTTCAATGAGTCACCTGAGGACATGGAATGTATCTCCTGCCTCGCCTGCAGCAAGGCCTGCAAATCCAATGCTATCACCCTTGAAATTGGAGGCGTACCGGTTATAAATCAAATCCCTTGTCGGACGAAAAAAGCTCTTCCATAACACGACGATGAGCCAGGATACAAGACCAGACACCCTTGTGGTTGAAGACAATCAGGATATGAGTGATTTCTCATCCAGGAGATCCTTTCCGATCTATAGATAATGAGATGATAAGAAATCACTTTGCCGAGCAAGCGATCAGGAAAAGCAAAAATACCCAAAAGACCATTTTTCACTTCTAAATAATCCGAAAAAAAATGCCTTACAATACGACCAGTCAAAAACAAACACAACAAAACATTCCCCTAAAGAGCCTGATATCAAATCATTCTCACTACGTTACTCCCCGCAGATCACAAGGACGAACCAACCCATTCTGCTTCACCAAGCTATCAATCATAGGTGATACTCGGCTCCTCATGCTCGGGCCAGCCATCGTCAAAATGGTCGTAGTGTATCTTGCGGTAATTAGATTTCAACTCAGAGCTGCCAGGACCAACCCGGAAAGGAGAAGTTCTGGTTTCGCCCTCCTTTCATATCTCCTGATGTTCGAGTAAGTTACGAATCACCTTCGGTTCTTTGATAAAACTTATGATCTTCATCTTAGCGTGGCAGTGAGGGCAGAAAAGAGGATCAACGTCCCATATCTTCTTAACGTGCCCGCGAAATGCCCTTGGGGGTACACTCCCTCCATAGCAGTGGAGGAATCCGGCGAGACCTGTAAACAGACAAGCGGTCCGCGCCAAGTCCTTTTCGCGGATAAATCCGCTCCCACAGGTAATGGTCAGTATTTCACAGAACTACGACAAGCCAAGTGGGAGCGGTTTTAACCGCGAACATCCCCCGATGCCGGTTAAACAGAAAAGCAGCCCGCAAGTAGCCCGCATTCGCGGATAAAGTCGCTCCCACAGGAAAAGCATAACTGTTTTTCCTCTCTTTCTCAGGCCACACTGCATCGCCGTATGGTAATCAGCAACAGAGCGTTCGCCGGAAAGGTGAAGGGTTCTGCCTTCTCCAGGGAAAGGCTGGACAACTTCAACTAGCTATTCACCCTTCCAGGCTCCTGCGCACCATCTCGAACACATCTCCTGAAAGCCCGTCCTTGGCTGCAATGCGCTGCAACTGCGCCTGCATCAGTTCCTGCCGCTGTTGATCATAGCGTTTCCATGTGGCAAAGGGGGTAGTCAGACGGGAGGCGATCTGGGGGTTACGTGAATCAAGGACCAGGATCTGGTCGGCCAGGAAACGATACCCTTCCCCATCGCCACTGTGGAAACGGACATGGTTGCTGCCGAAGGCCCCGATCAGCGAGCGCACTTTATTGGGATTGGCCAGAGAAAAAGCCGGGTGTTCCATCAGGGCCTGGACCGAGTCCAGGGTTTCCGGCAGAGTGGAAGTGGCCTGGAGGATAAGCCACTTGTCCATGACCAGTCCGTCTGCCTTCCACTTCTCATAAAAATCATCAAGCAGTTCCTGCCGCTCGCTGACAGCACAGTGGCTGAAGGCCGCCAATACTGCAATGACATCAGTCATATTACCCCCCTGCCGATACTGGGCAAGGGCAAGTTCAATGTCCTCCTGCTCCGGCCGCTCTCCGCTCAGGAGATAGGACAAACATACATTTTTCAGGCTCCTGCGCCCCATCTGCTCCGGGGAAAGACCATAGTCTCCCTGTTCACGATTCGCATCACGGGTCGCCCTGAACGCTTCCTTCAGGGTCGCAGCCAGTTCCTGACGAACGTATTTACGAGCCAGGTGAAGGTTGTCCGGATCGACAACATCCATCTGCTGGGCCAGATAACTCTCTTCCGGCAGGGTCAGGGCCATGGCCAGAAGCGACCTGTCGGTCTCGTTATCGCCAAGGATCTTTCTCACAGCGTCAACAAAGATTGGGTCCAGGGCAAGGGACTCTCCCTGCTGCTGCTTGGCGGTCAGTTCCAGGATGATCGATTCACTCAGACGAAAGGCGGCGTCCCATCGGTTAAAGGGATCACTGTCGTTGGCCATGAGGAAGGCCAGCTGTTCACGTCCCTGCCCTGTCTCGGTCTTGACCGGGGAAGTATAGCCTCGCAGAAAGGAGAGCACTGGCCGGTCTTTCATTCCCTGGAAAACAAAGGTCTCCTCTTCCTTCTGCAGCTGGAGCATATTGGAAGACAATGGAATATCTTTCCCTGAACTGTCAAGAAGGCCAAAGGCCACCGGAATATGAAAGGGTTCCTTGCTCTCCTGCCTTGGGGTTGGCGGACAGCTCTGGCGTATCTTCAGGGTATACTCCCCCCCTTTCTGATTCCAGTCCTCTTGCACCTGAAGGAGCGGGGTTCCTGACTGACTGTACCAGAGCTTAAACTGACCCAGATCAACTCCGGAGGCATCGGCCATGGCAGCGACGAAGTCATCACAGGTCACGGCCTGTCCGTCATGCCTGGCAAAGTAGAGATCCATGCCCTTGCGGAACTTTTCGGCACCAAGCAGGGTGTGCATCATGCGAATGACCTCGGCACCCTTGTTATAGACCGTCACCGTGTAGAAATTATTGATTTCCACATAGGAATCGGGACGTACCGGATGGGCCATGGGACCCGAGTCCTCACGAAACTGGAAATTGCGCAGGATTCGGACATCATCAATACGCTGCACCGCTCTCGAATTCATGTCTGCCGAGAACTCCTGATCGCGAAAGACTGTGAGCCCCTCTTTAAGGCTGAGCTGAAACCAGTCACGGCAGGTAACCCGGTTGCCGGTCCAGTTATGGAAATATTCGTGGGCGATCACCCCTTCTATGCCGAGATAATCCTGATCTGTTGCCGTTTCTTTG
>JAHJNL010000023.1 GCA_018820855.1 Pseudomonadota bacterium | reverse complement strand
ATGACCGGGACAGTCCACATGGGCGTAGTGACGTTTTGTGGTCTCATATTCTACATGGGCAGTGGCGATGGTAATACCACGCTCTTTCTCTTCCGGGGCCTTGTCAATATTACTGAAATCAACAAATGACGCCTGTCCCTTAGTAGCAAGTACAGCGGTAATTGCAGCAGTCAGAGTAGTCTTACCATGATCAATATGACCTACGGTACCTACATTGACATGCGGTTTAGTTCTTTCAAATTTTGCTTTTGACATAGATTGACCTCGAAATGAATAAGCTATATTCCTCTTATCTTCTTTATAATTTCGTTTGATTTAATTTTTGGTACAACATCGTACTTTTCAAACTGCATGGTAAAATTAGCCCTGCCCTGGGTGGCTGATCGAAGCGATGTCGAATACCCAAACATCCCAGCCAATGGCGCATTAGCTTTAACCACCTGCATCTCATTGGAGGGTTCTATTCCAACAACCTTAGCTCGTTTGGAGTTAAGATCATTCATCATCTCTCCAAGATACTCTTCGGGACAAACAACTTCGACCTGCATTATCGGCTCAAGCAGCAGGGGCTCGGCATCAGCCGTTGCACGCCTGATTGCCATGGCCGATGAAATACCGAAGGCCATTTCCGTTGATTCCTCTTCACTGTATGAACCACCGATTAAAGAAACCTTTATATCGGTAAGGGGGTAACCGATCAGCGGTCCGGCATCAAGACTATCCCTGATCCCCTTTTCAATGGCTCCGAGAAAAATATCTGGAATCTGGCTTTCTTTTACGAGACTCTCAAAGACGATGCCAGAACCACGTTCCAGCGGTTCTACCCGGATAATGACATGGCCGTACTGGCCTTTGGCACCAGTCAGTTGATCGAATTTTCCTTCGGCCTCAGCTGTCGTGCCAATTGTCTCTTTGTAAGATACCTGTGGCTTTCCAACATTGGCATTCGCCTTGAATTCATTGAGCAGCCTGTCAACAATGATCTCAAGGTGAAGCTCCCCCATTCCAGATATGATTGTCTGCCCGGTCTCTTCGTTTCGGGTAATTCGAAACGATGGATCTTCTAAAGCAATCTTCGCGAGGGTCTCTTCAAGCTTCTTTTCGTCGGCCTTACTTTTTGCCTCTATGGCAACACCGATAACAGGTTCCGGGAAATCCATACTTTCCAGAACAATATAGTCGCCGCTGGCACAAAGCGTATCTCCGGTAGTGCTGAACTTAAGGCCCACAACAGCACCAATATCTCCTGCACCAAGTTCAGTAATCTCTTCCCTTTTATTGGCATGCAGGCGGAGTATCTTACCGATCTTTTCTTTTTTCTTTTTAACAGGATTGAATACTTTGTCCCCTGCCTTCAGAACACCGGAGTAAACACGGATAAAGGCCAGGCTTTCGACAAAGGCATCACTCATCAGCTTAAAAATCAGAGCAGAGAATTTCTCTCCGACATCTGCCTTCCTGCTGACCACGCCACCATCTTTGCCTTCGCCTGTTACTGGTGGTACATCCAGTGGCGACGGCAGATAGTATACGATGCTGTCTAACAAGGGTTGTATGCCCTTGTTCTTGAACGCACTCCCACAAAGCACCGGAACCACATTCAATTCCAGGGTCGCTTTTCTGAGGGCACTATATATTTCAGTCGCAGATACAGGTGTATCTTCAAGGAATTTATCCATGATCTCCTCATCGAAGTCGGCCAACTTCTCGAGGAGCACCATATGTGCGGCCGTAAATCTGTCCCGATATGCTTCCGGGATTTCTTTTTCTATGACTTCCTGTCCCAAGGAAAGTTCATCAAAGGAATACATCTTGCCTTTGATTAAATCGATAACGCCTTCAAACTGCGCTTCGCTACCGACAGGAATTTGTACAGCGACCGGATTTGCTCCAAGTCGCTTTTCAATCATTGCTACAGTCCGATCAAAATCAGCCCCTATTCGATCCATCTTATTAATGAATGCGATTCGGGGGATGGAATAATGATCCGCCTGTTTCCACACCGTTTCCGATTGCGGTTCAACACCACCGACGGCACAAAAAACAGCAATTGCGCCATCCAGCACGCGCAGGCTGCGTTCAACTTCAACAGTGAAATCTACATGCCCGGGCGTATCAATAATATTAATCTTTTGGGAGTTCCAGATACAGGTCGTTGCTGCAGAGGTAATCGTTATTCCTCTCTCCTGTTCCTGTTCCATCCAGTCCATAACAGCATTGCCGTTATGGACCTCCCCAATCTTATAAGAACGACCGGTGTAATACAGTATTCGTTCAGTCGTTGTTGTCTTCCCTGCGTCAATATGGGCCATAATGCCGATATTACGCACAGTAGACAAATCAATTCCGGCACTCATCAGCTTCTCTCAAGATTCAGACATTCTCAGCTGATGCAGTGCACCTGCTGACAGAAGGATTCACCCACCGCCAGCAGTGTTACCAGCGATAGTGAGCAAACGCCTTATTTGCTTCGGCCATACGATGCGTATCGTCACGTTTTTTGACGGCAGCACCTCTGTTGTTGTATGCATCCATAAACTCTGCCGCAAGCTTCTCAGACATAGACTTACCGGAACGAGACTTGGCAAAAGCGATAATCCAGCGAATGGCAAGCGCATTTCTTCTTGTCTGTCGTACTTCCATAGGCACCTGGTAAGTCGCACCACCCACACGTCGAGACTTGACCTCGACCTTGGGGCGAACTTTGTCCATTGCCTCTTCAAAAACGGTCAACGGATCGTCATCAGTTACCTTTGCAGCAACGATGTCCATGGCATCATAAAAAATTCTCTGTGCGATGCTTTTTTTCCCGCATTCCATAATTCCGTTTGTGAATTTACTGACAAGTACGGAATTGAATCGTGGATCAGGTGCTACTTGACGTTTTTCAACAATCTTTCTACGTGGCATTATATTCCTCTTTCAACCAACTCTTAGGGGAGTGAAAACTATTTCGGACGCTTGGCGCCATACTTCGAACGGCCCTGTCGTCTATCAGAGACGCCCAGAGTATCCAAGGTACCACGAACAACATGGTAACGAACACCGGGAAGATCCTTAACACGACCTCCGCGAATCAATACCACTGAATGCTCCTGCAGGTTGTGGCCGATACCGGGAATATAGGAGGTAACCTCAATTCCGTTTGTCAAGCGAACCCTGGCAACCTTCCTCAGAGCCGAGTTAGGCTTTTTCGGTGTAGTCGTATAGACCCTGACACAGACGCCACGTTTTTGCGGACATCCTTTCAATGCCGGAGTGGTGGTCTTCTTCACTTGTTTCTTTCTGCCCTGCCGAACGAGCTGATTAATAGTTGGCATTATCCTTACTGCTCCTGTTCACATATATCTTAAATGGCAATTTCAAATCTATCTGATTTGGTCTAAATGATCTAAACCGAGCACGAAGCGACAATAAATACTCTATCATCACTCATCTGTCAAGGAGAAAAAGATTTCCCTCTTGCAAATTTGTTCATGCAATGGTCCAGGTGCAGCATTTTGCACCTGGACCATCATTTTCAGAAGGACCTTCCCAGGCCAGTTCCGGCTGAAATTAGCCGTCCCATAATTACATTCTCTTTCAACCCTACCAGCTCATCGACCTTTCCTGCCATGGCAGCATTAGTCAACACCTTGGTCGTCTCCTGGAAGGAGGCAGCCGAGATAAAACTCTCCGTGGAGAGTGAGGCCTTGGTTACTCCGAGGAGCAGAGGTTCGGCCATTGCAGGTTGTAACCCTTCTGCAAAGAGACGATCACGCTCATCTTCAAACTTCCACCACTCGACCTGTTCACCAATCATAAACTTGGAGTCACCCGCATTAGTTATCTGTACCCTGCGCAGCATCTGCCGAACAATAACTTCGATGTGTTTGTCATTGATCTTAACACCCTGCAGACGATACACCTCTTGGATCTCGTTAACCAAAAATTTGGCAAGTTCCTTGACTCCAAGAACCCGGAGTATATCATTAGGAACAACAGTTCCGTCCATCAATGGTTCTCCAGCCTGAACATAATCACCTTCATGAACGATGATATGTTTAATCTTGGGAACAAGGTATTCCTGTGGCTCACCATATTCAGGGGTGATAACAACGCGCAGCTTACCCTTCAGCTCCTTGCCAAAACTGACGCGACCGTCGATTTCGGTGATAATAGCCGGTTCCTTGGGTTTACGTACCTCGAACAATTCAGCAACCCGAGGAAGACCACCGGTAATATCTTTTGTCTTGGTGGATTCTCGCGGAATTCTTCCGACGATTGCACCAGGTTTAATCTCATCCCCTTCTTCTACTGAGATAATTGAACCAACCGACAGGCTGTACCTTGCAAAAGATTCGGTAGTCGGTAATTTAACCGTTTTACCACGATCATTTTTTATTGAGATACGTGGTGAAAGCTGTTGACCAGAAGGGGTAGGAATGATCACCTTACTGGATTTACCAGTAATGCTATCGACCTTCTCCTGCATGGTTACACCTTCAATAATATCACCGAATTTGATTTTACCACCAACCTCAGAAACGATGGGCATGGTATAAGCATCCCACTCGGCCAGGATGGTTCCAGCCTCAACTTCTTGACCTTCTCTAACAAGGATAAAGGCACCGTAATTCACTTTGTGCTCAAAGGTGACCCCTACTTTATCTGTGATTGTAATCTTGGCGTTTCGGTTCATAACGATCTTCACGCCCTCTTCATTTTCTACAAAATGAAAATTCTTAAAACCTACAGTACCGTTATGGTGCGTCTGAATTTCAGCCTGTTCAATGGAACGACTGGCAGTACCACCGATATGGAAGGTACGCATGGTCAGCTGCGTTCCCGGTTCACCGATCGACTGAGCCGCAATAATGCCGACGGCCTCACCACGATTTACCATATGGCCACGACCGAGATCACGGCCATAACACATGGCGCAGACACCTCGCCGTGCGCGGCAGGTAAGCACTGATCGAATCTTGACTCGATTTATGCCTGCATCTTCAATAGCCCTGACCAATTTTTCTGTAATTTCCTGACCAGCCTCAAGAATGAGCTTGTCTTTGGAAATAGGATCATACAGATCTTCAAGGGCTACACGACCAAGAATACGATCGCCAATGGGGACGATAACATCCCCTCCATCCATCAGAGGTTCTGCCTCAATTCCGTCCAGAGTCTGACAATCTGCCATGATAATGGTGGAATCCTGAGCAACATCAACAAGCCTTCTGGTCAGATATCCGGAGTTTGCAGTTTTCAGGGCAGTATCAGCAAGACCTTTTCGAGCACCATGAGTGGAGATGAAATACTCAAGGACCCCAAGACCTTCACGGAAATTCGCCTTAATTGGTGTTTCAATAATAGCACCGGATGGTTTTGCCATCAAACCACGCATACCCGCGAGCTGACGAATCTGATCACGCGAGCCCCTGGCTCCCGAATCAGCCATGACGAAAATTGAATTAAAACTTGGTCCTTCAATCCGTTTATTATCCTTATCAAGGAAGTAATCAACCTTGATATCATCCATCATCTCATTAGCTACATCTTCTGTAACCTTGGACCAGATATCAACGACCTTATTATACTTCTCACCGGATGTAATCAGACCGTCAGAGTATTGTTGACTGACATCAACCACCTCTTTCTCTGCTTTTTCCACGAGATCCTCTTTATTCAAAGGGATCTTCATATCATTGATACAGATGGAAATACCGGCTCGCGTCGCGAACTCATATCCTATATCTTTCAAACGATCAGCAAGGATAACAGTATCCTTTGTACCCGCATGACGGTAGGTGTAATCGATGAGTTTTGCCAGTGCTTTTTTACTCATCACCTTGTTCACTTCACTAAAGGGAACAGCCGGTGGAAGTAGATCGCCAAGGAGAACGCGGCCCATGGTGGTCTCAACAATTTTTCCATCCATCCTGACTTTGATATTGGCCTGAAGATGCACGGCATCATAATCAAAGGCGATTCTTGCCTCAGATGGACTGGCAAAGGTCTTCCCCTCACCCTTACTGTTGATCCGATCACGACTCATATAATAGAGTCCGAGGACGATATCCTGAGAGGGAATAATAATTGGTTCACCGTTCGCCGGTGAAAGAATATTATTGGTGGACATCATCAGAACCCGGGCCTCTACCTGGGCTTCCACGGACAGCGGTACATGAACCGCCATCTGATCACCATCAAAGTCAGCATTGAAAGCGGCACAGACCAGCGGATGCAGCTGGATAGCTTTTCCTTCAATAAGTACGGCTTCAAAGGCCTGCATACCAAGACGATGAAGGGTTGGCGCCCGATTCAGGATAACCGAACGTTCGGTGACTACTTCATCGAGAACATCCCATACCTCTCTTGCTCCCTTTTCCACCATCTTTCGCGCACTCTTGATAGTGGTAACAAAGCCTTTGTTTTCAAGCTTGTTATAGATAAAGGGCTTAAACAGCTCGAGGGCCATTTTCTTTGGAATACCACATTGGTGCAGACGCAGATGGGGGCCTACCACAATAACGGAACGGCCTGAATAATCGACACGTTTACCCAACAGATTCTGACGGAAACGCCCCTGCTTGCCCTTGAGCATGTCTGATAAAGATTTGAGGGGCCGTTTATTGGCACCGGTGATCACGCGGCCACGGCGTCCATTATCAAAAAGGACATCCACAGCCTCCTGCAGCATCCTTTTTTCATTGCGGATGATAATATCTGGCGCATCAAGCTCCAAAAGACGCTTCAAACGATTATTACGATTAATCACCCGACGATAGAGATCATTGAGATCAGACGTGGCAAAACGTCCGCCTTCAAGAGGTACCAGTGGGCGAAGATCAGGAGGAAGTACTGGAATAACCTGGAGTACCATCCACTCAGGACGATTGCCGGAGTCACGGAATGCCTCGATCACATGTAACCGTTTTCCATACTTCAAACGTTTGGTCTTGGAGTTGGTGGATGCCATTTCTTCACGCAGAGTCTTGGAAAGCGCCACAAGATCCTGACTGGCAAGTAATTGGTGAATTGCCTCAGCACCGATACCAACCTCAAACTGCCCCGGATATTCCTCCCTGGCCTGACGATACTGCTCTTCGGTGAGCAGGCTAGCGACAGGAACGGCTTCGACGTCGGAATATGTTACCGCATACTGTTCAAAATAAAGAATTTTCTCGAGCTGTTTCAATGTCATATCAAGAACAGCACCGATCTTAGATGGCAGACTCTTGAGAAACCAGATATGAGCCACTGGGGCTGCAAGCTTGATATGGCCGAGACGTTCCCGCCTCACTTTTGACTGGATTACCTCCACACCGCACTTTTCACAGACCACTCCGCGGTGTTTCATACGCTTATATTTACCGCAGTTACACTCAAAGTCCTTCACAGGGCCAAAGATCTTGGCACAGAAGAGTCCGTCTCTTTCCGGTTTGAATGTACGGTAATTGATAGTTTCAGGTTTTTTAACCTCACCATGCGACCAATCCATGATCTTCTCTGGTGAAGCCAATGAAATCTGAACTTTACTGAACTTAATAGGACCTTTCGGTTTTTGAAAAAAATTAAATAGCTCTTCCACGAAAGTGAATCCCCCTCAGCGTATAGGGTTAATAAAAACAGAACCAGGGATAATCCCCGGTAACCTGTTTGGAAAACAGAGTCGAATCCGCAATGGCTTAGACAAAAGATTCATCTGCAAGACAACGAAAGGAAAGGCCGACAGCATAAGTGATACGCTGCAGTGACTAACAAATCGAAGCAACCAGAAGAGATAAAGCATTTTTATAAGGCCATCAGTCTTCAATCAGTTCCATATGCAGACAGAGCCCCTGCAGTTCCTTCACCAGTACATGAAAGGATTCAGGGAGTCCTGTGGTCAGAAAGTTATTTCCTTTGACGATGCGTTCATACATAGTAGTCCGCCCTTCCACATCATCAGACTTGGCTGTCAAGAATTCTTTCAGGGTGTAGGCGGCGCCATAGGCTTCCATTGCCCAAACTTCCATCTCACCAAGCCGTTGTCCACCAAACTGGGCCTTACCTCCCAGAGGCTGCTGGGTAACCAATGAGTAAGGACCGGTAGAACGTGCATGAATCTTGTTATCAACCAGATGATGCAGCTTCAGCATGTACATGACACCAACAGTGACCTTATTGGCAAAAGCTTCACCGGTAAGCCCATCGTAAAGCTGGCTCTGTCCGACCTCGTCAACACCGGCCTCGACAAGAAGCTGACGAATTTGTCCTTCCTCAGCCCCGTCAAAAACAGGAGTTGCCATGTGAATACCACGGTAGTGTTTACGACACCAGTCATAGAGATCATCATCACTCATTCCCTTAGTGATCAGCTCATACTCTTCCATGGAATAGACAGCCTGCAATTTTTTCCTGATCGCATCTACCTCTTTGGCCTTGGCCATATCACTAAGCTGTTTTCCTAGTTTTTTGGCGGCAAAACCGAGATGTACTTCCAGCACCTGTCCCACATTCATACGAGACGGTACACCCAAAGGATTGAGGACAACATCTACAGTAGTGCCGTCGGCAAAAAAGGGCATATCCTCTTCTGGCAACAACCTGGAGACCACACCTTTGTTTCCGTGGCGACCAGCCATCTTGTCACCCACGGACAGTTTCCTTTTGGTAGCCACATAGACTTTGACCATCTTGACCACACCGGGAGGCAAATCATCCCCTTTTTTCATTCGGTCAATGATTCCGTCATAACGTTCGGAGATCAGGGCTTTCTGTTTTTCATAGCGTTCATAAACAGCTTTGATCTCGTCTTCGAACTTTGATTTTTCGGAAAAATCGACCTTGAATAGACCTGAAAAACCAATCTGTTCAGCTATTTCACCTTTAAAATTCTTTCCGAGTTTGATCAGGACGTTACCCTTTTTGTCACAGATATCCTGTTTGACGGTTCTCCCATCCATGATCTCGCCAAGTTCTCGACATACACCACGTTTGAGACTGGCGAGCTCATCGAGTTTGTCTTTAGTAAGACGCTCGATCTCCATATCCTCAATAATGAGTGAACGCTCATCCTTATCCACGCCCTTGCGGGAAAAGACTTTGGCATCAATGACTACTCCCTCCACACCTGGTGGCACCCTGAGAGATGAGTCTTTTACATCCTGAGCCTTTTCACCAAAGATAGCGCGCAGCAGTTTCTCTTCAGGAGAAAGCATTGATTCTCCCTTGGGGGTAACCTTGCCCACCAGTGTATCACCTGCGTGAACATCTGCACCTATTCTGACAATTCCAGAATCGTCGAGATTACGGAGGGTTTCTTCACTGACATTGGGAATATCACGGGTGATCTCCTCTTTGCCGAGTTTGGTGTCCCGGGCCATGGTCTCAAAAACCTCTATATGGACCGAAGTAAAGGTGTCTTCCTTTAAAAGCTTTTCATTGATGAGAATTGAATCCTCAAAATTGAAACCACGCCATGGCATGAACGCAATGGTGACATTTTTACCAAGAGCCAGTTCGCCCTGTTCACATGACGGCCCATCTGCAAGCACTGCTCCCTTATTGACACGCATACCAGGCAACACGAGTGGGTTTTGCGTAAAGCAGGTATTCTGATTGGATTTTTTATATTTACCAAGTCGATAAACACCTACTCCGGTGTCAAAACCATCCACACCCGGTCGGTCGTAGCGAACGACTATACGGTTGGAGTCCACCTCTTCAACCACGCCATCATCTGCTGCCAGCAGACAGGCCCCTGAATCTCTGGCCACATATCGTTCCATGCCTGTACCTACCAAAGGCGCAGCATTTACCATCAGCGGAACCGCCTGACGCTGCATATTTGATCCCATGAGAGCTCGGTTGGCATCATCGTTTTCCAGGAAGGGAATAAGCGATGCAGCCACACTGACCAGTTGATTGGGGGCAATGTCCATGTAACTCACTTGATCTGCGACAGCAGTAATTACCTCACCCTCATCACGGGCGATCAGCAAGTCGGGTACAATTCGATTATTTTCATCAAGATGAGTTATGGCAGGAGCTATAACCTGCTTCTGTTCCTGCAATGCACTCAAGTACTTCACTTCGTCGAGGACGATACGATCTTCTACCTTTCTATACGGAGTTTCAATGAATCCATAAGGATTGATCCTGGCATAAGTAGCAAGAGAAACAATCAATCCAATATTTGGTCCCTCTGGGGTCTCCACAGGGCAGATACGTCCATAATGGGTTGGATGAACATCACGGACCTCAAATCCGGCACGCTCCCGAGACAGGCCGCCAGGTCCGAGGGCACTCAATCTTCGTTTATGGGTTACTTCAGAGAGGGGATTGGTTTGATCCATAAATTGAGAGAGCTGACTGGTACCAAAAAACTCTTTAATGGCGGCTGAAATAGGTTTAGGATTGACCAGATCATGAGGCATCATGGTTTCTACTTCCTGAAGGGTCATCCGCTCTTTGATAGCGCGTTCCATGCGGACAAGTCCCATTCGGTACTGGTTTTCTACCAGTTCACCTACTGTTCGTACACGGCGATTGCCAAGGTGATCAATATCATCAACACCTCCCTGACTATCCTTCAAACGTACCAGATAACGAATAGAGAAGACAATGTCATCCTTGGTAAGCGCCCTATGGGTTATATCAGTGTCAAGCCCTAAGCGGGCATTGATTTTATAGCGGCCCACCTCAGAGAGATCATACAGATCAGGATTAAAAAAGAGGTTATCAAAGAAAGTCTGAGCTACTTCAAGAGTCGGGGGACTTGAGGGGCGCAGACGACGATAAATTTCAAGCAAAGCCTCTTCGGAATTTGCCACCTTATCAAGAGCAAGGGTCTTACGGAAAGAATCACTATATTGAATGCCGTCAACATGAAGGATCTCGAATTCCTTGATACCTGCTTCCTGGAAAGATTGGAGAACGGTCTCCGTCACCTCGCTATTGCAAACTGCGAGCAATTCACCGGTCTTAGGATGGACACAATCAGAGACAAAAAATTTCCCCAGCAGAGTTTCCATGGAGATCTGCAAAAATTCGATCCCCGAACTTTTTATTCGCTTACACAGTGCCTTACTCAGCTTTTTGCCTTCCTTGCCAAGTACTTCACCGTTACCAGGATCAACTAAATCAAACTCCAAACGCTGTCCCTGAAACGTTTCAGGCGAAAACTGGCTGAAGTAAGAACCATTTTCATGTTTGACTGTGGTCGTGAGATAAAATTCACGGAGCAGTTCTTCACCATTAAAACCAAGAGCTTTAAGCAGAGTGGTTACAGGAAATTTACGACGTCGATCAATACGGACATGAAGTACATCCTTGATGTCAAATTCAAGGTCAATCCAGGACCCGCGCACAGGAATAATTCGGGCAGAATAAAGATGTTTTCCACTGGAATGACTTTTACCGGCATCGTGGGTAAAGAAAAGTCCGGGAGAACGTTGAAGCTGAGAAACGATAGCGCGTTCGGTCCCGTTGATGACAAAGACACCGTCACCTGTCATCAGAGGCAGAGAACCGAGAAATACTTCCTGTTCCTTGATATCCCTGATGGTCTGAACACCAGTCTCCTCATCAATATCAAAGGTAATAAGGCGTACGGTAATTTTGACCGGAATATCATATGTCATTCCCCGTTGTTGACATTCGGCAACGGTATATTTCGGCACACCAAAGGAATAGCGAACAAACTCAAGAGAGCATAGCCCGTTAAAATCATTAATAGGAAAGACGTTCTTAAAAATACCCTGTAATCCAAAATCCTCACGGGAATTCGGATCTACATCAATCTGTAGAAATTGTTCATAGGAGATGCGCTGCATGGAGATCAGGTGCGGCGGCTCCAGAATTGATGCGGCTGTGGCAAAATTCTTTCTGACTCTTTCCATAATTAACCTCGGAATGCGTTAACGAATAATTGTATACCCCGTAACAAGCATGACGCTTCTGTACAGGGATTAAACGGCTCCGCTGCATCTGCAGCTTAGCCAGGGAAATTCAGATGATATCGTAATGCAGGTACTGAGCAACTGTACCGAGACTACAGTGATAAGCTGTGAAGCACATTGGTCGAGCAGCGTGTGTTTGTTTAATGTATACATTCATAGCAATACTCGCGGTATGTTAGAACCAAGCCTGATAAACGGCAAGGTGGCAGACGATCATCTGCCTAATATTCCGACCTTTTCCAGATTACTCCATGCTGCTTGCTGAAAGCACGATACGCTACGCGGCATTTTGCCCGTAGCGTATCGCGAATAAAAAGTGGTTGCCAGCCTGCAAGCAGACAACCGGATGAAGAAGGAGATTACTTGATCTCGACAGAACCACCTACTTCTTCGATCTTTTTCTTGATCTCTTCTGCTTCCTCTTTGGTAACTCCTTCCTTTACGGCATGAGGAGTACCTTCAACGAGTGCTTTTGCCTCTTTCAGGCCAAGAGAGGTGATTGCCCGTACTTCTTTAATCACTTTGATTTTCTGATCACCAGGGGCAGTGAGAATAACATCAAATTCAGTCTGGGCTTCTTCAGCTGCACCACCAGCATCAGCTGCTGCACCTGCTACAGCCATAGCTACAGGAGCAGCGGCTGAAACACCAAATTTTTCTTCAAGTTCTTTAATAAGCTCGGAAAGATCGAGAACTGACATATTGGAAATGAATTCAATTACATCTTCTTTTGATACAGCCATTATAAATACCTCGTATTTTTAGTCTTTAAAAAAGTGATGGTGTTCCCTCTCCGGTAGTCACCATTTCAACATCATGCCTGTTCTTTCTGTTCCTTAATCGCCTGCAGTCCATAAAGGAATGTACGCGGTACGCCTGACAGTACCCGGACAAGGCCTGTAGGTACGCCGTTAAGAACAGAAAGGAATTGTCCAAGAAGTACTTCCTTGCTGGGAAGTTTGGACAGAGCAAGCAGTTTTTCCGATGAAATTTTCTCTCCATCAAGGGCGGCAGCACGAATCTGCAGTTTTGCATGCTCTGCAGCAAATTTGGTCAGTGCCTTTGCCGGTGCTACCGGATCGTTATAGCCCATTACTATGGCTGTAGTTCCGACGAAATCCTCAGCGAGAACATCGTTGGCTGTATCCGTAACTGCCCTTTTCAGAAGAGTATTCTTTGCAATACGGATCTCAGAGTCACAGTCGCGTAGCTGAATACGCAATTCCTGCAACTCGGAAACCTTTAAACCACAATAGTCTGTAACCACAGCAAACTTGGCACGACTGAATGAATCACTCAGTTGGGAGACTATTTCTGATTTGTCATCACGGTTCAAAGTACTCCTCCTTTATCGGTTTAAGATTACTCTTTTGCCAAAACAGCAGATACGATTATAGGGAATTCATGTCTCATCAAAAGATGAAAAGAGACGTTGTAATCTTCTTTCTTCCTGATCAGTAAAACATTACCCTTTGCCTCGGCGGGTCACGTACTGTGATTAAACCTCTAATAGAGGTACCTGCTGTCTTCGACCTTGTTACGCTTTATAAATTTATATTAAATCACTCTGCTTATTTTACAGCTGCACGCAGAGCAATGGGATCAAGTTTCACCCCTGGACCCATAGTGGAAGCAATTGTCACAGATCGCAAATATACTCCCTTGCTGGTAGAGGGTTTGAGTTGAATGATCTTCTCGATAAAAGCAAGCATATTTTCGATTAGGTTTGTCTCACCAAAAGATATCTTACCTACCCCAGCATGGACAATACCTGCTTTATCAACACGAAAATCAACTTTACCACCCTTTATATCTCTGATCACATTGGCAAGATCAAAGGTAACGGTCCCCAGTTTAGCATTGGGCATTAAATTTCTGGGACCAAGAACGCGACCGATCTTTCCTACCGTTCCCATCATATCCGGGGTGGCAACTGTCTTATCAAATTCCAGCCAGCCATCCTTAATCTTTTCTACAAGATCATCGCCACCGACATAATCTGCACCAGCCTCTCTTGCCTCTGTCTCTTTATCACCTTTGGCAAAAACGAGAACTCTAGTGACCTTACCTGTCCCATGTGGCAGGACAACAGATGAACGGACCATTTGATCGGCATGTCGTGGATCGACACCAAGTTTTAAAGCAATATCGACTGTTTCATCAAATTTTGCATAGCTGCTGCTTAAAACATTTTTGATTCCATCCTCAATACTGTAAAGGACGGAACGATCAAATGCGTCAACTTTATTTCTGAATTTTTTTCCGTGTTTCGGCATATCAGCCTCCTACTCTCATAAATCGTTTTCAACAGAAAACGATTATAGCAGTTTGTTTAGATTAGTGGTTATTGTTAAATAACGGTAATGCCCATACTGCGAGCAGTACCCATAACAATTTTACTTGCCTTATCAATGTCATATGCATTGAGGTCCGGCATCTTCGTCTCAGCGATCTCTCGTATTTTATCCATACTGATTTCTGCTACACGCTCAGATTTCGGATTGGAAGATCCTTTCTGGATACCTGCCGCTTTCATCAACAAAATAGATGCCGGCGGAGTTTTAGTAATGTAACTGAATGACCTGTCCTGATAGACAGTAATAACAACTGGGATAATAGTATCTCCAATTGCCTGAGTTTTGGCATTGAATGCTTTACAGAATTCCATGATATTCACACCATGTTGTCCCAGAGCAGGACCAACAGGTGGAGAAGGATTGGCTTTTCCAGCCGGAATCTGAAGTTTAATGTATGCCGTAATTTTTTTGGCCATCTCTAACTCCTACTGCACAGTAAATTATTTCTTAATAACGTGGTCGACTCGTCACTGAACCGTCCATCTCGAATCAATATAAAAAATTCCTTCCCTCAACAATATCCTCAATGGATATTGTCAAGTGTTGGAAACCTGTATATACTCTAATTCCACAGGGGTTTCCCTGCCGAAAATAGAAACCATAACTTTGACTCTTCCCTTTTCCGGAAAGACTTCGTCTACAACACCTTGGAAATTAGCAAAAGGACCATCTACAACACGGACGGCTTCACCAACCTCAAAAATCACTTTTGGTCTTGGCGCTTCAGCCCCGTCTTGGATGCGACCTATTATTTTTGCAGCATCCTCGTCTGGAAGTGGCATTGGGTGCTGATCATCACCGACAAACCCGACAACACGTGGCATATTTTCATGGAGCACATGCCAAGTCGTGTCATTGAGCTCCATGGAAATAAGCATGTAACCAGGAAAAAACTTCCGAGAAGAAGTCTTTCGGGTTCCCTTAATCATCTCAACAACCTGCTCAGTGGGAACCAGAATTTCGCCAAAGGATTCCTCTAAGCCCTCATTTTTAATGCGCTCCTCAAGGGTCAGCTTGACCTTATCTTCAAAACCTGAGTGAACCTGCAATATGTACCAATGTTTTTCCATGAGTTTGTAACCACTAAATAGTATTGCCTGAAACAGTCAGTTCCAGGCGGAAATAGTAACGAATCAGGAAAGTAAACGATTGCACTTCTCAACGAAGAAAAGAGTCCAGGAGTTTCCCCAACAACAGATCAACGGAACCAAGATACGCAGAAGCAAGAATCGAAAAAACGATTACTATCCCAGTCAAGCCAAAGGTTACCTTTTTGTCAGGCCAGACAATCTTGGTGAATTCGACTTTAACCTCATCAAAAAATATCTTAATCTGGGCAGGTGAAAAATTACTTTTCTCCTCAACCTCTACCTGGATTTTTTTATTGGTCTTTGTCTTTTTTCCCATGATTTCCGTATAATTCCTTCGACAACAGGCTCTACGCAAAGAGACAAATTATCGCCAGTTTTTTTTCACCGTAGCTTAAAAATAAAATGGCAGGCCAGGAGGGACTCGAACCCCCAACATCCGGATTTGGAGTCCGGCGCTCTACCAATTAGAGCTACTGGCCTGCAGACGTTATTTTGTCTCTTTATGTGGCGTATGTGTTCTGCAGAACGCACAATATTTTTTAAACTCCAGTTTTCCTGGAATAGTTTTTTTGTTCTTCGTAGTCGTATAGTTACGACGTTTGCATGTACCACATGCTAGAGTCACAATATCTCTCATGATATGTCTTTTCCCAGATAAACT
This sequence comes from Pseudomonadota bacterium, assembly GCA_018820855.1. GTDB lineage: Bacteria > Desulfobacterota > Desulfobulbia > Desulfobulbales > Desulfocapsaceae > Desulfocapsa. The sequence goes on along the minus strand of JAHJNL010000023.1, from coordinate 233 downwards.
TAAATTATTAAAACAATGAAAAAAAGTATTAAAGCCATTGGCACTCCTATGGCAAAGCCATAAGAGTGCCAATATATCTGTAGCCTTACGCTATAATCTCACTGATAACGCCTGCACCTACTGTACGTCCACCCTCACGGATAGCGAAACGAAGTCCGACATCCATAGCGATGGGAGTAATAAGCTCGGCCTCAGCGGACATGTTATCTCCAGGCATTACCATCTCTACGCCT
>JAHJNL010000022.1 GCA_018820855.1 Pseudomonadota bacterium | reverse complement strand
GAAGAGATATCGAAGACCACTCTGTTTACCCCGCGCACCTCATTGATGATCCTGTTGGACATAGTCCCTAACAGGTCGTAGGGAAGTCTTGACCAGTCAGCGGTCATGGCATCTCTGGAGTCAACAGAGCGTAGGGCAATGACGTTTTCATAGGTGCGGCCATCGCCCATGACTCCTACGGTCTGAATGGGCAGGAGCACGGCAAATGATTGCCATACCTTGCGGTACCAACCGGATTTTTTCATCTCTTCCAGGACAATAACATCAGCCTGGCGCAGGATGTCCAGTCGATCCTTGCTCACTTCGCCCATGATTCGTATGCCAAGACCAGGTCCGGGGAAGGGTTGACGGTAAATGGCCTCTTCCGGCAGTCCGAGTTCCAGGCCCAGCAGTCGCACTTCGTCTTTGAAGAGTTCGCGCAGGGGTTCGATCAGTTCCAGCTTCATGATCTCGGGCAGCCCGCCCACGTTGTGATGAGACTTGATGGGAGCCTCTCCCATGAAGGAAACGGATTCAATAACATCAGGATAGAGAGTCCCTTGGGCAAGAAAGTTGACCTCCCCAAGTTTTGTGGCCTCTTCCTCGAAAATTTTTATAAAACCGAGTCCTATACGTTTACGCTTGACTTCGGGGTCAACGATTCCGGCCAGTTCCGAGAGAAAGAAGTCGGTGGCCTTGACATCTATGACCTTGAGTTGAGATTTTTCCCGGAAGTAGCGAAGGATGGACTCACTTTCTCCGATACGCATGAGGCCGTTATTGACATAGATGCAGGTGAGCTGGTCCCCAATAGCACGATGGACAAGAGCTGCGGTTACCGAGGAGTCCACGCCGCCGGAAAGCGCACAGATTACCTTGGCGCTGCCGACTTTTTCACGGATGGCATTAACCGTGGATTCAATAAAAGAACTCATGGTCCAGATCGGCCTGCATTTACAGAGACCGAAGATAAAGTTGCGCAGTACATCAGTACCGATAAGGGTATGGGCGACCTCAGGATGAAACTGCACGGCAACAAAGGGTTTCGTGATATGACGAAGGGCTGCATAGGGAGAATGGTCACTGACGGCAGTTACCTCAAAACCTTCAGGAACAACCTCAATACGGTCACCATGACTCATCCATACCTGGTGGTGGATGGCATCTGTCTCCAGGCCTGCAAAAATTCCTTCGGTGTATTGGACACTAAGATCTGCCTTGCCGAATTCTCTCTTTGCCGCCTTCTCTACCTTGCCCCCGAACTGCTGTATCATCAGTTGTGCTCCGTAGCAGATCCCGAGGATTGGCAGGCCCATATCAAAAATGGCAGGGTCGGAAAGGGGTGCATCGTCATCGTAAACAGAGCGCGGGCCACCGGAGAGAACAATGCCGGTGGGGTGCATGGCCTTGATTGTTGCCAGCGGGATGGAAAAAGGATGGATTTCGCAGTAGACCTTCTGCTCGCGGATACGCCTGGCAATGAGCTGAGTGGTCTGGGAACCGAAGTCAAGGATCAGGATTTTTTCGTCATGGATATTCATTGTTATCTCACGGTTATGAAAGGAAAAAAGGAGGACGTAGTCTTCTCACCGCCTCCTGTCTTCTAAACCGAACAGTAAAAAAAGAGTCTATGCAGTCCGGTAGTTGGGCGCTTCTTTGGTGATAATGACATCGTGAACATGAGATTCACGCAGTCCGGAAGCTGAAATCTTGACAAAAACGGCTTTTTGCCGCAGGTCTTCAATGGTGGCTGCACCCACATAGCCCATGCCGGAACGGAGTCCGCCCAGAAGCTGGTAGATGATATCGGCCAAGGGACCGCGGTAGGGGACCTTGCCTTCTATCCCTTCAGGAACCAGTTTCGACTGGCTGGAGACTTCTGACTGGAAGTAACGGTCAGAAGAGCCCTTACGCATGGCACCCAGAGAGCCCATTCCCCGATATCCTTTGTAGGTTCGGCCCTGATAGAGGAAAGTGTCACCAGGTGTTTCATCGGTTCCGGCAAAGAGGGAGCCGATCATGATTGCATGGGCTCCGGCTCCGATGGCCTTGGCCAGTTCTCCGGAGTATTTGATGCCTCCATCTGAGATGATGGGGATATCGTATTTAGATGCAGCCGCCACGCAGTTCTTGATAGCAGTCATCTGCGGGACGCCAACACCGGCAACAATGCGAGTGGTACAGATGGAACCTGGACCAACACCTACTTTTACGCAGTTTGCTCCGGCCTTGATTAAGGCTTCGGTCCCTTCATAGCTGGCCACGTTTCCAGCGATCACTTGCAGATCGGGAAATGTGGTCCTGATTTTTTCTACGGCCTGGAGTACCCCCAGAGAGTGTCCATGGGCAGAATCGATGACAACTACATCTACACCGGCATTAACCAGTTTCTGGGCATTGGCTTCAATGTTTGCACCAACGCCTAGGGCAGCACCGACGAGCAGGCGGCCTAAAGAGTCCTTGGCTGCCAGGGGATATTTCTTGATTTTTTCAAGATCCTTGATGGTGATCAGGCCACTGAGATTTCCGTTATCATCTACCACCAGCAATTTTTCGATGCGGTGTTCGTGGAGCAGGGCCTTGGAGTGTGCCAGGTCAATACCCACCTTAGCCGTCACCAGATTCCTGCTGGTCATGACATCGCTTACCCGCAGGTCAGCATCAGAGACAAAACGCAGGTCGCGGTTAGTGACAATACCTACCAGAGTGCCATCACGGAGCACAGGCAGGCCGGAGATCTTGTACTTGGCCATAATCCGTTCCACTTCGGCTACCGACTGAGTTTCCTGGACAGTAATGGGATCGACAATCATTCCTGATTCTGATTTCTTGACACGTTCAACCTCTTTGGCCTGCAGGTTGATGGACATGTTCTTATGGATAATGCCGATGCCGCCTTCTCTCGCCATGGCTATGGCTGTACGATGTTCGGTTACCGTGTCCATGGCCGCACTCACAAGGGGGGCATTCAGATTCAGGGTGTTAGTCAGTCTGGTGGCAAGAGAGACCTCGTTGGGAAGTACCTTGGAGGCCGATGGCACCAGAAGCAAATCGTCAAAGGTCAGGGCAACTTCTATAGTATCAGGTAACATGAGAGCTCCTTTTGCATGAATCAAATAAAAAATTCCGGGGTACAGTAACAGCCAGGGTGGCGGTCAGATAAAGAGTTTCTAACATTTTAGCATGTTGCCACCAAAGCTCAAAATTATTTTCAGGCAAAGATGGTTTTGCTTTCCCTGTGTATCTATGCTCTATTAGAAGAAAGGAGGATAGTTATGTTGCTTGAAATAAACCCTGAAAATCCCCAGCACCGACTTATTCAACAGGTAGTGAATCGCTTGAAGGGAGGTGCTGTTATCTGTTATCCCACCGATACAGGTTATGGTATTGGCTGTGATCTCTTCTGTCAGAAAGCGGTCAAAACGATAATACATATGAAGAGCAGAGCAAAGGACAAACCCTTTTCCTTTATGTGCTCGGACCTCAAAAATATCAGCGACTATGCCCATGTCTCCAACACGGCTTACCGCCTGTTGAAGAAAAATTTACCAGGGCCTTATACCTTTGTTCTGCCCGGTACCAAATTGGTGCCGAAAACCATGGTCACAAAGCAGAAGACTGTGGGTATCAGGGTGCCGGAAAATCCAATTTCCAGAATGCTCCTGGAAGTTTTAGGCAACCCTATTGTCAATACCTCGCTCCCCAGTGAAGAGGGGACGTCTCCATTGGCAGATCCCTATGATATCGATTGCCTTTTCGGAAAACGGGTGGATCTGATCATTGATGGAGGAGAGGTCTATTCCGATCCTTCCTCTTTGATTGATCTCACCGGAGATGTTCCTGTCGTCCTGCGAGTAGGTCGAGGGGATGTGACTCCTTTCCTCTGATTTTTCAATACACTTTCATTTGTAACAACGGGAAGCAGATGAAGAGTCTTTGAAGTCTTCGCTTATATATGACCTTGTTAATTCTTAATGAGGGCCTCTTTCAATGATTTGCTCATGGTAAAGTGAATAGTCTTCCGTTCCGGGATATCCATGACGGTGCCGGTCTTCGGATTTTTGGTACAACGTGCCTTGCGTTTGCGTACAGCAAAACTGCCAAATCCTCTGAGCTCTATTCTACGGTCTTCTTTCAGGGCACTTTCCATGGTGTCAAGCATGATTTCCAGGGCAGTGTTTACGTCCTGTTTGTTGAGGGAAAGTTCAGTGGTTACTTCATTAACAAGTTCTTTTTTCAGCATGATGATGTCTTACTACCTGGCGGATGATGCGCTATAAAAAAAGGTTGTTTTACCGGAGAGTGCTCTTCCGGTAAAACAACCTGTTGGATTAGGACAACCGATAGAAAAATTATTTCTCTTCGGTGGAACCCTCTTCACTGGCTTCGCTCTCTCCACCGGCAGCGGCTTTGAGGAGATCGCCAAAGGTCGAAGGAGCGGCAGCTTCTGCCTCTTTCTTCTTTTTGGCGTAGTTCTCTGCGGCACCTTCTTCTCCGTCTTCCTCAAGAGTCTTGATGGAGAGACCGATCTTTCTGTCCTTGGCTGATACGTTGATGACGATGGCCTTCAAGGTGTCGCCTACCTGGTACATGCCGACAGGTGTTTTGATCTTGTCTTTGGAGATTTCAGAGACGTGCACGAGGCCTTCAATTCCCTCTTCCAGCTGAACAAATACGCCAAAGTCGGTGACATTGGTGATCTGTCCTTCAATGATGGTACCGGAAGGATAGTTGTTGTAGGCTGCCTGCCATGGGTCGGGCTCAAGCTGTTTAATTCCCAGAGAGAAGCGTTCGTTTGCCTTGTCGATCTTCAGGACAACTGCCTGGATGGTCTCTCCCTTGGAGTATTTCTCGGAGGGATGCTTGATCCGTTCAGTCCAGGAAAGGTCGGAGACATGAATGAGTCCATCGATGCCCTCTTCAATCCCGATAAAGATACCGAAGTCTGTGATGTTTTTGACCTTGCCTTCAATAACGGAGCCGACGGGGTAGTTTTCGGTGACCAGATCCCATGGGTTGGGAAGCAGTTGTTTCATACCCAGTGAGATGCGTTTGGTTTCCGGCTCAATGTTGAGTACCATGATTTCCAACTCGTCGCCCACGGTAACCATTTTGGATGGGTGGCGGGGTTTCTTGGACCAGGTCATTTCAGAGACATGGATCAATCCTTCAACACCCTCTTCCAGTTCTACGAAAACACCGTAGTCAGTAATAGAGACAACCTTACCGGTGGTTTTCTCGCCAACGGGATAGCGGTCAGCAACAGTGGCCCATGGATCAGCCTTCAGCTGTTTTACACCCAGGGATACCCTGTCGTGTTCTTTATCGTATTTAAGGACCTTGACCTCAAGCTCCTGGCCAACTTTATAGAGCTTGGCCGGATGGGAAACTCGTCCCCAGGAGAGGTCGGTGATATGACAGAGGCCGTCCATGCCGCCCATGTCGATGAAAAGGCCGTAATCGGTAATATTGGTAATGGCTCCCTTGATGATCTGTCCTTCTTCAAGGATGGAGCGCATTTTCTCGCGAAGTTCGGCGCGGGCATCCTCAAGGATGGCTCGACGGGAAATAACAACGTTGTTGCGCTTGCGGTTGAACTTGAGGATCTTGAAATCGAAGGATTCCCCAATAAGGGCATCGAGATCTTTGACCGGGCGCAGGTCGATCTGAGAGTAAGGAAGGAAGGCTGGGACGCCGATATTAACAGACATACCGCCTTTGACGCGGCTTTCCACTTTACCTTCAATGGTGCCGTCTTCTTCCTGAATCTTGGCAATGTCTTCCCATACTTTGATGGCAATTGCCTGTTCCCGTGACAGTAGGAGTCCGCCCTCGTCTTTGCGGCGTTCTACAAATACTTCAAATGTGTCGCCGATTTTGATTTCGGCGCCTTCTTCCAGCAGGAATTGGGACTTGGCAATGTAGCTTTCCGCTTTATCACCAACATCAACAAGGACATAATCGTCCACAGTACCGATAACGGTACCCATGGTCACGTCTCCGACTTTGACCACTTTGTTGTTTTCTTCCATTTCAAAGAGTTCTGCAAAACTCATCTCTTCGCTGCTGTCGTTCTGGGTTGTTTGTTTAAGTTCCTCTGTCATGGGGTTTGCTCTTCTTGCGGCCCGAAAGCCAGGTGTTGAGGTTTAAGGTTTATCGATGGTGTTGTTGGTGAGTCAACAGGCTCATTCATCGACCTATAAAAAAAAGAGAGGCTACAGTCCGACACTGCAACCTCCTTCTGATAAAAATCCTATTTTATAACAAAAGAAAAATGGAAAGACAAGAACTTCTTTTGAGAGACAGGAAAAAAAGAGCACAGCTCACAGAGGAGCCGTGCTCTGGAAAATTGTTATGATTTATTCCCGAATTTCGTTGGTGAGAAAGTGGATGGCCTCTTTGTCGATCAACCCATATTCTACGGAAAGCAAGAGGTTGGTTTTTTTGTCAGCAAACCACCACCTGCGGCATGGTTTGCCGTCAATAAAGAGAGACAGCCGGTTGGTGATGGCGACGAGGCCTTGTTTCTTTGCCAGTTTGGTAATAGCTTTTCCCTGTTTTATGAAATCTTTTGCGGAATGTACACATATCGAAGACGATTCTTGTTTCATGTAACTCCTCCTGGATAATAGTGGGCCACTTATGAAAACTGTTTTTTTGATGAATATCGCTGTGCAAGCGTCCCGTTAGCTGATTAACGTTTTGATGATATCCGATTTTCCTATGATCCCTACAAGTTTTTCCTGATCCATAACCGGAAGGGTATGAATGTTCTCCTCAGCCATGATCGTGGCTATTTCGTCCAGCGGAGTATCTATGGTAACGTTTTTCGGGGGACCGCTGCAGATATCTCCCACCTTGGTCCCGGCAATTTTTTTCATTTCCGATTCCATTTTTTCCGGATTTTCCAGATAGAAAACTGAATCGAGAATGGTGATTACCGTGGGGATGTGAAGTTTTTTGGACTGATCGATAAGATCGCTTTCCGTAACTACTGCAATTACTTTTCCGGCGTCGTCCACTACCGGGGTGCCACTGATATTATGATCGGTCAGGAGTTTTGCCAACTCCTTTACCGATGCCTGGCAGTGAATGGTAATAACGTTTCGACTCATGATGTCTCGAGCTTTGAGCATGTGTTCTCCTTTTCAAGTGGGCAATTGTAGCTGGAGCCTGTTGGAAAAATACCCAGTCTCCATAACGAAATCATATCACATTCTTCGGCTAATCTCAAAACCTTGAATGTGAAAAAAGAGAAGAGGGGGGCTTTGCCTGTCAACGGGGAAAGGCTGCGGCTACTCCTCCGTCAACCGGGAGGGTAGCGCCTGTGGTCGGTGTCAGGGTGGACGCGAAAAAGACAACAGCGTTTCCTACATGATCGGCAAGGACCTCGGTCTTGAGCAGATTTCTTTCCCGGTAATAGGCTTTCAGGCCTTCGGGGTCAAGATTTCTGGAACGCATTCTGTCGGGACCGATCACATCCCAGAGTCCGGATGAGATGTTGTGGTCATCAAAGATGGCATCGGCGTTGATCATATTGACCCGAACGTTATAGGCGGCAAGCTCCATGGCCGCAATTTTCCCAAGCTGGTGAGCACCTGCCTTGGAAGAAGAGTAGGCACCAAAAGCGGCCCCCGGGGCAAAGACGTTCTTGGAGCTGTTGATGATAATGTGCGCCGGGGCTTTGCCAAGCATTGCCTGTCTGCGAAAGACCGGGATTGCTGCCTGGATGACCTGGAAAACACCCATGGTGTTGACCTCTGTCACCTGTCTGAACTTTTGTTCGTCCAGGTCTTCCAGGGTGGCAACATGAGCAAGTCCGGCGTTGGGGACCAGGATGTCAAGGCCACCGCATTCCTTGACGATGGTTTGTATCCCGATGACAACGGACTGTCGCTCGGTGACATCCATAACCAGTGTCCTGATTCTCTCGGCAGGGAATTCCTGGGCAAGAAGTATGGAGACCTGATTCAGACGATCCTCATTCAGATCAGTGAGATAGACGTGTGCCCCGGCTGCCAGGAGTTTTCTGCCGATACCGCAGGCAATGGCTCCTCCGCCCCCGGTGACCATGGCTACACATCCGGCAAGAGGCAGGGAAGAGGTCTTGTCCAGTTTTGCTTGTTCCAGACTCCAGTATTCCATGTCAAAGATATGGGATTGGGCCAATTCCTGGTACGGCCCGATGCAACTGCCCCGCTGTTTAGCCAGGAGAGTATGCTCAGCAATGTCTCCAGCAACAGAGGCCGCTTTTTTGGTTCTCCCGGCAGTGATAAGGCCAAGCCCGGGGACCAGGATAACCCTGGGTTTTGAGTCCAGGCAAATGCGTTCAACTTCCTTCTCTGTCACCTGCTGCTTGAAATAGTTCCGGTAGGCAGTCTCATAGGCCGTGAGTTCGGATTCGATGGTGCGGCTTATGTCTTCTTCCTCAGTGCTCTGCATATCCAGCCACAGGGGATAATTTTTGGTACGAATAACATGGTCAGGGGTGAGAACACCGCTTTCATAGCGGGATCGCGCACCTTCTTCCTGCAGGCAGTGAAGAATTTCCTTGTTCTGCCGAACCTGAAGGTAAAAGGGGAGGAAAGAACCGGCTGCCTCAATGGTGAGTGCGCCCCGCAGGAGCGGCAGGAATATCTCTGTCGGTGGTGTTATGCCACCGTAGACGGCGATTGGCGAGGGGGAGCAGGGCTGCCGGGATGTGATGTATTCCTCTGCCAGGGTGACATAGTGGATCATCCTGCTGTAGGCAAGATCCCCGCTCTCTGCAAAGGTGAAAATGCCGTGGTTGAGGAGGATGATAGCCTCGATTTCCGGTTGCCTCTCGTAGAGTTCAACCACTTTTTTGGAGAGGGGAAAGCCGGGCATGATCCAGGGGAGAATTCCTATCTTATCTCCAAGTACCTCTCTTAACCGATCCTCGGGGTGATCCATATTGGTCAGGGAGACAATGGCGTCGGCGTGGGTGTGGTCAATAAATTTATGGGGCAGAAAGGCGTGGACAAGGGTTTCAATGGAGGGGTTGGGGGCGCTGGAATCCAGCATGTGGGTCCTGAACTGGTTGACCATCTCTTCATCACTCAATCGCTCCAGCTTGCGAAGCCGCTGCAGGTAGTTCAGGTCGAGTGCCGGGAAACCCTGGGGCTCGATGGACCCAAGATCCCAGCCACTGCCCTTGATGAAAAGGACATCGCAGTCTTCTCCGAGCAGAGTCGTTATCTGTGATTTGACTGAGGTGTTGCCACCGCCGTGCAGGACCAGATCTTCCTCCTGGCCAATGAGCCGGGATGTATAGGTACGCATGGCAAGATCTGTATTGCATCCTTCCAGAGTCTGGAAAAATAAAGCGGCTTCTTCTGCGGAATATCTGTTTTTCATAGTCGGTCAATAAAATATATTTTTAGCCACTGTAGGCGTTGATTTCCGCCATCAGGGTGCCGAAGAGTTCTTCGTATTGGGGGATGGCCTTGCGAAGGATAGTCACCAGTTGGGGGACCTCCCGGTCATTGACCACCAGGTTGGCAGAGTTGGCCAGGGCTTCAAGGTCATAAAGGGTGAAGAATTTTGGTCCGATGAGGATGTAAAAGATGAAACGGCGTTTCTGCATTCCCATGTCGCACATAAATCTGTGGAAGGAGGAGTTGTCCAGTTCTGTTCCCTCAAATTGGGAATGAAGGATCACGCCGGCATAATTGATAAACTGCATTTTTTCCATGGCATCTTCGGCAGAGTGGGCAAAGGTGGGCTGATAGCCAATGCTTTCCACAGCTTCTGATACCTTGTCCCGTTCTTTGCCGGGCTGGATGAGGATCAGGGCTTGAGGAATATCTTCGATGACTTCCGTTTCTTCAAAGATGCCCTCTTTGAGCCAGGCGATATCCGGCGGTGTCGGAGGCTTTACCGGAGAAGTTGATCTTGCCTCACTCTGTTGCTTTGCCCGGGGCCGAGTTGGTTGTTCCGTAGCAGTCGTTAAGCTGTCTGCATTGATAAAAATGGTGTTTTCGCATTGAGGGCATTTGAGGCGTACAGACTGTTTGGGGGGCAGCTGCTGGACACTTGATCTGATTTTGTCACTGATCTTCAGCTGTTTTGTGCAGTGGGGACAGGTTATGGTCATTGCGGTCCTCTATGTGGGTATGGTGCTGAAAATAAAATGTTTTCTTACGGATTACCAGCGATTTTCATCCTCTTCCGGTTCCATGGCAAGTCCGCTGAGGGTGGAAGTCGCCTCTCCGCGAGTGGCCTTGATGGTATCAAGACCTCGGGAGATCTCATTCTTATAAGAGCAGTAGTTGAGAGCTGTTTCTTCCGTGATAACTTCTGATTCATAGAGTTCCAGGATATGCTGATCAAAGGTGCGCATATCCATAGCGGACCCCTGTTGAATAACCTTGTAAAAGGTTTTTTCTTCTGTTTCACCGTTGATGATCAGATCCTTGACCCGCAGACTGGTACAGAGAATCTCCATGGCTGCCGTTCGGCCTCCGCCAATTTTGGGAAGCAGGCGCTGTCCCACGACCCAGCGGATGGTATCCACCAGTCGATTGCGGATCTGCGGCTGCTCTTCCTGTTCAAACATGCCCAGGATTCGGTTGATGGTCTGTCCGGCATCGATGGTGTGCAGGGTGGAGAGGACAAGGTGGCCTGTTTCTGCGGCAGTGAGGCCGATTTCCATGGTCTCCCGGTCACGCATCTCGCCAACCAGAATGACCTTTGGTGCCTGACGCAGAGCTGCCCGCATGCCAGAGGCGAAGGTGCTGAAGTCGTTGCCCAGTTCCCGCTGGTTAAAAGTGGCCTTGGCGTGCGGGTGGACATACTCAATGGGGTCTTCCAGGGTAACAATATGTACAGAGCGGTCCATGTTGATTTTGTGAAGCAGTGCCGCCAGGGAAGTTGTCTTGCCGCTGCCGGTGGCTCCGGTAAAGAGGACAAGGCCGTTGAGCTCTGATGCCATCTTATTGAAAGCCTTTGGAAAGTTCATACCTTTGATGGTGGGAATGGTGGTTTCCAGCTTTCTCAGTACCGTGGTGAAATACCCTTTCTGGGTAAAGATGTTGACCCTGAAACGAACCTTGTCACCCAGAGAGTAGGAGAGGTCGCATGAGCCGTTTTCAATAAGATCCCGTAACAGCCGTTTGTTGTTGCCGATCAAGTTCAGGGCAAAAACTTCGGCCTGAAAAGGAGTCAGTTCCTTCACAGGCGGGGTGACATGTACCGGCATCAGGACACCTGATGATTCAACCTGCAGGGTTTTCCCAACAGTGATATTCAGATCGGAAACATCATCATAGGACGCCAGCATCGCTGTAATCCAGTAGTCTAATTCAGTCTGTTTCATGCATTTCCTCCGGAAAAAATGTTACACGCCTCTTCATTTTCATAGTATATTGTCATGAAAGTGACAAGGGAATCAATATTTTTTTATTAATTAACTATAGATAGGGTGAACGTATATGACAAATCCTCTGCGCAGTGCCACCACCACTCAGGGTCGAAGAATGGCCGGAGCCCGCAGCCTCTGGCGGGCTAACGGCATGACGGAAGAGCAGTTCGGCAAACCGGTTATTGCTATTGTGAATTCTTTCACTCAGTTTGTTCCGGGCCATGTTCATCTGCACGAGATCGGTCAGCATCTGAAAAAGCGGATTGCGGAACTGGGATGTTTTGCTGCAGAATTCAATACCATTGCCATTGATGACGGCATTGCCATGGGTCATTCAGGGATGCTCTATTCCCTGCCGTCCCGAGAGCTTATTGCCGACAGTGTAGAGTATATGTGCAACGCGCATACCGTGGACGCCATGATTTGTATCAGCAACTGTGATAAAATCACCCCGGGGATGCTTATGGCCGCCATGCGTCTCAATATTCCTGCTATTTTTGTCTCCGGCGGGCCCATGGAAGCAGGTGTTGACGGCGAAAAACGCTATGATCTGGTGGATGCCATGGTCATGGCTGCGGACCAGTCTGTCAGTGATGAGGAAGTTGGGGTGGTTGAACGCTGTGCCTGTCCTACCTGTGGCTCCTGCTCCGGAATGTTCACTGCCAATTCCATGAATTCCCTGAACGAGGCCTTGGGAATGGCCCTGCCCGGCAACGGGACCATTGTTGCCACCCACGGCAACCGGTTGCAGCTCTTTGAGCGGGCGGCAAAACGAATTGTTGAGATGGCGGATGCCTGGTACACCCATGGTGACGCCTCTGTCCTGCCCAGAGGGATTGCCACCAGGGCAGCCTTTCTCAATGCCATGACCCTTGATATTGCCATGGGCGGATCGACCAATACGGTCTTGCATCTCCTGGCCATAGCCAATGCGGCAGAGGTCGATTTCACCATGGCGGATATTGATGCCCTGTCCCGGAAGATTCCTAACCTGTGCAAGGTTGCACCCTCTTCGCATTACCACATGGAAGATGTGAATCGTGCAGGCGGCATTCTCGCTATTCTCGGTGAGCTTGATCGGGCAGGGTTGATTGCCAGCGACGTTAGCCGGGTGGAAGGGGAAAGTCTAAAGGAAATCCTTGGAAAATGGGACATGATGGGAGAGGACTGCAGTGAAGAGGCCAGACGGCTTTATCTCAGTGCTCCGGCGCAAAGCGGACGTAACCTGGTGATGGGCTCGCAGCAGACCATGTACGAAGAAGCGGATCTGGACCGTACCCACGGCTGTATTCGTGACGTGGAACATTGCTACAATAAGGATGGGGGGCTGGCGGTTCTTTATGGCAATATTGCCCGGAACGGCTGCGTTGTCAAAACTGCGGGTGTTGATCCCTCGGTCTTTCATTTTACCGGGACAGCCAGGGTGTTCTCTTCCCAGGAATCTGCCTGTGATGCCATTCTTGACGGGAGTATCAAGGCGGGTGATGTCGTGATTATCCGTTACGAGGGGCCAAAAGGCGGGCCTGGGATGCAGGAGATGCTCTATCCCACTTCATATCTCAAATCGGTGCATCTCGGCAAGGAATGCGCTTTGATTACAGACGGTCGTTTTTCCGGCGGAACCTCCGGTCTTTCAATTGGCCATGTCTCACCGGAAGCGGCGGCAGGTGGCGCCATCGGTCTGGTGGAAGATGGGGATAAGGTTGAGATTGATATCCCTGGCCGGAAGATGAATGTCCTGCTCTCCGATGAAGTGCTGGAACAGCGGCGGTTGAAAGAAATGGAAAAAGGGAAGCAGGCCTTTTGCCCTGTCGGCCGGTATCGTCCGGTATCACAGGCCCTGAAAGCCTATGCCCTGCTGGCTGCTTCAGCTGACAAGGGAGCTGTCAGAGTTCTGCCTGAGGAGTAACCGGGGTTTGTCAAGCTTCTCTTTGTCTGTGCGCCTTTTTTGTTCATAATGATATTGACACATGTCTGTATCTTCTGTAAATTAATTTTTTAGTTGTTCGCTTAACTATGCTACTGAGGGATTTGTTTTTAATATATTTTTTTCTGTGAGGGGTGATGTTATGAGTAAAACTCAGGTTATCATTGCCTTGGTTGTTCTCTGTCTGATGGGGACGATCTGGGGCTCGGTTCAGGACAAAAAAAGTCAAGGCTTGGAGCGAGAGCTGGAGGCTTTGAAAGAGCAGCTGGTTGCTGCACCAGTGGCTGGCGAGGCAGCAACCGGCCAGCCGGATCTCGAGGAGCTTAAGTCCCAGAATAAAACACTGTTGGAAGATGCTGCAATCTTAAAGAAGACTATTATTGATCAGCAGGCAAATATTGCACAGTTGAAGCAAGAGATGGCAGACGCTGTCAGCGGTTCGCAGGCGGCAGAGATGCTTCAGGCCCAGTTGCATAAGCGTGCTGCTGATTTGGATGTACTTAAGGGACATATCGCTGTCATCAAGGCCGAACTTGAGGGAAAAGTTGCAGCCCTTGTAGCCGCGGAAGAGAATCTGGCGGGATTGGAAGAGGTGAAGAATACCCTGGCCAACAATGTTGATGTGTATAGTGCCAAGAGCCAAAAGCTTTCAGCAGAGGTTGAAGAATACGGACAGCGTATTCGTTCTTTGGAAAAGGCCCTGGAGGAGAGGACTAAGCTTTTGGTTGCCAACCAGGAAGAACTGTCTCGGACCAAGCTTAATATGAATGTTCTGCTCTCCAAGATTGGAGCCCAGAACAACTCTCTGGCTATCCTTGAAGAGACCCGGGTTGCTTTGACCAAGGAACTGGCAGCCAAGTTTCAGACCATTGAAGACCTTGAGCGTCAGCTCAGTGCGCAGGTCACTGATGAGGCTGTGATGGTTGGAAAGGGGCACGTTGAGGAAACCGCTCCTGCTGAGGAAGCTCCTGCGCATCACTGATAGCACTTCTTTCCGTTCTAAACAAAAAAGGCTGGCCATGCCCCGTACGGGGCATGGCCAGCCTTTTTTGTTTGGAAGAGAAAGAGACCGAAGGTTGAAGCTCAACTGTACAACAATAATGTGCCCGGAGGGGTAGATTTCTCCCTTCCGCCTAATCATATAATTTGCTTATGTAAAACTCTCGATAAATGCCTTACAGAGCGGGGAGAGGCTGAGTCTTTTGCGGGTAATCAGATAAAATGGGCGCTGCATCTTTATTCCTTTAATGGAAACGGCTGCCAGGGTCCCGTAGCGGATGTCGTCCTCAACGGCGCGAGAAGAGAGAATCGCAATGCCGATTCCGGCCTTGACCGCTTCCCGGACTGCTTCAGTGCTTCCCATTTCGGCAACTATTTCTCTTTTGGCCGGGTTCAGGCCGTGTTTTTCAAGAATTTCTTCAGTCACCAGCCTGGTTCCTGAGGAGTGATCACGGGTGATGAAGTGGGCTTCAAGGAGTTGTTCCAGTTGAATCTCTTTTTGTTGCGCCCAGGGATGTGCTGCAGGGACGATAACGATGAGATCATCTTGAAAGAGTTTTTGCCAGGAGAGTCCAGGCTCTTTCCATCTGGCTCCCACCACGCCCATCTCCAGTTCTCCTGAGAGGATTTCCGCACCAATGGTTTTGGAACTGGCAATGCGTAGAGAAATACTGATATCTGGATGTTGTTCCTTGAATTTCCCGATCTGTTTCGGCAGGATATATGTTCCGGGAATGGTTCCTGCGCCCAGGCGTAAGCGCCCGCTCAGCATACCTGCGTAATGATCAAGAGCCTGTCTCGCCTCCTCCAGCAGGCGCAATGCTTTGACGCCATAGGAGTAGAGAATGGTCCCCGCCTCGGTGGGGCGTATCTCTTTTCCCAGTCGATTGAGAAGGAGCTGTCCTGTTTCCTCCTCCAGAGAACGAATATGCTCGGAGACAGTCGGCTGAGAGAGAAGGAGTGCCTCAGCGGCTCGGGTGAAGCTCTTTTGTTCAATGACTTTGCAATAGACTGTCAGTTTATGGATATCCATTTGCATCCTCGGCTGGAAGGTGTGAACTGCATTGGTAAAAAGTAATGGGAATTTTCCTTAAATAGTGATTACCTATTTGACTGATAGATTGTATCAACTTACAATGTTTTCAGCCTCTTTCAAAGTGAAGAGTTACAAAAAAATAAAAAGCTAAAAAGGATCTGCGATGAAAACACTCGATTGCAAGGGACTCAACTGTCCGGAGCCTGTATTGCGGGCTAAGGCCTTTCTTGATCAGAGGACAGGTGAGCCATTTATTGTTGTTGTTGATAATGAGGCTTCCAGAGAAAATGTTCTGCGTTTCGGCAGGAGTCAGGGCTGTGAGGTGCATGCTGTTGCAGGAGACGACGGAAGCTTTGTCATCAGCTTAACTCCCGGTGACGGACAGAACACCGCAGAAAGTTTTAATAAGGCGGATTATCGGTGTGATCTTCCTGGCGGTACGAATCTTGTTTATGTTATCCCTTCCGATACTATGGGCAAAGGGAGTGATGAATTGGGCTGGGCTCTACTGCAGACCTATGTGACCACCATTGCCGAGGTAACCCCTCTTCCTTCTCATATTTTGCTTTATAACGGGGGCGTTAAGCTTGTGACTGCGGAGGGCAAGGCCCTGGAAGCTTTGCAGAATCTCGAAAAGAAAGGTGTCATCGTCTGGTCCTGCGGTACTTGTCTTGAGTTTTTCAAGCTTGAAAAGGAACGTAAGGTGGGGAGTATTACCAATATGTACGATATCCTGTCGACCATGGCGTCAGCAGGCAGGCTGGTCAGTCCCTTTTGAGTTGGGCCAGCATACAAGGTAAGGGTGAGCATGTGGTTTTTATTGTCGGCTCAGTCTTCTCATGAGTTGTCTTCTTGAGATCTCTGATATCTTCCCCCATGAGTAAAGACAACACTCTTTTTCCGATTGCAGAAATTGCTCAGGATTGTGTGAATTGCGGGATCTGTGTCCAGGAGTGTGCCTTTCTTCAGGAATACGGTTCCCCAAAAGACCTTGCCGTCCAGTGGCTGTCCGGAGAAAGAGGAGTCCGTTTTCCTTTTGAGTGCAGTCTCTGCGGTCTCTGCCGCGGAGTATGTCCAAAGGAGCTGGATCCGTCAGCCATGTTTCTTACCATGCGCAGAGAGCTTACAGCCAAAGGAGAAGGGGACTTCCGCCAGCACAGGAATATCCGTGCCTATGAAAAACGGGGGAGCTCTTCTCTCTTTTCCTGGTTTTATCTACCTGATAATTGCAACACGATTTTTTTCCCGGGCTGCGCTTTGCCGGGAAGTCGTCCGCAAACCTTTACCCGTCTCTTTCAGGTACTGCAGGAGTTGATTCCGGGCATCGGTCTGGTTCTCGACTGCTGCACAAAACCTTCTCATGACCTTGGCGATGTAACTCATTTTGGAAAAATGTTCGGAGCGTTGGTCACTATCCTCCGTAAGCACTCGGTGCAGAGAGTGCTGGTCGCCTGTCCTAACTGTTATCGTATTTTCCGGGAGTACGGGGACGGACTGCAGGTGCAGACGGTCTATGAAAAACTTGCCGAATCGGAGAGAGTTTCCAGGCAGGTGCCCAGGCAGGTGACTGTCCACGATCCTTGCGGAGTTCGTTTTTCCGGGAATGTACAGGATAGTGTCCGGGAACTTTTGCGGCAGCTTGGGATGGAAACAAGGGAGATGAGGCACACCCGCAGCAGTTCATTCTGTTGTGGAGAAGGGGGGGCAGCAGGTTTTCTTCGACCAGATTTTGCCAAGATCTGGACTGGTAAACGGGTGGAAGAGGCGGGTGCGGATCAGATTGTCAGTTACTGTGCCGGTTGTACCCATTTTCTCGGCCGCAAGGTGCCCACCGCTCATATTCTCGATCTTCTTTTGAGCCCGTTAGCACAACAGAGAAAGGCAAAGGTGAGTAAGGCCCCTGTCACCTACTGGAACAGATACCGTTTGAAAAAACGTTTGCAACAGGAGCTGCAGGGAGGCGTCAGCGGTTCCAGGCAGGAGTTGTCCGGAAAAAAAGCGGTGTCGTGACGGGAACTCATTCGTCATCAGGATCCATTATAATCCGGTTAACCTTTGCTCCCGCTTTCCAGAGAGCGTCCACCATCTGTTCCAGTTTTTCTCCGCTGACCCGGAGAGTGAGGAGCTGCTGATCCGGGCTGAAATTTCTATAGACAGTGATGGCTGTTAGCTCTATATCGAATTGATTGCAGATCTCGATGACAGTATAGATGGCAGACCTGTCCCGGCCTACCTGTACTTCAACCCGTGCCCCTTCTTCACCAGCACCTAATATCTCGATAAAGGCCTTGAAAATATCCGACTCGGTGATAATTCCCACAATTTTTTTATCTTCAATCACGGGAACAGCCCCTATCTTGAACTTCCGCATGAGAATGGCTATATCTTCCAGGGGATCCATGGGGTTGGCAGTAACAGGAGTGGTTGTCATAAACGAGGAAACCTTTGCCTGGGACGCCAGTATCCTGTCCTGTGAGTTCAGGGAAGAATCAATCGCTGAAGGAAGGGCCTTTTGGATATCCGTTTGGGTGATAATCCCCACCAGCTCGTCTGCGTTCACCACTGGCAGGTGGCGAAAATGGTGTTCATCAAGGATTGCACCTGCCTCGGCAAGAGAGCTATCCTGGTCCACGCTAATGAAATCCTGCTGCATCCAGAGTTTGACAAACATCCTTATTCCTTTCTTATAAATCGATTGCAGTGATGGTGCTTCCGGTCGTGTCGGGAAGGAAGCGGAGACCTTTGAAATCCCGTTCTGTGGTTCTGCTGATGTTGCCGATCTGCAGCTTTGTACCGGAAAAGATAGTTTCATGAACAATGATACTGATGCCTCGGAGATAGTACAAGGTTTCTTCGGGGGTGGCTGAGCTGAGTCCAGGGATCAGGCTGATGTCATGAAGGTCCTGTTTCAGGCTGTGGATAGATTCTTCCAGAGACTGGCGGCGGGAGGCTTTTGCCTGCTGTCCATTGCGCTGCAGCCAAAGGTGGAGTTCCTCCTCAGCCTTCCGTAGCCGGGAACGTATTTCCATGGAATAAAGATAACGCTCTGGCTCAATCCCTGCGGCGATAATGGCTGGAGGCGCATTGGCTGATCCAACCGAACCCAGGCTGATACTGCCGCCGCTCAGCAGCAGGCCTGACATGACTTGACTGTTTTCCTGACAGTGTATGTCTCCGCCGGCCATGATCCTGGAGTAATAAGACTGTTTGCGGATAATCACCCGGCCTCCGCTCTTAATGCGTCCCTGCTCGATGAAATTAAAATCGGCATCTCCCCGGACTCGGATCTCTCCGTGGTCGCCGATAATCCCTTCTTTGATGACAAGATTGCCTCGGCAATGGATAAAGGCGGATCTGACGCTGCCACCAATCAGCAGGTCTCCATGAGTACGGACCTCGAAACCGGGGAGCAGAGAACCGCTGATTTCCACAGCATCTTTTGATTCAATATTGCCGGTACTGAAGTCAATATCGCCGGATATGATCTGTTTGGCGCAGACCTTAATACTGTTTTCATTGACCATGGAGAGAATGCCGGAGCGCAGGGCGCGGATTTCACCACTCTCTTCATCGTATTCGGCATCATCAGAGACAATAACGGCAATGTCCTTTCCCTTCTGCTGAGGGACCTCTTTTCCCAGGACATTGATTCCAGGAGTACCGGCAGTGGCCGGAATTCGCGTGGCAATAAGCTGCCCTTTTTTGACACCAACGAACATCTTACGCTCACGGAAATCAATTTTTCCGTTTCCCAGGATTTTCCCGGGAAGCGGCCCAACTTCAATGTCAAAGCGGAGGAAGCTGTCTTTGCCGGGCAGAGGCAGGAATCCCCTGGCCACGGTCTTGGCAGAGAGAATTGCCTGTTCCTGATTGCATTGCTGGATGAGTCCTTTGAGTTGTGCCAAATCAAGACCGAATTGTATCTGATTATCTTTCAGGATTTCAAAAAGTTGCTCCCCGGTCAGTTCATTGCACCCGACGACAGATGGATAGAGGGTAATGTTTGCCTCCATCTTGTCATCTGCAATGGAGACAAGAGGAATCACTGACACTGAGAGTGTTTCTCCGTCCGCCACTTTTTGTCTGGAGAGGAAGGGATAACCGTCAACATCGGCCAGGAGACTGTCTTTGTTTTCCGAGAGCACTGTATGCGTTGCGGCCAGGAGGCTGATGGGTGTTGGGGGAGAGTACTCTTTCTTTGCCTCTATCAGGCGAACCAGAGGAGAATTCTTTCGTACCAGTTCGACTGTTTCAAAAGAAGGGCTTTCCTTTTCCTCCTTGGTGATGATCTCGGTGCGGAACAGGATGTCCGGGAAAAGGCACTGAGGGTTGAAAATGGGGCGGGAATCTGTCACGAATTGCTCATTTTATATAGGTTGTACAAGGGCTTGCAACCAGGCTCGGCAGGCAGCCAGTTGTTTTTTCTTGAGGAGAATGGAAAATATTCGAGAGGATGCCTCAGAAAAGCTCATACGCTTTGCGTGGTGGATTTTTCGGCAATAAAGGAGATGAAATCCAGCAGAGCTTTCGATGACAGGACTGATTTCTCCGGCATTCAGGGTGAAAAGGACCCTGTCCAGTTCCTCGCACAGTTCTCCTGCCTTGATTGTGCCGAGATCGCCGCCGTTTGTTCCACTGCTGCAGCGGGAATAGCGTTTGGCTACAGAGCTGAAGACTTCGGGATTCCGGCAAAGACTACGGCGGATGGCAGTGGCCTGCTCCATGGCTTGATTGGTCAGGGTCTCCGAGGAGGGGTCGGAAAAAATCAGGATATGATCAGCACTGCGCTGTTCCGGGTGCATAAAACTCTCTTGATGACTGCGAAAGTAGTGAAGTATTTCAAAAGGGTCAACAGACTGTACCGTGGATGCCACTTGCGTAAGCACTGCTTCTACCCTGAGGTCATTGCACAGGGCCGTGAGATACTCTGTAAAACGGAGGCCGTTTTCCTGGAGTGAGGTGCGAAAATCCATTTCATCAGGATATTCGGAAATAATTGTCAGTAGCGCCCGCTGCAGGACGGGGTCGGGAACAACCACGCAACAGGCTTCTTCGGAAGAGAGGATGAGCTGGTGGAGGAGCATTTCTTCACAGGCCAGCTGGTAGGTGCGACGATATTCGTTCTCGGTAAGCTCGCTTGAGCTTTTCTGGTAATCCAGAATGGCGAACTTCATGAGGTGAAAAGAGAGTGTCGGATCGATCCTTTTTTGTTTTTTTTCCGGCAACATAAACGTCACAATGGTGGAATTCTGGCAACAATCTGCATCCTCATTCTATTTTATTGTATCGTATAAGTTGCGGGAAACAAAATTTTTCCGCCTTTTGCAAAAAAAAACCATTCAGAAAAGAGGAATTTAAAAGCGATTGGGAGTTTGATGTATCGTGGTAAATGAACAGATGGGTATGATAACATCAATAAGAACAGTCTGTTCTTATTGATGTTATTTTTTTACAAAGACAGGGGAAGGCGGAGGATGAAGGAGGTCCCAGATCCAGGTGTTGAGTCAGCGGTAATGGTACCGCCATGTTTACTGATCACATCATAGCTGATGGCCAGGCCTTGGCCGCTCCCCTGTCCCACTTCCTTGGTGGTGAAGAAGGGGTCGAATATTTTTGGGATAACATCTGCAGGAATTCCGGAGCCTGTGTCGTCAAAACGTATTTCGGCAAAGCCATCCGCCTGTCTTGTGGAGACGGTAATGAGACCTTTACTGTTATCCAGGCTTTCTTTTTGTTTTTCAGCAATGGCATGGCCGGCATTCATCAGGATATTGAGAAAGACCTGTCCCAGTTCTGCAATCATGCAAGGGACCTTCGGGAGGTTGTCATCCAGATCTGTCTTCAGGTCGGCCACATATTTCCATTCGTTGTGAGAGATGGTCAATGTATTTTTTAAAATGGAGTTCAGGTCGGCCAGAACTTTTTCTTTGCTGCCAGGATGTGAAAATTCTTTCATGGCCAGGACAATAGAACTCACCCGGATGATACCTTCGCTTGTCTGCTCCAGGGCTATGGGGATTTCCTGGCAGAGATAGTCCCAATCTGCTTTCTCCAGGGCCGTTGCAAGGGATTCCAGCTGTTGCTGCGAGATCCCTTCTGGGTCCGGCAAGTCCAGAAGCCGTTTGACCTGACTGACAATATGCGAAATATCTTTAAAACTGTCCCGTATGAAATCGATATTTGTGCCGATGAACTGGATAGGTGTGTTGATTTCGTGAGCAATTCCGGCAGACAGCTGTCCCACGGACTCAAGTTTTGAGGTGTGCAGGAGCTTGA
Source organism: Pseudomonadota bacterium (assembly GCA_018820855.1). GTDB lineage: Bacteria > Desulfobacterota > Desulfobulbia > Desulfobulbales > Desulfocapsaceae > Desulfocapsa. The sequence continues at coordinate 108,785 of JAHJNL010000022.1, read as the reverse complement.
CCTGCATCTGTTCCCTGGCCTTCTGCTCCTGGACAAGCTCGGTTATATCTTGGAAATCTTCGACCACTCCAAGGAGTGTCCCGTGACTGTCGCGAAAGGGAACTGCTGTGATGTGGAAGTGCATTGTCCTTCCGTCCATCAGTACCTTTTCTGTGAGGAACTCATGTTTATCCTTGCCATCTCGAATGTATTGCAGGCCGCAGCCAGCCTTGCAGGATGGGTCAGAAAAATTTTTGTAACAGTGGTGTCCGATCAGCTCTTCCTCACTTTTTCCGATCATTGTGCAAAAGCTCTTGTTGACCCGGAGTACATTGAATTCGGTGTCGATTACCCGGATTCCGGTGGTGGTCGTGTCAAGGATGTGGGACAATTCAGTATTGAGGAGATCTAGTTTTTTCGCGGTCTCTTTTTTGGCCTGTGATTCTGTTTCCAGTGCCCTGGTTCTCTCCTGCACTCGTTTTTCCAGATGCCTGTTTGCCTCTTGCAGAAGTCGATCCTTTTCCAGCAGGCTGATTACTGTCTGTCGACTCAGGAGAATGGTAAGGAAAACAAAAACAGCTCCTCCAAGGAAAACTATACCTGTGACCAGTTCGACAGGTATAGGAAGGTGACTGACCTGGATAGCGACAAAAAAAAGATAGCCGCAGAAAAAGAAAATCATAAAAACAGTGAGGGTGCGCCACCGTTTTTGGAAGATACCGGGCAGGCTCGGTGCTATCTTCCGGGCGTGAGCTATGGAGACGAACATGAAGGCGGCACCGGCAAGAACAAGAAGAATGGAGACGAGGTGCTGAGAGGTCATAGAGTCGCTGCTGCCTTCTGAAGTAGCGGGAGGTGTTTTCCTTGATAACACAACGTCTTGTTAATGCAAGAGAGAAGGAATGGCTGGAGTTCCTGCTTGCCTCTCTATGAATTGTATCGTATCGTATCGTATCGTGTACAGGAAATAACTTTTTTCATGTGCAAGGAAAAAAGAGAGATGGAAGCGGAGCAGGATATGGTTTCTGGAACTGGGGGGGAGTAATGAGAGTGCATGGCCGGTTGTTTGATCGTTTGATTCTGGTGGTCATACTGGTGTTGGCCGTACAGGTGGGATGGACGGATTTTTCCTTTTCTGCTTCGGAAAAGAAGGTGGCGCTAACTGAACCTGTCACGGCATCAAATGTGGATGCCCTGCTGGCGGGCCTCTCTGATGAACAGGTACGTCAGCTTTTTATAGAAGAATTGAAGAAAGAGGCGAAAATTGCAGAATTGTCTGCGCCAACAGGACATGGGCCGGTGGCCTTTCTTGGTAGTTTTTTGGGTGTTGTGGATTCTGAAACCGATGGGGCAGTTGCGAGACTGCTCAGTCTTTGGAGGCATATTCCTCAGGTAGTTCCGGAACTCAAGAAAGTCCTGATACCGATTTTTGGCACTGGAGGATGGCTTGGGGAAGGTGTTCTTTTGGCCATTCTACTTGTCAGCTATGGTGTTGAGTTGGTTTCTCGCAGATTCTTTTGTCCAAAACAATTTCAAGCAGATCTCACCTTCTTACCCGATCAGGCAGGCCTTGCTAAATTCTGGTCAGCAATAGCAAATATCTTGCCCAGAGTAATTGGTCTTGTTATTTTTTTCTGCTCCGGCTTTGTTGCGTTTTTCCTGATTCTGGGAAATGCTGATGACCAGCTCCGGCTTCTTTTTTTCTCCTGTCTAATTGGACTGGCCCTTGTTCGATCAATTTCCTTATTTTCTCTGCTTTTTTGTTCGCCGCGAATTAAGACTTTTCGACTGCTGCCCCTCTCTGATAGGGCCGCTCAGACCCTGCACAGAATAATGCTTGGAGTTGCTACCTACATTGTTTTTACCCTGATGTCGGTGGTTTTCCTGACGAAAATGCAGGTAAGCCGGGACAGCATCTTTTGCCTGCTATTGATGAGTGCCACGGGCTTGCTCCTGATGACGGCAATTGGAGTGCTTCTCAGCAGAAAAAAGGTCGCAGCTTACTTGCTACGCTCCTCGGATAGTGACAACGGACAGAGTTGGACTCAGGCTCGGTTTGCTTCTGTATGGCATATCCTTGCCCTTCTTTATCTCTTTGTTCTTTGGGGTTTTCTTCTGAGGGATATTACGGATCCCACGAAACAGGGGAATGGCGCCTTCCTTTATTCATTTTTTATTGTCCCTATTTTTATGGTTATGGACAAGCTGGCTCAGTGGGTGGTCGGCAATGGTATGCGAACGTTGGGTTTTTCTCGTGCGGATTCTGTGGAGGAGGATGAAGGGCTGGATGAAAAAGTGCGTGAGGAGAGGGCCAGGGAACAGCTTTTGACTCAAAAAGTAGGGAGAGTGGTTCGTCTAGGACTTTTTCTTGCTATCTCAATCTGGTTGGCTTCTCTCTGGGGGATCCAGATTCCTTTTGTCTCGCGGCTTGCCGGCGCAGTATTTGATATTCTCATTGTGTTAACCTTTGCCCTTTTTTTCTGGAAGTTTATTTCCAACTATATCGAACGAAAGATCAAGGAAAGTCTGCCGGAAACAGATGAGAGCAGTGGTGAAGATGATGAGTGGGGAAGTGCTACCGCATATGGACGTTCCTATACTCTTCTTCCCATGGCTCGTAAATTTATTGGATCGATTCTGCTTGTGATGGTGACACTCATTGTTTTTTCTTCCATGGGTGTGGATATCGGTCCCTTGCTTGCCGGTGCCGGTGTGATCGGTCTTGCCATCGGTTTTGGGGCGCAGAAAATGGTCAGTGATATCTTCTCCGGCTTTTTCTATCTCATGGATGATGCTTTTCGGGTCGGAGAATATTTGACCTCCGGTAGTGTCTCCGGGATGGTGGAATCGATTACCTTGAGAAATGTTATGTTGCGTCATCATCGTGGTATGTTGCAGATTGTTCCCCATAGTGAGCTTGGGGCCATAACTAACTATATGCGCGGCGGGATTGTGGTCAAATTTAACCTCGATTTTCCCTATGACACGGATATTGATCAGGTGCGTAAGATTATCAAGAAGGTTGGTCAGGCCATGCTCGAGGACGAGGAATACGGCAAAGATTTTATCCTTCCCTTAAAATCGCAGGGAGTAAGAGGGATCACTAATTCGGTCATGACCATTCGAGCAAAATTTACAGCCCGTCCGGGTGGGCAATTTGTGATTCAGCGCGAGGCTTATCGCCTTATTACTGAGGCATTGGCGGCCAAGGGTATCCATTATGCCCACAAGAAGGTGATTGTCGAGATACCGCCGGAGATTTTGAATCGGTCCAAAGAGGCCGGAGCGGGACAGGCGGATGCAGAACATGAGCAGCGAAAACAGGTGTTGGAGGCGGTGGGTGCTGCAGCCATGGCTGCAGTCAGTGCGGACGAGGAAAAGGCAAACGATAAAAAGGAGGAGAAACCGGGGATGCCCGGGATGTAGGGGGCTGGCAACTATGCAGGTGGATAAGGGCAGATTGTTACATACGATACTGGCACGCCTTCCTCGCTTAAAGGAAGGCGAAGGCGTGTTACTCAAACCTTGTCACTCCAACCTTATAAAAAAAATCGGGCCGTGTGCGTGATCCGCCGCAGGGGAAACTTTTCAGGTCGTGGAGCGTGGCTTTACCCGGGAAGATTTTCGTTATTGAGAGAGAAAAGGTCGAGAAACTGTTGAAGGGCTTGTGCAGGAAGAGTTTCCGCGAAGTCCCAAGGTCTGGCTCAACCTGCTTGGGCCAGAAGAGGCGGACGTTTTTGCAATGCTGCCACTCTCTTTTCTGTGGTCTTATCAGTGGCTCCCCCATATGTCATCATCCTCGGGTTCGTGCTGCATGACCATTTCTGTCCAATCCCAGGGGACATTGTCAATGAATGCACCCACTATCGTTGTCAGACCGTCCTTTGTCTCCCACTTTTCCTCGGCTTTCAGTTTGAAACTCTGCCCATGGCCTGATATGACCACGCTGAATATACCGTTTTTTGCATGCAGTTTTCTTGGGATGTCTGTGATGCAAATACCAAATCGTGAAACATCTCTAATGGTTCCGGTGCAAAAACCTGCCCGATCCGAGATGTCCACTGTCATACCGATCATACTGCTGCGCATGTATTTCCGCTGTTCCATATCTTCTCCGTATGAGTGGTGGGGGGCGGCGTCTCTCTGCTGAGAGAACTTCTCATTCTTTTAAGGATATCATGTTATGTGAAAGAATCAATTGTTGTAACTACCTATTTCTGTATAGGTAAATATACCTATAGGCGACGAAGGTGTATTCGAGGAATAAAGCTGTTGTGGACCTCCTGCAGGAAGAGAGCAGGCACAATGAGTTGCTTTGCTGGCTTGTAAGGGCAGGGGGCGTCGTTTCTACTCGTAATTATAAAAATTGGTGTTCATCTTGTTCCTGTTTGCTGAAATATATTCTGTGCCATTCGTTTCGTTGTGGGCAATCCTTGATATTCTTGTAGTGCTGTTTGGGGTTTTTTATATTCTGATCCATCCTCGGGAACCGAGGAGCATGCTGGCTTGGATATTGACCTTTCTGCTTCTCCCCATCCTGGGAGTTGGCCTTTTTTTTCTTCTCAGTGAACCGAAGCGAAATCGTGCCCGACGCCGTTTTATCAGAAAGCGAAGGGGGTTAAATCCGGAGTTACGGAAGACCCTCGGTACCTTTCGGCGAATCCATGCTCCCGAAATGGAAGAAAATAGCTTTCCCCCTTCCCTGCGTAAATTTGTTAAACTGGCGACACGAATCAATGACCGGCAGCCCCCCACTGGGGCCAACAGGGTGGAAATTTATCACAATCGCGGTGCTGATTCCTGGCAGGCCCTGCTGGATGCTGTGGCATCTGCCGCTCACCATGTTCATCTTGAGTATTTTATTTTTCGGGCCGACAGCAGTGGGGAAGCGCTGGCCAGCCTCCTGATAGAAAAGGCGAAAAACGGTGTGTCTTGTCGTCTTTTGCTGGACCATCTCGGTTCCTGGGATCTGCCCTTGTCATTTGTGGAGCGTCTCCGTAGTTCAGGAGTCAAGGTCGCCTGGTTCATGCCGGTACTCCCGTGGAGAGGACCCAACTGGCGTTTCCATTTTAACTTTCGTAATCATCGGAAAATTGTAGTTGTTGACGGGCAGATCGCCTTTACCGGCAGCCAGAATATAGCCGATGAGTATTTTCGTGCCGATACCCCTTCCGGGCCCTGGATCGACACACACCTGCGCCTCACCGGTCCCGCCGTCTATGAACTCCAGGAAATATTTATTGAAGACTGGTATTACGCCACTGCGGATGATATTTTTGCAGAAGATTTTTTTCCTTCCCTGGACGTCGCAGAGAATTCTTCAGGGCAGATTGTCCAGGTAATTCCCTCCGGTCCAGACTCCGATGCCGGGATTATGCACCATCTGTTGCTGGCAGCCATCTCGGCGGCAGATTATTCTGTTGTGCTTGCCACGCCTTACTTTGTGCCGGATTGGGCCATGGTATTGACTCTTGAAGCTGCTGCCTTGCGGGGGGTGAGGGTCAGGCTCCTGCTGCCGGAAAAGTCAGATCACAGTCTGGCCCTTTGGGCCGGGCGCAGTTATTACCGGGAGCTGACAGAGAGTGGTGTGGAAATCTATGAGATGGGGCCGGCCTTTCTCCATTCCAAGGTGGGGGTGATTGATCAACTCTGGGGGTTGGTTGGTTCTGCCAATATGGATCAGCGCAGTTTTCGACTCAATTTTGAAATTACCACTGTTCTTTATGAATCGACCAGCCTTTTACAGCTTGAGCATTGTCTGGTAGATCTGATTGACAACTCACAGCGCACCACTGCCTCTTTTTCGGGCTTCATGCAGCGCTTGAAGATGGGGGTAGCCCGTCTTGTGTCTCCTCTGTATTAGAGTATTCTCTCTTGGCAATATTCCGAAAGTGATTATCTTTCCTATCTGTTGGATTGATGTTTGAGTAACCTATTATCACCTGAGGAGTATGCTATCCACGGGGAGAATCATCTTGGTCTTGCTGATCACTTTTTTTTCTGTGGTGGGCAGGATTGAGGGCAAGGAGCAGAGAGATATGATGAAACAAGAAGACGAGAGCAGTGTGAAGTTTGGCAGGGAAGAGGGTAATCATCTGATTCATGAAAAGAGTCCCTATCTGCAGCAACATGCCAACAATCCGGTTGATTGGTATCCCTGGGGAGAAGAGGCCCTGGCCAGAGCAAGGGCAGAGGACAAACCGATCTTCCTGTCCATCGGCTATTCTACCTGTCACTGGTGTCATGTTATGGCGCACGAGTCTTTTGAGAACCGGAATGTTGCCGATTTTCTCAATCAACACTTTATCTCGATCAAGGTCGATCGTGAAGAACTTCCCGGTATCGACCAGATTTATATGGCGGCCACCCAGGCCATGACCGGCAGTGGGGGCTGGCCCATGTCGCTCTTTCTCTTTCCGGATACCAGACCTTTTTATGCCGGCACCTATTTTCCTCTGCAAAGCGACTACGGTCGGCCAGGATTCCTGGAACTCTTGCAGCTTATCCATACGGCCTGGCTGAGAGATCGAAAAAGCCTGACCCAGTCTGCCGAAAAGGTGACAGCTTACATTAAAGAAAGAAAGCCGGACAGCAGTCACTCTCTGGCCAGGTCCTGGCTGGAGAAGGGGTTTGCTCAGATAAGAGATAATTATGAGCCCAGATATGGCGGTTTCGGTCAGGCTCCTAAGTTTCCACGGCCTGTGGTCATGGATTTCCTTTTCCATTATTATGCGTCCAGTGGTCAAAAAGAGGCGCGGGATATGGCCCTCACCACCCTGGACAACATGGCGGCCGGAGGGATGTATGACCATGTGGGAGGGGGATTTCATCGCTATTCGGTGGATGACCAGTGGCGTGTCCCCCATTTTGAAAAGATGCTCTACGATCAGGGCCAATTGGCCTCAATATATCTTTCTGCTTTTCAGGTAACTGCTGATATTCGGTATAGAAAAACAGCCGGTGAAATCCTGGATTATGTGTTGCGGGATATGCAGGATCCCGGCGGCGGCCTGTATTCAGCAGAGGATGCTGACTCAGTTAATCCTTATGATCCCTCTGAGCATGGAGAAGGGGCCTATTATCTTTGGACTGAAGATGAGATCAATTGCCTGCTGAACGACCAGGAGGCCGCCTTGTTCAAGGCCTATTATGGGGTGGAACGAAATGGCAATGCCCTCCATGATCCGCAGGAGGAGTTCGGCGGCCGCAATATTCTCTATCAGGCTAAAGATTCGGTGCAAGTGGCCAGAGAGGGACAGGTCAGTGAGCAGAAACTGGAGGAATATCTGCGCGGGGCACGAGCCAAACTGCTCATCCAGCGAAAAAAGAGAATAGCGCCTCATCTGGACGACAAGATCATCACTGCCTGGAATGGCCTGATGATCTCAGCTCTTGCCCGGGCAGCAGTGATCCTGGAGGAGGATCGTTATCTGCTGGCTGCCGAGCGGGCTGCAGATTTTCTTCTGGAGCATCTTGTCATCAATGGAGAGCTGAAACGACGATGGCGAGAAGGAGAGGCTCGTCATCCTGCCGGGTTGGATGATTACAGTTTTCTGGTGCAGGGGCTGCTCGACCTCTACCGGGCCAGTCATGTTCCGTCCCGCCTGGTGCAGGCCATGGACCTGACAGAACAGCAGATTGCACTCTTCAGCGATGAACAGGGCGGCTTTTATGACACCCCGCAATCCGCAAATTTACTTGCTCGGATGCAGGCAGCCTATGATGGTGCCGAGCCTTCAGGTAATTCTGTAGCTGCCCTCAACCTTCTGCGTCTGGGAAGCCTGACCGGGAAGAAGCAATGGCGAGAGCTTGGTAAAAAGACCATTGAGTCCTTTGCCAAAACCCTGGAGGCTTATGCACCGGCTATGCCCTTGATGCTTACTGCCATGGATTTCCAGCTGGATAAGCCCAGGCAGATAGTCATAGCCGGAGAAGCAGGAGGAGAGGATACCAAGGAACTGCTTCGGGAAATCTATTCCCGTTACCTGCCGAACACCATACTCTTGTTGGCCGATGGTATGGAAAACCAGGCCTTCCTGGAAAAAATGCTCCCCTTTTTAAAGACGGTAACGAAAATGGAGGACCGTGCCACGGCCTATGTCTGCGAGGACTTCAGTTGTAAGATGCCGGTGAATACGAGGGTGGCCTTGGCCGACCTTCTTGATGGCAGAGCTGATAAGTGATTTCTGCTGGGTGCAGCTCTGTTCAGGGTTTTATTTGGGGGCGTATTTGTACAGCTTCCTTTGCAGTGTCCTTCTGTGGATGCCTAATTTCTTAGCGGCACAGCTTATGTTGTCATCGCAGTCGGCGAGAACTCGTTGGATATGTTCCCATTCTACCCTGGCCAGCGACGGAGGGAGGATTTCCTCGCTGAGACCTTCCAGTTCCAGGTTGCTGTCGCTGGAAAAGGCCTTGAGGATTTCGTCGATATCGGCGGGCTTGGCCAGATAGGAAATTGCTCCGAGCCGGATGGCCTCTGTGGCCGTGGCAATGGAGCCGTAGCCGGTCAGTACGACGATCCTCATTTCCGGAACTATAGACAGGGCATCCTTGACCAGAAGCAGGCCGCTTTTTCCCGGCATCTTCAGGTCGACCACAGCCATGGTCGGCTGTTCTTTATGGGTGATGACCATGGCTTCGTCGTAGCAGGAGGCGGTGCTTGTGGCGAAGCCTCTACGGACAAAGGCTCGGTTCAGGCGCTCCCTGAAGAAATCCTCGTCATCAACCAATAATATCTTTTCCATCAACTTCCTCCGCTGTCTTTTCTGTTATTGCAGTTTTTTCCTGATTGTCTCAAGGGCGAGGGTCAGCGTTACCCGTGTACCCTGATCCGATTGCAGTTCTATGGAGAGGCCGCCGCCAAACTGCTCGGCCATACTTTTTGCAAGAAAGAGGCCAAGGCCAAGTCCTGAATCCTTAGTGGTGAAAAATGGTTCAGTTACCTGGCTCTCCATTTCTTCATCAATGCCTGTTCCCGGATCTCGTATCTCAACCCCAAGATGTTCAGGTGTCGTAAACCAGCGCATGGTCACTTGCTCGGGAGGCGAGGAGGCCTCAAGCCCGTTTTTAACCAGTCCCTTGATTGTCCGGCATAGTGAACGAAACGGCATGGTGATTTGTAAGTCTTTCGGTTCTATGGTTACCCGGAGCCGTCTGCGATCCTCCTCCTTGATCTCTTCAAGGATCTGGTTCACCGCCTGCTGGATAGAAAAATCTCTGATCTCTTCGCCCAGATGTTCGCCCGCCCCTGCAGCCATCTGGTAGAGGATTTCTTTGCAGTCTGCCACCTGTCTTCTGATCAGACGGGCATCGTCGAGGAGTTCCCCGCTCTCGCCATGCTCTTTCAGGACGTGGATCATCTCGCAGGAGACCACGGCAACTGTGCTGAGAGGGGTGGAAAGTTCGTGGGCCGCTCCTGCAGCAAAGGTGGCCAAGGAGGCCAAGCGTTCGTGGCGTTCCCGTTCTTTTTCCAGGGACTGGACTTTGAGTCGATGTTGGGTGAGGGCTTTCTGGGTTTTGCTGACAAAAAAAACTATGAACACTGAAGTGACGAAAAAGGCTCCGCCCATTCCCTTCAGGTGCAGTTGGATGGAATCGGTGAGATTGTCGATCAGCTGCAGGTCTGTCGCATCTTTCGGGAAATGCGGTTCGGAAAGAGCGGAAATGAAAGATGGCGGAAAGTAGAAGAGCAGGCTGTAGCAGGCCAGGGTGGTGGCGGTGATCAGCCAGGAACACTTCTCCGGAAGGATGATAGCTCCGGTGACAATATGGATCAGGTAAAGAAAGACAAAGGGGTTCATGGCAGCACCGGTGATATAGAGAAGCCCGGTGAGGAAAACGCTATCCATCAGGAGGATGATTAAAATCATCCGGTTGGAGACAGGGGCGTTGAGTTCGTGCCGAATATGCAGGTAGACGTTGCTGGCTCCCTCAAAGAGGATAATAGCGGAGACCGGCAGGAGGGGGATTTCGATATCCATCACCAGCCACACCGCGACAATGAGAATGATCTGACAGAACACCTCGCCCCAGCGCAGGGCCAGCAGCCAGGGAAGGGTCACGTCGACCTGTTCTTTTTGAGGGCTGCGGATGAAGCATGTGAAATTGGGAAAAAGCATGGGGCACCAGAAGTAGCCCTTGACCAGGGGCAGGAGGCCTGGAGGCCGTGAAAAACCGGGCAAGACTGTCACCGCTCTTTGCAGATGGGAGCGGCAGTCCGCATCTCTCATTACTGTATCATAATGACGTACACTTTAGGCTTTCTTATCAGGAAAGTAAAAGAAAATCTACGTCTTATCGTTTTGCCGTGAGAGGGAATAAGTATTTTTCACAATATTTTTCAGGAGATGCGACAATATGCCACATTGTGGTGTTTGTTTCTTTCGGTTAGCTTTTATTTGTTAACGAGGTGTTCTTGCAGCCGGCTGAGCCCAATGAGTTGGTATCGGCCAATAATCGTAAAACCAGCATGTGGAGGAAAGACATTATGGAGAAACCGGACAAAATCTGTCATAGCCTGTCCCGCCGTCAGATGATGATTGGTACCGCAGGAGTTCTTGCCGCAGGTACTGCCCTGACGCAGTTGGGGGGGATGTTGAAGTCTGCTCAGGCCAAAGGTTCGACGAACGAAAAGTGGCCATGGCCCTATGAAAAACTCGACCCGGTGAAGACCGCTGAGATCTGTTACGAGGAGTGGTACAGGGTATTTTGCGGTTGTGCGGTAATCAACTCCGTCTTCAGTCAGTTGGGAGAAAAAGTCGGAGAGCCTTATACTTCATTCCCGTCCGATGCCTTTGTCTTTCTGGAAGGCGGCATGGTTGGCTGGGGTACAGTCTGTGGTTCGCCAGCCGGCGCGAATATTGTTGCCAATCTGATTATCGGTCCTCGAATCGCAGGTTCTCCTGAGGGGCATCAAATCGCCAATGACATCATGCAGTGGTATTCTGAGGCCAAGATGCCTATCTTCAAGCCGGCAAAACCACGCATTGCCATCGACAAGATTGTCACCACCACCAGTGACTCTCCCCTCTGCCATGTGTCCGTCGGGAAGTGGATGGAGGCCTCAGGTCACCCTTTGAAGAGTGCTGAAAGAAAGGACCGTTGTGCCAGGGTTGCGGCAAGCACCGCTTACCGGGTGGTGGAGTTGCTCAATGACTGGAAGGACGGTAAGTATGAACCGACTGCGACTTTCTCGGCGGTCAAAGAGCATGGCATTACCGGTCAATACAACTGTGGTGAATGTCACAATGACGTACCAAGCCCTCCCATGCCGTCGGAAAAATCCTGAGACGGTTCCTCATAACCAGACTCTTTTAGGGCCTTCCGGTTTCGTTCAGTGGTTGTCTGTTTTTTTTGACAGATATTGCTAGCGGGGCGGGAAGAGTAAGAGTCTTCTCCTGAAGGGTTGAAATCGGACGCGAAAGCGCCAGGTTTCAACCCTTTTTTATTTATTATCTAAGGAGTTCAGGAGGAAGGGGCGTAATGCCATCAGGGCAAATCGCTATGTCTGGATAATGACATGGCGCTGTTTGCGGGATGCAGGACAGGAGGTGTACATCTTGAAACAGCTTGAAAAACTTGGAGAGGATACGTATTGTCACAACTTTATGAGAATGAAAAGACTAAGGACTGCCCGGGGTCTTTTTGCCAATAGGCCGGCAGCCACCGCCGCTGCTGATGATTCTTGTCGACGAAGGTGAGCATCGCCGTGAAGAGGTGCAGAGGTGGCAACAGGATGAGGCTATAAAAAAAGCTTGTCTCCTTTCAAAAGAAGTTTGTTATTGTAGCAGCCAGGGGTGTGGCATTCAACCGCTGCATCACGGAAAACCGTAGCGTCGTGAGCCAAGGTGTGTTTGACTGGCTTGATACGGTTCTTAAGTAAAATAATTATAACGATACGTCCACAATAGCGGTAAGTTGCTGCGACACCATGAAGAAATCTTTTTTTTGAGGGGCAGAGTTTTGCTTTTTCAGTATACAAGCTGGCATTTGGCAGGATTATGCCTCGGTAGGTTGGCAGGATGAAAGAAACAGAGAGTAATTTGGCGGCCAATGAACGGAGTCGAAAGGGGTTGCTGGCCATTCATGTGGGACTTGTCGCAAATGCCTTGCTGGCTGCGGCAAAGGCAACCATTGGAGTTGTCGGTCATAGTCCGGCTCTCCTTGCCGATGGCATTAACTCCACCTCGGATGTGGCCTATGGGGTGGTGATGGCCATCTTCATGAGACTCTCTGGCAAGCCCGCAGATCATGAACATCCTTACGGCCATGATCAGATGGAGAGTATTGCCGCTGTGGTGGTCGGGGCCTTTGTTGTTACTACCGCCATCGCCATTTTTTGGAACTCTGTCAATGGCGTCTATGAAATTATCTCAGGGACAGGCGATTTTGCCGGGGCTTCCCAGATCGCCCTTTGGGTGGCTCTGGGCGCGGCCGGTCTCAAGGTCTGGTTGACCTTATGGACCCGCAGGATAGGGAAACAGACGAAAAACAGTGCGGTGGAGGCCCTGGCCCATGATCACCGCAACGATATTTTTTCGGCCCTGGCTGCCGCACTTGGTATATTTTTCGGACGTATGGGATTCCCTTGGGTGGACCCACTGGCAGGAGCCGTGGTCTCCTTGATTATCCTTTATACCGGGGTTGAGATCCTGCGTACCTCCACAGCAGATCTTATGGATACTCTGCCCGGAAAACAGCTGGGCAGAACGATCCGCGACTTACTGGCGTCGGTGGACGGGATAGAGGCCATAGAAGAGGTCCATGCCCACCGCTTTGGTCCCTATCTGGTGGTCAATGTCATCATTGGGGTTGATGGCGCACTTACCGTGAGACAGGGGGACATGATCGCCACCCGGGTCGAAGAACTTTTGCTGCAAGAGATTGAATTCATGCGCCGGGTCTATGTTCATTATCATCCGGTGAAAACCCCTGAGTAAAAAATTATTCCTTTTGATTCTGGGTGAGAGGAGAAGGCACATGGCTGGAATTAGGGAACTCGAGACTCTCCTGCAGGAGATGTCTCCAAGGCTGCATGATGGAGAGTATTGCTTTATGAGTTTGGCCGAAGCAGGCTATGGGGATTTGTCTTTTCTCAATCCCATTGCCTGCATGCAGGAGAGAGAGGGCTTGACTCTTGTTGTTCCGTGTTCAATGGCATTGCAGCATGGTTACTCTTGTGAAACTTCCTTTTGTTGTATCACCCTTGAGGTCCATTCTTCCCTGAACGCTGTAGGGTTGACCGCTACGGTTTCTCAGAAATTGGCTGAACAGGGTATCAGTGCAAACGTGATTGCCGGGTTTTATCACGATCATCTCTTTGTTCCGGCAGGGCATGGGGATTTGGCCATGCAGGTCTTGACAGGAATGGGGAAGGTATAACTTTTCCTCTGTTTCAAACCTTCTGAAAGCGGCTGGCCGGAGCCGAACAGATGGGGCAGTTATCCGGGGCATTCCCCTCCATGACAAAGCCGCAAAAGCCACAGACATGATACGTGCTTTCCATGTCTCTGTTTTTCTCAAGTTTCTTTTTCAGGCTGAGATGTTTACGTTGGACCCTGGCTGATTGGGAAAAGGCGAAGTGCATGGCTTTTTCACCACCACTTTCCGCCGTTTCTGCCGCCTGTTCGTAGCGGCTGATGAGATCAGGGATCTCTTCTGCAAAGGCAGTCTGGCAGTTCTCTGCATTTTTTCCGGTTCTGCCTCGCAGCTGGAGGAGGAGACGGCGTGCCTGGGCCTCTTCAGAGACAGCGATTGCCCGGAAAAGTCTGGCCAGCTGGATATCACCATCCTGTTCTGCCCGCAGCCCATAAAGTTTTTTGCGGATGGCGGCGCGGGAAACTTGGAGAAAGATCTCTTCTATATGCTGACGGGTCTTGGTATCCATTGCTTTTGCTCGGTGTTAGGTGGTAACTGTTTAGTTGAAGGCTGAAGGAGAGGATTTTAAGGTCCAGGCGTGTAGATCTTTAGTCTATCCCTTCAGCCTTCTGCCTTTTAATCTGGTCAGTTATGTTAAGTGGTGAATAAGCCCTTTGATTTAATCGAGACTTAAAAAATAACACGTAAAACTCATCCTTGCATCTTTTTTGATCCCAATCCCCAGAAGCTCTGACTCAGTCCCACACCGAAGAAGATCAGCAGTCCGGCAAGGTATTGAAATGGGGTAAAGGATTCCCGGAAGATCAGCCATCCGAGTAACATGGTAAAGAGGGGGATAAGGTTGACATAGATGGATGCCTTGCCTGCATCCATGGAGGAGAGGGCAAAGTTGTAGGATCCGTATGCCAAAATGGTGACGGCCAGGCCCAGATAGATGATGGCGGTGGTGGGGAGGAGGAGCAGGGATTCGGGCAGGGGTACCTGGGGAAAGAACAGAAAGGGACCGAAAAAAACGGCTCCCACCCAGGCCTGTACTGCGGTAAGAAAGAGTGCCGGGTAGCGGGATGTCAAGCGCTTGACCGAGATTGTATAGACAGTGGCGCAGACCATGGCCAGGAATTCGTAAAAATTTCCAAGAAGGGGGGCCGGGGAATGTTCTGTGGCTGTTCCGCCCAGACTGAGTGTAATACCGCCTGCCATGGCCAGAAAGAGACCGAGCAGGTTCTGGAGAGAAAATTTTTCGGCGAGAAAGAGAGCTGAGGCCACGGAAATCAAAAGGGGAAGCATGGTGGTGATTACCGAGGCCTGCGAGGCCGAGGTGTTTTTCAGGGCATGGGCCTCGAAAATGAAGTATAAACAGGGTTCACTGAGAGCCATAAGGCCAAGCAACTTCCAGTCTCGTCTGCGGATACGGATGTTGCGGAATCGGGGCAGGAAAAAGAGAAAGGCAAGAGATGCCACTGCCATCCTGCCGAATATTACCACCATGGGATGGTAATCGAGGAAGGCCACCTTGAGAGCAATGAAGGAACTCGCCCAGAGAAACATGGCCAGCACCAGACAGAGAGCTGGGAGAAATTGGGAGTGGTGTTCTTTCATGGAAAGGCTTTGACGTTTTTGTGAAAATGCTTATTAGTAAATGAAATTCTGAGTTGATTGCTTTTTAGGATCTGAGTCTGGATAAAATGGAATTAAGAAGATCTGGACTTTTTTTGGTAGCCCTTTGAGGGGTGAAAGTACCTTGAAAATTACTGTCTGCTGTGAAAACGCAGTAATATTTTAATAAGGTACTCAATAAAAGACGGTTAACATAAACTTTTCTTTGAGAGAGTCAAGAAAGTTCCCCCTGTGGGAAATCTTTCTTTGATATGGTACACCAGCTATGAAACTGGCTGGAAAATAGAAATGAAACGAGATACCCGTTTGTTGCTTCAAAAAGTTAGTGTTTTTTTCCTTGTTCCCCTCCTGTACTGGATCTTCTCCCCTGTCGCAACAGCTGGAACTTCTGACAAAGGGTATTATAAAACCCTGGAGGCCTTTCGTCAGGTGGCGTGTCAAGACGAAGAGCTCTTCAATTATAATAAAGATCTGATCAGGGTCCTGAATTATACCAATATGCGTGCCTTGCGTTCCTTTGTCCAGCTGGAGTGCATTTCAGCCCAAGAGATAGTTGATACTCTAAAGAGATTGGTCACGGCGAAGATAAGCTTTACTAACCAACTCCTCCTCGAGCATTTTGTTACCTTGGAGGGGGCTGATGTCGAAATGAGCTGGCAGTTCCTGGGAAAACTGGAGAACTTGACCTATAGCGCGAGCAGGGTGATGACGGCCTTTGAGTTCGTCGACGTAATAACTGCCCGCGATCTTCTGGACTATGTTGATCGTATTGAAGGGATGGACGAACCGGCTGGTTGGGCTCTGAAGGCCTTTCTCGTACTCCCCGGACAGAGTAAGGAGAGGGTGGCCCAAGGTATGGATATGCTGGAAGCAATGAGTGAAAAGCAGCAGTGGGCCACGGAACAGTGTTGCCAGGTTCCTGAAATGAACGCGTATAATGCCTTAGAAAATATGGCTTTTATACGCAGGTTGCCGAATACTGATGCGTGGAACGCACGGGGACTGTTCAAGCAGGATGTCGCTCCTGAGGTCGCTCTTGCCTGGCTCAGAGATTATTTTAGTTTGCCCCAACAGGGGCAGGAGGAACTGTTTTTTAGGTTTTCTGCGGCAGACAAGGCCATTCTCCTCAAGGGTTTTGCTGCAGCCTCCGATTATTTGACCTGGAAGATCAATGATCTGCATTCAGTTACTGATCTTCGGGGGCAGGAAATCTCTTCCGGGGTGCTCAGCAGCTACTCGACTTCCTTTCTGGATCGAATCTGGAAACGCCTGGATGGGAAGGTCCGGGAGCAATACGGAAAGTCTTTTTATCAGGCCCTGCACAGTGGAAAGAAAGGGGCAGCCATTGCAACTCTGCGGGAGGCCACAGGACGGGCCCGTGTCCAGGCCGCCCATGATACCACCAGTGCCAATATCTATATTCTGCTCTCCAAGGGGAGTGAACTCTACGACTCTTCTTTCCGCGATGTTTTAGTACCTGTGCTGCAAAGTCGCATTAACGATCGTTTTAACTCCAATCTTCTCCAGTTTCTTCTGGCCGTTGATCCGGAGAATAATCACGTCTCTGATTTTATTATCAGTCTGGCCCAGCGGGGAAAACTGTCAATCTTTTTTCCCGAAGATTCTGAGGAGCAGAAAAGGGTTCTGGACCTGGTGACGACCTCCGCCTTTCAGGATGAAAACAGTCTGATTCTCTTTTCCGCCACCTTTATGAAATTGCTGGAGAATATCGAGCCGGAGACCCGCAGTTATCTCATTGGCAAGATGCTCACAGCCATCCGTGATGAGAACACTGTCTTTACCACTCAGCTGCGGGTTATTCTCCAGTATTATCAACAGTATTATTCCGACTTTGTCGGTGACGTGGATAAGTCCCGGATTAATTTGATGATGTTCGATTACGGGGCCATACCTCTGGAATTGTATACCCGTACCGCCTTTACGGAGTGGAAGGCAGATGGCCGTCTTTCCAGCCTTTCTGTCTTTCATAATGATGATGACGGCAAGGAGTCCTTCCTCTCCAACTGCGCCTTTCTGGTTAAGCAGGGATACCAGCCGCGATTGTCGCGCGGCTTTGATCTGCATGCCAACTCGGCTGCCACTGCAGAGGCTGCAAGCCTGCTCCGTAACTTTCCAACCTCCCCGAGCAATACCATGAGGTCTTTATTTGTCCTGCAGAGCAGAAAACCGGTGATTATTGACTGGGTGAAAAGCGTCAATGGTGTTGAGATTTCCCATTCCGTTTTTATCTTCCAGGGGGAAGCGGTACAGATGGAACTGTTGAAACAGTTTCTCAAAGGGGGGCATGAGATGTTTGCCCAGCGCGGACATTCCTACTGGCGTAAGGAACAGTTGATAGAGCCCATCTCCAAGCTTGTGGAAAGCGGTGCAGTCACCGAACAGGATCTCCTTGCTAAACAGCGCTTCATGAGCCTTGGCTCCTGCGGCGGTATCCGAGCCTATTCCGAGCTGGCCACTACTTTTAAAAATAATGTGGATATCCTGGCCACCGTGGGCACGGGAAAGGCCGTCATCAATAACCCCTATAACGAGTTCCTTTTTGAAGCTGTGGCCGAAGCCAAGGGCGATCTGACATGGGATGATGTGGCCAGTCGTTCTGCCCAAATTTTTACGCAGGGACTTGGTGAGGATTATTTGCAGCCAGGCTCACTGCCTGCGATTCTTCACAAGATCATGGATCAGAAAACAATCGATCATGCCTTTGATTAAGCGTTCAGAATTGCCTGCTCTTCTCCGGGAGGTGGGGCAGGGAAAATGTTGTCAACTGTACCTCTTTTTTGGAGAGCGTTATCTCTGCCGAGAGGCAGCTGACAGTCTGCAGAAGGCCTTGCTCGCACTGCCTGCCGGCGGTTCGGTCAATTCCATAGACGGAGACAGGGAAGACAGCAGCAAGACCCTGGGGCAGCTCATGAATTTCAGCCTTCTGCCCGGCCTGCAGATCCATCGGGTCACAGACAGCAGGCTCTTTCATTCAAAAAATACAGCATCAGCCCTTTGGAACAAGGTGGAACTGGCCCGTGGGGAAAAGAAGGAGGCGCAGTGTCGCAGACATCTGCTGGCCTTTGTCGCTCTTGCCGGAATTCCCGTGGATGATGGTCTTGAGGAAATGGAGGGGGGGCAGTGGCAGAATATTTTCGGCTTTGCCCGGCCAAAAGAGAGTCTGGCCTGGGCCGATGAACTGCTGGCTGCTGCTGGCTCCCCAAAGGTGTTATCTGCTGGAGACATAACCGGTCGCTACAGGGATGCCTTTACTAAAGGCGTTCCTCCCCATAATATCCTGCTGCTCACTGCCGAGGCCGTTGATAAGCGGAAACAGTTCTTCGCCTTTATCAAAAAAGAGGGAGTTGTGGTGGACTGTTCCATAGACACCGGAGCCGGAGCTGCCGCCCAGAAAGGACAGAATGCCGTCCTGCAGGAGTTGGTGACGAAGAGTCTGAGCAGATTCGGCAAAAAAATGGCACCACGGGTACTGGACCTCCTCTTTGAGCGCGTGGGCTTCCATCCCGTTGCAGTGGTTATGGAGACGGAAAAGCTGGCATTGGCCGTGGGTGACAGGGAACTCATTACCGTGGAAGATCTTGATGCCATGGTGGGAAGAACCCGGGAGGATGCGTTGTTTGAATTGACCGATGCCTTCGGCAAACAGCAGACCGGGCGAACGTTGGTCCTTTTGCACCGGCTCCTGGAAAACGGTATTCATGGTCTGGCCATCCTGGCAACCCTGAGAAACTATCTGCGCAGACTGCTTATCTTCCGTTCCCTGCAGCTTCAGCCGCAACCCCACTGGCAGCCGGGAATGAGTGCCAAACAGTTCCAGGACAGCTACCTTCCAGCATTGAAAGAACGCGGAGACTGGAAAGAGTTACTGACGGGCCATCCTTACGCCCTGTTCATGAGTTTCAGTAAGGCCCAGGGCTTCTCCTGCTCTCTGTTGAAAAAGTGGCTGGGACTGCTGCTTCAGGCCGAATATCGCCTGAAGGGAGCTCCTCTGCCCCAGCAACTGGTACTGGAAGAGCTTTTGTTGACCATGCTTGCGACAGATAAAAGGAACAAAGTGTAGAACCCGAAATGACAGGGACATTGAAAAAAAGTAAAATCATCCTTATTATAATATGGAAAGAGAAATGGCCAAAGACAGGTGTTCCCTGGTGGCAAAGCCGGCGAAGTGTGATGAACGTGAAAAAAATGGATTGTATGGGTTATGAGTGACAAAAAAGGATCGGTGGCAACCAGAGACAGGACTCAGGTTCGAGAGCCTTCTCTGTACAAAGTGTTGCTGCATAACGATGATTATACATCCATGGAATTTGTAATTGCTATTCTGGAAAATGTTTTTGGCAAGAACACCTCTGATGCGAGTAAGATAATGATGAACGTGCATCAGGAGGGAGTCGGAGTGGCCGGAATTTATACCCGGGAGATCTGTGAGACAAAGGTTGCCATTGTTCACGAACTCGCACGGCAGAGTGAGTATCCTCTGCGTTGTTCCATTGAACAGGTATAACGGCCGGGCAGTTACATAATGAGGGCACGAAAAGTTTTTTTCTATCCATCGGAACAGGTCTGAATGTTAATATTAACCCTTAACGGGTGTCGCTGATATGTTGAGTAAATCATTGGAAATAGCCCTTGTCAGGGCCATTCGAGAAGCAAAGAGCTATCATCATGAGTATGTGACTGTGGAGCATATGCTCTACGGCCTGCTCCATGACGAGCTGACAGAGTATATTATTAAGGAATGCGGAGGGTCCGCCGAAAATTTGAAAAAGCGGCTGGAATCTTTTTTTGCCGGGGAACTGCCGACTATTCCTTCCGGAGACCCTGCTCAGACCGTTGGCTTTAACCGTGTCCTGCAGCGGGCTGTAGCCCATGTCCAAAGCTGTGGCAAGAAAGAGGTGGACAGCGGTGATGTGCT
This sequence comes from Pseudomonadota bacterium, assembly GCA_018820855.1. Taxonomy (GTDB): domain Bacteria; phylum Desulfobacterota; class Desulfobulbia; order Desulfobulbales; family Desulfocapsaceae; genus Desulfocapsa. The sequence continues at coordinate 88,876 of JAHJNL010000022.1, read as the reverse complement.
GGTTTCTATCTTTTCCGAGGCCGAGTCCCATGCCGTTTATTTTCTGGGATCTGAAGGGCTGGGGCGTATGTCAGTGGTGGAGTTTGTCTCCCACTCTCTGCCCGATGATTTACAGAAGGAGCCGCTGCCCTATATGCCGGCCGGACCTGCTGGGGACAAGGATGCGGACAAAGATGCAAAAATTCTTCATGAATTTTGTGTCAACTATGCGAAAAGCGCCGCTGATGGCAATCTCGATCCGTTGATTGGCCGGAAGAATGAAGTGCATCGGATGATGCAGGTGCTCTGTCGGCGGAAAAAGAATAATCCCTTGCTGGTCGGTGAACCTGGTGTGGGCAAGACCGCCATTGTCGAGGGGTTGGCTCTGCTGATTCATGCCGACAAGGAGTCCCGGGCCGCAGAAGGAAAATCACTGGTCCCGGACCTGCTCCAGGACGAGGAGATTTTGCTTCTGGATATGGGCACCCTGGTCGCCGGAACCAAGTATCGAGGTGATTTTGAGAAGCGGCTCAAGGCTGTAATTGCAGCTGTTGAACGTAAGGGTAATGCTATCCTTTTTATCGACGAAATGCATACCATCGTAGGTGCAGGTGCTACCAGTGGCGGTTCCATGGATGCCTCCAACCTGCTTAAACCGGCCTTGCAAGCCGGAACCCTGCGATGTATCGGTGCCACTACCTATGAAGAGTATAAAAACCATATTGAGAAAGACCGGGCTCTGGCCCGCAGGTTCCAGAAGATCGATGTAGAAGAACCTTCTGTGGAAGATACCAGGCGAATCCTTCAGGGTTTACAGTCCCGTTATGAAGATCATCATCGGGTTACCTATTCCGCGCCTGCTATCCGGGCAACAGCTGAGCTTGCAGAACGCTATATCAATGATCGGTTTCTCCCGGATAAGGCCATTGATGTCATGGATGAAGTGGGTTCTGCCTTTCGTATGACTGGTAAGCTTGACAGGGTCGTCAAGGTGCGAGACGTGGAGAATGTGGTTTCGCGCATGGCCAGGGTTCCTGCCAAGAGCGGTTCCCGTGCGGATCTTGTTTCCCTGAAAGAACTTTCGACTCTGATGAAGCAGGTGATCTTTGGCCAGGATCCTGCCATTGAGGCAGTGGTCACGGCTGTGAAACGATCGCGGGCAGGCCTCGGCAATCCTGATTCTCCCACCGGTAGTTTCCTCTTTGCCGGACCCACCGGGGTGGGCAAAACCGAGGTGGCCAGGCAGCTGGCAAGCAAGCTTTCCGTTCACTTCGAACGTTTTGATATGAGTGAATACATGGAAAAACATGCGGTGGCCCGTCTCATCGGTGCTCCTCCCGGCTATATTGGTTTTGAACAGGGTGGCCTGCTCACTGAGGCCGTTCGCAAGCATCCCTACTGCGTCCTTCTCCTTGATGAGATTGAAAAAGCCCATCCCGATATCTTTTCCATACTTCTTCAGGTCATGGATCATTCCACTCTGACCGATAACTCCGGCAGGAAGGCAGATTTCCGCAACGTGATCATCATAATGACCACCAATGCCGGTGCCCGTGAGATGTCCAGTGCGCCCATCGGCTTTGTAGCAGAGAAAAAGGGACGGGAGCAGAAGGCGGTGAAAAATCTCTTTTCGCCGGAGTTCCGTAATCGCCTGGATGCAATCATCTCGTTCACATCCCTTGAGCCAAGTGCGGTGGAGCAGGTGGTTGAGAAACTGATAGTAGAATTGCAGGCACAGCTTGCTGAGAAAAAGGTCTCAGTCTCTCTCACTGCCAAGGCCCGTTCGTGGCTGGCCCAAAAAGGGTATGATCCTGCTTTCGGTGCCAGGCCTCTGCGCAGGCTGATCATGAAGGAGATTGGCGATGTGCTCACCGATGAGATCCTTTTCGGTCAACTGGTTTCCGGGGGGAAGGTGACTGTTGGTCTGCGCGATGGACAGCTGAGTTTTACCTATAAACACTGATACCATCCCATGTTTTCGGAGATGGTTCGTGATATTGAGCGTGGTATTTTCCCCGATACAGGTTTGTTGCGCGGAAGATGCCACGCTGCCGTGACCAAGAAACTTGCTTTGATCCGCCTTCCTCCTGCTTACTGGGAAAAAGACCCCAAGCGCAATCCTGATACCAGACATCTGATGTGGGCGATCCTGTTGCTTCATGATCCTGATTTGTTTGAGGTGGTCAAGGGGATTATTCTTATGGAGCAGGCAGAAGGGGAGGGGATTTCGGCAGAGGCATTCTTCAAAAAGGGCTTGGATGAGCTCTTGTCCCTGGCTCCGGATCACCATTTTAAAGAGCTGCTCCTGAAGCAGGTGGCTTGGGCGACAGAAGGACGAAAGGCCGAAGGATGAAGGCCAGGACACTACGATTCTTTATACGAGTTGTAGGATGTCAAACCGGGAAAGTGGATAATTCGAGACTACCTGGTCGAATTTCGTTGTTCTCTTATGAATTTTCTCTTATTTTTTAGCTGACCCTTAAAAATGAGTCTGGAATCAGCTAATATGGTAATGAATTCCAGAGACTGTAGCTCCTTCAGTCTTCAGCCTTCAGCCTAAACCCCTATCGAGTTATATTCTCATGGTTACACTGGGTGTTGCTCTGCTGCTTGCCGCTGGACTGCTGGTGGCAAAAATTTGTCAGCGTTTCCACCTGCCTTCGGTCACCGGCTATATCCTTGCCGGCATGCTCCTCGGTCCCAGTGGATTTGATCTCATAAACAGACAGTCCATCGGTTCCGATCTCGATCATTTTACCCATATCGCTCTCATGCTTATCTCTTTTGGCATCGGAGAGCATGTAGAGCTGAAGAAGCTGCGCGAACATGTGCGGAGTGTGGCCTGGATCGGTATCTGCGAAGCGTTTTGTGCCTTTGTCTTTGTCTCTGTTGCTGTTTTTGTGACCGTTCATTTTACAGGAGTGGACATAGACGGCTGGCAGCTGCGCGATCATCTTGCTATTTCCCTCCTCCTCGGTGCCGTGGGGCTGGCCACTGCACCTGCTGCGACTCTGCTGGTTATACGTGAGGTAAAGGCCTCAGGATCGTTTACTGCCACCCTCCTGGCTATTGTTGCCATAGATAATGGTCTGGCTATCATGATCTTCGGCTTTGCCATCTCCATTGCCCATCATATCATGGGGCAATTGGGGGATCCCTTTTACCTGGTTATTGTCAAAGGATTTATTGATATCGGTCAATCTTTGATCCTGGGTGTATTCACCGGAATCCTCCTTGATGTGGTCCTGCGCAGACTGAAGAGCCAGGGAGAGATGATGACCGGAGGCCTGGCTCTGCTCCTGCTCTGCAGTGAACTTGCCCGCTATCTCGAACTGTCTTCCCTGCTTGCCGGGATGGCTGCCGGCGTTATTCTGGTGAACAGGGCCGAGCGGGATGTTCGTATGTTCAGGGCCCTGAACAGTTTTGAACCGCCAATTTATGTCCTCTTTTTTACCCTGGCCGGGACGCACCTCGATATCAAGGCCCTGGGAGCGGCAGGTATCCTCGGGACCATCTATTTTCTCGCCCGTATTGTCGGAAAGATTAACGGGGTGGCTCTTGGAGCCCGCATCGGTCAGGCCCCTCAGGCTGTTCTGCGTTATCTCGGTTTTGGCTTGGTTCCCCAGGCTGGGGTAGCCATCGGTCTTATCTTTCTTATCTCCAGTGATCTGGTTTTGACCGAGTATGCTTCCATCATTACGCCTGTGGTTTTGACCGGTGTCTTGTTCTCCGAGTTGATTGGTCCTCTTGCCGTCCGTTTTGCCGTGAGCAGGGCAGGGGAGGCTCATGGTTTGAATGAGGAAAAGCTCAGAGAGGAGAACGGACTTTCGCCCTTACAGAATGACATCCACCTGCGTTCGGCCCAGGGAGTTGAAATTCTGCCCTGGACCTGGGTAAAATTGAGTCCCCAGATACCTTCGCAAGGTGTAGTCGTGTTCGGAGCGGCGCATCATACCATTGTCAGTGGTCTTGCTCGGTTTGCAACTATTTTTGCCAATTTTTACAGGTGCCTGCCCATGGCGGTACGGGTTGTACAACCGGGGACGGCTGTCCCGACCAAACTTTTTCAAAAGGAACTGGAAGAAGTGGCGAGCATGGGCTATCCCCTGGCTACTGAATTGATACCGGATTCTTCTGTTGCCTCGGGCCTTGTGGCAGGTGTGGAGTATAATGCGGCGAAGATGGTGGTGCTGGGCTATCCTCTGCATGGGACAGTGAGCAGTTTTCATGAGGTCCTGGAAACCGTTGCCGCTAATGTGAGTTGTCCGGTGGTGGTGGTTCGTTTTTTTGGAGTACTGCATACGGAACGGATTCTGGTGCCGGTGGTGAGTCTTGAAGACCTGGAAGAGGTATACCCGGTGGTGATGGCCTTGGATCTTATCGGAGAACACCATTTGCAACTGATTTATCTTCTTCATTCCGGTGAGGCCGACAGTCTTTTGCAGGCCAAGGAAGCAGAGGTCAACCAGTGGCTGGCCGCAAGGGAGAAGAAGGTCGATTTGTCTGTTAAGGTGGTGGTTACCGATTCGAGAGTTCAGGCTATTCTGGAGGAAGCGGAAGAATATGACCTGGTAGTCATGGGTGCCACCAGGACCCAGGTGATCAAAAAGTTTTTCTTCGGCTCTCTTGCCGATACCGTGTCTAAAAAGCTGCAGAAAACCATGCTCATCGTTTACATGCCGGACAAGGTATAAAGCAGAGGCTATATATGTTACCCTGTTATAATTCCCGCTTTTCTTCCAGTACTTTTTTCTGGATGGCAGTCAGATAGCGGTCCAGTTCTGCTGTGGAATCGAAAATCTGGAAGGAGGGCAGGGCCTTGATGATGTCGAAGACCTTCTGGATCTGCGGCTGGAGATTGAGCAGGCCGAGTTGGCCGCCCAGGGCTTTCAGTTTCTTTTTTGCACTCAGGGTGACCCTGATGCCAGCGCTGCTGATATAGTCAAGAGAGTCAAAATCTAGAACGAGAAGCTTGAGGGTCGGATATTCGGTCAGGATGGTTTGCAGCTCCGTCTCAAACAGGGCATGAGTGTTACTGTCCAGCGAGCCGGAAAGAAAAACCGTGACCACGTCGGCAGCTTTTTGTTGATAGTGTATCTGCAAAGACATTATTTCTCCTTGAGTGTGAATGGAAATGCTCTGTTGTTAATGTATCTTCTTTGTCAGGGTGACAATATTTTTCCCGTGGCTGTAACAGTAACTGACGGAATCCATCAGCTCTCTGACAAGCAGTATCCCTAATCCGCCGATTTCTCTTTCTTCAAAAGGAATGTCGAGGGCCTGAACTTGATGTGTCAGGGGGTCAAAGGGGCGTCCTCCATCCTCCACTTTTATATGCAATACATGATCGGTGACAGCGAGGGAAATGTCAATAGGTACCTCTTCATTCTCTGCAGTCCCGTGATGGATGATGTTGACCACAAGCTCCTCAAGCACCAGCTGTATTTCCAGGCTGAACTCAGTGTCGAGGCCGTTACCCTGACAGAACTCATGGAGTTCGCTGATGAGTCTGGCAAGGGCGTCCATTTTGCTGGAGAGGTGAAGGTGGGTTTCCATTATTTTTCCCGAATAAGGCAGAGCATGGTGATATCGTCGTGCTGCGGATTCGACCCTGTGAAGGCTGCCAGTCCATTTTCTACAGAATTCAGGAGTCCTGCGGGAGTTCTTTGCAGGCATCGCAAAAGTGTTTCCTGCAGGCGTTCTTCTCCAAAGAGCTCTTCTGCATTGTTCATGGCTTCTGTCACTCCATCGGTAAAGAGGAGGAGGGCATCTCCGGCAGAGAGAGTGGTCGTGGCACTGGTGTAGTCACTTTCTTCGTCAAGGCCAAGGGCAGGGCAGTGGGCCTGGTCCAGACGTTCCAGTGTGTTGTTGTTACGGAGAAGCATAGGGGGCTCATGGCCTGCCAGGCTGTATTCCATTGTGTTTGTCTGCAGATCCAGAATACCACAGAAGAGTGTGACAAACATACAGCTGTCGTTATTGTCAATCACCTCTTTATTTACGGCTGTCAGGATCTGCCTTAGTTCTTTTAAATCTTTTGCCTTGATAGAGAGAAAGGTCTTTACCGCTGCCATGAACAGGGCGGCCGGGATCCCTTTGTCAGCGACATCGGCAATGAGAAGGCAGAGTTTGTTGCCCGGCAGTGTGAAATAATCGTAAAAATCACCACCCACAGCTTTGGCCGGCTGCAGCAGAGCACGAATATGGTAGTCCTGAAGATCCAGCGGTTCAGCAGGCAACAGACCTTGTTGGATAGAGCGGGCCACCTGAAGCTCGCTTTCCTGTTTCTGTCTGGCAGCAATGGATTTTTCCAGGGCCAAGGCCTGGATACGAAGCTGTCTTTTGAGAAGAAGGGTGAAGGCAAAAGTTATGGTGATGAGCCCGAAGACTCCGGCAACAACCCAGGTCGGGCTCAGCCATTGCGGCAGGACAATCTTCTGTATCCCTTCGAGCCGACGATCCAGGGCTCGATAATAGAGGGAAGATGAGTTGCTTTTAAGCTCTCTGAGGTGGTGGTCTATCCTGTCAAGTACAGCAGTGTCTGTGCTGCGAGGTGCTGCAATACGGAGTTCAATCGGGTTAAACATCAGGGGACTCTTGCGAAGTCTTCTGTCATCGCCGCTGGCCTGCCCGTAGATGCGGGGCAGGATAATGGCGTCAACCTTGCCTGCATCCAGCAGCATCTCATTTTCCCGATAACTTTTGGTTTCTATGGTCTCAGGTTGGATTCCCACTGAACTGGCTACTTGAATAAAGGCAATGCTGTGGATATCGTTTTTGACCATGCCGATCTTTTTTTCATCAAGATCCAAGATGGTGTTAATCGGAGAAGCCGGAATCAGATAGATCTGAGCCCAATCTTCAAGCAGGGTTTCCCGGTTAAAGTGAAAGATGCGGCTCCTGGCTTCGGAAAAGCCGATGTCGAGAAGGAGGTCAATTTTGTTTTCTTCAAGTTTCTTGAGGTTTTCATTCCATTGATCAGTGCGAAATTGGAGCTGCCAACCCTCTTTTTTGCCGATGTACTGGATAATGTCGATATAGAATCCGGAAGGTTGACCATTCTTGCCGGTAAAGACTAGGGGTGGGTTTTCACTGTAACCGATAACAAGAGGTACTGCGGTCTGTCCCGGACTAGGCAGGAAGACAAAGAAAAAAGCGAGGACCAGTAGAGTGCCTTGGATCAGGGAGATGTCAGAGCCCGGGAGCGTGGCAAGTTGTTTGCTGATGCCGGCATGGATCTCGTCGGATTTGATACCCTTACAGAGGAGTCTGCTCCAAAAGCTCTGTTTTCTCCCCTTCTCTTTCTTGCTCATGTCCTCTCGTATGGGTAAACTAAGTGAGTAGTTAACACTTGCTTTCAGTTTGCTGCGGGCAAGTGTTCGCTCTCCTTAGCCGGCATTTTTTGCAGGACCTTTAGTTTGGTTCAGGGCCTTGTCTTCGTATCTCATCATATTCTGTGCTTTTTGACAAAAAAAATGAAAAAAGCTTGTTCATTTTGTTTCTATGGTAGTAATACTGTAAATAATATCAATATGAAACAGGAAATAAGAGAGATGCCTGTCAACTTGCCTGCTGCTTAGAAGTCGTTTCTCAGCGATTCCCTGACAGGTTACGCCCAAGTCATCTCATTTTCTGTTGACTCTTCTCCTGCGACAGCAATGTACACAACATATTTCGGACTTAAGGAAAAACCTTTTTCCATTGCCCCGGACCCCCGCTATCTCTATATGAGTGAGTTGCACAGGGAGGCTCTGGCCCATCTCCTTTACGGGATCTCCAGTGATGGTTGTTTCATCCTTTTGACCGGGGATGTCGGCACTGGCAAGTCCATGCTTTGCCGCTGTCTTTTGGAACAGGTCCCGGACAGCACCGATGTTGCCATGGTTGTCAATCCTCGCCTTACGGTCCTTGAGCTCCTGAAAACCATTTGTGAGGGGCTGGAGATTCCATTGGCTGAAGAGGAGCGAGGGCTGACTTTCTATATGGACAGCCTAAATCACTATCTCCAGGACGCCCATGCCAGAGGCAGGAATACGGTTCTGCTCATTGATGAGGCGCAGAATCTGAGTCTTGACCTTCTGAAACAGCTCAGCCTGCTGACTAACTTGGAGATGGATGGAAGAAAACTGTTGAAGATCCTCCTTGTGGGACAGGCTGAATTGAGAAAGATCCTGGAAAAAAACGGGGTCGATCATATCAGTGATCGCATCAGCTCCCGTTATCACCTGTTGCCATTGGAACGTGCGGATGTCTTTGCTTATATCCGTCATCGTCTGCAAGTGGCCGGAGAAAAAGGAAAAATATTTTCTGAAGCTGCTCTTTCCAGGGTTAATGTGTTAAGCCAAGGTGTTCCCCGTCTGATCAATCTCCTTTGTGATCGCGCGCTACTCGGTGCCTATGAGGAAAAAAAGTATCTGGTGAATGGCGCGATTGTTGAGCAGGCGGCCAGAAAAGTATTTGGAGATGTGGGAGAGAGGAAAGGAAAAAGTTGGCTGTCCTCTTCTATTGTACTGACTTTTCTTCTTCTTGTTGTGGTTGGAGTCGGAGCTGGCGGATACTTTTTTTTCAGACCGCTTCCCTTGCCATCGATTATTCCGTCAGGGGCTGAGCATGCAGAAACTATGGAACTTGAGTCCATACCCGTGCCTGCTCTTTTTCTGTTATCTTCTCTCTCCATTGTCTTAGATCTCCAGGAAAAGGAAGAGGAAGCGGAGAGTGATCAAAAGATCCGCCAGTCAGAAGACGCACCAGCCGTGGAAACACAACCTGATCCTGAAGAGCGAAGCGGTGCGACGATACGGATAATTCCACTGGAGATCAGTGAATAATAATGAAAATGTTTGATACCTGTGAACCGTTACCGGGCCCGGGCAGGATGCCTGATTTTCCGGGCAGGCACCTCATATCTCTTTTTTCAAGACCAGTTTGTAAACCTCTCGCAGTGAGGTCGACAGGCTGTGCGCTGTCGGGGGACCAGACCTTTGTGCTGGCGGTGAAGCTGTTTTGACTCTCCTGGCTGACCGATTTTTCTCCTGGTTCAATTCTCAGCCGCATTCCGCTCAGTTCCTGTTTACAGGACTGTCGGCCTTTGCCTGCGGAGCGATTTTTGCAGGTTTCTTGTTATGGCTCTTTTTTCGGATGAGAATAAACAGTGCTTTGGAGCGACTGGTTGCCATCGGTGATCTTGAAAAAAAGGGGCTGGAAGAGCGTATTACGGCAGGCGTTCTGCTGCGCGGTGATCTTCGGCAGCAGTATGAGCAACTGGCCGCTGAAAAAGCGATTCTTGTCGAAGAAAACCGTACTCTTTTTAAGGAGCTCAGTTCTGCCCAGGGACGTCTGGAACAGATGAGTCATCTTCGCAATGAAGGTGAGGAGCAGAGAAAGCAGATCCGCGAGCTCCAGGAACTGGATGCTGAGCAGAGAAGTGCCAATGCCCGTCTGCAGACTCGGATAGAACAGGAAAAACTGCGTTCAGAAGAACAACTGACCCTGCTAGGGCAGGCCAGGGAGCAACTGCGCCTGCAGTTTGCAGAACTTGCGCAAAACATTCTTGAGGAAAAAAGCCTCCATTTCAGCAGGCATAGTCAGGAAAAAGTCGGAAATTTACTTGCCCCCCTTCATGAACAGTTATCTTCTTTTCAGAAAAAGGTGGATACTATCCATCTCAGTGAGACCAAGGATCGGGCAGCCCTGCAACAGGAAATAGAGTCGTTACGGACACTGAATCAGCAGATTAATAAAGAAGCGATCAATCTGACCAGGGCCCTGAAAGGAGACAGACGGGTGCAGGGCAGCTGGGGGGAGCTGGTTTTGGAACGGGTCCTGGAGCAGTCGGCCCTGCGCAAGGGGATTGAATTTGAAACCCAAATTGTTCTCCGCGATCGGGAAAATCGTCTGCAGCGCCCTGATGTGATCATCCATCTGCCTGAGGGGCGTGACATCATTGTTGACTCCAAGGTCTCTCTTTCTGCCTGGGAACGGTATGTGAACTGTGATGATGAAATCAAAAAGGCCGAGTTCCTCCGGTCTCATGTGGGGGCAGTACGGGAACATGTCAAACTTTTGGGGGAAAAGGATTACGGTTCTCTGAACGGAGTGCGTACCCTGGATTTCGTTCTCATGTTCATGCCGGTGGAAGCAGCCTTTGTCAGTGCTTTTCAGGCCGATGACCGACTGTTCGGGGAGGCTGTTGCCAAAAAGATTATCCTGGTCAGTCCCACCACTCTTCTGGCAACTCTCAAGACCATTGAGAGTATCTGGCGTTATGAGCAGCAGAGCCGGAACACCAGAGAAATCGCAGATCGGGCGGCAGCGCTCTATGATAAATTCTGTTCTTTTGCCGAAGACATGGAGCGCATGGGGAAACAGATGCATGCGCTGCAGAGCAGTTATGATACTGCCATGGTACGTTTGACACAGGGGCGAGGAAATCTGCTTTCCCAGGTGGAGCGTTTTCCCAGGCTTGGGATCAAGGTCAAGAAAACGATTCCCGAGTCCATTCTCGATCAAGCTGACCTCCATGATTTTTCCTGATTAAGGAGGCTATGAGAAAAAGCAAAATAAAGAAGAAGGGCTGGTGGCTTTTATTGGGGGCGACCTATACTCTTGAAGGAGATTGAAATGGTATTCTTTTTTGTATCCCGTGGTGTCGAAACAAGCGGTTCTGTTCAGTAGCATACGTTAAAATCTGACATGCGTTCAATTCGCTCCAGACTGGTCCTGATATTTGGGGCCTGCATGATACTTATCCTTGGCATTGTTGTTGCCTTTACCGCATTTAAGTTGCGTAACCAGGCCATTGACAGTGCCCATTCCCATATCCAGCAGACAGTTCGCAATACTGCCTGGCGTTGTAAGGCTGTTCTCGACCAAGGGGTCATTTCCGCAAAGATTCTTGCCAGTGCGATTTCCGGCATTATTACTGGTTCCCCGCTCCAGGAGACAACCGGTGCAGTGAATGTTACTCTGGAAAATGCCATGCGGGAGAATCGCTCAATTGTTGCTACCTTTATCTCTGATCGACAGCATTGTTTTCCTGAAAATGGAATGGAAGAGGGAAAAAGTCAGACAGGAAGCTGTTCGCTCTGGCTTCGGGAATCTGCATTGGGAATCCATACTCGCTCTCTGCCTCCAACAAAATTTCTCAAAGAGCAGTGGTGGCTGGAAAGCCTGCAACAGCAAAAAGTGGTGGTCACTGATATCTTTCAATTTTCCCTGGGCGAGACGGAACAGATGGTTTTCGGGGTCTTGATCCCCCTGCGAGAAGGTGAGGTACTGAGAGGGTTGATCGGTCTGCTTTTTGCTGCCGATACTCTTCAGTTGATTCTTGATGATGTTCACAGTTCCCTTGTCAATCAGGATGCCAAGCTTTCCCTTCTTTCCTGGTATGGTACTGTCGCTGCCTCGGCAGGTATGCCTGATATGCGTGGAGAGGGGATGGACATCCTTCGCCCTTACTGTACTCTCAGCCTGATTGATCTCCAGGCGGGCAAACAGGTTAAGCTGGAGGGAAGTGGTTTTATAGGCTATCGGGCACCGGTTCCACTCACTGAAATGGATACTCCCTGGTCACTGGGCATGCGAATCCCAAACAGCTTGCTTCTGCAGGTAGCGGATAAACTGGTCAAGGACCTGGTCACCATCGGCGTCGCTCTTATTCTTCTTGGTATGCTGACCATTGTCTATGGGGCCTCACAGATTGCTGATCCCATCCGTAAGCTTTCGGAGATTACAAGGCGTGTTGCCAAGGGAAATCTGGATCAGGAGATTCCCATTTTCGGAAAAGATGAAATCGGGGAACTGGCCGAAGATTTTCGAGCCATGCTTGCCAGCAGAAAGGAAACCGAAGGGGAGTTGTTACGGCAGCAGCACAATCTTTCTGTCATATTTGAAAGAGCCCCGGTGGGTATGGCTCTCTTTAATTCTGACCTTCGGGTGATGAAGATCAACCGCGAGGCTGCCTCTCTTGTCGGCTATCGTGCAAATATGGCCAGGAACAGGCTTCCCGGCGAAGTGTTGCAATGTGCGTCACTTTTCGGCACGGGGTATGGTTGTGGTGACAGCGAGCTCTGTGAGCAATGCATGATTCGCTTGACACTGGATGAAGTGATTCGTACTGGTCAGGCCGTGCATGGCCGGGAGGGAAGCTTTGTGCAGGAAAGCGGTTCCGGCAGACGTTCTTTCTGGCTGGTGGTTAATGCTGAATCCATAAAACTGGATAGTGAGTTCCAGGTGATTCTCACCATTGTCAATGCCACAGAACACCATAAAGATAAGGAGAAGCTTGAGGCCAACGAGAAACTGCTCAGGACCATCCTCGATAAGCTGCCAGTGGGTATGGTACTGATCGATATCTCAAGTCATATCATCAGCCGGGTGAATCCTTATGCCGCTTCCATGATCGGTGCTTCGGCAGGACAGATCGTGGGAAAGGCCTGTCATCACTTTATCTGTCCTGCCGAAAGAGGGAAATGCCCCATCATCGATCTGGGTAATCAGATGGAAGATACGGAACGTGTCCTGCTTACCGCCCTTGGTTATGAAATCCCCATCATCAAGACCGTTGTGCCGGTGACCCTGGAAGGAACAGAGTACCTCCTGGAAGCATTTGTTGATATCTCGGATATCAAGCAGATGGAAGGTGCTCTGCGCAGGGCGAAACAGGCAGCAGAGTCTTCTCTTGAGAGCACAGAAGTGTATGCCGTTGAACTGGAGACAGCCAATAAAGAGCTGGATAAGGCCCTGATTGCAGCCCGGCAGGCCAGTGTCGCCAAGTCAGAATTTCTGGCAAACATGAGCCATGAGATTCGCACTCCCATGAACGGCATAATCGGTTTTACCGATATTCTCATGGATATGGAACTCGAAGAGCAGCCCCGAGAGTTTTTGACTATGATCAAACTTTCAACAGACAGACTGCTTCGTTTAATAAATGATATCCTAGATTTTTCCAAGATTGAAGCGGGTCGTCTGGACCTTGAATACCGAGATTTCGATTTTCGTAATTTTCTGGATGAAGTCCTGTCTGTTTTCTGGGTTCAGGCCAGAGACAAGGGGCTGAAGCTCCAGTGGCAGGTTGATGAAGATGTGCCGAATCGTTTGTTGGGAGACTCTGGTCGTCTTGGGCAAATCCTGACCAATCTCGTGGGGAACGGAATTAAATTTACCGACAAGGGAGAGGTGGAGGTTGCTGTTCATTTACAGAGTCAGGACCAGGAACAGGTCAACCTCTATTTCACGGTCATGGATAGTGGTATTGGCATTCTTCCTGAAAAACAGGAGGTGATCTTCGAGAAATTTGCCCAGGCAGATGGGTCGCATACCAGGAAATATGGTGGAACAGGTCTGGGGCTTGCCATTTCTGGTAAACTGGTAGCACTCATGGGAGGGAGAATATGGGTGAAAAGCAACACAGTGCCGACAAGGCGGTCGGGAGACAGCCAGTCAGAAGTATCGCCCGGTTCAACGTTCCATTTTACTGTCACCATGAGCAAACCCCTCTCTTTGACTTCAAGCATGAAAACCGTTACTGATGGAGTACTGATAGGGAATTTTGTTCCTTCCACTTCGGTTCTTCTTGCCGAAGATGACGAGATAAACCGTATTTTTGTTGAGGAACTGTTGAAGGCCAGGCAGTGCCGAGTGGTTTCAGTAGAAAATGGTCAGGGGGTGCTTGATGTTCTGGAGAATGATCAGTTTGATATCGTTCTCATGGATATCCAGATGCCTGAGATGGATGGAATCCAGGCAATCCGGCATATTCGAGAGACTGAAAAAGAGAGTGGACAGCATCTCCCCGTTATTGCTCTGACAGCACATGCTATGGAAGAACATCGTAACCAATGTCTCCTCGCCGGGATGGATGATTTCCTCGCTAAACCTCTGGATGTGGAAGAGTTATTTGCAGTTATGAAGAAATATATTTAGTCGATAGTAGTAATCATTATTGTGTTTACAAAGTGTATAAAAAGGAGCATAGTATAGTCTATAAAAATTGATTAGAGTTATTGTAAACAGAATCAGTCAAGAAAGTGGAGGAGAACTATGTGCCAGGAAGTGAGAAGAACATGCAGTTGTGGGCAAAAGGATGCAACATTTCATCTTCGGGATAATGTCATGGGGCAGGAGGTGGTCGACCGCCTCTTTTGTCCCTCTTGCTCAAGCGAACAGGTTCTTGATCAGGAAACAATGGTGAACGATAACGGTTGGGTTATTGAGTATGATATGGATATAGCCAGGATGTTTGCCATTACCAAATTGACCATGAATCCCGCTCATGTAACTCCTGAGTTTATTTTTGATCAAGGCTATGCAACATGGCGTGAAATGTACCCCGGGGAAACTGCGGACATTGTTGATGAGAGGGATAAGATCATTGCCATGAAGGACAGTAATCCCAAAGAGTATTTGACAGCCATCAATTCCTGGGCCGTAGAACGAATCAAACGGTTAAAGGAAGCGGGGTGGCGTAAGGCGCAGCTGGCCTGATGATACATGTAACGTTTTTACAATGCCTGACCGGTTAAACGGTCGGGTATTGGCTGTTTGGCTGTAAGGAACTTATCTGTAGTTGACTCTTCTTAAGTGTCTCAGTGAGGTGGTGTGTCATGAAGGAATCAGATGAAGTGTGCGGGAAGATGTTTGTCGGCGGCAGAATGGCGATGCTCCTGTTGTTCTGCCTTCTTCTTTCAGGACTGGGGGTTTCGTCATCCGGTGCGGTAAGCAGCAGGGGGGAGATGACGAAAGATGGTGAGATTCTAAACCGACAGTGGACCGGGGATTATGAACAGATGGTGCAGGACAGGGTCATCCGGTTTCTGATTCCTTACAGTAAGACCTTTTATTTTCTTGATGGAGTCAGGCAGAGAGGGTTGAGTTATGAAGGGGCAAAGGAGTTTGAGAACTATGTCAATGCTCTGCAAAAAACCAAGTACTTGAAAATTCATGTGGTGATCATTCCTACACCGCGTGAAAAGTTGTTGTCGGATCTTGATAAGGGCCTGGGGGATATTGCCATAGGAAATCTGACCATCACAGATGAGAGAAGGAAGCTGGTTGATTTTTCAGACCCTTTCCTTACAGATGTTGATGAAGTAGTCGTGACAGAAAAGAACGGACCATTGCTGAAAAATGTTTTTGCTCTGGCAGGGAAGGAGATCTATGTCAGGAAATCAAGCAGTTACTATGAAAGTCTGACTCGGCTCAACAAGACGCTGATATCCACGGGGAAGACACCGGTAAAAATAGTTTTTGCAGATGAGAATCTGGAGGACGAGGATCTGCTGGAGATGTTGAATGCCGGTCTGCTGTCCATGCTGATTGTGGATAAGCACAAGGCAGAATTCTGGGGGGGGGGTTTTGACAATATCAAGGTTCATACTGAGATTAAGGTCAACTCCGGGGGGGAGATAGCTTGGGCATTGAGGAAGAACAGTCCGGAGCTCATGAAAGTTGTCAACGCATTTGTCAAAAAGAACAAAAAAGGAACCCAGCACGGCAACATAGCCTTTAACCGATATCTGAAAGAGACGAAGTATGTAACAAATGCAAAGCAGGCAGACGACCGGAAGCGTTTTCTGGAGACGGTGGAATACTTTAAAACCTACGGGAAGAAATATGATTTTGACTATCTCATGCTCGCAGCCCTTGCTTATCAGGAGTCACGTCTGGATCAGAAGGCAAAAAGCCATGTCGGGGCCGTAGGCGTTATGCAGATCTTGCCGTCCACTGCCCGAGATAAGAATGTCGGTATTCACAATATTCATGAGGTCGAGGCCAATATCCATGCAGGTACCAAGTATCTGCGCTTTATGGTAGATCGTTATTTTGTCGACGGCTCTATCAATAAGGTGAATAAAATGCTCTTTGCCTTTGCTTCTTACAATGCAGGGCCGGCCAAGGTTGCACAATTACGCAAGGAGGCCGTGAAGATGGGCCTGGACCCGGATATCTGGTTCCGCAATGTGGAGGTAGTGGCTGCAAAACGCATTGGCCGGGAAACAGTTCAGTATGTGAGTAATATTTATAAGTATTATATAGTATACAAACTCCTTGCTGATCAAGAGAAGTTCTAAAGACAGGTCGTGGTGAACAGGGCTGGCAGGGGTATTGGCAAAATCACCCCTGCCGTGCTCAGACCTTTGGGCCGAAGCTCTGCTTGGTGGCCACCTCAATGGCCAGATCCGTTCTGGCCTTCATATCCATTTTTCTTCCCTTTTTTTTGCACCAGGCCGGGAAGGTTACGGGATCAATGAAGACCTTTATCACCACATCCCCTGCCGCTTCTAACTGCTCGACCATCTTGTCAGCTTTCTTAAGCCAGTCAGCATAGCTTTTAGGGAGCAGATGGCCGTCGGTGAACATCTCAATGAGTTTTTCCCAGTCTTCTTCTTTGTACCAGACCATGGCCTGGATAATTGGTGCCTGATTTTCTGATTGTTTCTCGTTTTTCATAAGCTTACCTTTTGTAAGAGATTCAAATTTTGGAACTGGTTGAGGCTGGTACCGCCAGAATCTGGAGTATTGCCGATTTTGATGAATATGAGTTACAAGCAGCGTCCAACCACTTGAGAAAAGGAGATTATTGTTGGCATAGCCTCGTCCTCCCTTCCCATCTTGCGGAAACATTGTTACACCTTATCGCTCCCCGCCTCCCTGCAGCCCGTAGATGAACAAAAATATAAACTTAGCAGATCCCTTTGCAATAAAACACAATTTTTTCTATCCGTAATTGCCTTTAGTGGTCTGTTTGGATAAGCTTGAGTAGAGATTTTACTTTGGCAGTTTTCGGATAATCTGAAGCATTAAATTGAACTCTCTTCAAGAATGAGGGGAAGGGCAACCAATGAAAGTGGTAGTCACGATCTCGCTGCACATATGTTAGACAATCACTTGAATTCTAGAGGTATTATGAAAAAGCTACTCTGCTGGGTTGTAATTTTGTTATTTTTCTCTGTTGTCTCTGTAACAGCTGCAGAGTCGGAACAGGCCGACAATCTGTTTCAATATTCGACGATCAACGGATTGCTTAACGGGTTCTATGACGGAGATCTGACATTTGCTACCCTGTCGGCCAACGGTGATTTGGGCTTGGGAACCTTTAATCATCTGGATGGGGAAATGGTCGCTCTGGACGGCATGTTTTACCAGGTCAAAATGGATGGTTCAGCTTATCCGGTGGACATGGCTGAGAAAACACCGTTTGCAGTTGTCACTCATTTCGATGTTGATCAGGGTGCACTCCTGCCGGGTGATCTGGAATATCCAGCTCTGCAGCAGGAGTTGACTCGGCTCACCTCCAATCGCAATCACTTTTATGCCTTTCGTATTCAAGGCCGTTTTGCCAGGCTGACGGTCCGTTCAGTCCCGGCTCAGAGTCCTCCCTACCGGCCTCTTGCCGAGGTGGTCAAGGAACAGGCCATGTTCCAGTACGAAGATGTGGAAGGAACCCTGGTGGGGTTTTATACCCCCGATTATATGACCGGCTTGAATGTGCCGGGTTATCACTTTCATTTTCTAAACAAGGATCGGACTCGCGGCGGTCATGTTCTGGCTTTGCATACAGGGGCAGGGACAATTGAGATAGACGAAGTCAGCGAGATCATGATGAGCCTGCCCCATTCCCAGGCCTTTGCCTCGCTGGAACTGGCAAGAGATCAGGGCAGCGAACTGGAAAAAGTGGAGAAACAATAGAAAGCATGCAGTGGAGTTTGGATCACTGCCGAATGAAGGCGTAGTCAGAGACATTTGGTTTACAGATAACGGTAAGCGGGAGGCTTGTTTTTTGCCGATATCGTAGGTAGAAATGGAAGGTTCGTGAAGAGAGGGGAGGGAATCGTATCTAACTGTCTGGGCAGCTTGTTAAATAAAATCCTGCTATAAAATGGTCTGTTTTATCAGTTCAAGTCTGAAATACTATAGTAAGATCTACGGTATGAAATGGTTTGGTTATTTGCTTGACAGCTTGTCGGCTGAGTTTATATTGTCGTTATTCTATTCTTGATGGGTAACCTGAAAAAACAATCAGTTAAATCGATCGGCAATACTTTAACAGATAATAACTCCATTCCAAGGTCAACTATGTTTAAATATATCCTCTTTCCCTTTCTGCTTTTTCTCCTTATTGCCTGCTCCAGTGATGAGCAGGCAGGCACTCCTGCCAACTCCGTTGAGATGGGGGGGCAAAAAAGTGATTCACTGGCCGTTCCGGAAGCAATTCTGCAACCTGCCGGCTTTAAACTTGTTTTCTTTTTGAACCCTAATGGAGACCCCTGTCGCATGCAGAATGCTATTCTGAATGACATGTCAAATGAACTTAAAGAAAAAGTAGACATCCAGTATGTGCAGACCACTGTCCCTGATGATCGGGATCTTTTTTATCACTATGGTATTCGAGGGTTACCTACACTCCTCCTGGCAGATGCAAGCGGTAAGGAAATCAAACGCATGTCTCCTGGGGTAAAAGGCGTTGACGATATCCGTCTCTTGATTCAATCCATTCCACAATCATAACAGCAATGCTACCCTTAGAACTCAATATAACCACTCTTCTTATGGTGACTTTTGCAGGGGTTGCCTCCATAGCATCTCCCTGTGTCCTGCCAATGGTGCCGATTATCGTTACCGGGACCAATGACGATCATAAGTATCGTCCACTGCTCATCGTTGCCGGCCTGAGTTTCAGTTTTATCATGATGGGAGTGCTCACCTCTCTTTTTGCCGGAGTTGTTGCGGGCGTCATGCCTGCAGTGGAAAAAGTGGTCGGTGTTGTGGTCATTGCTTTTGGCCTTTCTATGTTGATGGGTATCAATGTTTTTAAAAAGTTTACTTTTTTTTACAAGGCCCAGCGATTTGAAAGTAAGGGGAAATGGTCAGGGCTGATTCTGGGCATTACACTCGGTATTATCTGGATTCCATGTGTCGGACCCATGCTCTCCGGAGTATTGGCGATGGTGGCAACACAAGGACAGCTTACCTCGGGCCTGATTCTCCTCGCTTTTTATTCTCTGGGGTTTTCTATACCCATGCTGCTGGCAGGTTATGCTTCGCAATCGTTTCGAAACAAAGTTCGTTTTGTAAATGAGCATCCCACGGCGGTACGCCTGGTAAGCGGATTGCTTCTCATAGGTTTTGGCTACTATATTCTCACATCCGGCATGCTGGCAATAGGGGCTTCTTTTTAATCAAGCATGAGTGTACACGTGAATGTCTCACGTCCTTGATTCCTGGTAGTGCTTCTCCCAGCCCTCTCCGTATATTCTTTTCAAGAACCCCACATACCCCTCTGTCTTTTGGTGGATGAACTCGCGGTTGGCTACTACTGCAACGGTATGAGGGTAAATCAGGGCAGGGTAAAGAGGCTCTGGTGATTGGAGTGCGTATTTTCAAACATTCTTTCACGCTGAGTAATAAAGAAGTCTAATTGTAGTTTGTCCTCCGGCCAGGATGGACCTCTTTTCACAGCAAGTTTGGTTTGTAGAGATCAGTAAACGAATGGGGAGTAGAGGAAGGGGAACATCACAGCTGCAACTCCTACGGCAGAACCTGAGGTTTCGGAAAACAGAGGCAAATTGATGACGGATGTAAAACAGAGCTGAACGCTCTGTTTTACATCCGTGGGAAGCTGGATCTCAAAGGCAAGTACTTTTCTACTTGTCTCGTGAAATCAGTTTGTTTCCGGGGGCGGCTCAGGTGTACGGCCTTCGTCGTCGGAGGTGAAAAGCGTCCAGTCGGGTAACAGGGTTTTCTTGAACCAGGAGGAGAGGTGAAAGCTTGGCGGTTCTCCAGCCTCCAGGCGTTCTAGTAATTCTTTTGCCTTGGGGACAATGGTGGCATCCGGATAGGTACTCAGGAGGTACTGGAGGCGTGTCTGGGCTTCACTGTATTTTTCGGTTCGTAAGTAAAACTCCACCACAAAATATTCATGGTTGACCATGAACTCATTGGCTGCCCGAATTCTGGCCTTGGCCTCGGTGGTGTAGGGTGAGCCTGGAAAGGCTCGAAGGAGTTTGGAGAATTCCTTGATTGCCATCTCTGCCCCGGTGGTGTCGCGGTCGACTCGGTCTATCTGCTGGTAATGACACATGGCAATCTGGTACATGACGTAAGGGATTGCTTCATTGGTAGGATGGCGCTCTTCAAACTCGTGATAGAGTACGAGGGCTTCCTGGTAGTTCTCCATAAAATAATTACTGTCGGCACCCTTTAGTTCTGCCAGCATGGCCTCTGGGCTGAATGGATAATAGTCCAGGATCTCATCGAAATATTTCCGTGCCTTATAATAATTGCCTTGGGAAAACTCATTCATTCCCTTGCCGGCCAGGGTCGGGGCCGAAAGTCGAACTTCCTCTCCGCTGCTAAACCAGGAGTCAACAGTGGCACATCCACTCAAAGAGAAGAGGAGCAGGAGGATAGTTATCGGTTTCAGAAGCTGTTCTCTGGAAGAGGATTGCTTGATTATACGAGAAAAAAGAAGAGGCATGGTGATATATACTCAGCTGAGGTTGGTGAGATAGTTTTCGGCGGCCAGAACGGCAGTGGCTCCTTCACCTGCGGCATTGACCACCTGGCGGACCTCTTTGCTGCGGATATCACCTGCAGCCATGACACCGGGAATAGCTGTCCTGGTTTCACAGTCGGTGGGGATGAATCCTCCCTCGTCGGCCTTAAGGTCGGTAAGGGGCAGCATTTCATTGTTGGGGAGGACCCCAATGAGGACAAAGATACCCTCGACATTCAGCGTGGACTCTTTTCCACTGGTATCGAGGAGACGGAGTTGTTCAACCCCGTCTTTTCCTTCAATGCCTGTGACCGTGCTGTTCCAGATAAAGTCGATTTTTTTATTGGCGAAGGCCTTTTCCTGAACGATTTTTGTGGCCCGTAATTCGTCTCGACGATGAATGACGGTGACCTTGTCGGCGAATTTGGTAAGATGTCCAGCTTCCTGAACTGCTGTGTTTCCTCCTCCCACAACGGCAACGTGAAGGTTGCGGTAAAAGGGGGCGTCACAGGTTGCGCAGTAGGAAACACCTTTGCCGACAAACTCTTTTTCTCCGGGAACACCAAGCGCACGAGGCCGTGCTCCGGTGCAAATGATCAAGGCATTACAACTCAAGCTGTCGCCGTTGTCCAGCTCAAGACGTTTGAGCGGAGCAGAAAGATCCATGGAGACGACGTTGCCGAACATGGAGTTCAGTTCAAACCGTTTGGCTTGGGCGGTCATCCTTTCAGCAAGTTCAAAACCTGATATGCCTTCCGGAAAACCGGGGTAATTGTCAATCCAGTCGGTGAGCAGGACTTGTCCGCCTTCAGCACCTTTTTCTATCAACAGATGATCCATCCTGGCCCTGGCTGCATACAGTCCAGCTGTCAACCCGGCAGGGCCGCCACCAACTATAATGAGTGTGTGATGCATTGTTGCCATAACGAAAGATGGTGATGAGGTGTGTCGCAGTCAAGAAGCCCCCTCCTTTTTTAAGGAGAAGGGGGGGCTCTTGACTGATGATTAGAGGGCTTTCTCGATGAGATCTATCAGTTGGGCCTTGCCGACAGCACCAGTAATCTGGTCTACTTTTTCACCACTTTTGAAAAGGATCAGAGTGGGGATGGCACGGATACCGAATTTACCAGGGGTGGCAGGATTATCATCTACATTCATCTTGTAGATTGTTGCACGTCCTTTATATTCATCTGCCAAGGCCTCGACAACCGGGCCAATAGCCTTGCAGGGTCCACACCAGGGGGCCCAGAAGTCAATGAGACAGGGGGTGTCTGAAGCGATTACTGAATCAAAATCGGCATCGTTTACCGATTGCACTTTGTCACTGGCCATTGTTCTTCTCCAATCTGATTGAGGTCTTAGCGTCTCAGGAGTCATTGTCTGGCTCGTTTGACAGTAAAAACCAAAAAGGTTAATTAGTTCGTCATGTTGATGGTGACCGTTAAAGGGCTAATCCCTTAGGGCTTGCTGCTGCTGCTGCCTCTTCCATGAAGCAAGAAAATCATCATAAATCCTACTATAGTGTACCCGTTGCCAGTTTTCATGACAAGCAAAATGTGAGGGCAGAGGTCCCCTTCATCACAGGTAACAAAATGTCACAAAAAAAAATCAGCGCGCTCGATCGGCCCGGCTTATGCAACAGGTCATAGATTCACCGGAACGATCAAACAGATCTGTAGCGCTGCCAAGTTCTTAACAGCGCCATGGGGTGTTGAAATCAACAGCACCCTGATGAGCTGACAAGATGTGAGCAGGTGGAAGCCACATAAGAAACCGATTTGAACATAGTGTGCATAGATGAGAAAAAGGTCAAGGGATGGAAGCTGTTTGACAGTTTTTTGCATCTCATGCTATATTCAGCTCTTTTGGTAGAATCCAAAAATATTGGTGGCGTCTTGAGATCGAAAGTGATCTCGTAAGTTCATTGTGATATGGTGGACGAAAAGATATGCAATTACCAAGATATTTAAGGGAGTCAGAATGAATACAAGTATTTCTGGAAAGATGTTTGAAATGGCAAAAAAGGTGATTCCCGGTGGAGTGAACAGTCCGGTTAGGGCCTGCCGCTCTGTTGGCTGCTCCCCGGTTTTTATTCAGAGGGCCAAAGGGGCAACGGTGTATGATGTTGATGGGAATGAGTACGTGGACTTTGTTAGCTCCTGGGGGCCGATGATTCACGGACATGCCAAGCCTGAGATCCTAGAAGCCATTGCTGATGCGGCAAAGGACGGTACTTCCTTCGGAGCCCCTACCACCAAGGAAATGGCATTGGCTTCAATGGTAGTGGAGGCAGTTCCGTCCCTGGAAAAAGTGCGCTTTGTTAATTCCGGCACTGAGGCCACCATGAGCGCAGTTCGGCTGGCCAGAGGTTTTACAGGGAAAGATGTCATCGTTAAGTTCGATGGCTGTTATCATGGGCATGCCGATTCTTTTCTGATCAAGGCCGGTTCCGGTGTGATTACCCTGGGGATCCCAGGCAGTCCAGGGGTGCCTGCAGATATTGTTAAAAATACTATCTCTATTCCCTACAATAATGAGGAGGTGCTGGAAAAGACACTCCGGGAGAAGGCCCATACTATTGCCTGTGTTATTGTGGAGCCTGTTGCAGGCAATATGGGCTGTGTTCCTCCGGGTCCGACCTTCCTTCAGAAGCTGCGGGATCTTACAACTGAGTTGGGGATTGTTCTTATTTTCGATGAAGTTATTACTGGCTTTCGCCTGTCATATGGCGGGGCTCAGGAGCATTTCGGGATCATGCCGGACCTGACTTGTCTCGGCAAGATCATTGGTGGCGGATTGCCGGTTGGTGCCTATGGCGGCAAGGCGGAAATCATGGATCAGATTGCCCCGGACGGTCCGGTCTATCAGGCCGGCACACTTTCCGGAAATCCACTGGCCATGGCTGCAGGTATTGCTAATTTGAAACTCTTACAGCGACCTGATTTTTATAAAGAATTAAATGAGAAGGCTGAGTTTTTTGCTGATGGCCTTGTAACGGCAGCTGAGAAGGCAGGTATCCCGGTTGTTCTCAATCGGGTAGGATCCCTCATGACCGGATTCTTTACAAAGGATGCGGTTACGGATTTTGAGTCAGCCATGAAATCAGATGCTGATCGCTACGGCCGTCATTATCGTCAGATGCTGAGCAAAGGAATATACCTTGCCCCTTCTCAATTCGAAGTTGCTTTTATTTCAGCTGCTCATAGCATGGAAGAGCTGAAAAAGGGTATAGAAATGACTGAATGGTCATTCAAAAAATTGGCGGAAAATTAAAAAAACCGTTGACTTTGGTGGGTAAGCGTGCTAACAAATTTGAGCGTTTGCCAAAGAGTTTACTGATTCCATGAGGCGGTAATAACAATGGCTAAACTCAGTACCGAGCTGGTTAACCTGCTCGGGAATTACGGGCATATCGGATTTACCTTTGTGGCCGCAATTTTTGTAGGGTTGGGAGGTGGTATCTATCTGGACGAAAAAGTCTTTGATGGAAGGACCTCACCCTGGTTTACATTTATCGGTCTGGCTTTTGGTATAGCTGCTGGATTTAAGAGTTTGTTCGACATCCTTCGAACTCCGGCGGCCAAGTCAGATGATAAGGATACTGAAGGTTAATAACTGTGCTTGATATTTCTCTGAAACAGGTACAGGCATTGAGCTTTGGGATCCTGCTGGTCTTGACCGGCGGATCATGGCTGCTTATGTCATGGTCTTTTGCCCAGTCGGTGCTTGTGGGTGGTGTGATCTCCATGGCCAGTTTTTTTTCGGGCCATAGAGATATTTCTTCTTTTCTGAAGACCTTTGAACCTCCTGCGGAGGAAAAGGAAGAAAAAAAGAAGAGTTTTGGGAAGTCTCGTTATATTGTTAAATTTTGGCTTCGGTTGGTTTTGATTGCTGTTGTCCTGCTGTTCTTTATTAAGAGTGGTCAGGCTAATGTGATCGGGCTGCTTCTGGGGCTATCTACTGTAGTTTTCGCCATCATTCTGACAACATTGAATGTGGCCGGGCGCTACTTTTTAAGCAGGAGAAGGTAACAGGGGGAGATATGGAACATCCGATACTATTTATATCAATCATTCTTGAAAAGTTGGGACTGCCGATTCCGCACGGTCCTGTCGGTAATACCTTTCTGGAGAAGCTGTGTGAACCGTATATGACCTATACCTGGTTTGTCATGATTTTTCTGGTAGTGGTAGGAAAGCTTACCCTCAGCAACGTGGAGATGATTCCCGGCAAGGGACAGAATTTTTGGGAATTGGTCATTGGTGGAATGAATGATTTCTTTAATGACAATATGGGAAAGGAGCTGACCGATAAGCTTTTTCCGATGATAGCCACTTTTGCCCTCTATATTGCAGTAGCCAATCTCATTGGTTTGATTCCCGGCTTCATGTCTCCCACCTCTTCTATTAATACAACTCTGGCACTGACCGTCATTGTCTGGGTGACCCATCACATCATTGGCTTTCGTGCCCATGGTGTTGGCTACATTAAGCATTTCCTCGGACCCATCCCGATTTTGATCCCGCTGATGTTCCCAATTGAGCTGATCAGTAACATTGCTCGTCTGCTCTCACTCTCCATTCGACTTTTTGGTAACATCATGGCAAAAGAGACCCTGCTCGGTATCCTCTTTATGCTGGCCGGTGCCTATTTCGCACCGCTGCCAATCATGTTGCTGGGCGTTCTGGTATCCGTGGTTCAGGCCATGGTTTTTGTTCTGCTGACTGTTGTTTATTTCGGTCAGGCTAACGAACACGCGCACTGATCTGCGCAGAGCATTACAGACTGAAGAAATAATTTTTTTTAATATAGTAGGAAGAAGGCCAAACAACCAAACATCACAAGGAGAAACACAATGGAATCAAATGCATTAATGCTCGGACTCGTTTGTATCGGCGCTGGACTTTCAATCGGACTTGCTGGTCTTGGTGCCGGTATCGGTATCGGTAATGTTGGACAGGGTGCCACCATGGGACTTGCTCGTAATCCCGAAGTACAGCCTAAACTGATGGTATTCATGATCCTCGGTATGGCTCTTGCCGAGTCCTGTGCTATTTACGGACTGGTTGTTGCTCTGATTCTTCTCTATGCTAATCCTTTGATTGGCTAAGTTAGAATAATCAGTCAGGTCTGTTCCTTGCTTTGCGCAAGGGACAGGTCTAAGGATTGTAAAAAAGGCTGCAGATTTTTTCTGCAGCCTTTTTTGCGTTTTCAGGATAGAGAAATATCCTGAAAAGAATATGGACACAACACCAGGCTAATACCAACGGATTAAACAGGATGAAGGATGGACTTGAAGATGATATAGTGATCCACCCTGTTCGCGGGCGGAAGGAGAAGGCGATACCTCCTTTGGGGCTTTTGTTCGTTAATCCGCAAGAGGCGCGGATGGCCCTTGAACAACTTCTGGGTATGGGCGGAGAACGAAGGTTTTTGTTTCATTGCGGCCTGGTAATCAGCCCCGGGAATGATTTCTTCATTGCGGGCCCGGCTGTGGGCGCTCCCATGGCAGTGATGACTCTGGAAAAATTGATTGCCCTGGGAGCCACTACTGTAATAATGGCCGGTTGGTGCGGAGCCCTGCAGAAAAATCTGAAAGTGGGCGACACCCTTCTTGGGGGCGTTGCCCATTGTGGTGAAGGGACTTCAAGGTATTACACCACTGAAACGATCAGTCAGCCATCTCCTGTTCTTTTGCAGAATCTGCAGAATGCCATGGGGGATATATTTCCTTTTTCGATCTGGTCAACGGATGCGCCGTATCGGGAATCGAGAAAAATGCTGGATGCTCTGGCTGAGGTGCACAATATTGGCGGTGTGGATATGGAATATTCGGCTCTCTGTGCGGTTGCAGCTTTTAGAGGGGTTGATTTTTCCGCCATATTCCTTGTTTCTGATGAACTGTGGAACAGAGACTGGCAAGCCGGTTTTTCAGGAAAGACATTTAAACAAAAAAGTAAGGCACAGGTGCACATGCTTATCGAGTATGTGCAAACATCTGTCGACGAAGAGGAGAAATGAGGATGGCCACCTTCCATCTTGTTAGTCTTGGTTGCCCCAAAAATCTTGTGGATTCAGAGGTCATGCTCGGGTTTCTGCAAGAGGCTGGTTGGCAGCTTACTGAAGATCCGAATGATGCCACTGTTCTGCTCGTCAATACCTGTGGTTTTATTCAGGCGGCAGTGGAAGAGGCTGTGGATGAAATTCTTGAGTTGGCCAAGATCAAAGAACACGACCCCCGGAAATATCTTGTTGTTACAGGTTGTTTAGTCCAGCGGTATGGCGACAAGTTGGCACTTGAGCTTCCTGAGGTGGATCTGTTTGTGGGGACGGAAGGGGTGCCGGATATTGCAAACCTTATACAGGATCTTCTCTCAGGTAGCCTGGTAGAGAAGGTCAATTGTCCTGCGCGCTTTCTTATGGATTCCTCCATGCCGCGTGTCATCTCTACGCCATTTTTTCGCAGTTTTCTCAAAATCACCGAAGGGTGTAATAATCGTTGTTCCTATTGCATGATCCCTTCTATCAGAGGCAGCTTGCGCAGCAGGCCTGTTGCGGATCTCTGTCAGGAATTGAGGCATCTTGAACAAGACGGGATGAAAGAGATTTCGCTTATTGCCCAGGATCTTACTGCTTATGGCCGTGATCTCGGGTCTGAGGTTACACTCCCTGTTCTTCTTAGACAGTTGCTTGCGCAAACCGATGTCCCCTGGATACGCCTGATGTATCTGTATCCATCAGGCGTGACCGATGAGCTTCTCGAGCTGATACAAAGGGAAGCGCGTATACTTCCCTATATCGACATTCCCTTTCAGCACGTTTCTGACTCTATCTTGAAGCGTATGAATCGGCATTATGGTCAACGTGATCTGTGCCGATTTGTTGACCGGGTGCGGGAAGTTGTACCCGACATTGCTTTGCGTACCACTATGATGGTTGGCTTTCCCGGAGAAACAGAAGATGATCTGCACCAGCTGGAATCCTTTCTAAAGAAGTACCAGATCGATCATGTCGGACTCTTTGCCTATACGAATGAACAGGGCGCTGCATCTGAAAATTTTGAGGACCAGTGTACTGACGAATTGAAGCAGGACCGATTGCAGAGAGTAATGGAGCTGCAGGCAGATATTTCAAAAAATATTCTCCAGAAATATGTGGGGCAGGTCCTTCCTGTGCTGGTTGAGGGCTTGAGCAGAGAGACAGATCTTTTACTGGAGGGGCGAACAGTGTATCAGGCACCTGACATTGATGGCTGCGTCTATATTACTGACGGCATCGCCAACCCCGGTGATATCGTACAGGTACGTATCACCGAGGCGCAGATTTATGATCTGGTGGGAGAAATCGTAGAGGGGTAGCAGCAGCTCTTGCTACTACTTCTTCTTTCGTTTCTGGTTGACCTGTTCCCGCAGATCTTTTCCTACCTTAAAGAAAGGCAGCTTTTTGGGCCTGACCTTGATCTTCTCGCCAGTTTTTGGATTGCGTCCTTCATAGGTGCCGTAATCTTTTATGACAAAACTGCCGAAACCTCGTATTTCAATACTATCACCTTGGGCTAGTGCCTCGGTCATGGTCTCGATAATGGTGTTGGTGATGGCTGCAGCCTCCCTGTGAGGAATATCAATATCCCGGGACAGGGCTTCGACTAATTCGGATTTGTTCATGCCTGACTCCTGTACGTTCAAGGCAAACACCACAATATTTTTGCAGTGTTTAGAAGAAAATAAAATGTTTTTTGTAAAAGAGGAACCCCCGCTTGCTGCTCCCAGGAAAAATCAATTAAATCAAAAAGATACGCGCACATTTTTGGGCAACTACCCTGTAATTCGGTCCATAACTATATAGATTTAATCAGCTATTTTTGTGTTTGTAAAGAAATTTGTTTGAAAAAATTTTTTCGAGATCCTTTTGCTGAAGAATTTTGTATTTTCCAAGAGATAGGCCATCCAGGGTAAGAGCGCCATAGGCGAGGCGTTTAAGGGCGATGACGGGATGGCCAATGGCCTCGAACATTTTTTTTACCTGTCGTTTTCTTCCTTCGTGAATGGTGATAATAATCACTGTTGTTTTTGTTTTTTGCTGTTTTATTTGGATTTTGGCAGGTGCTGTCTTCCTGTTTTCCAGAAGGATCCCTTTTTCCAGGCGTTTTATTGCTTCAGATGGAGGATGTCCCTTTACTTCCGCCTCATAGGTTTTGGTTACCTCATGGCTGGGGTGAAGGATAGACTGGGCCAGATCGCCGTCATTGGTGAGAAGCAAGGCACCTTCGGTGTCGAGATCGAGTCTGCCCACAGGATAAACCCTTTCCTGGATTCCAGAGAGCAGTGAGGTCACTATCGGTCTTCCCTGTGGGTCGGAAAGGGTGGTGACGTAACCTTTAGGTTTGTTGAGGAGGATATAGATGAACCGTTCCTCGGCGACAACTTCTTTGCCGTCAAAGTAAACCTTCTGCTTTCCGGGGGTAATCTGTTCCCCCATGGCGGTGATGACCTTCCCGTCCACTTGCACCCTTCCCTGGGCAATGTACTCTTCTGCCTTGCGCCGGGAGGCAACACCACATCTGGACAGAAATTTTTGAAGACGAAGCGGACTGGGCATGGTCAGCGTAGATGGGAGGGGAGTAGTTTGCTAATACGCGAGTCAACAAGATTACGCGTGGCCTCGTCGACTTCAAGGACATCTGTGTACCAGGGTTTCATGCGGCAGTCAAAAATAATGGGAGGGGTGAGCCCGACATGGAAGCGTTGGACCTGGGTTGCTGAACCGTGTATGTCGGCTGCTGGTTCGAAACGGGTGAAAAAGGTCCAGAGAAACTCCTGTAGAGAACATGTCGCCTCCTCACAGTTGTCCACCAGGAGGACAACCGACCACTCGGCAAAGGCAGGGGCTACGGCAAGGGTTGCGGCAAGATCGGAATTGTCCTGATACGCTGTTGCCTGGACCACGAGGGTTCCGGGGAGATAGGCTTTTACCTTTTGGCAGTCGGCAGGAAGGTCACCTGTGAACTCTAAGGGCAGATCCCGTACTTTTTCTTTGCCCAGACCCATCATCATGGCCTTGGAGCCCTTGTTGACTGAAGGGCCGGTGTAGTCAAGGGTATCCTGGGAGACGTTGGCAAAAACAAAGAGGTCTCTATTCCAGTGGATACGTTCCAGCACATGGGTCCAGAGGCTGGGAAAATTACTGATATCAATGTCACCGTCAGTGAGAATGAGAAACTTGGTAAGCGAGAGCTGTCCTTCGCCCAGGATACGCAATCCACTGGCAAAGGCTTCCCGTGGGTACCGGTCGGCGACACGGGCAGAGGCGAGACAGTGAAATCCGGTTTCACCATAGGTTTTCAATTCACGGACGCCCTTCATGACCAGAGGAAAGAGGGGTGAGAGTAGATCCTGGAGATAGTCACCGATAAAATAGTCTTCCTGTTTGGGTCGGCCAACCACTGTTGCCGGATAGATGGCATTGTTTCGGTGGTAGAGATGAGAGACCTGGAATACCGGATAGTCGTGCTGTAGAGAGTTATAGCCGTAGTGATCACCAAAGGGGCCTTCAGGCCTGCGCACATGGGGAGGCACTATGCCTCTTACTGCAAACTCGGCATTGGCTACCAGGCGATGGCCTCCTTTTGGATCCGGAGTCATGTCAAGTTTCTTGCCAAGCAGCAGCGAGGTGAGCATCAGTTCCGGTATATCTTCGGGCAGTGGTGCAATGGCTGCCAGCATCAGTGCTGGAGGGCCGCCGATATAGAGCGTCAAGGGCAGGGCCTGATTGAGTTTTTCAGCTTCATGGTAATGGTAGCCACCTCCTTTGTGAATTTGCCAGTGGATACCGGTGGTCGTGTCGTCGTGTCTCTGGATACGGTACATACCGAGGTTATGTCCCTTGCCGCCAGGATGTTCGGTATAGACCAAGGGGAGAGTGACAAAGGCGCCACCATCACTGTGCCACGAGGTAAGCATGGGCAGGCTGCCAAGGCGTGGCGGAAATTGGCAGTTTTCCAGGATAGGCCCCTGCTTTTTTTCTTTGAGGCCGATTTTCAAACCGTCCTGGATAAGATGGCGATTGTCCCACAGGGTCTTCATCTTTAACGGCATCAATGATTCGGTGAGGTTGACCAGATCACGAACAAATTGTTGTGGTTTGGAGCCAAAGGCGAGTTCCAGTCGTTTTGCTGTACCAAAGAGATTGGTGACAACGGAAAAATTGCTGCCCTTGACCCGAGTGAAGAGCAACGCCGGCCCCTGTCGTGCAATGACACGACGATGTATCTCTGCAATTTCCAGATACGGATCAACTTCCTCATCAATTATCAGGAGCTGATTCTCGCTACGCAGCAGCTCGAGAAAGCTGCGCAGGTCGTAGAAGATGTCGTGAGCGGCCATGGCTATTTTTCCTCAGGATGGTGATGGGGAGACTGTTCGAGGAGAAACAGCCGGTGATATTCGTCTTCGCTCAGATTATTTTTGAGAATGCCTGTAAAAAAATGGACCACATCCTGGATTTCCTCACTGGAAAGTCTGCCGGCAAGTACGTCGGCGAAGTCAGGTCTGCCGGCAAGCTGCAGGAAGCAGGAGAGGGAGGAACGGTCAAGCTCCAGGTTCAGGCCAAAGCACATCTGATGGGGATCAATCTTCATAAGTTCGTGTTGGATGAGAGTCAGTCAGCAGGAAGAAGCCGCCAGTGGATTTTTCTGGTTCTGGGACCATCGAATTCGCAGAAAAAAATCTTTTGCCAGGTGCCAAGTTGCAGGCGGCCACTATCGACTATAATGGTGAGTGACGAACCCATGAGTGATGCCATGATATGGGAAGGCGAATTTCCTTCCCGGTGGCGGAAGGGAAACTGGAGAGGAACCATTTGCTGGAGACCATTGATTATGTCGATTTGCACATCGGGGTCGGCACCTTCGTTGATGGTCAGTCCTGCCGTGGTATGGGGATTGTAAAGACAGCAGATACCTCCCGTGATTCCAGACACATGAATCTGATCTTGCACCTCGGAGGTTATATCGACGAGGTGCATATGCTGTGTTGTGGATACTGTAAAATTGCCGCTGTACATATCAGGAGTTGTCTTCATAAAAAGAGCTGTGTGTCGATGGCTACAGCAG
Organism: Pseudomonadota bacterium; assembly: GCA_018820855.1. Taxonomy (GTDB): domain Bacteria; phylum Desulfobacterota; class Desulfobulbia; order Desulfobulbales; family Desulfocapsaceae; genus Desulfocapsa. The sequence continues at coordinate 57,290 of JAHJNL010000022.1, read as the reverse complement.
GCAGCCTGCAACTGTATCGTAAGCATGCGGCCTGGGCAGAGAACTTGTTCCAAGCCGCATGTCAAATCACAGACTGTTAATTCTGCAGCTGCCAGTGTCCGTTCTGATCACGGCAGGCAGTAGTGTAAGTGGTTTCTACTTTTCCATCAATGACAGCCTGGATTTCTGCCTGACGGCAAGGTTGACTCGTCGTTGGATTAGTATAAGCCGGTTGCGGTGTAACTTTGTAACTGTTGCCACTGTCCGGATTGCGCCAGGCATTTGTCTGACCTGAGACTCCGCGTTCGTAGACATGGTTCAGCTGCTCTCTGTCGTATTTGTCCATCTCATTGCCAACCATGTACCCCAGCATGGTACCTACGGCTGCTCCAATCAGTGTGGCTTCAGTATTGTGGCCAATGGCCTGGCCAATCAGTGCGCCTGCCGCAGCACCTCCACCGGCACCTACTTGAGCTTTATTGGCTCCGGCACAGGAGGAAAGTAAAATGGCAAGGCTAAGGAGAGCAGGGAGGAGGATGGTTTGTTTCATGGATGGACTCCTTGAATATTGAGGGTTTCTGTTGTCGCACAGGATTTAAGATGCTGTTGAATAATTAGTCATGACAGACGGTTTGTCAATCTTTTTTAAGGCTGTGCGGCAGCTGCTTTTTCGTGATGCAATTGAAGAATTACTACTGGTTAGCTGGTTGAGGAGTTCCTCAATGTTTGAAGGTTTGAATCCTTCGCGCTTAGTGGACTGCAGTTCTTCATTGAAACGAAAGAGTTGCTTGTGTCGGGTAGCGATGATGGCTATATCCGGTTCATACTCGTTTTTCCAGCGCATGGAGTTGCTCCAGAAGTGATTTGCTGCTGCGCAGTTCCTCGATTTCTTCAAGCAGGTCCAGGGCCAGGGCTGTGCCGGGAAGATTGACTTGCAGGTCTTCCTGCAGGCGGATGGAAATCTGTATCCGTTTGATCTCAACAGCGCCGAAGCGCCAGCTTTTGGGATTGTTTCCCTGAGGTGAGAGAATACCTTCGTCAATCAGGTCATGGATAAACTGGGCATGGACTCTGCAAAGTCTGCAGAGATCTTTAAGGCAGTATGCACTGGTCTCGTCAAAAACTGTACACTGGATGTCGGTTTTCATGATGTCACACCAAGGTGTCTGCGGGGGTTGAATGACATGGTCTCCGCCATTTTGCGATAGAGTTCCCGGTCCGATTTGTTCGCTGGGTGGGGAGTCATGATGGCAAGGGTCACATATTGATCACCACTGACTGTTGAGGAGGAAAGTCCCCTTCCCTTGAGGCGCATTTTTTTTCCGGTCTGGGAATTTGGCGGGATTTTCAGTTCCACAGTGCCACCAAGGGTGGGGACTTGGATCGTGGCCCCCAAAGCTGCTTCCCAGGGCGTGATGGGAAGGGTGAGATTGATGTCCCTGTTGTCGGCGCTGAAGTGGGGGTGGCTGGCAAAAACGATCTCCAGATACAGATCACCGTTCGAATCTTTGCCAATCCCGGCTCCTCCCTGGCCTTCAAGTCTGATACGCTGGCCCTCGGTGACGCCTTTTGGAATAGTGATGTGCAAGGTGTGGGGGCTGGTGAAGACATGACCGTTTGCGTCAACGGTGGGGCGCTGCAGGGTCACGGTCTGCTTGCTTCCGCGGAAGCTATCCTCCAGGCTTATGACGATTTTTGCATGGAGATCCTGACCTTTTCTGTAAAATGACGGGTCTTGTCCGTGAAAAGTTTGTGCGCGAGTGAATGGACTTCGTGTACCAAAAAGAGATTCAAAGAAATCACTGAACTGTGAGGCACCGGCCTGGGTATATTCTCGACCTTGAAACTCGAAGCCTTTATCCCAGTTGGGTGGTGGCTTGAAGTCCTGTCCTGCCTGCCAGTTGCTGCCGATCTTGTCGTAAGCCGCCCGTTTCTCGATATCTTGCAAGACCTCGTAAGCCTCACCGATTTCCTTAAATCGTTGTTCGGCGTTTGGGGATTTGTTGATATCCGGATGAAATTTTCTGGCGAGTTTCCGGTAGGCCCGTTTTACCTCATCCTGGGTGGCATTGCGCTCTATTCCCAGAGTGGCGTAATAGTCTTTGAATTCCATTCTGAATTTCTACCCGTTGGGGACCTCTCTTGTTGATGAACTCTTAGGAGAAAGCTCTTTCAGGCTTGATCTTATCTTGACACAGTTTTATCATACCGCATACTATACTAAATTAAAGGAAAAAAAGGTTGTAAGAGTTTACCGGAGGAACTATCAACTTGGTGAACTCTTACAAAAAAAAGCATGAAAGATTGTGTGTATCTTATTGGCTGTCGTGCTGTGGGCAAGTCCAGCATAGGCATGGAACTGGCCAAAAGGCTTGGCTATGAATTCCTGGATACCGACACCTTGATTGTCGGAAAAAAAAAGGCTTCTGTAGCAACTATTGTTGCAGAGGAAGGGTGGCAGGGCTTCCGGAAGGTAGAAAACGAGGTGCTGTCCGAACTCAGGGACAGAAACCATTGTGTCGTTGCCACCGGCGGAGGCGCAATTCTGCACCGTGATATCTGGTTGGAACTCAAAAAACAGGGACAGGTTATCTGGCTCACTGCTGATCTTGAAATCCTCTGTGAGCGTCTACGTCTGGACCTCTACTCCGAGACTCTCAGACCGAGCCTGACGGGTAAAGATATCTGTCAGGAGCTGGGTGACATCCTGATAGAACGGAAGCCTCTCTACCGGGAAACAGCAGATATTGTAGTGGATACCGGGAAAATGACTGTGACCGAGGCGGTTCACTTTATTGAACAGCAGGTAGTGGGGAGTTGAGGGTGAAAAATTCTGCGCGAATTGGCAGGTACTTTTTTTGCTGAAAACTGAAAACGTTATTTGATGTCTGTACAAAGGATTACATACCAATGGCAGGAAATACTTTTGGCAAGGTCTTCCGGGTAACCACCTGGGGAGAATCACACGGTACCGGGATAGGCGCTGTTATTGATGGCTGTCCTCCCGGGATCATACTGGATCCGATTCTGCTGCAGGCGGAGATGGATAGGAGACGCCCGGGACAGGGGGGAGCATCGAGTCCCCGCAAGGAGCCTGACCAGGTAGAGATTCTTTCCGGTATCTTCACACCTCCTGGAGAAGATGTATCCTATACCACCGGGACTCCCATATCGCTGGCGATTTATAATAAAGATGCTCATTCCAAGTCTTATGATACACTGCGTGATATCTTCCGTCCGGGACATGGTGACGTCACCTATCTGGCCAAGTACGGTATTCGTGATCATCGCGGGGGCGGCAGGGCATCGGCTCGGGAAACAGCAGCCAGAGTGGCAGCAGGGGCTGTGGCAAAACAGTTGCTTGCCACTCATGGCATCGATGTCTGTGCGTATACCGTGGCTCTCGGAGGTATCAAGGTCCGGGAACGAAACCTTGATATCATCAACTCCAACCGTTTTTTCTGCCCTGATGCAGAGGCGGCGGAGAAAATGGAGGAACGGGTGCGCCTGGTTCGAAAAGAGGGTGATACCCTGGGCGGTATTGTGGAGATCATTGCCGACTGTCCGGCTGGTCTTGGCGAACCTGTCTTTGACAAACTCGAGGCTGAATTGGCCCATGGCCTGATGTCCATCGGGGCGGTGAAGGGTGTGGAGGTCGGAGCCGGTTTCCAGGTGGCGGATATGCTTGGATCTGAAAATAATGATCCTATCAACCCGGATGGTTTTGTCTCAAATAATGCGGGCGGCATCCTCGCCGGTATCTCCAATGGCAGTCAGATTGTCCTTCGGGTTGCCGTGAAGCCCATTCCCTCCATCTCCAAAGAACAGCAGAGCGTCAATCTGCACAATGAGGCCGTGACAATCCAGGTCGGGGGGAGACACGATATCTCTGCCATTCCCCGTATCATTCCGGTTTGTGAGGCCATGGTTCGTCTCACCCTGGCAGACCATCTTCTGCGTCATATGGCCATCATTTTTCCAGGGGAGTGACATATGAGCAGGCGAGAGGAATCTGTTCGTCAGATCTGGATGGTGAGCCGTGAGTACGGCAAACTTGCAGGTGCCGGGGGGATAAAGGATGTGGTTTCTCAGCTGGCAGTAACCCTTGCTCGTTGGTCTGGGCGTTCTGTACATGTGGTACTGCCTCGTTATGGGTTCATGGAGCCTGAAGAGTTGGGCTTTCAGTTGCTTCCGGATCCTCTGTACCCCGAAAAAGAATTGAGCTTTGAGGTTGATCTCAATTATACGAATGAAGAGAGACGGGAGCGTGTTCGGGTCTGGACTGCGTCCCAGGGCAGGGTGACGCTCTATCTTTTGGGGGCTGAACGCTTTCGGGAAAAACAAGGTGTCTATACCTACACAGCAAAGGAAGAGGCCCTTCATCCCTGGCAGAAAAAAGGGGAAGGTCATCTTGATTATTTTGCCATGAATGTCCTTTTGCAGAAAGGTGCCCTTGATCTGATGGTCCTCCTTGGTTACCGCCCCGATGTTATCCACTGCCATGACGGGCATACTGCAATTCTACCGGCATTGCTTGCTGAGCATCCAGGTCTGCGCCATTATTTTCGTAATACCGGATCAGTGGTTACCATTCATAATGGCGGAAAAGGCTATCACCAGGAAGTGGCTGATCTTGCCTTTGCCCGTGCCAGTACCGGTCTGCCTCGGCAGGTGATCATGAAGAGCAGGCTGGATGAGTGCTTTGATCCCTTCCTGGCCGGAGCTGCAACTGCGGTGATGAATACGGTCAGTGAAAATTATGCCCGGGAGCTGCAAGAGACTGGAGATGATCGTCTCACAGGATGGCTCGGTCATACTCTGTTGGAAAGAGGTATTCTTCTGGAAGGGATCACTAACGGTATCGATCCTGATGAATTTTCTCCTGTCAAACATGAAAAAAGCGGTATTGCTGCAGCCTTTGATCCTCTGGGTCTGTCTTCTCTTGCCGGGAAGCAGATATGTAAACGGGCTCTGCTGCAGCTTGTTACCGAGGGAGGGAAGGTGGCAGGGGTCCGTCGATCCGGTTACCTCGACAGTAACCTCTCCACACCGCTTGTCACTTTTATCGGTCGTCTCAGCGAACAGAAAGGGGTCAATGTCCTGATTGGTGCATTAAAACATCTTCTTGCCAAAGAAGTGGATTTTCGTTTTTTGCTGCTTGGAACCGGCAGTCAACAAGATGAAGAGCTGTTGGTGCGTCTCGCCGAAAAGAAAGAGAACAAGGGAAAGATCTGTATCCTGCGTGGGTTTGATCCGGCACTGGCCAACAAGATTTATGCGGCAGGCGATTTCTTTCTGATTCCATCTCAGTATGAACCCTGCGGGCTGACGGATTTCATGGCCCAGCTCTTTGGTAATCTGCCCATTGTTCATTATGTGGGCGGTCTGGTGAAGGTGGTAGATGGAAAAACCGGTTTCACCTATCAGGAGCAGAGTGTGTCCGCACTGTGCCAGGCAATCGGACAGGCCTTGCGCCTCTATTCAGCAGACCCTGGTGCAATCCGAAAGATGCAGCGCCAGGCAGTCCAGTTGATATTAGAGCGATACACCTGGGGAGCGGTCAGTAAAGAGTACCTGAAGCTGTATAAAAAGGCAAAGACACAACGGCTTGGGATGAGATCCGCTGGGCTTGAATCCGCCAGATAAGCATTGGCAAATAACAGGAAGAGATGTTTTCACCCAGAATTCGGGGTGACAGGTTATTAACAAGACGAAATATCTTTCTTAAGAGGCAGGGCATCTGCAAGTTGCTCTGTGATCCCATTATTGCACAGGAGGCTGGACATGACAGTTAAAATAGGAATAAATGGTTTTGGCCGTATCGGCAGAAATATTTTTCGTGCCCTTGGCAAAGATCCGGCCTTTGCTGATGTTGAGATTGCTGCCATCAATGATCTGACAGATAATGCAACTCTGGCTCATCTCTTGAAATACGATTCCGTGATGGGGGTCTTTGCGTCTGAAGTGGGAAGTGATGAAGATGGAATCATCGTTGACGGTCGTCATATCAGGGTTACCGATCACCGTAATCCGGCTGATATTCCCTGGGGAGATGCTGGTGTAGAGTATGTTGCTGAATGTACAGGGATCTTTCGCGACAGTGACAGTGCTCAGAAGCATCTCGACGGGGGGGCTGCCAAGGTGGTGATTTCTGCTCCGGCCAAGGGAGACATCAAGACCTTTGTCATGGGGGTGAATGAGGATGAGTATGATCCTACTGTTCATCATGTGGTTTCCAACGCTTCCTGTACAACGAACTGTCTGGCACCTATGGCCAAGGTCATTCTCGATAATTTTGGCATCAAACGGGGACTCATGACCACGGTTCATGCCTATACCGGTGATCAGCGTCTTCTCGATTTTCCCCATTCTGACCTGCGTCGGGCAAGGGCCGCGGCCCTTTCCATGATCCCCACCAAGACCGGAGCCGCAGCTGCCGTAGCCCTGGTCATTCCCGAATTGAAAGGAAAATTTGACGGCCTGGCGGTCAGGGTGCCGACTGCCAATGTCTCACTGGTGGATGCTGTCATGGAGGTGGAAAAAGAAACATCGGTCAACGAGATTAATCAGGCCCTGAAGGACGCTGCCAACCGTTACCTCGGTTACAGTGACCTGCCGCTGGTCTCTATAGATTTTCAGGGAAACGGGCATTCGTCCATTGTCGACGGTCTTTCAACCAAGGTCATTGGAACCACGATCAAGGTCATGTGCTGGTATGACAATGAGTGGGGATATTCCAATCGGATGCTTGACCTTATTCTGCACATGGAGGCTAATAAGGCCCTGTAGATGCAGAGTTGTCACTATTCCAGTGAAATGGGTACTGAAGTCGGTTGAGTTCGTTTTTGTAATACGGCATTGAAATACGCCCTTGAAATCTCACGGGAAAAGGTGTAGGGAATAATAAAGAAAGTATCAGGGAGAAGATTGCCTCTCTTGATCAGTTCTTTATCATTTTACATTAGGAGGAAAATATGAAAGCAACAGTTATTGCTGCTCTCGGAGCAGGACTGCTTATGGCCGCAACGGCAGGGGCTTCAGGGCAAGATACCCATTGGGGTTATAGCGGACATGAGGGACCGGAGTTCTGGGGTGATCTTTCTCACGATTATGCCATCTGCAAGACTGGAAAAAACCAGTCCCCTATTGATGTTGATTCCCTGGTTGAGGCAGAATTGAGCCCCATTGTTTTTCAGTATAATGCTGTTCCTCTGGACATAGTCAACAATGGTCATACTGTTCAGGTGAACTATGCTCCAGGCTCTACCATCACCGTGAATGGCCACACCTACAACCTTCTGCAATTTCATTTTCACACCCCCAGTGAAAATACGGTGAAGGGTCAGTTCTTTGCCATGGAAGCCCATCTGGTTCATTCTGATGATGCCGGAAACCTGAGCGTGGTTGGGGTTATGTTTGAAGAGGGGGCGGAGAATCCTTTTCTGGCAGGGATTTGGTCCCATATGCCGGAAAAGGCCGGGGTGAGTAAATCCCTGCCAGAGGTCACTCTTAATGTCAAAGATATGCTGCCTTCCAATAAATCCTACTATCGCTTCAATGGCTCTCTCACCACCCCGCCCTGCAGCGAAGGGGTCAACTGGATGCTTCTGCAGAATCCGGTACCTGTCTCTAGGGCTCAGGCAGATAAGTTTCATACTCTAATGGGTGGAGACAATAACCGGCCGGTGCAGCCTGTAAATGCACGACCGATATTGCAGTAGGCCGAAAAGAAGATTCTTTTTTTCGAGTCGATACACTTTGTAAGCGCCCTGACGGATATTCCTTCAGGGCGCTTTTTCTTTTTGATCCCTTCCTGCATAACAAGTTGCATCCTTAGAAAAGATATTTGTATGAAGGGATGTATAGCCGTCAAAAGGATACTGAAAAGATTCCAGGGGGATGGCAATCAAGTTTTCTGAGTTTGAGGAAGAAGAAGCTTGAATCTGCAGAAGGAATATCGGATAGTTAAGAAAGAATTTCAGTCCTCCCTTATTTCCGACAAAAAAGCGTCATGGAAGAAAAAATTGCAACGGAACATGAAGAGATGAAAAAGAAGTCAAGCTCCATCGAATCGGATGCGCTGAAAGCCAATCTTCTGGAAACAGCGGAAGAAGTCGTTATCCATCCAGAACTGCAGCTTCTTCTTGATGTAGTTGATCGGTATAGAGGACTCCATAATACCCTGGAAAATATCCTCTATGAAATCTGTCATCCCTACCGTAACTGGAACATTCTGATCCCTCAGTTACGTAGCTTTGTTTTGAAAAACAGCACCTACTATATGCGTCACGAGCAGGGACCCGAGGCCTTTACTCTCTTTGCTGGTATTTTTATTCAGGCCATGCGGGACTGTGAGAAAAACACCAAACTGCTTTCGCAGATAATTGAAGCACAACTGGCCTGGATCAGCAAGATGGTGACTCTTTTTCAGGTGGAGGATCTGTATCGCTTCCAGTCTGCACTCAACACGTATTTTGCCACAATTCTGGCCCTTGATGACGGGAAAAGTCCGATCATGATGCATATTGTTCAGGGGCTGCATCCCATGAAAAATCTGGCCACCTCGCTGCTGGCCTTTGTTGATAAGGGTGCCGAACAGTTCGATTGTCGTGCAGTGGCCCGGCTCATGCAGGCCATTCTCAAAAGGAATTATGACTACTGGCTCCAGGAAGAGGACCCGCTGCCCTGGTTTCTTGACCGTTGTGGTGCTCTTTGTGAAGACTTTCATTCAGGTCAGCTCTTTGCAGCGATTTCTCATGAGAGTATGACAAAAAACAAGGTGGCAGTGACAGCCATTGATATTGATTCGTCGCCGGCAATGGCTCTGCATGATATTCTTACCCTGCCTGCCCATGTTGACATTGTCCGTCTCTATAAGGAAATTCCGGCAAGGCTTGCAAAGGCCGACGGAAATGATCAAGGGAAATCCCTGGTACAGGGGCTGACTTTAAATCGTTTTGCCGAAAACCAGAAGCTGCTGTTTCTCTTTCGGATCATGGATACTAAAGGGCTCTATCTGATACATGAAGAGACCCTGCGTGAGATCAATCGATCTCTGGTGCAGCTGATCCGTCTTCAGACCTTTGAGGAGATAGAAGAATTCCTCCTCACCACCTTTCAGCTGCTCAAAGCAAATGTCAGAAAATTTCCCCATACCTCCCTGCAGTGTATTCAGGTCCTGGGCGGTGAGGTCTTCAATCGCGGGAACAGTCGGATGGTGGAGACCTTCCTCTGGGAAGCAGTGCGTTTTGGCTTTCAATATGCCAATGTCTCGGGGGTAGATGAAGACTGGCAACCTATTACGAACCCTGCCCATCTCGCAAATATCAGGGTATGGCTGAATCTGATCATGCAGGAGCCAAAGTGGTGTTCTACCCTTTTTTCTGCCCTTATCATCAACCTCAAGCTCTCCGGGACCTGTGTCAAGGATACGGATCTCTTTCAGCGGGATATCACCAACCTGCTGAATCATCCCATTGAACCGGTTTATAACCTGGCAAAACAGTTTACCAAGCTCATGCCCGTCTTTTTTAATGAAATTGGGGCAGAAGGAGAATTACGTGAGGTCTCCACTGAGCTTGATGAGATCCATAAACGCCGGGATCCCGTAATCCATTTCTTACGCAAACAGAGTCACGTTGAGAGTTCCAATCTTATCGTTGATTTCATTCAGGCCATCTTTATCTTCTGGTCGACAAAAAAGAAAGAGGTCCTTCTGCCTTTTCTGCCGGAGGAGGTTTATACAGAGGTGGCTCTGGAAGGGAAGTTCATCGATGACCAGCATGCCCTGGCGAATCGTATCCGTCAGGAACTGCAGTTTTCCTCCACAGATGATCTGCTGGTTTGGAAGCGGGAAGAGCGGCTGCAGTATCTTGGAGCTCAGGCAGACCTTGCTCCTGAGGAACTGCTGCGATTCGATCTCCTGGTTCAGATGTTTAAGCTGCTGCATCAGAAATATAATCTGGGCTTTCAGGAGTTGCGTACCGAACTGGAACATGCTGTTCAGGAAGGTTTCCCAGAGATGGAAGAGTTGCTTTTCAAGCTTGAGGAATGTGAGACTGTTGAGTGTGTCGAGGCCTTGCTTGATACATTGGAAGGTTTGAAGAAAACCATTCTTTCTCCTGAAAAATTCGAGGCAAGAGAGGATATTTATTATAAAAGACATATTGCCGTTGATATCCCTTCGGTCTATGGGAAGTATCGGGAGAAAAAGTTTGATAGCCTCAGTCTTACCTTCCGTCTGGAGAACCTCACCAATATTTATCTGGAGAGGTTGCCGGAGACAGTGAACCTCTCTATTATTACTCAGGCCACCTTTTTTAGTGTTTTTAAATGCTTAAAACTCTATCTGCGCGCCATGAGGGTGGACGGTATCAGTTCCAGGCGCCTGGATACCTATCTCTCTTTGCTCAAGGGCTCTGTCCGGGTCAGACGCTTTTCCTATACCCAGTACCTGGATATTTTCCGCGGACTTTCTGAGGGGGTTAAGGATGTCATTTATACCTATTATACCAACAGCCACCAGAACAATCTTTCCATTATTGTTCCCCAGATAGGTGCCAATAATCTCCTTACCAACTATCGGTCGCTATGGAATGAGGAAGAAAAGGCAAATTCTATCCATCGGCTGGCCGAGGCTTTTTTAAGGGATCTGATTGCCTCCACCTTTGGCTTGCAGCACTTGGATAACTTTATTACCCGGATTATCGGGATCCTCGAAAGTCAGAAGGATATCCTTGATGAACGAATGATTGACCTGTTGATGACCTACAACCCTGAAAAGGCCATCTCCATGCTCCATCGGATTAACCCCTATACTCATGATTTGATTCATCTGGGAAATAAGGGCTATAATCTGGTGACACTCAGTGCTGATAAAAAACCGGTGCCACCTGCCTTTATTATTACCACAGAGGCATTTCGCTGTCGAGAGGTGATCTATGGCTTTGCCAAGGCCAGAGACGACTTTATGCAGCGTATTCGTACTGCACTGACCGAGTTGGAGGGTTTGACCGGTCGGGTCTTCGGGGCTCCGAAACATCCCCTCCTTCTTTCCATTCGCAGTGGGGCCGCAGTCTCCATGCCTGGAATGATGGCCACTGTTCACAATGTGGGGACCAATGAGGAGCTTATTGAAGAAGGGGCCAGACAGTATGGCGACAGCTACCTTGCCTGGGATAACTATCGGCGTTTCCTGCAATCCTGGGCGATGACATCAGGGATGCAGCGAGAAGACTTCCAGGCACTTATGAACAGTGCCAAGGAGAGGTTCAATGTGTCGCTCAAGGGGCAGTTTTCACCGGAACAGATGAAAGAACTGGCCCTAGAGTATCAAAAGCTTGTTCGCAAACAGGGCCTTGGAATCCCTGATGATCCGTGGCTGCAGCTGGTGGCGGCCATAGAGATGGTATTTGATTCCTGGGAAACAACCAAGGCCTCGGATTTCAGGAAGATCATGGGGGTCTCGGATTCCTGGGGTACCGCAGTTATTGTTCAGGCAATGGTCTATGGCAACAAGAGTCAGTCTTCCGGGTCCGGGGTACTGTTTACCGCTCATCCTTATCGCAAGGTTCAGCGTGTGGCGCTTTGGGGTGATTATGCCTATGGCGATCAGGGGGAGGATATCGTCTCCGGCCTGGTAACCAGTTATCCGATTTCCGTGGAACAGGCAGAATTGGATGGGCGGGCCGTGGATAAGACACTGGAGCTGCGGTTCCCTCATATCTATGAGGAGCTCTTGGCGATTTCCAGAAATCTTGTCTACGAAAAACGATGGAATCCTCAGGAAATTGAATTTACCTTTGAGGGGGATAAGGCAAGTGAGTTGTATCTGTTGCAGACAAGAGATATGATTACTATCAAAAAGCAGGAACGCTTTCATGTCTTTATCGAAAGCGAGGCCTTGCAGGCTGCAATTCTTGGCAAGGGCATAGGGGTTTCCGGTTCAGCACTTTCAGGACGGGCTGTTTTTACTGAGGAAAACATTAAAGAACTGCGGCAAAGCGATCCGAACACTCCACTTATCCTGATCCGTCAGGACACAGTTCCGGAAGACATTAAAGTAATAAATATGTCGGAGGGACTGCTCACCTCCAGAGGAGGGCAAACCTCCCATGCCTCTGTGGTAGCGGTACGCCTTGAAAAGACCTGTGTCGTCGGCTGTAAACATTTGAAGGTGTATGAAACCAGAAATTATTGCGAAATCGGAGAAACCTCCATAGCTTTTGGAGATCATGTTTCCATTGATGGACGGAGCGGTCGGCTGCTGAAAGGAATGCATGCGACCAGAGAGGAAATGCACATCCTCCCCATTTGATAGCATTGTGGGAAAAAACTTTATCGGTGAGGCGTACGGATTCGCAGATGATGATTTCTTACTTAGCCATCTGAGAATTCGACTGTTAATGAGTTTGTCCTGAATAAAGGATATGGTGTTGTCTACCAAATGGCAGACAACAAGGGCAGTAATAACGTACCAGAAAAGGAGGAACGTATGGGCAAGGTGAATTTTCTAAAGGGACCGGCTCTGATGTCATTAGCCAGGAAAAAGGCAGCAGGGCTGGGCTTGGATGGAAAAGGGCTGAAGCTTGCTGAACTGGTGCGAATGGTTCAGGAAAAGGAGGGTCATGCGAGCTGTTTTAAAAGAGAAAAACTCTGCAGCCATGTAGATTGCTGCTGGCAGGCATCTTGTGGTGCAAAACTGGAAAAGCAAGAGGTCCGATCCGTTTAAAACGCATAGTGGTCTTGGTGGTGTGCACTATCGAGAAAACGAAAAAGAACAGGACAGGTTGTAAACCTCTCGGCAATGAATTCATGTAAAGGGGTGACTCGAAGAAAAGAGCCACCCCTTTTTTGTTATCTGCTTTCCGGTACACCCAGAGCTTTTAAGATCAGGCCTAATGGGCAAAATTTTGTGAAGCCGAACTGGAAAAGATTCAGACCCACGAAGGCAGTCAAAAAAAGCCAGTATTTATGGACGAAAAGGGGATTGCTGCCGCAGTCTACCCCCAGGGCCATGCTGAACAGGATGAAAAATCCGGCAATGGTATGGATCCAGTCTGTTACGATCATAAGTATTGTCCTCCTAGACAAGTTTTAAAAAAAACATTGCAGCATGGATGAGTCTGTTTCGTAAAACAGTGACGATATGCTGGTGTTTATAAAATAAAGACAAGGATGAAGAGTTATTATAGTGTCGCCCTTGGTGCTTGTCGAGTGGGCAGCATAGTCTCCACCATGATTTTTTTCGCAGTGCCCATGAAAAAGATCGCCACTTCTCTGCTGGCGTCGATCGTTTCAGTGATGGCGCGCACATATGGCATCAGACATATCAGTATAATGCGTCAGTCAAGTCTGTTGCCTAAAAAAGTCTGTTAACGCAACGCTTTTGTTGCATTCGTCATCCTCAATAGCGGAATAATTTGTTTTGTGTCTGTCGTCCTCCCCTGTCTTATACAACCCTGTGTCGCAATCTCACTCAAATGTCAGAATATTCATTCTGCACTTCATCCCGGATCTAATTAATTTTCCATGAGTTTTGTATTGGCATACCTATCCGCAAAAGCTGCAACACTTCTGTCGGAGAGTAACTACACTCTTTCGGCCTAATACCACATATCTGATTGTCGCTACACGTTCATGCCGCACAAGTGTGGCGATGTGGTATGAGGTGACCGTATATGCTATCACTTTTGATATCAGCTAGATGGGAGAAATCTTGCAGTTTGTTTTGGGGGCGTCATCAAGATGGCATCGTATGTGCAAAGCAAAAGGTAAGGAAATAAAAAAAAGATGTAAAATCAAAAGGATATGGAGGACGCTATGACTACCAATACACAAGTTACAACCAGAAGTCAGGTCGATGTTGGATGTGAAACTTCTCAGTTCGCTCTCGGTGTAGGAGTCACTGTCGCGGCCATGATTGGCATATGGGCCGTTGTCTGCATGGCAAGTACGCTTCTCGACAACGGACTCGGTGGCGTTATGAGAGGTCTTGTCGGCGCCATTGTTGGAAGTTAATCCCGGAAATCAGATGCTCTCTTCAGGACAGAGAATATAGATACGGAGGATACCATGACTACTAATACACAGACTATAACCAAAACTCAGGCCGATGTCGGATACGAAACTTCTAAGTTTACTCTTGGTGTAGGAGTCGCAACTGCGGCAATGATAGGAGTATGGGCCGTTATCTGCATGGCAAGTATGATTCTCGATAACGGACTTAGCGGAGTTGTTAGAGGGTTATTCGGTGCCATAACCGGAATCTGATATTTGAAAGCAAACACCCCCTTGTAAAAGAGAAAAAAAACAGGATACCGCCATGACTACAACCACACAGACTACAGCACGAACTCAGGTTGATATTGGATACGAAACCTCTCATTTCGCACTTGGAGTGGGAATTGTCATGGCGGCCTTTGTTGGCCTTTGGGGTGCAGCCTGCATCGCAAGCGCACTGTTAAGTACTGGGCCTGTGGGACTAATGCAAAGCTGCTTGAGTGCAATGATCGGCTGAACTTATTAATATGACTAGTAAATTGTTAAGGAGAACATGATGGCTGAAAATACTTCAAAAACAGTAAACAGGATTATTCTGGCTGCAGGTGCAATGATGTTTTGCTGGGTAGCAGCTGCCTTTACCGGTGCCCTTTACCACGTTAACTGGTCTGTAAGTGAGCTTGCCAGTCAGTATATGGTGGCTATCGGGATGGTAAAACCCCTGCATACCTTGGTTGATTATTATACACACATTAAAGGGATCGAATATCTGATATGTGTTGCATTCTTCGTGGCCTTCCCGGTTTTCTTTAAATATGTAAACAAGGCTCCTCGAAAGGCTACCGTAATAAAATAACCTGCTCAAGGTTCGAAAGATTCATTTTTCCTTCATGCCTCCTGGCCAATGAATATCAAATTCGTTGCCCAGGAGGTTTTTTTTCCGCTAGTTGCCAGGCCGAGTTGGTTCACGAGTCAATATCATTCTAACAAAAAATGAACACATAGAGAGTTAAGGCTGTTCGGACAGGCAGTATGCAGATACTTTTCGATGAAATAAAGGGGGTCGAGAAAAAGATGTTCACGGATGGTATACGTGCAGAGTGATAAGTATTTGATAAAGGGAATGTCAATTTTCCCTTGGATAGAACTGGTGGTTTCTTAGTAAAACTGGCCTGTTACTGGGCGCTCTTTTGGCTTTGACAATATGGTATTGTAAAAAAGGCAGGGTGTAATGCTGAGCCTGACAGGTCTGGTGCAACCTGTCAGGCAAAAAGAATGGAAGTCTTATGCCAGTAACGTTCTGGCTGGTGCTCTTAGTCAGTCTGAGGCGGTGCAGACTCGCTCGCACTCTCTTCAGTGCCTGCTTCATCGCTGGCACTCGGTGCTTCGGTGGCAGCAGCATCTGTGCTTTCTTGCACGGGAGTTGCTTCCTCTTCGGCCTGGGCGGCAGTTGCTTTGATCCTCCGCAGTTCAACCCGTCGGTTCTTGGCACGTCCGGTGTTAGTATTGTTTTCCGCAATCGGATACTTAGGACCATAGCCCACTGCCTGCAGGTTGCTTTCAGCAACTCCTTGGCTTACAAGGTAATTCAGCACGGCCTGGGCACGGGCAGTGGAGAGCCGCAGATTAACCTCAGCTTCCCCTAACGTGTCTGTGTGTCCGGCCACTTCCATCTTGATGTCAGGGTGGTTCTGCAGGATTTTTGCTGCCCCATTTAACACAGTCTGGGCATCCTCTGTCAGGTTGGCAGTGCCGAGTTGGAAGTTAATACCTTCCAGGACAATTGTGCTCTGCTCTGCAGAACAGCCTATATTGTCAATTTCCGAACCTGGGGCCGTTTCGGGACAGAGGTCAAGGCGATTAACCAGGCCATCCCCATCGCTGTCCTTCTCACAGCCCACTGCATCTATAGCGGCTCCTTGGATTGTATCGGCACATTTGTCTTTGGCGTCGGATATACCATCATTGTCGCTGTCAATGGTGTGCAGGAAGAATTGGTCTCGCTCAGCCTGCAGAGAGGCTAGGGTAGCCTCCAGTGCTGTAAGTTTTTCGAGGTTTGCAGCAAGCCTGTTCTGGCTGTCCTGAAGGGCGGTTTCTAAGTCCTGGGTCTTTGTTTCAAGCGTGATGGCCTTTTCAGCCTTTTGTTCCAAGTCGGCAAGCTGAGTTGTCATTTTCTCGGATTGTTCTGTGGCCGTGGCCTGTAATGTATTGTTCAGCTCAGTTAACTCATTTTTTGCCTGCACTGCATTCTGAAGCTCTGTCATGAGGTTTTCTTTTTCTTTGCTGATCAGTATGATTTGCTGTTGTGTGGTCTGCAGCGCGGCTGCTTGTTCTGCGGAAGCTGCTTTTGCTGCAGAAATCTCTGCCATGAGTCCTGAAATCTCTTGCTCCTGAGCTGTGGTGCTGTCTTCTGCGGCAGCTTTTCGTGTGGTCGCAAGATCCAGACGGTTCTGCAGGTCAGTGATTTGGGCACTGTTTTCTGTTGATTGAGTCGTTAACTGTTGAATAGTATTTTCTTTCTCAGATATTTCGGCCTTTGCTTTGTCAAGTTCTTGCTCAAGAGAGATTGTCTGTTCGGCGGACTGGACATTATTTGCCAAGGCTTTTTGCAGAGAGGATTCCGTGGTCGCAAGTTTTGCACTCAGTTCGGCCTGAGCTGTTTCCTTACTCCCTGCCTGCTCTGACAATTGTTCATGGAGGGATTTGATTTGTTTTGCCTGTTGTTGGCCCTCTTCGTTCAGGGTTGCCAGTCGTTTTTTTAGTTCCTCGTATTGATTTCGGAGTGTGTTGTATTTTTCTTCAGACCGGGAAAGAGCCTGTTTGACAGGTTCAATTTCGGTGGTAAGGGACTGGCTGGCATTCTTTTCCTGATTCAATGCAGCTTCTGAAGCCTTCAGGGCCTCACTCAGTTGTGAGATTTTAGTATGGGCTTCCTCAAGAGCGGATTGTGCCGGCGCAAGCTCTGTTCCCAACGTTTCATTTTCTTTCGTGAGGACAGCAAGGGTTGTCTCAGCTTTCTTGAGATCATTGACTAATGCACTGTTTTGTTCTCTTATTTCGGCCAATTGTTGCTCAAGTACTGTAATCTTTCCGGTCAGGGGGGCAGACATTCCCTCGGCCTGTTCTGTTAATGCACTGAGTTCATTCTCTTTAGCAGAGAGGCTGGCTTTCAGTTGATTCAGTTCTTGCTGGTTGTTTTGCTCGATAGAAAGCAGTCTGTTGATTTCATTGTCGGTGGCCTGTTTATTTGCCTGAATTGTAACCAGTTCATCCTTGGTTGTGGCAAGCAGTGTTTCTTTGGCCTGGATTTCATTGCGTAGATTTTCTATAAGTACATCCTGCTCCCTGATAGTGGTATGCAGGCTATCATTTATAAGCTTCAACTCGTTAACTTCTGCAATAGCGCTGGGCAAGAGGGTTTCTTTTGCAACCTTCAGCTGCTGCAACTCCTCATGGGCAAGACGAAGTTCATTCTTGTTTTTCTCAAGGGCTACATAACAGGTTGTTATTTCATTTTCCTTGTCTGTGCTGTTGTCAGGGGCGGTCGCTTCGAGTAAGGCGTGGATTTCAGTTTCAATAGCTGTCTTGTCATCAATGAGCTCACCGAGGGCATGCCCTTTCGTTTGGATGGCAGCACTGATTTGCTCAATTTTAAGGGTGAGTTGCTCGACGAGTTGATTTTTGCCGTCAAGTTCATCAAGAACCAGATTGAGATTTAATTGATTATCTGAAATCGTCGATTTTAGAAGATCCATCTCTTCTGCTGTCTGTTCCAGCTTTTCTTTAAAGGATTTGACGAGCAGATCTTTCTGCTCAAGCGTGGCACCAAGCTGGTTGATCCGATCTACATGTTGGCTGAGCGCCTTCTCTGCACCCTTGAGCTCTGCAACCGCTTGGGCTGTCTGCATTTCGGCAGACTTTTTGGCTTTTTCTGTTTCTGCCAGTAAGGTTTGCTGGCGTTTGTATTCTCCCTGCATGCGGCCGAACTCAGCAAGTCGATTGTCGGCCTTTTTTAATTGTCCTTGCAGTTCATCAAGTTGCTGTATGTAAGCGAGTTTCTCTTTTTCTGAAGCCTTGATATTTTCTTTGAGTTTGGGGATGACGGTGCTCTTGGCCTCGGCATTTGCAACCGCGGCAACAGTGGCTTCAAGCTTTTGCTGAACTGCGGCCAATTCCTGATTTTTTTGGTGAATAGATTGCTCTATCTGTTCTACATCCAAGGTGAGCTGGGCACTCTTCTGCATTTGAAATATAAGAAACAGCAGAATGATTGATATAGCTAACAGGCAGCCATACACGATTTTAGTTGTTGTACCCATAAAATTTTCCTCCAGGTAAATGCTGAGACAAGACTCGCTTATAAAAAATATTTATCCGTTCACTGGAACGGCGTGACTGTTCGATGATATTTTGTATTATGTGGGGGAGGGGAATCCACTAAATACCTTAAGGGACGTAATAACATTTGCTCAAAAAAGCAAGTTAGAAGTCAAGAGTTTGATGAAATAGGTGTGGAAATCGAGTGCTCAGGAGTGAAAGAGGAGGGGCGGAAGCAGTTGCATATCGCAGGGATCTTGTCAGTATTGGTCCATACGTCCTTGATATTGTTTTGTTTTACACAGTTCTGGGCAGCGGTAAGGAAAAGATAGTGAAACGCGCAGGCATGGTAGAGTGGGTAAAGGGGCAAGATGGATTTTCTTGTACTATAATCAGGTCGTGCTGGACGGTTTAAACATGTGGACAGAAAAGATTTTGCATGGTCTTCATCAGTTCAGTGATTCTCGGGTCGTTTATTCGGTTGTAGATAAAGTTCGCATCCTTGCGATAGTCGATGATTCCTTGACTGCGCAGGATGTTCAGGTGCTGGGAGACATTGGCATTGGTGGTTTTGACCTGTTCTCTGATGTCACCTACCGACATTTCGTGATCCTGCAACAGGCAGAGAATTTTTAAACGGATGGGATGAGACATAGACTTCAGCAGTTTGGACATGGCATCTATTTGTACATTTTCCATAAGTGGTTCCTTGAATAGAGCTAATGATTAGTTAGTCTTGCTCTGCATATGCTCACTCTTTGGAAAAAGGAGCAGGTAGAGTAAGGCTGAGAGCACTGCTATACAGACATACATATACATGTCAGGAACGATTTGGTTTTCCGGACGAAAAAGTGCAAGTATTGAGAGGATGGGCAGAAGCTGATAGCCCAGACGATGGCTGAGCAGCAGTTCCCGTATGATAAAGATATGGATGATTGGGCCGACCAGAGTGAGTGCCGCAGAGACATCGAAACGGCCATAGAAATAGATGAAAAGACATTGTTTGATTGTGAGTAGGGTAAGAATGAAAACCAGGAACAGAGTGACGAGGAAAGTCTTTTTGCGGCGACCACCGCAAGGGAGATTGGCGAGCAGATGATACAGCTCATCCTTGTTGGAATCGGTTGCAAGGGTCTGGTAAATATTTTTTTTGCTCTGGTTGTTCCAGAGCTGGATTTTAATTTCTTTTTCCAGGGAATGCGGCATTTTTTTTAGATAGTAAAAAGTTGAAAGGAGGTGCGCCTTTTAACGTAGTGTGGTATAAAAAATCCCTAAAAAATATGATGTTAGACTGTTATAGTTTGTTTTACAATAAAAACTGAATCAAAATTAAAACTCTAATATAAGCAAAGTTGATAGTCAAATCAAATCTTTTGATTTGACAGAAGGGGCAACAATGTGGGAATGGTTAAAATTTTTCAGTGCAGTTCTGGCGTTTGTCCAGGAACCTTAGTTGAAGTGTAGACACATATACCTGCATCGCGCCGAGGTGTATCCATTTATCTGCGGCCAGTTGTAATGTTACGGTAATCGAAGAGAACTGAATACGAAGGGAGATTGAGCAATGAATTCAAGTGACGACAAAATCGAAAGTCTATTGAGTGAAGGACGCATTTTTGAGCCTCCGACGGAGGGCAGAGATGCAGCCCATGTGGGAAGCCTCGAAGCCTATCGGGAAGCCTACGAAAGGTCCATGAAAGATCCAGAAGGGTTTTGGGCAGAACGGGCCGAAGAACTGGTAACCTGGGACAAGAAGTGGGACACCGTGTTGGAGTACGATTACGCAAAGCCTGAGATCAATTGGTTTAAAGGCGGTAAGCTGAATATGTCGTATAACTGTCTCGATCGTCACCTGAAAAATGGTCGTCGTAATAAGGCTGCGATTATCTGGCAGGGAGAGCCTGAAGAAGATGTCAGGGTGTATACCTATCAGATGCTGCATACTGAGGTCTGCCGTTTTGCCAATGTCTTGAAGAAAAAGGGCGTAAAAAAGGGTGACCGTGTTTCCATTTATCTGCCCATGATTCCGGAATTGGCCATCTCTCTCCTGGCGTGTGCCAGAATCGGTGCCATGCATTCTGTTGTCTTTGCAGGATTTTCTGCTATTGCTCTCCAGAGTCGTATCCAGGATTGCGAGGCCAAGGTTCTGGTTACTGCTGATGCTGTTATTCGTGCCGGAAAGACCATTCCCCTGAAACCAAATGCCGATGAAGCCCTGAGCGAATGCGATACCATCACCAACTGTATCGTTGTTAAACGTGCCGGCAATGATGTTCCCATGCAGGATGGACGAGATTCCTGGTGGCATGAGGATGTCACGGCCGAGGATATCACCTCCACCTGCGAGCCTGAGTCCATGGATGCTGAGGATATTCTGTTCATCCTCTATACCTCTGGTTCCACGGGAAAACCAAAGGGCGTAGTCCATACGACAGGCGGCTATCTTACCTATGCCATGCACACCTGCCAGTGGGTATTTGATCTGAAAGATGACGATGTCTACTGGTGTACTGCTGATATCGGCTGGATCACCGGTCATTCCTATATCCTTTACGGACCGTTGGGACTTGGTGCGACCTCTGTTATGTTCGAGGGTGTTCCTTCTTATCCCGGGCCGGACCGTTTCTGGAAGATTGTCGAGAAATTTCAGGTCAATACCTTCTATACCGCACCCACTGTCATTCGTGCCCTGATGCGTGATGGTGTCGGACCTACCCAGCGCTATGACCTCTCCAGTCTGCGTATCCTCGGTTCTGTTGGTGAGCCGATCAATCCAGAGGCCTGGATGTGGTATCATTTGAATATCGGTAAAGAAAAGTTGCCGATTGTTGATACCTGGTGGCAGACAGAGACCGGCGGCATCCTTATTTCACCGCTGCCCTATGCCACGCCTCTCAAGCCTGGTTCTGCCACCCTGCCCCTGCCTGGTATTGATGCAGCCATCTATGACGAGGACGGCAAGGAAGCCGGTCCCAACGAGGGTGGTCATCTGGTTATCCGCAAACCCTGGCCCGGTATGCTTCGTGGTGTCTTTGGCGATCCCGAGCGTTTTAAAAAGACCTATTTCAGCCGTTACGACAACACCTACGATCCTGAAGACGGGGCCCGTAGAGATGAAGACGGCTATTTCTGGATCATGGGACGTCTTGATGACGTAGTGAATGTCTCAGGTCACAGGTTGGGTACTGCGGAGATTGAATCTGCCCTGGTTTCCCATCATGCCATTGCCGAGGCCGCAGTTGTCGGTATGCCGCATCCGATTAAGGGGCAGGCCATATATGCCTTTGTCACTCCGAATACCGGTATTGAGCAGACTCCTGAATTGTTGGCTGAACTCAGGGTTCACGTGCGTAAGGAGATCGGTCCCATCGCTACGCCCGATGCCATTCAATATGCACCTGGATTGCCCAAGACCCGCAGCGGCAAGATCATGCGTCGTGTGCTGAGGAAGATTGCCGCTAATGATTTTAAGGACTTCGGCGATACCTCGACATTGGCTGATCCTTCTGTGGTCGATGATCTGATCAACGGCAAAAAGTCCATGGAAAAGAAGTGACAGCTTTTTGCAGGATCAGTATATTCCGGGACAGGCAGGGCCTGCAATCCTCTCGACTAAAGAGGCTGGCAGCCTTCAGTCTTTCCGGGCTGTTGGATAAATGAGAAAATGCGGGGTTCTCCTTAGTGAGAATCCCGCATTTTTTTTGTTGAAGAGAAGGCAATGTTCAGGCTTTAGTCTTTTCCTCAACCACCTGAATTGTGACTGTGAGTGGAATTAGATTATGACACAAAGTGATGTGCATGCAGTGGCACCAGAAATGGCGCTCTCTTTTTTTCGGGGAATCTTGCCCTTCAATTCCCTGGACGATGCGACTCTTAATTACCTGGCCCGTCACTGTCGTGTTGATTTCTACCCCAAGGGAACTCGCCTTTTCACTGCCGATAAGACAGAAATCACCCATCTTTATCTCATCCAGCGCGGAGGGGTGAAGGCCTTTATCGAGGATGATCATGGAGAGGTCACTCTTAAAGATTTCCGGGGAGAAGGTGCCTATATAGGGGCTTTGGGTATTATCCGCGGCACGTTAGCTTCGCTCAATATTGAAACCGTGGAAGACACTTTCTGCTTTCTCCTCCCCAGAGAGATCTTTCTGAAGCTAGTACAGGAAGAGCCGTCCTTTGCCCACTACTATCTCAAGAGTTTTTCTGAAAAAATTGTCAAAACTGCCTATAAGGAACTACGCCATCATAAGGTGTCTAAGCGCAATGCTGATGACCTCTATCTTTTTTCCGTAAAGGTAGGGGAGCTGGTCAAGACCCTGCTGAAGGTTCCTAGCACCAGTTCCATCCAGCAGGCCGCTGCCATCATGGCAAAATATCAGGTCGGCAGCCTCCTTGTTCATGATCCCTCTGATGAGGATAATGTGCTTGGAATCATAACCGACCATGACTTTCGTGGAAAGGTTGTTGCAGCAGGCCTGGATTACCATCTGCCGGTGGCAGAGATTATGAGTGGTCCGGTGGAGAGTGTTCTGTCTCAGTCCCTCTGTTTCGACGTCCTTTTAAAGATGATGACTACGGGGATTCATCACTTGGCAGTGGAACGGGGCGGACGTATCATCGGTGTGGTCACCTCCCATGATATCATGCTGCTCCAGGGGCATTCTCCCTATTATCTGTTTAAGGAGATAAAGGGGCAGCAGCAGATCCGCGGTCTGTATGTTCTTGCCCAGAAGATACCTGAAGTGATTCGCGGTTTGATCACTGAGGGTGCCAAAGCGGGTAATATTACCCAGATGATAGCAATCTTGAATGACCATATCCTGGAGCGCATGCTCATTTTGCTCGAAAAGCAGATGGGACCGCCACCGCTTTCCTATTGCTGGTTGCTTATGGGGAGTGAGGGACGTCGGGAGCAGACATTTAAGACAGATCAGGACAATGCCATACTCTATGCAGATCCGAAAAATGACGAGGAGAGGGTTGCTGCCGAGATCTATTTTAAAGAATTTGCAGATAAGGCTATTAATCATCTGGTCAATTGCGGTTACCCGCTCTGCCCTGGTGAGATCATGGCCACCAATCCCAAGTGGTGCCAGCCGCTTTCAGCGTGGAAGGATTGTTTTACCACGTGGATAAATGCCCCCGATCCAGCAGAGCTTCTCCATGCCACTATCTTTTTTGATTTTCGTTCCGGTTACGGAGATTCGAGTCTGGCCCGGGAATTGCGTAATCATTTAAATAAAGAGGCCCAGAAAAAGGACATTTTTCTTTTTCATCTGGCCCGTCAGTGTGTGTCCATTCGCATACCTCTTTCGTTTTTTAAAAATTTCATGGTGGAGAGGGACGGGGAGCACAAAAATCAGCTTGATATCAAGCGGCAGGGGCTGACTCCTTTTGTCAATTTTGCAAGAGTCCTTGCTTTGAAGCATGGTATCAGCGAGACCAACACCCTGGCCAGATTCAAGGCCTTGCTGGATGGGGAATATATCAACCCGGAACTTTGGTCCTCTGCTAATGAGGCCTATGAACTGCAGATGCAGCAGCGTCTCATTCATCAGCTGCGGCAGATTGAAGAGGGGACTTTGCCGGACAATCATGTGGACCCCGAACATCTCTCCGATCTCGAACGGAGGATGCTGAAAGATGCCTTTGCTGTCATTGAGCGCCTCTATTCTGTGCTTGATAAAATGTATCCTGTAGCTTGAGCACGCAGCTGAGAGTTGAAAACAATATTCTTGTCATGCCTAATTTTTTAAAAACTGAACACGTTGATTGCTATGTTTGATCTGCTCAAACCTGCCACCTGGTTTTCCAGTCCTGATCCCTTGCTTCGGAAGAATAAGGCCTGTTTTGCAGATTTTGATCAAAACCGTCCCCTGGCAGAGTACACTTTTGTGGTTTGTGATACTGAACTGACCGGACTTGATTGGAAAAAAGATGAATTGATCTCCATTGGCGCAGTCATGATCAAAGACCTGCAGATAGACCTGGCCTCCACCTTTCATCATTTTGTCCGGCCTAGAAATATGGCACACACCCAGGCAACCCTTGTTCACCGCATCACCCCGGAGCAGCTGCAGAAGGCACGGCCGATAGAGGTCGTGCTGCCACAGTTTCTGGAGTTTATCAATGGGAGTCTGCTGGTTGGCCATCATTTGCTGCTTGATATGCATTTTTTGAATAAGGCTGCCAAGGAGGTTCTGGGTGGTACACTCTCAAATCCCGGGGTGGATACCATGCGCATGGCCCAGGGCTATAAGCGCGTACGCCTTGGCCATTATCATGAACATAATCCCAGAGAGATCAGTTACAATCTTGAAGATCTCGGTCGGGAGTACAATCTTCCAATTTTTATGGCTCATGATGCCTTGGAAGATGCCATGCAGACTGCCTATCTCTTTTTGTATTTTATTAAAAAATTTCGCAAGGGCGGGCTCGTTACGCTTAAGGATATTTATCAGGCAGGCCGCGTGGGAAGTTTGCGATATTAAGACACAAGTAGCCAGTAATAATTCCTTTTTTTATGATCACTCGCAGTGACCCCTGTTAAAGGCTGTAAATCCTTTGTCAGTCAGGCGTTGACACTGATTAAGGAGCTGTGGTATAGGATTTACCCGGAAGAAGAGGAGAAGTATTATTAAAGAGTTATGTTGAAAATTACGATTTTAGTTGAAGATCGAGGTATCTGAAAAAAGACCCACTGCGATGGAGTTGATTTTCCGCGGTATGATTTTTCGCATATTGATGAGATTTGACCAAAAATAAATTTGTCAATGTGGCTTAAATTCCTATGAGGAGGAGAAAAAGTTATGAGTGACGCTCAGAAGTATTGGCAGGCGAATATCCGGCTAGTAATCGGATGTCTCGTTGTCTGGTTTGTTGTGTCCTTTGGATGCGGTATTCTGTTTGCCCAGCAGCTTAACAGTATCCGCATCGGTGGCTATCAACTCGGTTTTTGGTTTGCCCAGCAAGGTTCTATCTACACCTTCGTGGCCCTGATCTTTTTCTACGCCTGGCGTATGAATCAGCTTGACCGTAAATTCAACGTCAATGAAGACTGAGGAGAGGCGAAGGAATGACTAATCTACAATTGTGGACGTATGCTGTCGTGGGGGCAACCTTTTGCCTCTATATTTTTATTGCCATCAAGGCTCGGGCAACTACTACCGGTGAATTTTATGTTGCCGGCAAGGGTGTGCATCCTATTCTCAATGGTATGGCCACCGGCGCTGACTGGATGTCGGCTGCCTCATTTATCTCCATGGCCGGACTCATTGCCTTCAGTGGCTATGATGCCTCGGTTTACCTGATGGGTTGGACCGGCGGTTACTGTCTCCTGGCCATGCTTCTGGCTCCGTATTTGAGAAAGTACGGAAAATTCACCGTACCTGAGTTTATCGGCGATCGCTTTTACTCGCAGACCGCTCGTGTCGTGGCCGTTATCTGTCTGATTGTGGCCTCACTGACCTATGTTATCGGTCAGATGAAGGGTATCGGCGTCGCCTTTTCCCGCTTCCTGGAAATTCCCTTTGAGACCGGACTCTTTATCGGTATGGGGATCGTCTTCATCTACGCTGTTCTCGGTGGAATGAAGGGCGTTACCTATACCCAGATTGCTCAGTACTGCGTTCTTATCTTTGCCTACACCGTCCCAGCTGTTTTTATCTCTCTGCAGCTCACCGGCAATCCCATTCCTCAGCTTGGATTAGGATCAACCATGTCCGGAAGTGATGTCTATCTCCTGGATAAATTGGACCTGGTGCTGAAGGACCTTGGTTTTGCAGCGTATACATCGCAGAAGGGCTCGACACTGAATATGTTTCTGCTGACCATGTCGCTCATGATTGGTACCGCAGGCCTGCCCCATGTTATTACCCGCTTCTTTACCGTACCCAAGGTTCGTGATGCCCGTTCCTCAGCAGGTTGGGCTCTGGTTTTTATTGCCATTCTTTATACCACTGCACCTGCAGTAGGTGCCATGGCTCGTTTGAACCTGATTAACACCATCCAGGCAGATTCCATCGCCCCGGATACCACTCAGAATCTGAAGATTGACAATCTGCCTTCCTGGTTTACCAACTGGGAAAAAACCGGCCTGTTGAAATTCGAGGACAAGAATGGTGACGGACGTATTCAGTATGTCGGTGATGCTGCCACGAACGAGATGACAAAAGTTGACCGTGATATCATGGTGCTGGCCAATCCCGAAATCGCCAAACTCCCCAACTGGGTTATTGCCCTTGTTGCAGCTGGTGGTATTGCAGCGGCTCTGTCCACTGCCGCCGGTTTGTTACTGGCCATCTCTTCTGCTATTTCCCATGATATCGTCAAGGGTATAGTTGCCAAAGATATCAGTGATAAGACTGAGCTGATGGCGGGTCGTATTGCCATGGCAGGTGCTATTGTGGTGGCTGGTTACCTTGGACTCAATCCTCCGGGATTTGCGGCCCAGGTAGTTGCTCTGGCCTTTGGTCTGGCAGCGTCTTCCATCTTCCCTGCTCTGATGATGGGCATCTTTGTCAAACGTATGAATAATGCCGGTGCGGTATTTGGTATGCTCTCAGGCCTTGGTTCCACCCTGTTGTACATCTTTGTGTACAAAGGTTGGTTCTTTGTTCAATCCACTGCCATGCTGGCCGATACCCCGGAAGGCTGGATAATGGGGATTTCCCCCGGCGCTTTTGGCGCAGTTGGTGCAGTGATCAACTTCGCTGTGGCGCTGACTATTTGCAGCGTTACCAAGGCACCACCTGAGCATATTCAGCACCTGGTTGAGGATATTCGTGTTCCCATGGGAGCCGGTTCTGCCGTAGGCCACTGATTCTGAGTAACTAGTACGTCTGCCTGTTGGTGGAAAAAACGCATCCGTAATTCTTTACGGATGCGTTTTTTTGTTTTAAGAAAGGAACACGGTTTATAATGTGCAGGCAGAACAGGATTGGTTTTGCCTCTCTTCTTTCTTTTAGGGATGGCCATGACCCGACAGCTTCTTACCCCGGAAAACTGCTACCTTCATATTATTGATCCCCAGGAACGTCTGATGAGTCAGATTCATGAGGCGAAGCAGGTATCCGAAACAATTGTAAAAATGATCCATTGTGCCAGAATTATCGGTATTCCGATCCTGGCTAATACCCAGTATAAAAATGGACTGGGGCCCTATGTTTCAGAGCTTGAAGAACTGATGGATGGGGTGATCAGGCCTGATAAAATAGAATTCAATGCTCTGGCGCATCCGGAGACCAGGGCTCTGGTGAGTTCTCTGCCCCCTTCAATTCATACAGGCATCCTCGTGGGTGTCGAGACCCATATCTGTGTCTATCAGACTGCCATGGGCATGCTGGAACATGGCCTTATGCCCTGGGTGGTGACTGATGGTGTCTCATCCCGTAAACAAGAGAATTCTGCCTTGGGACTGGCGAGAATGCAAGCTGTGGGAGCGGCTGTGGGACCGGCTGAAATGATTATCTATGAATTGCTGGGAAGGGCCGGAACTCCAGAGTTTAAGGCTGTACTCCCTCATATCCTCTAGGTGGTTTTTCTGTTAATTTAGGAAGCAGTCCTCCATATACGGGACCTGTTTTCTCTTTTTATCAACTTTGAGTTATTGAGTTATTGTCATGAAAGGAAACGAGATTCGTAAACGCTTTGTCGAGTACTTTGAGAAACATGATCATACCCGGGTGGAGAGCTCTTCCCTGGTTCCCCATGACGATCCTACACTGCTCTTTGTCAATGCCGGCATGGTTCAGTTTAAGATGGTGTTCATGGGCGAGGATAAGCGGAATTATACTCGTGCTGTGACCAGTCAGCGCTGTGTCAGGGCAGGTGGAAAGCATAACGATCTTGAAAATGTGGGCTATACTGCCAGGCATCACACCTTTTTCGAGATGCTTGGTAATTTTTCCTTTGGAGACTATTTCAAAAAAGATGCTATTCGTTTTGCCTGGGATTTTCTAGTCAAAGAATTGGGGATACCGGCAGAGCAGCTCTGGGTCTCGGTCTTTGAAGATGATGACGAAGCTTACGCACTCTGGGAAAAGATAGAGGATCTGCCCAAGGGGCGCATCGTACGGTTGGGCGAAAAAGACAATTTCTGGGCCATGGGTGACACTGGACCCTGTGGGCCGTGTTCTGAGATTCATATCGATCAGGGTGTAAAGGCTGGATGTGGTCGTCCCGACTGTGCAGTCGGTTGTGACTGTGACCGTTTCCTTGAACTCTGGAATCTGGTTTTTATGCAGTTTAACCGATCCGAAGATGGAACCATGACTTCCCTGCCGAGTCCAAGTATCGATACAGGCATGGGGCTGGAGCGGGTGGCTGCTGTTCTGCAGGGTAAATTCAATAACTACGATACTGATCTTTTTCAACCGATCATTCAAAAACTTGAGGAACTCTCCGGCCGCAAATATCGGGCAGATGATGCCGATTCTACTGCCATGCGGGTTATTGCCGATCATGCCCGAGCTACCACTTTTCTAGTGGCTGACGGGGTTTTGCCGTCAAACGAGGGCAGGGGCTATGTCCTGCGTCGGGTGATGCGGAGGGCCATCAGGTATGGTCGTAATCTGGGTCTTGTTAAGCCCTTTATGGATGCAGTGACTGCTGTCGTGGCGACTTCCATGGATGAGGCCTATCCACATCTCCGGGATTGCAGCAAGTTGCTCACCAAGGTGGTCAACAGCGAGGAGCATCGCTTTGGTGAAACCCTGGAGCATGGTCTGGTCCTTTTGGATGAAGAGGTCGCCCGCCTGGCCAAGGTCGGGGAAAAAGAAATAAAGGGTGACTTTATCTTCAAGCTCTATGACACGTTTGGTTTTCCTGTGGATATAGTCCGTGATATTTCTCTGGAAAGGGGGGTTGAATTTGATGCTGCCGGCTTCAACAGGGCAATGGAGAAACAACGGGCGCAGTCCCGATCCTCAAGAAAGGGAGAGGGGATGCGTCTCCTTGGAGAGGGCATTAAGGAACTGATTAACAGCGGTAATCGAAGTGAATTTGTCGGTTATGAGCAGCTTGCCTGCGAGGCCTCGATCCTGGGACTTCTGGATGCGGACGGGAATATTGTGGAGAGTCTTGCGGCAGGTGCCACGGGAACCCTTTTTGCCGATCGTACGCCCTTTTATGCCGAGTCTGGTGGACAGGCTGGCGATAAGGGGGAGGTTACCTGGGCAGGCGGTAAGGCACACATCAAAGGAACGCATAGTGAGGGAGAAGGAATAATCCTTCATGGCCTGCAGATAGCGGAAGGGGTATTGCAGAAAGGTTCTCAGGTCCAGCTCCAGGTCACAGAGAGCGAGCGTGGCGATACGGCTGCCAACCACACGGCTACCCATCTCCTGCAGGCTGCTCTGAGAGAACTCCTTGGTGAGCATATCAAGCAGGCAGGTTCGCTGGTGACATCGAAGCGTCTCCGTTTTGATTTTACCCACTTTTCTCCCCTTACTCTCAAAGAGATCCAGGCTGTTGAAAAACGGGTTAATAGGAAAATCAGAGAGAATGTCGTGGCCAAGACCACTGTTCTTGGTCGGGAACAGGCAATAGAAGAGGGAGCAACGGCACTCTTTGGCGAGAAGTATGGAGAGAGTGTGCGGGTGGTCACTGTCGGAGATTTCAGTAAGGAACTCTGCGGTGGAACGCATGTCAGAGCTACCGGGGATATCGGCTTTTTCCAGATCGTAACTGAGACAGGCATTGCAGCTGGGATAAGAAGAATTGAAGCTGTTACCGGTCGTGCGGCTCTTGCCAGAGTCCAGGAACAGGTACGGCGGGAGAGAGCTGTCTGCGAAACACTGGGGGTCCAGGCTGACAGTATAGATGAAAAACTCAAGGCCCTTATGCAAGCCAATAAACGTTTGGAGAGGCAGGTGGCTGAGCTTTCCACTAAGATTGCCTCGTCAGAACTCGGAGATCTGCTCTCTAATGCGGTGGAAGTTGCAGGTGTGAAGGTGGTTGCTGCAGTCATTCATCTGGACAGTCCGAAGACTCTGCGCGAGGTCGGTGATAAACTCCGTGACGATATGGGCAGCGGTGTGGCCGTTTTAGGAGGTGCCATTAGCGGCAAGGCCGCCCTGTTGGCCATTGTCTCCAAAGATCTTACCGGGAGAATCAAGGCTGGAGCACTGATTAACGAGGTGGCTGCGGTAGTTGGCGGAAAAGGTGGGGGGCGTCCCGATATGGCCCAGGCAGGAGGGACAATGCCTGATAAGCTGGCTGAAGCGATAGCTTCTGTTTCAGGACATGTGCGTTCATTTTTGGGCAAATAATGGGTTCCGACAAAAAAGGGATAGAATGATTCGAGTTAGAAGAAAAGATTTTCTTACTTTTTCTGAATTCAACCCCAAACCTATTTTACAAAAAAGTTGACATGGCTGTATATATGCAGTACAACCGGATTTCGTGTTGTGAATCGCTATTCATTTTGGAATGAATTTTTTGAATTATCTTAGCTAATCAGGAGCGGAAAAAATGGTTACAATGGATATTACCCTGTTGTTTCAGATCGTGAACGCATTCGTTCTGATGTTTCTATTAAATGGAATCATCTATAAACCGGTTCTGAAAATATTGAAGGAAAGGGCGGGCAAACTACAGGGCATGAGAGATGATGTGGTCAAGTACGAGGATAATGCTCGTCGCCGCCAGGAAGAAGTAGACAAAAAAATGGTTAAGGCATCACTCCAGGCCAAAGCAGCGCTGGATACTGCTCGTGCCGGAGCCAAGGCGGCAGGTGAAGAAAAACTTGCCGTTATCAAGGCTGAGGCAGATGCCGAAAAAGATAAACAACTGGCAGATGTGAAGACTCAGATGCAGACCGCCCGAAAAGATCTTGAGGCAGGACTGGAAGGATTCGCACTTGCCATGGCAGGAAAAATTTTGGGAAGGAGTCTGTAACAATGAGGGGAATGAAGCGAACAGCCGGAAAAAGTGCTCTGTTGGCGCTGGTTCTGTGGTTTGCCCTGGCAGTGGGAAGTGTCTGGGCGGCCTCTGACCACGCAGCGACGGGCGAGGGTATGCCTACTGCGGATCCGCATAGTTCTGCTCCGATGCAGGACTATAAGGATGCGGGTCATGCAGTGGTCACCGAGCATGCCGCTGAAGCGGCTGCAATTCACGGTGAAGCTGCAGCGGGACATGGCGATCCACATGCAGTTAAAAAGAACAGCCTGTCGCCAGCCAAGCTGAAAGACCTTGGCTTCAGGGTGATGAACTTTATCGTCCTGCTTATTATCTTGGTTAAATTCGGTGCCAAGCCAATTGCCGATGGACTGGGTGCACGTCGTAAGCAGATCAGAGAAGAAATCGAGGATCTTGAGGCCAAGAAGAGTGAGGCCGAAAAGGCCTATAGGGAATTCTCGGCAAAACTTGAATCTGTAGAAAAAGATGTAGGTACCATAGTTGAGAAGGCAATTGCCCTGGCCGAAATTGAAAAGGCTAAAATTATTGAAAAGGCAGAGCAGTCAGCCCAGGATATCAAGCGCCAGGCTGAAATGGTTATTGCTAATGAAATCACTGCTGCCAAGCGCACCTTGCAAAATGAGGTCGCTGAGAAGGCCGCAGTTATGGCTGAGGAGTTAATCGTGAAGAATCTGACCCCTGCGGATCAGGTCAAGATTGCTGAAGATTACTTAGATAAGGTAGGGGCCGTACAGTGAAACAGATAATCTTAGCACGACGATATGCCAAGGCACTCTTCGCTGTTGGAAAGGAAGAGGCGAAATTTGAACAATACAATGATGCCCTTCAGGGTCTGGCTGAGCTTTATGGCTCAGGTGCCGAACTGGCAGACGCCCTGACAAATCCGCTTTATCCTCTGGATGTAAGAAAAAAGGTAATGGAAGGTATTGTTGCCTCCATGGGCGTTGAAAAAATTATGGCCAACTTTCTCAACCTGCTGGTAGAGAAAAAACGTGCCGGAATCCTTCCCGAAATCGCGGAAGAGTTCCAAGCCATGGTTGATAATGAGAAAAATATCAGCCACGGCAGCGTGGTCTCGGCAGTAGAGTTGAATGAGGAATTGCAGGCCAAAGTGCAGGCAACACTAGAAAAGCTTACTGGCAAGAAAGTGGAACTGACCACCAGTGTAGACCCATCGATTATCGGCGGGATTATTGCCAAGGTTGGCGATCTCGAGCTGGACGGCAGCATCAAAACACAACTTGCAAGTTTAAAAGATTCCATTAAGGGGAGAGCGTAGCAATGCAAATCAAAGCCGAAGAAATCAGTCAGATTATAAAAGATCAGATTGGCGAATACGAAACAAGTATTGACCTCAATGAGACAGGTACCGTTATCTCTGTTGGTGATGGTATTGCACGTGTATATGGCGTACAGAACTGTATGGCCATGGAGCTCCTTGAGTTCCCCGGCGGCATCATGGGGCTTGCACTGAACCTTGAAGAGGACAACGTTGGTTGTGCCATACTTGGTTCTGTCAGTAATATTAAAGAGGGTGACCTGGTCAAACGTACCGGAAAAATCGCCGAAGTCCCCGTCGGACCAGAAATGTTAGGTCGCGTTGTTGACGGTATTGGCTTTCCCATCGATGGTCAGGGTCCGATCAATGCAAAACTGAGCGCCAAAATTGAAGTTCTGGCCCCAGGTGTTATTGCCCGTAAAGGAGTGCATGAGCCCTGCTACACCGGTGCCAAAGCAGTTGATGCCATGACCCCGGTTGGTCGTGGACAGCGCGAGTTGATTATTGGTGACCGCCAGATTGGTAAGACTGCTCTTTGTGTCGATGCCATTATTGCTCAGAGAGAAACCGATGTGCATTGTATCTATGTCGCTGTTGGTCAGAAGAAATCAACTGTTGCTCTTGTTGTTGAGGCGCTGAGAAAACATGGTGCCATGGACTATACAACAGTGGTTGCAGCCTGTGCTTCAGATCCTGCACCCATGCAGTATATCGCTCCTTTTGCCGGAACCTCCATGGGTGAGTACTACCGTGATAATGGAAAGCATGCCCTGATCATCTATGATGACCTTTCCAAACAGGCTGTAGCCTATCGTGAGCTTTCTCTGCTTCTGAGACGTCCTCCCGGACGTGAGGCCTATCCTGGTGATATTTTCTTCAACCATTCTCGTCTCCTTGAGCGTTCTTCCAAGGTTAATGATGAACTCGGGGCCGGATCTCTCACTGCTCTACCTATTATCGAGACCCAGGCCGGTGACGTTTCCGCCTTTATTCCCACCAACGTTATTTCAATTACCGATGGTCAGGTCTACCTTGAGCCAAATCTCTTCTTCTCCGGTGTTCGTCCGGCGATTAATGTCGGCCTTTCCGTATCCCGAGTCGGTGGTGCCGCTCAGGTGAAAGCCATGAAACAGGTGGCAGGAACATTGCGTCTTGATCTTGCCCAGTTTCGTGAATTGGCTGCCTTTGCTGCGTTCGGTTCCGACCTTGATGCCGCAACCCAGGCTCAGTTGACACGTGGTGAGCGTCTGGTTGAGATCCTTAAACAGCCACAGTATTCGCCGCTGTCAATGGAGAAACAGGTTACTATCCTCTATGCTGGTGCTAACGGTTATCTCGACAGTCTTCCGGTTACTGCCTTGAAAGACTATGAACAAGAGTTATACAACCACATCGAATCCAACGAACCCTCTATCTTTGCTGACCTTAAGGAACAAGAAGTCTTTACCGATGCTATCAAAGATAAACTGAACAAGGTGTTAGAAGCTTTCGGTGTCACTTTTAAGGCAACCAAGGGTATCAAATAATAGAGGAGAACGTTCGATATGCCGAGTTTAAAAGACGTTCAAAATAAGATCGCCGGTGTTAAAAAGACCGCGCAGATCACCAAGGCCATGAACATGGTGGCCTCCGCCAGACTCCGGGGAGCGCAGGACAAGATGGAGGCTTTCCGGCCTTATACCACCAAGTTTAATGAGGCTATGTCCAACCTCTCCGGTGGGGCGAATACAGACTCATTACCTCTTATGGAAGTGAGGGATGTGAAAACCGTTGAATTGGTTTTAGTTACCTCTGACAGAGGGTTGTGCGGATCCTTCAATGCCAACATTGCTAAACTTGCTGCAAAAAAGATTGTGGAATATGAAGCTGAAGGTAAAACCGTAACCTTGGTTTGTGTTGGAAAAAAAGGTTTTGGCTCCTTCAAGAAAACTGGAAAAGTCCGCACCAAGTACACCGATATCATGGCTGGCTTTCAGATGTTCAATGCCAGAGAAATTGCACAGGATATCTCGCAGAATTTCCTAAGCGGTGGTGCCGATAAGGTTGAGGTGATTTACGGGCACTTCCAGTCTGTAGCACGACAGATTCCTGCATCTCAGGATATGTTGCCTATTACACATGTTGAGCGGGAAGGGGAAGCAGAGGTCAAAATCAGTGGCGATTACATTTATGAGCCTTCAACTGAAGAGATCATGGAGGTAATGCTGCCTTTGTACCTGAATGTGATCATTTATCATGCCATGCTCGAGGTAGGTGCTTCTGAACATGCTGCCCGTATGACATCCATGGATAATGCAACGAAGGCGTGTAAAGATATTGTTCAAGATCTTACCCTTGTTTTTAATAAGGCTAGGCAGGCTGCCGTTACTGGTGAACTGATGGATATTGTCGGCGGAGCCGAAGCCCTGAAGGGATAATAACCATACGAAAATATAAAGACTTTGAGGAGAGGTAAATCCCGATGAGTGAGCAAAACAAAGGAAAAATTATTAAAGTTATTGGGCCGGTCGTTGACGTTGAATTCGAACCCGGTAAACTGCCGAGGATCCTGGATGCCTTGATGGTATCCAATCCTGGTATCTCTGATGTTCCCGATAATCTTGTTATTGAGGTAGCACAGCATCTTGGTGATAATGCAGTACGTTGTATCGCCATGGACGCAACTGACGGACTTGTCCGCGGCATGGAGGCTCGTGATAGCGAGCTGCCGATCACTATCCCGGTTGGGCAGCCTTGTCTTGGTCGGATTATGAATGTTGTGGGACGACCTGTTGATGGTCTCGGACCAATTAATTCAGACAAAAGTATGCCAATTCACCGTCTGGCTCCCCTCTTTACTGAGCAGGATACAGAGGTTAGGGTTCTGGCTACAGGTATCAAGGTTATTGATCTCCTGGTTCCCTTCCCAATGGGTGGAAAAATGGGTCTGTTCGGTGGTGCCGGTTGTGGTAAGACCGTTATTATGATGGAGATGGTTAATAACATCGCCATGCACCATGGTGGTATTTCCGTATTCTGCGGTGTTGGTGAACGTACCCGTGAAGGAAACGATCTCTATCACGAGATGAAGGATTCAGGCGTTCTGCCAAAGGCAGCTCTTGTTTATGGCCAGATGACTGAGCCTCCAGGAGCCCGTTCTCGTGTTGCTTTGACCGGTCTGACTGCTGCTGAGTATTTCCGTGATGAAGAGGGACAGGACGTGCTCTTCTTCGTAGATAATATCTTCCGTTTTACCCAGGCAGGTTCCGAGGTTTCCGCCCTTCTCGGACGTATTCCTTCCGCTGTTGGTTATCAGCCTACCCTGGCTACTGACCTCGGTGGCCTGCAGGAGCGTATTACTTCAACCACAAAAGGTTCTATTACCGCTGTACAGTGTGTATATGTACCTGCTGATGACTTGACCGATCCTGCCCCTGCTACCACCTTTGCCCATCTTGACGGTACTGTTGTTCTTTCTCGTCAGATTGCAGAGCTTGGTATCTATCCTGCTGTTGATCCGCTTGACTCCACCTCTCGTATTCTTGATCCCAACGTTGTAGGACAAGAACATTACGATGTAGCACGTGGCGTTCAGATCACCCTGCAGAAATACAAAGATCTCCAGGACATCATTGCCATTCTTGGTATGGATGAGCTTTCTGAAGCAGATCAGCTCCTTGTTGGACGTGCTCGTAAGATTCAGCGTTTTCTCTCTCAGCCTTTCACTGTGGCTGAGGTATTCACCGGTATGGCTGGTAAGTTCGTAGCCGTAGAAGATACCGTTGCTGGTTTCAAGGAAATCCTTGAAGGTAAGCATGATGAAATATCTGAAAACTCAGTCTACATGGTTGGTTCCATCGCTGAAGCTCTCGAGAAAGACGCCAAAGAGAAGGCAAAGGCATAATTGCCCAGAAAAATGAGAAGAAAGTCTGAATAAGTTCTTATACGAAATACTGTACTGTAAAAAAAGGGTCAGTATGGTATTTCTAAGGAACTAACAGCATACGAGGACAAATCGATGGCACAACAAATACGTTTAGAAGTAGTAACGCCTAACGGGGCAGTAGTTAACGAGGATGTCGATATCGTTAACGCCCCCGGTTATGGTGGTGACTTTGGTGTATTGGCCAATCATGCTCCGTTCCTCTCTACCATAAAGATTGGTCTTCTGACTTATGAACAGGGAAAAAAACGGGAGAGCCTGATGATCAGCGGTGGCTTCAGTGAAGTTTCCAATAATAAGATCACCTTTCTTGTTGAAAGTGCCCAGTTTGGCAGAGAGATCGACGTAGACAGAGCAATGAAAGCCAAAGAACGTGCAGAAAAACGCTTGAATCAAGCGAGCGCGCATGATGATAAAATCAATCAAACCAGGGCGGAAGCTGCCCTGCAGCGTGCACTTGCACGAATTAAAGCATCAAAGATTGCCTGATTAACTAATCTAGGCTATATTAAAAAAAGGTCGTCCTGGATAGGACGGCCTTTTTTTTGCATTTTTAGTATAAGTAAATTTGATACAGTTAATCTATCCTTTTGAGGTATGTCTATGAAAGCCAAGGAGCGTATGGCAATTGCCAGACAGATGCCGGTGGAATTGCCTCCATCCGAGCGTGTGAAAAACTTTAATGAAATTGTTAAAGGTTATAGCGAGAGCACCGCAATGCTTGAGGCAGAGCGTTGCCTGCAATGCAAAAAGCCATCGTGTCGGCAGGGCTGTCCTATCCATAATGATATTCCGGCTTTTATCTTGCTCCTTCGTGAAAAAAAGATTGAGGAGGCCTATTGGAAAATCCGTGAAACCTCCTCCATGCCTGCTGTCTGCTCACGCATATGTCCTCATGAATTTCAATGTGAAGGTTCCTGTATTCGCGGCAAAGGGAAGGGTCAGTCTGTTGCAATCGGTATGCTTGAACGATTCATTGTTGACTGGATGGTGGCCAACAAGAAAAACATGTCCACTGAATGTCGTCTTCCCGGCAAAAAGAAAGTTGCTATAATCGGCTCTGGCCCTGCTGGTATGACAGTCGCCTATTACCTTTCTCACAAAGGAATACCCTGTACCATTTTTGAGTCTCTTCCAGTTTACGGAGGTATGCTCACGGTCGGGATCCCACCGTTTCGTTTGCCTAGAGACATCATTAATTCTGAAATTGATGCCCTTAAAAGCTGTGGAGTTGTTCTCCATACCAATGTTGTCATAGGTAAAGATAAGACCATTGCTGATCTGAGGGCTGAAGGCTTTAATGCCATCTTTAATGGTGTTGGTGCGCATGCCAGCAGAAAGCTGAGAATTGAGGGCGAGGATACGACTGAAGGTGTTATACATGGTGTTGATTACCTGCGGCGTATCAATCTTGGTGAAAAACTCGACCTTGGCAAGAAGGTTGTGGTGGTCGGTGGTGGTAACGTCGCCATTGATGTGGCCAGGACAGCCCTGCGTTTAGGGTCTACCGATGTGTTTATTCTCTATCGCCGATCCCGTCATGAGATGCCTGCATCACCTTCAGAGATTCATCATCTCGAAGAAGAGGGGGTGCGTATTGAATTCCTCGCTATTGCTGTTAAAATTCATGCCAAGGATGGTAAATTGTCTAAGGTTGAATGTGTCAGGATGCAACTTGGAGAACCGGACAGCTCCGGCCGTCGTCGTCCTGTTATTCAGGAGGGATCAAACTTCATGATTGAGGCGGATTCCATTGTTCCTGCCATCAGTCAAAACGTAGAGCTGCTCGCCAGCAAAGGGCAGGAACTCAATGTCACTTCTTGGGGAACCTACCATACCGATCCTCATACTCTGCAGACCTCTATTGAAGATATCTTTGCAGGAGGCGATAACGTGCTTGGTCCTCAGACTGCAGCCAAGGCCGTTTATCAAGGTAAGGTTGCCGCTGAGTCTATTGAACGTTATCTTAATGGCCAGGATTTGAAAAAGGATAGAGAATATCTCTGTGATCAGATAGATTGGTAAAAAAAAGATAGATATATTGTTTTCAGCCTGGAGCTCCGTAAGGAACTTCAGGCTTTTTTTTGTGAAAAGAAGAACGGGAAGGGTGAGTATGAATCAGAGACTGGCGGTAGTGCTGTGTATGTAACTTTGCACTCCCTCTGTGATTTCACCGGCAATTACATTAAGAAATTTATCTTTATTGAGGAAATCGGAGTCGGAGGGGTTGGTAATAAAGGCGATTTCCACGAGAATAGCAGGCATTTCAGCTCCGATCAGAACGTAAAACGGTGCCTGCTTGACACCGAGATTTTTAAAGTCATACCCATTAATATCATTGATCCCGCTGCAAAGTGAATTATGGACATAGCCTGCAAGCCTTGAAGATTCGTTAATTTTCGAATTTTTCATGATATCTGAGAGGATATCTTGAAGGTCACTCATCTGATGAGTGGAGGTTGCATTTTCGAATGCGGCTACACGCATGGCTTCAGCATTTGTGGTTAAATTGAGATAGTAGGTTTCAATTCCATGCACCTTGGGCGAGGGATGGGCGTTGATATGCAGCGAAATGAAGAGATCGGCATCATTGGTATTGGCAATAGCTGTTCGTTCTTCAAGGGGAATAAACATATCGCTACTGCGGGTGAGAATAACCTCGGCTCCCGTCTCTTCAGCAAGAATAGGAGCTAGTTTTTGGGCAATGTTTAAGACGACATCTTTTTCCACAAGTCCAAATGCTGAGGCCCCAGGGTCTTTGCCGCCATGCCCTGGATCAATGACAATTTTCCGCACGCCAAGTCCAAGCTGTTGGGCAAGTGAGAACTGTATTGTGGAAAGCGGAGGATCCTCGTTTGCCGTTGAGGCTGCAACAGCCTTTGCATTAACTGCCTTCTTTTTGAAATCTTCGAGGACAATGATCGTCTCATCAGCCTGGTCATCCGATTGGCTTATTAAAGAATCGGACATGATATCTGACGGTGGCTTAGGGACTCTTTTCGAAGGCTCCGCTGCTGCGGCCTTCAGTTCACCCCTTACATCAATGACCACACGGAATGGATCTGGGAGACTGAAAATCTTGTAACTGGAAATGGATTCAATATCGAGTACAACTCTCACCACTTCAGGGGTGAACTGTCCGGTGCGAATCTGTTTGAGCAGTCCGTCTTCGATTGGCACGGGGGAGCGATATCGTGGGTCGATATAAGATTCTTGAAAATCAATGTAGAGTCGACGGGGTTGGTCCCCGTTTTTTTCAAGGAGAGTCTCCTGATAGGTTACCGGTCCGGATGCATTGATGGCTACCCGTGTGTAATCGTCTGATGACCAGTACTTTACGGGAAGGACGTTGGTCAGGTTTTCCAGATAACTCCTCTGCAGCATGGCGTCAGGCAAGGGAATGTCGTGGTTTTTGGAGAGACTCTTGAGGCTGTCAGCGGCATGGGGATACATGTCACCGTTTCTATAATCTGCGATGATGCGGGTAAAGGCAATAGCGGCTTTTTGCGGATTATTTTTAACTTCGAGATAAATTTTA
This sequence comes from Pseudomonadota bacterium, assembly GCA_018820855.1. GTDB lineage: Bacteria > Desulfobacterota > Desulfobulbia > Desulfobulbales > Desulfocapsaceae > Desulfocapsa. Next base: position 17,333 of record JAHJNL010000022.1, on the reverse strand, counting down.
CCGACAGCATAGTGCGCATCATCAGCTAAACGATCTTCTGGGAAAAGGGCTGATACATCACGATAGTACGAAAGAGATTCCTGAAGATCCACAGCAACTTGAAATCGTTTATACATCTTGAGATACATCCGACCGAGCATATAGAGGCTGGGGGCGGCATATTCAGATTTAGGACCTGCCAGATATATTTTTCTGAAATTACGAACTCCATTGAGCCAGTTGTCCCGGGAATTACCAAGGCTGGTGTTAGTATGCAGTTCGTTGTAATAAAATTTTGCCTGCTGATATTGTTTGTCGGCAGAAATGGCCTCAGGGGATATGGTTTCTACTTCCTCGCCCAGGCAGAACTGACCGGAAAAGGCAATGAAGAAGAGGAGGCAAAGGAGAAAGATGTTGAAAAAACGATGCATTACAACTTATTTGATCTTTCGTAAAGAGTTTAACTCGTAGCGCATTGCGAACCCGTCAGATGCCTAGTTTAAGAGAAGAATTGTATAACGATCCTGTATCTTTGAAAGTATACATAAAAGCATGAGGGAAGGCAAAAGAAAAGGCGATGGCTATGGTGATATTACCAGGAAAATGTAGTCAGCACTGATGATGGATGTCTTTGTCAGTTCGCTATCTTCATCAGGTAGCTCCCTTATGTTATGACCACGTTGTGTCACAGAAGCGCGGTCGGTGGCATATGTTTTTACCATCAGGTTAACAGGTGTTAAGCTCGCTCTGTGAACGACCTGAGTTGTGTCCAGGAGCTTTCGTTGCTCGGGGGTAACTGGGCCCGGCAGAAATGATACTCTACTTCAGGAGATTCAGGAGATCATAGACTATACTTAAAGCCTGCCTGGGGCTAAGGTCATCTGCGTCAAGTTCCCGGAGGTAGAGGTGGATCGGGTCTTCTTCCGGTATGGGAAAGAGTGGCAACTGATTGGGATGAGACTTTTTACCAGGCCTTTGGCCGCTGCTGTTTTTCACAATGGTCGGGGTTCCGTCCTGGCTGAATTCACCTTTTTCAATATTTTTCAGGATCTCTCCCGCTCGCTTGACCACCCGTTCGGGGACACCTGCGAGTCCGGCCACCTGGATGCCATAGGAGCGGTTTGTACCTCCTTTGACCAGCTTGTGGAGGAAAATAATAGTCTCGTTCCATTCACGCACGGCAATGGAATAGTTCCGCACTCTCTCTTCTGTCCTGGCCAGATCTGTGAGTTCGTGATAATGGGTGGCAAAGAGGGTTTTTACCCCCTTATTGTTTTTTCTCACCAGATCTTCGGCCACGGCCCAGGCAATGGCTAGGCCGTCAAAAGTGGAGGTGCCGCGTCCGATTTCATCAAGGATGACCAGGCTTTTTTCTGTGGCGTTGTTGAGAATATTTGCAGTTTCATTCATTTCCACCATGAATGTGGACTGGCCTCGACGCAGATCATCCATGGCTCCGACTCGAGTAAAGATCCTGTCCACAGCACCTATAGTTGCCGATTCTGCCGGAACAAAGGAACCCATCTGGGCCATGAGGACGATGAGAGCGGTCTGGCGGAGAACTGTCGATTTTCCAGCCATGTTGGGGCCGGTGATAATAAGGACCTCGTCGGTATGCTGATCCAAATGGACATCATTGGGTACAAATTTTCCGCTGGGCAGGGAACGTTCAATGACCGGATGTCGACCTTCGATAATGTTGATAACTTCACCGTCATTTACTTCAGGTCTGCGATAGTGATAGAGGTGGGCAACTTCGGCAAGGCAGACAAGGAAGTCGATTCTTGCCAACAGTTGAGCACTCTGCAGCAGACGTGAACTTTCGGCGGCCAGTTTTTTGCGAATTTCTGTAAAAAGACCGTACTCGATTTCCAGGCGTCGTTCCTGGGCTCCCAGCACCTTGTTTTCAAATTCCTTTAACTCAGGCGTGATAAAGCGCTCGGCGTTGACCAGAGTCTGTTTACGGATGTAGGAGTCAGGCACTTTGTCGGCCTGCAGTTTACTGACTTCAATAAAGTAGCCAAAGACCTTGTTGAATCCGACCTTGAGTTTGGCAATGCCGGATGCCGCCCGTTCTTTGGCTTCAAGATCCAAAATCAGCTGTTTTCCGTGCCGCTGAATATGCACCAGTTCGTCCAGTTCTGCGTTATAGCCTTCTTTGATCAGCCTCCCATCACGGAGCGTGACAGGAGCTTCATCATGGATGGCCTCTTCGATGAGTGCATGCAGATCAGCAAGGGTGTCAAATTGTTCACCGATAGCATTGATCCTGGGTGTGTCGCACTGGAGCAGCAACTCTTTGATGGCCGGCAGTCTGGCCAGAGAGTGTTTCAGGGCCAGCATGTCCCGACCGTTTCCGTTGCCCAGTACCATACGGCTGTTGAGTCGTTCCACATCATAGACGGCTGTGAGCTGTTCACGGAAATTGTTACGCTGCCTGGCATGGCTGTGCAGATAGTGTACCCCATCCAACCTGGCATTGATGCGACGTACATCCTGGAGAGGGAAGAGGATTTCCTGTTTCAGCAGCCTGGCTCCCATGGGGGTACAGGTCTGATCGAGGACAGAGAGGAGAGAGCCCTCACGCCTGGAACCGATGATCGTTTGAGTGAGCTCCAGGTTTCGCCTGGAAGAATCATCGATCTGCAGGATGAGGTCCAGGTCGATGGGGGTCAGTTTTTCAATATGACCGATTTCTGTCTTCTGCGTTTCTCGAATATAGTCAAGGAGAACTCCTGCGGCAACAATACCCTGTTTGAATGCACTGCAGCCAAAGCCGGCAAGGTTGCTGACCTGAAAATGCTCGGTGAGCAGCTCTTCGCAGTGGGGGAAATGAAAAAGAGTTGCAGGGCGGAGGGTAACACAGAGGCCGGGAAGGAGGGCTTCGGCTGTTGCGATAAGGCTCTGCAGTGCTTCCTGCTCATCCTCATTGATAAGCAGCTCCGCAGGTGTCATGCGGGTAAGCTGATCGAGGATGGGCTCTGCCGATCCTGTCTCGTCCGAAAATTCGCCAATCAGGAAAGAGCCGGTGGAAAGATCAAGGAAGCTGATGCCATAGCTCGTTTTTTTGTTTTTTTCAAGACAGGAGAGGGCGGCCACGTAGAGATTGTCTTTGTCATCCAGGATCTGCTCGTCAGTGATTAACCCGGGAGAGATAACCCGGACGACCTCGCGACGTACTATCCCCTTGGCCTGGCTGGGCTCTTCAGTCTGTTCACAGATAGCGATCCGCTTTCCTGCCTTGACCAGTTTGGCCAGATAGGTGGTGGCGGCATGAAAGGGAATGCCACACATGGGGACTCTGTTGGCATCGTTTTTACTGTTTCGTGAGGTAAGAGTGATGCCGAGAATTTTGGCAGCCGTGACCGCATCGTCGAAAAACATTTCGTAAAAATCACCCATTCGATAAAAGAGGATGGCATCCTGATGCTGTTCCTTGATTTCAAGGTATTGTTGGAGCATGGGGGTTATTTTTACGGCATTACTCATTCGTCCTTCCTTGTGCGTGGGGAAAATCCTTAAACGGTGGCAGGGGCCTGTCAGCAGCGCTCAGAAGGTGTTGCGGAGCACTGCGTACCTCGGCGAGAACTGTCATAATCTTATGGTCGCCTTTGTACTTTCATGACCATGTCTTATCAAGCTGGTGCAGAGAACCGTGGAGACCGTCTGCATCAATGGTCAGGATTGCGTAGCTCCCTGGAGCGCCGTAACGACCAGTGCCGAGAAAAGAACCGGGGTTGAGAAAAAGGGTTTTCCCGAGGCGATGACAGACAGGGATATGGGTGTGCCCGTAAACAATGCAATCGGCAGCAGGAAACAGATTCCACATTCTTTCTTCAATGTTGTGTCGTGCCCCGGCCCCGTGACAGAGACCGATACTGTATCCATCCAGGTGAATCAGTTTTTCAGAAGGGAGTGCCTGCTGCGTTAACAGAGTGCACATGTTTCCGTGCACAACGTGGAGATTCTTGCCACGAAAGACCTCCAGGATAGAGAGGTCTGTCAGATCACCTGCGTGCAGGATAACGGAACAGTCTGCAAAGGTTTTTTGCGCTTGCTCAGCAAATCCAGGCAAAGGCCTGTTGATATGGGTGTCCGAAAGGACGCCGATACGGATCACTTTTAAAAAAACTCCAGATTTTGCCTGCTGCTACCAGCAGATTGTATTTTCAAATTCATTCTGTAAACGGAGTGTACTGGGGTGTTCTGCCTTGTGAGTTATGCGTTTGTGCTTAATATAACTGGAAGCAGAAATGGAAGCACCTGAAAAATTATTTCTTTTTCTTGTTTGTCCTACCGTCTACCACCTGTTAGAATCAACTATGGCTATCGGTTTGATGAATAAGGGATTTTTATGATCATCATAGAAGAGGAGCACATATTTCATGACAGATAAAAACGAAACGCATACAGAGGCAGAAATGGTCGATGAGGGTGGACAGCAGAACGAGATTACCCTACCCCATCAGGTTCTTCCGCAACACTTGTATCTGATTCCTATTTCCGGCAGACCTTTTTTCCCCGGTCAGGTGCAACCCATTGTCCTTGGTGGAGAGTACTGGAAGGAAACTATTCAGAAGATCGGGGAGACTGAACAGAAGGTCGTGGGACTGGTGTATGCAGGTAACATCCCTGTACAGGAGACGGCCCCTGATGATTTCTACCCGGTGGGCTGTGTGGGCAAGGTCCTGAAACCTACCATGAAGGACACGAATATCCATTTTCTCTGTCAGGGAATACAGCGTTTTCGTATTAAACGCTGGCTCAGTAACAAGGTCCCCTTTATTGTCGAGGTAGAGTATCTTGCCGAAGAAGAACTGAAGGTAGGGCTTGATGATACAGAGACTAAGGCTTATGCCCTGTCCATTATCTCGGCGGTCAAGGAACTGGTTCAGTCCAACCCTCTGCACGGAGAAGAGCTGAAGCAGGCCCTGCAGTACTTTTCGCCTAACGAACCTTCTCCCCTTACCGATTTTGCAGCAACACTTACTACGGCCAGCGGAGAGGAGTTGCAGCAGGTCCTGGAGACACTCCCGATTCTTGAGCGTATGCAGCGTGTTTTTCCTCTGCTGCAGAAGGAAGTACAGATCAGCAAGCTTCATGGTGAGATCAGTAAGGATGTAAACACCAAGATCAACAGTCGGCAGCGGGAATTTTTTCTTCGTGAACAACTCAAAACCATCCAGAAGGAGCTGGGCATCACCAAAGATGAGCGCAGCGCCGATGTTGATGAATTTGAAAAACGCATGGAGGGTCGCCATCCGCCGGAGTCGGTGGCGAATCGTATTGCAGAGGAATTGAAAAAGCTGAGTTATCTGGAAAAGAGCTCCCAGGAATATGCCGTGACCAGAAACTATCTGGACTGGATGAGTTCAGTGCCCTGGGGCGTTTACTCTGAGGATAAACTGGGAATCAAGGAAGCGCGAAGAATCCTGGACCGGGATCATGACGGCCTGGAAGATGTGAAGGAGCGGATTATCGAATTTCTTGCGGTGGGCTCCTTTAAAAAAGAGATTTCCGGATCCATCATGCTGCTGGTGGGGCCTCCCGGGGTGGGCAAGACTTCCATTGGCCGCTCTGTGGCCGAGGCCATGGGGAGAAAATTTTATCGTTTCAGCCTCGGCGGTATGCGCGATGAGGCTGAGATCAAGGGCCATCGCCGCACCTATATCGGGGCCATGCCTGGAAAGTTTGTCCAGGCCTTAAAAGAGGTGAAGACCGCCAACCCGGTAATCATGCTTGACGAGATCGACAAGATCGGTGCCTCCTTCCATGGCGATCCTGCCTCTGCCCTCCTTGAGGTCTTGGATCCTGAACAGAATAGTGATTTTCTGGATCACTATCTGGATTTGCGGGTGGATCTTTCCAAGGTCCTCTTTATCTGTACGGCCAATCAGCTTGATACCATCCCCGGTCCGCTCCTGGATCGTATGGAGATGATAAGGCTTTCCGGTTACATCACCGAAGAAAAAATTACCATTGCCAGGAATCATCTCTGGCCCAAGGCTCTGGAAAAGGGCGGTTTGAATAAGAGTCAGCTCAAACTCAGTGATGCGGCCTTAAAGCTGCTTATTGATGGCTATGCACGGGAGGCCGGAGTGCGGAAAATGGAAAAGCATCTCCTCAAGATCGTCCGCAAAACGGTGGTCAAGCTTCTTGAAGATCCGGAGCTGAAGGTCTCAGTTACAGCGAAAAACCTGGAGGACTATCTGGGGAAACCTTTTTTCAGAAAGGAGTCACTTTTCACAGGGGTGGGAGTTATCACCGGTCTTGCCTGGACTCCCATGGGTGGGGTCACTCTCTCAGTGGAGGCGACAGCCATCAGCAAGCAGGGGGGAGGTTTTAAACAGACCGGACAGCTTGGCGATGTCATGCGGGAATCTTCGGAGATCGCTTACAGCTTCCTGCAATCCCACGCCGCCCATTACGGAATCAAGGAGGACTTTTTTCAGACCCATGCCATTCATCTCCATGTACCGGAAGGGGCCACCCCCAAAGACGGCCCCAGTGCCGGAGTTACCATGGCCTCGGCTCTGCTCAGTCTGGGGATGAACCGACGCATGAAACGGAACCTGGCCATGACCGGAGAACTTACTCTTACCGGCAAAGTCCTGCCTGTGGGAGGGATTAAGGAAAAGGTCATCGGTGCCAAACGAAATGAGATCAGAGAGTTGATCCTGCCAGAGGCCAACAAGGGAGATTTCGAGACTCTGCCCGATCATATCAAGGAAGGCATAACCGTCCATTTTGCCCATAATTACGATCAGGTGGCCAAAGTAGTGCTGTCTGCTCTGAAAGGGTAAGTGGACGACCGCTCAGTTGAATTTGGCAATTGCTGGTTTCCGACTCAAAAATAGGTTTCTGAAACTCAGAAGTTGCGAAAGTGAAAAAGAATGGCGTGAAGCAGCGTGAACAGAGAATATTTTTTTAAAGACAGGAGGCTCCCTTTTGTCGAGGCCCGCTATTCGCAGTCCAGTCAGAAAAGCTTTAAGCCGCATCTGCATCAGGCTTTCAGCGTGGGAGCCGTGGAGACGGGAAAGGTTCGTTATCAGGTGCAGGGCAAGGGCGCCTCTCTGGCGCCCGGCGCCCTTGCCCTGATCAACCCGGACACTCTCCATTCCTGTAATTCTGAGGGCGGTCGACAAAGAAGTTACTACATGCTTTATCTGGAGGTTGATTGGTGTCTCCAGATTCAGAAGGGCCTGTGGCCGATTGACAGCTTTGTGCCGGTAACAAGCATTCGTTTGCTGGATGATGTCCTCTATCACCGTTACACGACAGCCATGCAATGTTTGCTGGATGAGCAGGTGCACCTTCTGGAAAAGGAACAGAATGTAGCAGAACTGCTCGGAGATATCTTTTCCAGGGCGTGCCGACCTCATCAGCGGTATGAGAGGCCTCCTGAACAGATTGAACGGTTCAAAATACTTCTCAGTGAAAATCTTGAGCAGGATCTGAGTCTGAATTCTTTTGCCTCGCAGCTCAAGGCAAATCTCTATACCCTGCTGCGCCAGTTCAAGGCCATGTATGGGGTTACTCCGCATGCCTATCGCATGAATTGCAGAATAGAGCTTGCCCGCAGGCTCCTGCAGCAGGGAAAAGATATAGGCGATACCGCTCTGGAATGCGGATTCTTTGATCAGAGTCACCTGCATCGCACCTTCAAGGCAATGACTACCGTGACTCCTCAGCAATACCGTGTCAATTTTATACAATAATTCCTCCCGCTAAAACTCTACTATAGACCTCCATTACAGGAGGATGCTATGGAGTTTATACTGATCGCGTGTGCACATTTCCTGGCCCTGCTCAGTCCCGGGCCTGATTTTTTTCTTATTTTACAGACCGCTCTTCGCCTTCCCCTGCGCTATGCTTTTTCCGTCTGCGGGGGGATAGCCGCGGCCAATGGCGTCTACCTGCTCATTGCCGTACTCAGCAGCGATGGGGTCCGTAACCTGCCCGGCCTTTTTTCAGGCCTGAAATATCTTGGGGCAATATACCTGATCTACATCGGGGTGATGCTCCTCAGGGCACCGATGCGCCCTCTCATGACCGAGGAGCCTGGCACGATCCTTTACGAAAGAAATATGAAAAAGCAGTTTCTGCTCGGGTTCATGTCCGGTATATTGAATCCGAAAAATGTCATTTTTTACCTCTCCCTTTTTACAGCTATGGTTTCCCCGGCTACGTCACTTTCCCTGCGCTGCCTCTACGGTCTGTGGATGATGTCTGCTGTTTTTTTCTGGGACTGTGGGGTCGCTCTTTTGATAGGTCATCGGAAAGTAAAGAATCGTCTGGGGAAAGGAGTATTTTTTGTTGAAAAGATGTCTGGGGCCATGCTTACAGTTTTTGGGATTCTTCTCTTTGCCGGCTGAAGACTAATGAAGGAATGGTTTGCTCTGATGAAAGGAATCTCAGCAGCTGATTCGGAATTGGGGAGATGCAAGAAAGTTGCTCTGTGCAAGCAGGACGCTGTCTGCGCAAGAGCAGCGGTCAGGAGAGGGGGAGCCGTTTGTCTCTCTCTTGCTGCGGGTAAGGCAGCAAGAGAGAGACTGAGGTCAGATGCAGGATTTATCCCTTGCTCGCAGGAATAAGCTTAAACAGATATTCACCGATGAGTGTGCCGAAATCAGCGGGCAGGCTGGTGTCGCTGGAACCGCCGTTGTACGATGCGGCCCAGGCACTGTTTGATGTGGTAAGGATTTGTTTGTAAAGGATTTTGTCGCTCCCCGTGCTCCGTACTTCGACCAGAACATCCATAAATGAACTTCCGGCAAAGGCTCCGCCCCAGAAGCGGGCGGCTCCGCTTGTAATACGCATGTCAACAATCTTCAGATCCACGACAGCACTTTTTCCGGAAAGCTTTTTGCTACTGTCCGTCACATTTTTATAGGCCTTTTTGTTTTTCAACTGATCAATGATGTGCGTTTTGCAATCCTGAACACTTTTCTGGTAGTCGGTCTGGATTTGTGCACTGCTTGTAAAGTTCCTGATAATGATATTGTCATAGTTCGTTTTCAGCACCGTTGTCGCCTGGATTTCTTCAATGGCCCCCAGTTCTACCTTTTCTCCTTCAGGAGTACTTTTTGCCGCTGTACTGGCTTGTTCTTCGCTTGCTGGCGCAGGTTGCCCGGAAGGCCCGCCGGCACATGAACAGAAGAGGGACAGGACACAGATGAGGGAGAGAATGGTCAAGTAGGGTGTTCGCGGTGAATTCATTTTTTTTCTCCGGGCTGAAGTAGTTGACTGTTAGAATTGTATTAAGACTACAGGGTAATCTAAGTTAACGTATAGCAAATATCGAATGCTTGTGAAACACTGAATCTATTAACAGGAAAAATTAGAAGAGGACCAGTATGCTGGTCAGTTATGGATAAGCGCTGACTCGTGCCAGAGTCATTATATCCTGACAATTCCCTGGATCCGATCAGCCTCAGCCAGGGCCTGGGCATGGATGATCCGGGCTCGGTATTCATCGGCCACGGCCTTGGCAAAAGCCTCCTGAGCCACCAGGACATCATACGTAGTGGCTCGGCCCACCTCGAATTTTGTCTGTTCTCCTTCCAGTCGTTTCTGTGAGGCCAGTGTGGTCTTACGGGTGGCTTCAATGGCCTTGAGACTGAGTCTGATGTCGCGAACCGCCTGCCTGGCCAGACTTCGTGTCTGCTGACGCAGGAGTTCGGCCTGAACTTTTGCCCGGTTCAGGCTGGCTTTTGCCTGTCTGTACTGCCCCTCGGCACTTCGATTTTCCAGGGGGGTGGAAAAACTGATTCCCACCTGCCAGCGGGTATCTCCGTCATTACTCAGGCGCTCCAGGGCACCGCCGTAGTCCTCTTCGTTTCCTGCCAGTCCCACGGAGCCGAAGAGGTCCAGTGCCGGCAGTGTCCTGTCTTTTAAAGAAACGGTGGTGATTTTCGCTGCTTCTGTCTGCATATCTGCGGCCTTGATGTCCGGACGGTTGGCCAGGGCATTGTTCAGGATCGTATCCAGGACGGGAAGGGAGGGGACAATCTCCGGGCGGTCAGTGGGAGTCAGTTGTCTGTTCCATTCCTGGTTGTTGAGAAGGAAGCGCAGATTGTCTTCGGCGACGCCGACGGCCCGTTCTCCGCTGATGAGATTCTGCTCCCTTCTGGCCACCTCTGACTGGGGTTGGAAAATTTCCACCTGGGCCAGTACTCCTGCCTCTATCCTGCTCTGCGTTTCATCTTCGAGTTGTCTGGCCAGGGTGAGTGAGAGCTGCAGGACTTCGATGTCCTGGAGGGCGGAAACCAGTTCCCAGTAGGCCTTACGCACCTGGGAGGTGAGTTCTGCTGCTTCCCGGTGGACAAAGAAGGCGGCGGCTTCGGATTTTTTTTCCGCGGCCCGGATTCCTGCTGTCTGTACTTCGCTGCCCAGTCCCTGGAGAAGGGGTTGGCTTATTTCCAGGTCTACTCCACTTGTATAGAGTGGATTGATAAGTGAGAGGCCGGAATCATTGTTATCGCGTCCATTGTTCCAGGAAATTCCCACCTCCGTACCGGTGGCAAGTTTTTTACTCACCGATGTGTTCCAGGAACTGACGTCTTCGTTATAAGCCCCTCCTTCCATGTTGGGAGTGAGGTTGGCCTCGCCTGCTGCTGCACCTGCCTGCAGCAGGCTGTCAAAGCTTCCGTATTCGGCATCTGCGCTGCCACGGGCTATTTCCAGATCCTGTTTGCTCAATTGCAGGTTAAGGTTGTTGGCCAGGGCAATCTCCAGGGCCTGGCGAAGACTCAGTTCTACAGCTGTTTCTGCAGCCGTTGCCCTTGTAGTGTGCAGGAGCAGGACCAAGCAGAGTAGAGAGAGCAGGCTGGTACGGCAGCGCTTACTGTTCATTGTCTTCCTCCAGTGATTCTCCGGAAAGGAGGGGGTAGGGCAGCCAGTAAAGCCTGTGCAGCCACTGTCGAATTCGTTGCTGCTCTTCCATGGAGCGATGGAAGAGATAGTAGAGACTGGGAACCACAACCAGAGTGAGGAAAGTGGCTACAATCAGACCGAATATGATAACCACGGCCATGGAACGCCACCACTGGCTGGATTCACTGACCCAGGACCAGGCCAGGTTGCGAAAGTCAAAGGAGATACCGGTGACCATGGGGATGAGTCCGAGGATGGTCGTGATTGCCGTGAGCAGAACAGGGCGCAGGCGGGTGGCTCCTGCAGCTATGACTGCTTCTTTGACCGCCATCCCGCGCAGGCGGAGCTGATTGGTATAGTCGATGAGGACAATGGCATTATTCACCACGACGCCTGCCAGCGAGATCACACCCACTCCGGTCATGATGATGCCGAAGGGTTGTCTGAAGAGCATCAGGCCAAGAAAGGCACCGCCTAGGGAGAGGATGACCGAGGTCATGATGATAAAGGGCTGTCCTACGGAGTTGAACTGACTTACCAGAATCAGAAAGATAAAGAGGAGGGCAATGATGAAGGCCTTGCTGAGAAAGGCTTCTGATTCCTGCTGGTCTTCAAATTCACCGGTAAAAGTGACCTTATAGCCAGGGGGCAATGGCAGTTTTTCCAGGGCCTTCTCCGCCGCCGCTCGTGCCACAGGACCGGGGATTTTTGTTTCATCCACATTGGCCTTGACGGTTACCACCCGCTCGTTGTTGATGCGGACGATATCGCCGATTGATCCGGAAAAAGTGATTGTTGCCAGGGTGGAGAGGGGGACTGTCATGCCGTTGGGGGCCGGGATCATCAGTTCGTGGAGGATATCGACTACTTTGCGGTCTTCTTCACCGAGTTGCACGGTGATGTCGTAATCTTCATCGTCCTCGCGAAGAGAAGAGACTTCCAGGCCGTTGTAGGCTGTTTTCAGGGCAAAGCCGATCATGTCGGTGGTGAGCCCGAAAAGTGCTGCCTTTTGCCTGTCTATCCGTACCTGGACTGAGGGAATACCTTCCACAAAGTTGTCCTGCACATCTTCCACATGCGGGAGCTGGCTGATGATATTGCGTATGTTCCTGGCGATCTCTCCTAAAACCTGGAAGTCCTTACCGGCAATCTCTATATTGATGGGTGAGCCGGTGGGCGGACCTTCAGCCTCGCTGGCAATGCTGATTTTTCCTCCCGGAATGTCCTCTACCCGTTTTCTGATCATAGTTAACGTGTCATGGGAGGATTGAAAACGTTCTTCAAGATCGAGAAAGCGGACACCTACATGGTTGGGGGTGTTGCTGTCAAAGGCGCTTCCTCCACCTGTTTCCACCGTGGCCTTCATGTAGATGGTTTTGATGTTGGCAAGATCGGAAGGACCGATAAAGGTTCGACCGTCATCGTGGACGTGCTCAACAGGAGCAAGGGCTTTTTTGTAGTCATCCTCTGTCGGTTCTGTTTCTGATCCAGCGATCTCAGCACTGGCTACGGCCCCTTCTATGCGTTGCATGACCCGGTTGATGTAATTCAGGTCGGCACCTTCCGGCATATCCACATTGACGTATATGCCTTTAGGCTGGATGTCGGGAAAGAACTCTTTGGGCTTTTCCAGGCCCACGACCAGAAGCCATCCTTCAACCATGAGGATGAGAATGAAAAAGGCGACAGCAATGATAGAGAAGGGTTGGCTCAGGGCAAGGTTGAGTACGGACGAGTATCCGCGGAGCAGGGGGGTGTTTATCTGTACCGGCTGCTCTTCTCCTGCAGGATCATGTGTGAGTGCCTGGCTTTTTTTGCTGACTTTAAGAAATATAGAGGCGAGTGCCGGGTTGATGACCAGGGCCACGAAGAGTGAGGAAGAGAGGGTAATGATGAGGGTAAGCGGCAGGTAGCTCATGAATTCTCCCATGATTCCCGGCCAGAAAAGCATGGGGGAAAAGGCGGCCAGGGTGGTGAGTGTGGAGCCGATCACCGGGTAGGCCACCTCTGAGGTGGCCTTCATGGCAGCTTCTTTCCGGGGAACACCCTGTTCCATGAAACGGTAGATGTTTTCGACGATAACAATGGCATTGTCCACCAGCATTCCCAGGGCCAGGGTCAGACTGAAAAGGACCACCATGTTCAGGGTGATGCCAAGGAGGTAAAGGACGGTAAAGGAGAGGAGCATGGAAAAGGGTATGGCAAGGCTCACCAGGATGGCATTGCGTATACCCATGGCAAAAAAGATGACTATGACCACCAGGACCAGACCGGACAGGATGTTATTTTCCAGATCTGCGACCATCCGCACAATATCCTTGGATTTATCCATGACCTTGGTGATCTCGGTTCCTTGCGGCCAGGTCGGCTGCCGTTCTGCAATGGCCTGATCCACTGCCTTGACAATCCCTATGATGTTTTCTCCGCTTCGCTTTTTGATCGAAATGTTGACGGCCTGGCGACCATCGAGGCGGGCGCGGCTCGTCTCTTCCTTAAACCCGTCAATGATGAGGGCGACATCTTTGAGGTAGACCGGATCGCCATTGTGTGTGGTCAGAACCAGACCGTAGATCTCCTCAGGTGTTTCAAACTCACCTGGAACGCGCAGTTGAAATCGTCCTTTACCCAGGCGGATGGCTCCCCCTGAAGTGTTCTGGTTTTCGCTGGCCACCACCTGTTCCAGGGAACTGATGGTGAGCCCGTAAAAGGCCAGTTTTTCAGGCAGGACCTCAATGCGGATTTCCCGTTCCAGTCCTCCGCTGATCTCCACCTCCATGACTCCGGGAATGGCTTCAATGTCATCCTCAAGATCGTCGGCGATATCTTTGAGACAGGGGAGACCGCAGGTTCCTGAAAGTGAAAAGATCAGGATGGGCATCTCAGAAAAGTTGACCTCAAAGACCGTGGGGTCGTCTTCAAGGTCATTTGGCAGCTCTCCTTTTGCCTCATCCACCTTATCTTTGACGTCCTGCAGGGCTTGATCGATATCGATGCCGGTGAGAAATTCGATATTGATGGAAGAGAGGCCTTCGGAACTGACGGACTGAATCTTTTTGACACCGTCCAGCCCTTTGAGCTTTTTCTCGATCTCTATGGTGATTGCTGTTTCGATGTCAGCGGGAGATACTCCGCGATAGGTCGTGGAAACAAAGACATTGGGAATAGTGATATCCGGGTCCGATTCCCGGGGCAGGGCAAGGTAACAGTAGGTGCCGAATACCAGGATAATTGCTGCCAGTACCAGTACAGAAACAGATTTTTTGACAGCCGTATCAGAGATGATCATAAGTTATAAGTTTTCTTGGTATCTGAGAAGTGTCGTTCGCCAGCAAGCCGTACAAAAAAAAATAATGAGGCAACGGGCTCATCTGTCCGGGGTGGAGAGGCTGCGGATGACCCGGACCTCCTGTCCGTCTTCAATGTCACGATGACCTTCCACCACGACCCTGTCGCCTTCCTGCAGCCCATCTGTGACTTCCACCATCCATCCTTCCATGATGCCAAGCTCTACCAGTTGCTTACGTACTGTTCCTTTGTCTTCCAGGTAGATGAACTGTTCTCCCTTGCGGGTGATAACCGAATAGAGGGGGATGGCCAGGGCGTGTGGTCTTTCTTCTTTGATGATATCGGCGCGCACAAACATTCCGGGAAAAATAGAGAAATCTTGGTTGGCAAGGGCCAATTCCAGCCGGTAGACATGGGCGTTGCTCTCAGGAGCCGGGGAAAGGTAGTGCTTCTTGCCGGTGAGCTGGCGATTGCCGAGGGCTTGGACAGTGAGAGTGATCTCGTCAAGATCACGTACGGCTGCCACATCCGATTCAGGAATTCCTACCACAGCTTTTACCTGATTCATTTGCAGGATCTCTGCCACCGGGTCTGCCTCTGCCAGCAGCAGTCCGGTTTTGGCATCCAGGCGGTGGATAAATCCTGACATGGGCGCTTTAATCGTACAGCGAGAGAGTTTGAGCTGGGCATCATCCAGGGCAGCCTGTGCTGTCTGCAACTGAGCCTTGCTGTTTTCCAACTCTGCCTGCGGGGCTATCCCTTTGCTATGCATGGTCTTGATCCGTTTGTATTCTGCGCTGGCCAGAGTCCATGTGGCTTGAGCAGACTGCAGGCCAATACGGTAATCTGCCTCTTCGATGCGGGCTAGAACTGTTCCTTCTTCCACCCTGTCACCTTCTGTCACCAGGACCTCTTCTACCATGCCGCCGACCTTGGCTAACAGTTCCAGGCGTTGCCAGGGTTCTATGGTTCCCGGCAGATTGATACGGTCGCGGAGCGGGATTTGCTGGATCTCGAGAACAACAACATTGAGCGGTTGTTTTTGTTCGACCTCAGCTTTTGCTTTTTCTGCAGCCAGCCGTTTTCCTTTGTCCTTGATGGCGAAAAATCCGAGAACCGTGAACAGGATGAGGATCAACAGAAAAAAGCGGGGAAGATTTTTCCAGATCAAATAAACGATTTTGGCCCGCGTGGTTTTGGGAGAATAATCAGCTTTCATGGTTTGTGGGGAGTTGCTGTGAAGGAGAAAGGACGGGTGCCAGTCCGGAGAGCGCCTGTTTAAAGAGCATTCTTAAAAGCATAAGTACATCTGCGTCCTCCAGCAGTCTGCCGCAATACCAGGCCGAGATGGTGAGGAGATAGAGTGAGTAAAAGTGGCCGAAAGCAAAGAGGAGTTCCAGGTCCGCTCGTAGCTCTCCACGTTTCTGGGCTTTTTGAAAGAGGGGGATAAAGAGCTCGATAAAACGGTTGTCGATCTCTTTTGAGCGCTCTACAGTCAGTTCTGTCGGAAAAACCAGTTCTCGTAAAAAGACTCTCCCGAAATCTCGATTCCGGGTAACGTAGCGAAATTCAGTCATAAAGATGTCTACCAGGGTTTCGAGCAGTGGTGTTTCGTTGTTCGCCTTCTTGCTCATTTCTTTATGGAGAAAATCCAGCTCGTCTTCACAAAGGGCTAGAAAAATTTCACTCTTTGTTTGGAAGTAACTGTATATTGTGCCTTTTCCAATCCCTGCAGCTTTTGCCAGTTGTTCAACACTTGTTTTCTCATACCCCCTGGTTCCGAAAAGGGTCATTGCTGCCTCAAGTATCGCTTTTCTGGTCTGACGTTTTTTTTCTTCCCGCACCCCGCTCATGATGTTACTCCTGTATAATAAGTGACTGACGGCGAAAGTATACCGAGCAGAAATAGAGGCGGCAAGAATAAAATCGACCGCAGTCATTTTTTGTAACTTGAGAGGGGAAGGTGTACACTGGGAATGATACGTACTGCATGGAGGTTGGTAGTTGATGATAGTAAATCTCTTCCGAAGAAGAATTGTAAAGAGTGCGGGGTATTCTCTGCAGGGACTGTTGAGTACATGGAAGGAAGAAGAGGCCTTTCGGGTGGAGATGCTTCTGGCTCTCATTTTTGTGCCCCTTGGTCTGTATCTGGGGGAGACTCGGGTGGAAAAAGTTCTTCTGCTTGGCAGTATCTTCGTGGTTCTGGTCGTTGAGCTGCTGAATTCTGCTGTTGAAAGTGTTGTTGATCGAGTTGGCAGTGAGCAGCATGATCTGTCGGGACGTGCCAAGGATCAGGGCTCTGCCGCCGTTCTGCTTTCTCTGCTTCTCGTGCTCGTTGTCTGGGGCCTGGTGTTGTGGCCGTGATCTTGAGCGGAAATTTTCGCTTCTGGACGGACACAGACAGCTGTTGTGTATTAGTATGGAGGTAACTCATGATCGTTGGTGTCCTGAAAGAGATTAAGGCTGGAGAGAACCGGGTCTGTATGACTCCGTCCGGAGTTGAGATTCTGGTACACCATGGTCACCAGGTCCTGGTGGAAAAAGGGGCAGGTTTAGGCAGTGGTTTTGCTGATGATCAGTATCTCCTGTCCGGAGCGGAGATTGTTGATAGAGTCGACAGGATTTTTGCCGCCGCTGAGACGGTCATGCACGTCAAGGAGCCGCAGCCCTCAGAATATGAGATGATTCGGGAAGGTCAGGTAGTCTTCACCTATTTTCATTTTGCTGCTGCAGAAGAGTTGACCCGGGCCATGCTTGCCAGGAAGGCGGTCTGTATCGCTTATGAGACCATTGAGGGGGCTGATGGCAGCCTGCCTCTGCTCACGCCCATGAGCGAAGTGGCGGGCAGGATGGCGGCCCAGCAGGCAGCCAAATATGTGGAGCGGACCCACGGAGGCCGTGGGATTCTTCTTGGCGGGGTGCCCGGAGTGGCTCCGGCTACTGTTCTGGTCATCGGCGGCGGGGTGGTGGGCACCCATGCCGCACAGATGGCCTGCGGGCTTGGGGCCAAAGTCTATCTGCTTGATATGAACCTTGATCGCCTCCGTCACCTCTCTGATTTTATGCCGAAGAATTGTTTTCCCATGATGTCGTCACCGGCAATCATCCGGGAACTGGTTCAGCATGCCGACATAGTCATCGGGGCAGTACTCCTGCACGGTGCCAGGGCACCGAAGCTGATCAGTCGTGATATG
>JAHJNL010000021.1 GCA_018820855.1 Pseudomonadota bacterium | reverse complement strand
CTAATTTACTCTAGCCAAACATTCTTGTCAATATTTAAATTGACCTGGCTTGTCGATTTTTGAGAGGCGCTTTTTGCAAATCGTCTCTCTCTCAAGGACCGAGGCAACCTACACAATCACTCAGACACTGTCAATGAGAAAGGACATTGTTTTGTAAAAGAGTTTACCTTTATTGGAAAGGTGCTGATGTAGCGTGATTTATTTTTAGGCTCTATTTGGGGATGAGGTAACTACCGGCTGTGAAGAAGAGGCCGCATGCCAGTATTATTTTTATAAGCCTGGCTGAAAAGTAACGTTGGGCTCGGGCTCCGAGATAAATGCCTACAGCCCCGCCGGCCCCAAAGAGAAGGCCGAGACGGTAGTCGGGAGCAATCTGTTGCATGGCGGCAAGGGGGAAACAGGACAGGATTTGAAAAAAAGCAACACCGGCAGCTGAGGTAATAAGGGTACCCATAAGACTTGCCCCGGCAACGGTATGGATTGGTAAATGAAAGAAGGTGACAAAGAAGGGGGCGATTATTGCTCCGCCGCCAATACCGTATATGCCGCCAACGAGACCAACGATCAGACTGAGGCTTATGATGGAGAACGTGTTGGCCTGGTACATGGTTCCTTCGAATCTATATTGCATGGATTTCCAGGTGAGTCGTGTGTCGCTTATAGCAAATTTGCTGGCTTCATTCTGTTGTTGAGGTTCGGCCTGTTTTCTTTTTTGTTTTTTGTGAATGATGTCCAAGAGTAGTTTTATGCCGATGTACAGCAGAACCAGACCGACAAAAATCTTGAAAGCCTTAGGGGAGGGGAGGTAGCTAACCCGTATCAAGACACCTCCCAGAACTCCTGGCAGGGTGCCTATGACAACCAGCCAGGTCAGCGGCCATACCATGCGACCTTCCTTGATGAAACGGTAGATACCGCTGGGGATGGCTATGACGTTGAAAAGATGGTTGGTGGAACTGACTGCCGGGCTGTTAAAGCCCAGGACGCTGACCTGGAAAGGGAGGAGAAGAAAGGCCCCTGAGACTCCGGCCATAGAAGTGAAAAATGAGATGCAGCAGGCAACCAGTGGCGGAATAAAAGGCGATATCTCTAAGTCTGCCACTGGGAAATACATGGTTACTCCCCTCTTTTATTCTTCGGTCCATTTTTGCAGAACAGCAATAATCTTTTTTGCCTGATCAGCGCTGGAGATATTGAATTTGGACTTGGAAATATACTCTCCGTTGCGTTTCTGGTAGCGTCTGATGGTGTACATCTCTTTGCTGAATTCCTTGTTGGTACGACTCCAGTTCTGGTAACGGAAGATCACAGTTGCCCAGGCACCTTTGGTCAGGATTTCCTTATCCAGTTCTTTTACCAGGATTTGTCCTTCTTCCTCGTATTGTATTGTGAGATCGCTGATATCTGCGCTCATTCTCTCTCCTTTTGTTTTAGTTGTTGTTATGTTGTTAAGAGTTTTTTCTTTTTTTGCGGGCTCTTGCGTCCAGTTCCCTTCTCTTGCTCTCAGGGGTGTCGGGAAGCCACGGGTTGATACTTTTTGGTTGATGGTTCTCGTCTATGGCCACAAAGGTGAGGTAGGCAGAGGCAATGTGAACAATCTTTCCATTGAGCGGGTTCTCGGCTTCTACTCTGACCCCGATTTCCATGGATGTGCGGCCGGTCATGTTCAGGGAGGCCTTCAGGCTGAGAAGATTGCCGATAAACACCGGGTGGTGGAAAGAGAGTTGTTCGACAGCGGCTGTAACAACAGTGCTGCGGCTGTGGCGCATGGCGACAACGGCTGCTGCATCGTCAATAAACTTCATGACAACCCCACCGTGCACGTTGCCCTGGGGATTGGCGTGCTGAGGCATCATCATATGGGCCATGGTAACACAGCAGTCCGGTGCAGTCATGGGATCTCCTCACTTAACTATTGACAGGAAACGTATTTTTTCTGACAGCACTATGCAAACCATATCCATAATAAAAAAGAAAGGGGAAAGCGTTGCCATTGCACGCTTCCCCCTCTCTCATCCGGCCTTCTTGTTTTAGAGAGGTTGTGGGCTGTCTGGTTCGCTAGGGCCTGCACTGAAAGTAAGTCCGCTTGGGCTGCTGTTTACTGTAACGCTACTGCCTTCGAGGAATCTTCCTTCGAGAATTTCCATGGCCAGCGGGTTTTCGAGGTGACTCTGGATTGCCCGTTTGAGTGGTCGTGCTCCATAAAGTGGATTGTAGCCGATGTCCACGAGGAACTTTTTGGCGTTGTCGCTGACCTGTAAGGAGATTTTTCTTTCATCCAGCCTGTTTTTCAGTCTTGCCAGCTGGATGTCGATGATGCCGAACATGTTTTCCTTGGAAAGGCTGTGGAAGATGATGGTCTCATCAACCCGATTCAGGAACTCCGGTTTGAATTGCTGGTGGAGAATCTCTTCAATCTGGAGGTGAATGGCCTTTTCGCTCTCGCGGTTTTCTGCCATTTTCATGATCAAGTCGCTACCAAGATTGGAAGTCATGATCATGATGGTATTTCTGAAATCCACAGTTCTTCCCTTGCCGTCGGTCATACGGCCATCGTCAAGTACCTGAAGAAGGACATTGAAGACATCCGGATGGGCCTTTTCAATCTCATCAAGGAGGATGACGGCGTAAGGACGTCTGCGTACCGCTTCCGTGAGGTAGCCGCCTTCGTCGTACCCAACATATCCGGGGGGCGCTCCAATCAGTCTGGCCACAGAGTGCTTTTCCATAAATTCAGACATGTCTATACGGATCATGGCCTGCTCAGAGTCAAAGAGAAAGTGTGCCAGGCTCCGTGCCAGCTCGGTCTTGCCCACGCCGGTGGGACCGAGAAAAATGAACGAGCCCAACGGCCTGTCCGGGTCCTGCAGTCCTGCCCGTGCACGACGCACGGCATTTGATACAGATATGATTGCCTCTCTTTGACCGATAACGCGCTTGGCGAGCTCAACTTCTGCATGAATCAGCTTGTCTTTTTCTCCTTGCAGCAGTCTGTCGACCGGGATGCCAGTCCACTTGGCAACAACGGCGGCGATATCTTCAGCGCTGACTTCCTCTTTGAGCATCTGGCAGTTTTCCTGGATCTCTTGGAGTCTGCGGTTGCTGTTGTCGAGTTTTTTCTGAAGCTCGACGATTTTCCCATAGCGAATTTCGGCAACCTTGCTCAGATTGCCTGCGCGTTCTTCCCGTTGTTCTTCCATATGGGCTTCGTCGATCGCGGCCTTGGTCTGGCGAATGGCCTGGATGACATCACGTTCGATGGTCCATTGTCCTTTCAGGGAGGTCAGGGTGTCGTTCAGTTCTCCAAGTTTTTTGTTAACCTCTGCCAGTCTTTCCTGAGAGGCTTTGTCTTTTTCTTTTTTCAGAGCCTCTTTTTCAATCTCAAGCTTGATTTTTTTTCGTTCCAGCACATCAATTTCAGTGGGCATGGAGTCGATTTCAATGCGTAGTTTGGAGGCGGCCTCGTCTATGAGGTCAATGGCCTTGTCCGGAAGGAATCTATCTGTGATGTACCGGTTGGAGAGGGTAACGGCAGCCACGGTGGCAGAATCCTGAATGCGCACACCGTGATGGACTTCATATTTTTCCTTGATACCTCGCAGAATGGCAATGGTGTCTTCTTGACTGGGTTCCTGGACAATGACAGGTTGAAATCTGCGTTCAAGGGCTGCATCCTTCTCAATGTATTTTCGATATTCGTCAAGGGTGGTGGCACCAACGCAATGGAGTTCTCCACGGGCCAGTGCGGGTTTCAGCATATTTGAAGCGTCCATGGACCCTTCGGCTGCGCCTGCTCCTACCAGGGTATGGATCTCGTCAATGAAAAGTATAATATTGCCTGCTCGTTCTTCTACTTCCTTGAGTACTGCCTTGAGCCGGTCTTCGAATTCTCCTCGATATTTCGCTCCGGCAATAAGGGCACCGAGGTCCAGAGAAAGGACCTGTTTTCCCTCAAGGGTGGCTGGGATGTCACCATTGACGATGCGCTGGGCGAGGCCTTCAGCAATGGCAGTTTTTCCGACACCAGGCTCGCCAATGAGGATGGGGTTGTTTTTTGTACGTCGTGAAAGGACCTGGATGATTCTTCGAATCTCCTCGTCTCTGCCGATGACTGGATCAAGTTTTCCCTGTCTGGCAATGTCGGTAAGGTTTCTGGCATATTTTTCAAGGGCCTGGTATTTGTCTTCCGGATACTGGTCCGTGACACGCTGGTTGCCGCGGATGGTAATGAGTGCAGTGAGGAAATTTTTCTCATCTATGCCGAGCCGCTGCAACATCCTGGCACTATCTGATTTGCCGTCTCGGATAATGGTGAGAAACAGATGCTCCTGGCTGACAAAGTCGTCCTGCATCTGATGGGCAGTGGCAAAAGCCTTGTCAAGAATCTGTCTGAGTTCGTTGGAGGCGAAGACCTGCCCTGCACCGCTTCCGGAAACTTTCGGGATTCGTTCTATCAGTTTCCCAGTTTCCATCAGAACCATTGATGGCTCGATTCCCATTTTTTGAAGGACCGGAACAACTACACCTTCGGGTTGCTCCAGGATGGCCTTGACGAGGTGCGCAACTCCGATCTCTGGGTTACCGTAGTTTTGTGCGAGCTGCTGGGCTGCTTGCACTGCTTCCTGTGATTTGATGGTGAATTTGTCAAACTGCATATTTGTTTCGCTCCAAGGGTAGTGGAAAATCTCGTAAAAGCGGACTGCTATTTCCCGTGCTTTTGTGTGTATGGGGAAAAATAAGGCTGAAGGAAATGGGTGTCAAGTTTTTGGCAAGATTTTTGCAGTGAGGTTTTCGGGCAGGGAGGCAAGCAAGGGGAGGGCAAAAAAAAACGGTGAATCCCAAGATCGGGATTCACCGTGAGGTGATACAGTGAGCGGATCAGCCGCAGCCGCCAGATCCGCAAGAACCGGAACTGCATCCTCCACCTCCGCCAATGGGGTTGGAGGAAGTTATTCCGAATCCGGAGCGGGGGCCTGCGTCGACAAATTCGACACGGACTGTACCGCAGGTACTCATCAGACCTTTTTCTACGAGAAATTTAAGGCCATCGTTTTCAAAAACATTGTCGTTATCTTTTGGCTCATCCAGAGCCAATCCCAATGAAGGGCCAGCTCAGCCGCCCTGCATCAAGGCTATACGAAGAGCAGAATCAATATTATTCTGCTCCAGGTATTCCTTGAGTTTTACCACTGCTTGGTCTGTTACTGTGAAATCAGACATGCAATCCTCCTGTGGAAATATTAGTAAATAAGAGTTTTTTATTAAGCTGACGAGTCAAAAACATCCCTGATTTTATACGGATGTCAGATTAGACTTTTCAACATTTTCAAAAATGATATCATACAATGATACATATTAGAAATGATAAGTAATCCGCATTCAGAAGTCAATCCTTGTTCCATGTTAATTGTGCTCTGACTGAGGCAGGTTATGCAGATTTTCTTTTTGATTATCTTACGACAACAGCGATGACGTAGTTTGATGAGTTTTTTTTAATATATGATATTCGCATGTTAAATAAAAAATGTGAAGGGGAAAGGTTGCTTTTATGAAAAAAATATTAATTTCTACCGGAGGTGGCGATGCCCCGGGGTTGAATGCAGTTATTTATGCCGTAGTTCATGCCTGTTATAGAAGGGGATGGGAGGTATATGGAAGTCGAAGCGGCTATAAAGGTCTCCTCAATACGGATGAGTTGGTACGTCTTGGTTTGGAAGATGTTGAAGATATATATTCCACGGGCGGTACGATTCTCGGTTCAACCAATAAGGGAGATCCTTTTGCCAAAGCCATTGTAAATCTGGCCGGAGAGATTCAGATTGTCGATGTCTCCGATAAAATACTAAATAATTTCAAACGGATGGGCTTTGATTGCCACATAGCTATCGGTGGTGATGGCAGTCTTGAAATTGCTCGTCGTTTTGCGGAAAAAGGAATGCCGGTTGTCGGAGTCCCCAAGACCATAGACAATGATCTTGAGGCCACGGACAGGACCTTTGGCTTTGATACGGCAGTATCAACGGCCACTGAGGCTCTGGACAAACTCCATTCAACAGCCAAATCTCATGATCGGGTCATGGTCGTGGAAGTTATGGGCAGGGATTCCGGATGGATTGCCTTATATTCAGGTATCTCAGGAGGGGCCGATGTTATTCTTATCCCGGAAATCCCCTTTGATATGGCTAAGGTCTGTGAAAAAATAACAGACAACGAACTTCATGAAAAAGACTATGCCATAGTGGTGGTTGCTGAAGGGGCTACTGCCAGAGGAGGGCAGGTAATCAACAAGGGTGAAGGAGAACTTGGGCGGAGTGAAGTGGTCCTTGGTGGAATTGGGGAATGGGTGGCCTCGGAGATTCGATTATGCACAGGCAAAGATACCCGCTCTCTGGTCCTGGGCCATCTGCAACGCGGAGGGTCACCAACTACTTTTGACCGATTGTTAGCCATGCGCTTTGGGGCTGCTGCTGTACGCCTTGTGGAAGAGGGGATTTTCGGCCATATGGTGGCTCTGGCTTCTCCCCATATGACTTCTGTCCCCTTGGCTGATGCGGTGAAATCGAGGAAAAAGGTTGATCTGAAGAGTGATAAGGTGTTCACGGCCAGGGAAATTGGAATTTGTCTGGGAGATTGAGCTGAAAAAGTAAAGAGGAAGTGTCTTGCTGGGGAGATGGGTTGGTGAAGAGGTCTTTTTGCTCCTGCCGTTTGAACTTTCTTGTTCGGCACTCGATAGGTTCTATTAATCAGAGGTGAGTGCTTCCGGACTGACATCTGTTAACTGTGAGTGTTATCTCCAAGAGCACCGGCGAGTTTTGAGGAATTTATAGAGAAGATGGGGAAAGAAAAAAAAGACACGTTCCGCCTGGTCTATGACAGGTTGTATGCTCATTTTGGTCCTCAGGGGTGGTGGCCTGGAGAAACGGCCTTGGAGATGGTGATCGGTGCTGTGTTGACCCAGAACACCAATTGGGTAAATGTGGAAAAGGCAATAAGTAACCTTAAACAGGCTGGCCTGCTCACTTTCCCTCTCCTCCGGACTCTGTCTTTGGAGAGTTTGGCCGAATATATCAGGCCCTCAGGATATTATAATATCAAAGCCCGCAGGTTGAAAAACCTGCTGCAGATGATCGAGGAGCGGTATCAGGGCGAGTTGGAACTCCTTTTTGCTGACAGCCTGGAAAACAGCCGGACGAATCTTCTCACAGTAAAAGGGATTGGCCCGGAAACTGCCGACTCTATCCTTCTTTATGGGGCCGGGCAGCCTGTATTTGTTATTGACACCTATACCCATCGTGTCTTTTCTCGCCATCAGTTGGTGCCGGAAGAGAGCGACTATCACAGTCTTCAGGAAGAGTTTTTGGGAAGTCTTCCTGAAGACGTATCACTTTTTAGTGAATATCATGCATTGATCGTTGCTGTGGCAAAGGAGTTTTGCAAAAAGAAAAAACCCCGCTGTAAGGAGTGTCCCTTGCAGGGGGTTGAAGAGGCCGATTGTTAGCACTGCAGATTCTCATAAGTCTGAGCAGTCAGGCTTTGAGTTTGAGGAGGCTGCCCATCATTTCATCAGCGACCTGCAATGTTTTGAGATTTGCCTGATAGAAGCGGACGGTGGTGGTGCTCTCCGGAAGTTCCTGGCCTAAGTCAACGTTGGAAAGCTCAGTAAACTGCAGCCCACCACTTGTTTGTTCATAACTCATTGCTCCAGGTGTATCTATCTTCTCTACAGAGCTTTTTACACCCTGCGGTTCCTGGTTTGCCAGGGTAACCCGTGTTTTCTTAAACCCTTCTGATGAAACATTGGCAATATTATTGGCATTGGAATGGAGCTTGGTGCCAAAGGCCTGAAGAGCGGAAAGGGCAGATTGAGTAGCGGGAATCACCTTGTCACCTCATGTTCGATTTGTTGTCGTATGAAATCCTTATGGAATCCCATGCGAATATAGTGCCACCTGTCAGAAGTACTGTGTCTGGCATTCTTCTCTTTGCTATTTGCCTGTGATTCCAGTTAGGAAGGAGATCCTGGTCTTACAAGGCCATGCGATTCCCGAAAGGGCAGTGATGGAGAAACCGTAATAAGGATTACAGTTTTGGTTTGTGATGTGCTGATTGACAGATAGGTGACAGGCAGGGCCTGTTCTGCAGTTAACGAAAAAGGACGGAGGAAATCAAATTTTGGATTTCATAATCAGAGACCTGCAACGATTCTTTGTAAAAGGGTTCTTATCGGTTGGACTGGAGGAGATTCTGTTCTGATTAATTTTTATGCTGGCAAGTTGCTGTTTGCGTCTCTTTATTTATTGTGAGGAGAAATAAGAGAGTGTTGCCATGGTAATAAATGCTAACGGATTTGTAGCGGACTCTTGTTTTTGTCAGCAGGCAGTTTGTTCACTGGTGTCGTTTTTTTGGGGGGAGTCAGCGGATCCGTTGGGTTGGATGTATGCCAGAGGAATTGACGGCAGATTCCGCGGATGAGGCTGGCTTCTTTGGAATTCAGGCGTATTCTGCTCAGGAGTTGTCTGATGTTGCGCATATAGTAGGAATGGCTTTTTTCCTGGAGAAAATCGACCTGTAGCAGGGCCTTTTCAACATGTTCATACATGCCTTCTAACTCAAATGAGCTGGCGATCTTGGGTGCAGAATTGACCTTTTTTTGGTTGTGAACAACGGCCTGGTATATTTCGTAGCAATGGATTCCCACAGCCTGGGCCAGGTTGAGAGAAGAAAAGTCAGCCGTGGGGACGGCTGAAATAAGCTGACTGTATTTCAGATCATCATTGGTCAAGCCGCTGTCTTCCGGACCGAAAAGAAAGGCTACCTGGTTTTCAGGGAGAAGAGGAAGGATGATCTCCATAACATCTCTGGGACTGTTTTTCAGTACGCGTTGGCGGCCTCTGCGGGCCGTGGTGGCAACGACCTGGGAAAATGGTTTTAAGGCCTCACCCAAATCCTGATGAAATTCCATGGAGTCAAGGAGGTGCGCGGCATTGTGGGTGGCCATCATGGCCATACGATCATGGTCAGGATACTCGTCTGCCACAACAATTATTCGAGTCAGTCCCATATTCCAGGCCGCTCGTGCTGCTGCACCGATATTTTCCGGGTATTTGGGCCGCATCAGAACGATGGCGATGTTGTCAAGCAGGTGGCGGTTGAGAGACATGATTTCTATGAAGAGAGGGGGAATGAAAAACGGCTATGAAACAGTCTTGTCTGTCTCATAGCCGTTCTAACTAAAGTTTTTTTGAATAATCCGGTCTTTAATAGACTTTGTACAAGTTAAAAGCGAAGATGTCTAAGTGGGTAAGCGAAGACTTTAAAAAGTTTTACACTTCCCGCAGATGAAGCCATCATGCTTTTGCCATATTATCCCCAAGGGAGACTCTGCTCAATCTTTCGTATTCTTCCACCTGTTTGTCGGGGGTGCTGGGCATTAAGCGTTTAAGCAGGGGAACCACACCTCTTTCCGATTTTTCAAAAAGATTTTCAGCCTCTTTAAGGGTGATCTGCCAGGCAGGAGCAAAACCGGGAGCCTTTTCAAACATAATATCCAAGGCGGTCTGGTATACATAGTACTGGCGAATTTCCTTGCGACCAGGTTTCTGGTTCAGGGACTGGACGGTAATGCGCAGATTGTCCCGTTCTTGTTTCAGGACCTCAAGTTCATGCTTGCGCCGTTCGTTTTCCCTACCATCAATTTCAAGTTTTGTATGCAGGTGGGTGCGCAGTCTCTCAACTTCCTTGGCCAGTTCACGCCGTCTCAGAAAGCCCCGTATATAAATAATTATGCAAAAAAGAATACCGAGGGCAAGCCCTTTGGCAAAAGGATTGCTGATAATAGTGGTGAGCCAGTTCACTTCTTCCATATTCGGGGTCCTCCAGAAAAGCGGTTGAAAAGAGTCTGCAAGGAGTAAAAAATCTAATATCTAAACTATTTATGCGAAATATCCGTGCAAGTCAAGTGTCAATAGTACAGGAGAGGCTTATCTTCCTTCGCTTCCAGCCAGAACAGGGCTGAAATAAACACGATTTCTTGTGGTGTCCACATCTTGCACGCTAACCCTGATAAGGTCGCCCAGTTGGAAGGTTTTTCCACTATGTTTTCCAGTAATGCGATGATGTTGGCCATCAAACACATAGTAATCATTCTTGAGGGTTGAGAGTGAAATCCCGCCGCTGACAAAGAGATCGAGTAGTTCGACAAAGATGGCAGAGCTGTTTACACCTGCAATCACTGCTTCAAATTCCTCACCAATCTTATCTTTCATGTAACGAACTTTGAGTCTGTCGTTCATTTCCCTTTCTGCACTGATGGCAACACGTTCGCGGGAGGAGAGAGCCACGCCCATGTCTTTGAGTGATTCCCCTTTCGCCTTTTTCTTGACCCGTACGGCTTCTTGGCGCTGAAGAAATGTGTGCAGCGTACGGTGCACGGTAAGATCAGGATAACGACGGATGGGCGAGGTGAAATGGGTGTAATCAGTTGCGGCAAGTCCGAAGTGGCCAACATTCTTTCTGTCATAACGAGCCTGTTGCATGGCTCGCAGGAGGAGATTGTTGATCACGTATTCTTTGGGCGATCCTTTGACCAGGCCCAGGACCTGACCGAACCAGTCCGGGTCCTGGCGAAGGGGAGGTAGCTCCAGGCCAAGAGTGCGCGTAAATTCGACAAACTCTTCCACTTTCTCGGGGGCCGGGCGCTCATGGATACGATAGAGGCCTTCCAGGTGCTGCTCGGTAAAGGTCTCTGCAACTGCTTCATTGGCGGCAAGCATGAATTCTTCGATCAGTTGATGGGCAAAATTTCGTTCTGATCGACTGATAGATTTGATTTTTCCCTCTTCGTCAAGGCTGATAAAGGGTTCCGGAATCGTGAAACCGATGGATCCACGCTGCTCACGG
The DNA here is from genome assembly GCA_018820855.1 of Pseudomonadota bacterium. Taxonomy (GTDB): domain Bacteria; phylum Desulfobacterota; class Desulfobulbia; order Desulfobulbales; family Desulfocapsaceae; genus Desulfocapsa. The sequence continues at coordinate 51,040 of JAHJNL010000021.1, read as the reverse complement.
ATATGCATCAGAAGCGTGGCCAGTTCCTCTGCCCATTTCAGGGGGGTGAGGAAAGGCTTGTATAATTTTCGAATTGCTGGGTCGCGATCAACAATGATCTGTCGGACCGTGGTGTAGGTGAAACGGTTTTTGCTGCAGATTATTGATTTGGTGAACTGTTTTCCTTTTAGGTGTCCCCGTCTGTCAAAATCCAGAATAGCGGTAAAGGCGTAACGATCCTTGTTTGGCACCAAGCTGCAAAGGCCATTGGAAAGTTTCTCCGGCAACATGGGGATCACTCGTCCGGGGAAGTAGACGGAAGTTCCTCGTTGATAGGCATCTTTGTCAAGGGCAGATCCTGGCTTGACATAGTGGCTGACGTCGGCAATGGAGACGTAGAGACGGAATCCGCTGCGGGTTTTTTTCACGGCAATGGCATCGTCAAAGTCTTTGGCTGTTTCACCGTCAATGGTAATATGATCAATTTCTCTAAGATCCAATCTGTTGGCAGAGGGGACAATTTCTTCTGAAATTGCCTCGGTCTGTTGAAGGGCCTCTTCACTGAATTCATGGGGCAGGCTGAACTTTTCTATTACCAGCCGCATCTGCACATCCACTGAATCCGGGTCTCCCAGGATCTCTACCAGGGTTCCCTGCTGTCGATTGGCCCCAGCTCTTTCTCCTGTGATCTGAACAATAACCGCATCGCCATCCTGTAGGGTTTCCGGGATTTTTCCGGTCAGGAGGATAGAAAAGGGATAGCGGTGATCTTCCGGTGTCACGATAAATTTTCCGGATTCTTTTGTGACAAAACCAGCCAGATGATCTCTTCCACGTTGCAGTATGGAGATAACTTCTGCTTCTGGACGGCCATCTTTTTTAACTTTAAAAACGCGTATCAGGACCCTGTCACCATGCCGGGCGGACTGGATATTGCCAGGTGAAACGAAGGGATCTTTGGAGTAGTTTGGTGGATTGATCTTTGACATGAGTGCGGTAACAAAACCGAATCCGCGGGCATTCTGGTCCAGGATGCCTTCAGCCAGGCCATGTTTGGGCCCCAGGCGGTAGCATTGTTTGTCGGTCTCTTTCAGGATTTTTTTCTTAGTGAGATCGATCAAGAGATTGTGGAGGGTTTTGCCGGCAGAATGGGCAAGGTTCAGTTGCTGGAGAATATCCTTGCTTCTCAACGGTTCTGCGCTATTGTAGAGAAGAGTCAGCAGGTTGTGTTCAAACATCTCTTCCCGTTCCTGGTTGTTTTCCCGTGGCTGGGAAGAATGCTTCGGTTTTTTGGTATGCTGAGGGCTTCTTTTTCTTGTCATGGTTTTTTTTGCTTTTTCAAGCAGTTTGAATTTTGGTAGAGTTGAATAATGGATGGATACTCTTGCCAGTATTATTTTGTAGGATAGTCATGATCGCCCAAAAAGCAATTTGATTCCTCGTTTCCTTCTCTTTATCATAAAAAAATATGCAGTATATTCCTTTTGATCTTGAACTGTACCGAAGCCAGATGATGCCACTGCTGGGCTCTGCACCTAAGGTCCAGGTGTTTTGGGATGCCCTGGATTTTGCAACGGAAGCTCATAATGATCAATGGCGCCGCTCTGGCGAGGCCTACATCATGCATCCCTGTTCTGTGGCAAGGATATTGGCAGAAGAGATGGATGTAGTGGACCCCGAGATTTTGGCGGCCGCTCTCCTTCATGATACGGTTGAAGATGTGGAGGAGATAACCAGCGAGCTGGTCGGTGAAAAATTTGGATCCTATGTGGAGGCCATTGTTGAAGGGTGTACCAAGGTTACCCAGCATTCCGGTGACAAACAGACGTTATCGAAAAAGGTGCATCGCAAGATTTTTTCCGGTGCTGCTCTGCGGCCGGAAGTGATGCTGGTGAAGTTGGCAGACCGACTTCACAATCTTCGTACATTGAGTGCAATGCCCAAATTCAAGCGTCAGAAAATTTCTGATGAAACTCTGGACATCTATGCGCCCTTGGCCTCAGTTCTGGGCCTGTTTAGTCTGAAACGAGAAATGTACAGTCTCGCCTTGTCGTTTAAATTTCCGAAACAGGGCGCAAAATTGCTTAGCCAGATACGGCTGTTGCAGCAGTCTCCTGCAGCCTTGGATATTGTGACCGCACTGAAACAGAATACCCGGGAAGTCTGGTTGAATTGTGATATAACCATACGAACCAAGGGGCTCTGGGCTTATTATGACTCTTCCAATCGCATCCTGCGTAAACAGATTGATAATCCTCTTGAGATCCTTATCCTGGTTGATGACATCCAGTCTTGTTATTCAATACTTGGCATCCTGAATCAGACATTCCCGCCAATCCCGCGAACCATCCGTGATTTTATCGCTAACCCTAAGCCCACCGGATACCAGGGGCTGCATGCAAGAGCTAATATCAAGGGGGAAAAATATCTGTTTAAGATTCGCACAGAAGATATGGCTCGCCGTGCCCAGAGGGGATTGTTCAAGGACTGGACCTCAAAAAGTACCACTCAGCGACGTTTTATTAAGGAAATACAGGAGCTTTTTGATGTGATAGGATCCGAAGATTCAGGATCTTATAGAAAGGTGATTGCCGCCAGCGGAAAAAAAGAGATTTATACTTACACACCAGGCGGAGACCTGATCTGCCTGCCGGCAAAGTCAACAGTGCTTGATTTTGCCTTTAGGGTACATACAGAGATCGGTCTCAGCTGTATCGGGGCAATGATTGGCCGGAAGAAATATCCCAGCGATCACCGATTGTGCGACGGAGATGTGATACGAATATTGAGAGTAGAACATGCCCTCCAGTTCCAACCGTCCATGCTTGAACTCTGCCAGACTCCTCGTGCCCGAGCCGAGCTTTCTCGAACTTTTCGTGTCCGGCGGCAGCATCTTTCTAAGGAAATAGGTGTGTCCATTGTCAGTCAGGAGATGCTCCGGTACGGACTTCCTATGGAGCTCCTCTGTAAAGAAGGTTTGAGGAATGTCCTTGATCATTTTTCTCTGGGCAGTTTAGGTGAGCTTTATGTGTATGTGGGGGAGGGGCGACTGCGGCTTTCTACTCTGATTCAATACGTCAAACATGAATTATATCATGGGCAGTCGCCTCTTGTTGAACCCACCGGAGCATTTAATAAGGTGGAACTGACAAGAATTGATCCTGTCGCTGTTAAAATTTCAGCCTGTTGTAAGCCGAATCCCACAGATAAAGGGCTGTTTGCGCTCCTCAGTGAAAGAGGCCTTTCTCTCCATAACAAGGGTTGTCCGCAACTACAGAAGGTTAGATTCCAGCGGGAGGATATTGTTGACCTGCGTTGGAAACTGCGCGAGACAAGGGTTGAGAAGCCCCAATCTCTTGTAATTATGGCTACAACGCGGCAGCGGATTATGATGTTGGCGGGAGTGGCCCCAGAAGAGATGAGAATCCTTGATCTCATGGTTTTATCCAACGTACCGACCCCCAATCCAGACTGGGAGTTGAGTTTTCAGGTTCCTACCCTCTATAGTTTGAAAAAGGTCTTACGTCACTTCGATAAATCCGGTCTGCTTTATGAATTTGATTTTGAATACTAACCACTCCGGTTTTATATTCATAGGTTTTGTATCTGCACTTTTCTACACCTGTTTTTCCTCTTTCTTTTCTTCAATATCTCTGCTGTAACTCTTGAGAACATTGGTCAGCATGTCCGGAAGATCGTTTTTCTGTCTAGAGCTTCTGTGCAGCTGTTTGATGGTTTTTTCCAGCGTGAGGACTTCACCGAGAAAGACATGGCGAAGGATCAAGGAAGTCAGTCTGGTGATGGTCGTGAGATTAGAGATGCGGGATTGGAGGTGGTCGTCTCGGTCAAATGCTGTGGAGGCGAAAATCTCTACAGGATTTCCCTCCAGTTCACTGATAGAGACATACCAGGTATTCGAATCTCTGTCTCGTGTCCGGTAGCGGACAGCATCAAGCACTTCAGGGAGTTCGAGAAGAGGGGGGGACTGATACTCTTTGCTGTCTTTTTCGCTGTGCTGAAAGTCGGATTTGATAAGGGTGCAGATCCGTTTGATGGTTTCAGGTCTTTCCTTTATGACAGTGGCAACCATGAGACACTCGTTGCAAAACTCGTTGCCGTGGGTGTCCTGTAATTGTGTGACCTTGCCGCAGCCGTCACATCGCTCAGCTGTATTTGTCTGTTTCATTGTTTCAGTTTTCCTGAGGAGCAGCTTTATCTATGTGGATTCGAAGCAAGCGGCGAAATTCAGCTCCGGAAATTTCGCGGGCTCCGAATGTTATGAGATGACTGGTGGTCATCTGACAATCGATTAATGCAACACCTTCTTGCTGCAGGTGAGTTACCAGTGCAATGAGTGCTGCTTTTGACCCGTTGCTTATTTTCGTGAACATGGATTCGCCAAAAAAGACTTTTCCTAAACGTACACCGTACAGGCCACCGGCCAATGTCTCATTCTGCCAGCATTCCACTGAGTGCGCATATCCCGAACGGTGCAGACGACAGTAAGCCTGTTGCATATCCCTGCTGATCCATGTCCCTTCTCCGTTTTCTGTTCTGATGTTGGCGCAGGAGGTGATGACACGGTCGAAAGATTTATCAAATGTGATACGAAAATCTGTGTTGCGCAACGTTCGTGCAAGCCGCTTCGATACCTTGAACTCCTCTGGAAAAATGACCAGTCTTGGGTCAGTGAACCACCAGAGGGGTGGCTCTCCCTCTGAGTACCAGGGGAAAATCCCCTGGGAGTACGCTGCCAGCAATCTCTCCACAGAGAGATCGCCTCCGACGGCAAGGAGCCCGTTATCCTCTGCCAGTGAAGGATGAGGAAATACAGGAGCATCGGTGAGTTGAAAAATAGGCATGGGCAACTCTACCGGGAAGAGATAGACTTTGTCAATCAGCTTTCCATGAAGAAAAAAATGCGAAGAGGGCGGGGGACAGTTTCTCCTGCTGTGATAGAAAAGAAAGTCAAAGGTGGACTGGTTTTTTGCCGGCAGTCTGTCTGAAGTTTCTGTGGGAAAGGAACATTGTGGAACAAATAAAGAGGCGAGGGTTTCAGTAAGTCCCTTGAGTTTTATTATTGATAAATTCTGTCAGATTCTTGCGTTGTTTTTCACTGAGATTGAGAAATTGAATGGAACGTTGGCGCGTGGATGTCTTTAAAAAAACCGAACCTTGAGCGATCAGTTGGTCCGAAATCATCTTGGTGGCAATATGGTCGATGAGAATATCATCTGACCCGAGAAAGATACCAAGGGAATCAGAGGGTGAATCAGTGGAACCTCCTTCAAGATAGCGAAAAGATAACCCACCCATACTGATATTGATAACCGGGCCAAGGACATGGTTGTTTACTGCTATTGTGCCACCTTTAGGGCGATAGCGAACAAATTGTCGTCGTTCCTTCTGGATGGCGTGGGACATAGGTAACTCTCTGATATTTGGTGACTTACATGTAATGTTTTTACGTTCTGTAGGCGAAAATAAATTGTCTGGGATTATGTTAAGAGCCGACAACGGCTTTTATTCTATTAATCCTCTAGATTGATAGAATAAAAGCATATTTTCTTGTAGTCAATAATACCTTTCTAAAAGGGAGTGGTCAATAGGTAGAAATACCCAATTTGAGGCTTAAGCGGCAATTATTTAGCGACGATTCATAATAATGTCGATCAGACTGTTGTCACGACTGCGTTCTTTTTGATGAGCATTTCTCTGAACCGGAGGAAGGGTGATTATGAACTCTGCTCCCTTATCCGGAATACCTTTTGCCGTAATGGTCCCCTGATGTCGATCGACAATCTTTTTACAGATGGAGAGTCCAATGCCGGTTCCCTGGAATTGCTGCCGGGTATGGAGACGCTGGAAGATATCAAAAATGAGTTCCTGGAATTTGGGGTCAAAGCCAATCCCGTTGTCACGGATACTGATACGGATAAAATTTTGATTGTTTAATGTATCGGGAAAGGGAAGGCGCTTAATTATAATTTCCGGACTACGCTCCTGGTGATGATATTTAAGGCTGTTACCAATGATGTTCTGAAACAACTGCCTCATCTGCAGCGGTTCGGCTTCTATGGCGCCAAGATTGTCTTCCACGGTGATAGTTGCTTTGCTCTTTTCGATTCTGAGAGCAAGATCGTCAAGTACTGAGTTGATGATTGTGTTCAGATTCAGTGATTCGAAGGGGTTGGCTTTACTGTCGACCCTGGAGTAGAGGAGCAGTCCGTCGATGAGGTTTTGCATGCGACTGGTCGAACTTTCTATGCGTTCCAGGTAGGTCTTTCCTTGTTCCGGAAGGGCCGTGGAACACTTGTTGCGGATCCTTTCACTAAAGGCCTTAATGAGCATTAAGGGTTCTTGGAGATCGTGAGAGATGACATGGGTGAAATCCTCAAGCTCCTGGTTTCTGACTTGCAGATGCTTAGCCGTTGAAGAGAGAGATTCCTCTATCTCTTTCCAGTTACTGATATCCCTTGTTACCTCAATGATTCCGATGATATTCCCTCCCGGTTCCCGAAAAGGAGTCGCTGTGACAATACAGGGGATACTCTGTCCGTCATAACATGTTTTTCTGCCTTCAACCTCGACCCTTTCTGCACCTCCCATGATCTCAGTAAGAGGGCATTGCTGGGTGTGACAGAGCTTGCCAGCGAGTGCTTCATAACATTTGTGCCCCTGTATTTCTTCGATACTTTTTCCAGTTAGCCGGCAAAAGGCTTTGTTGGCCCGAATAACATTAAAGTGACGATCGATTATATGCATGCCGTCAGGAGCGCTGTTGAATATCTGGACAAATTCCTCCTTGATGGCTACAAGCGAAGCCTCGATCCTCTGCTGCTCTTTGATCCTGGCATCCAACGTCTCATTGGTCTGACGGAGTTCGGATGTGCGGTCGTTGATGAGAGTTTCCAGGTTGTCCTTGATGGTAAGGAGCTCTTTTTCTGTCTGTTTGCGTTCTTCGACCTCCTGTTGCAGCTGCCTGTTCGTAGTCAGAATATTTCTTCGGCTTTGGGCAAGCCGACCACCAAAAAAGAAAATTCCTCCCATGCCGATGAGTGCGACAAAGAGGTGACTGATGATGAGCGGCCAAGGTGATTTATTAAAGCGTATGGGGAGGCTGACAGAGATTGCCCCGCGAATGGAACCTTCATGTTGATCAAGAGCAGAATGACAGGGAAGACATGATTTGTTGAAAGTCAGAGGTGCCATGTAACGGAAAATCTTGCCTTCTTTTTCTTTGATAAAACTACTCTGTTCTTTGACTCCCCGCTTAAAGGATTGCAGCCACGGAATTTCCCAGGGGTAGGGGGCGTTTGCCTCTCCAAGAGGTGTAAGGCTGGTGATGTGAAAGTGGATCTGTCCTTCTGGTTGATTAATTGCAGAAATTTGCTTGGTCATAGAGGCGGGGGTGATCAGAGTAAGACTGCGGCCGTTTTCGTCTCGTATGGACTGCTTATCTTTTGGGAGGTATGGATTGAGAGGAGCTTGTTCTGTAGTGTAGACATAGACTCCTCCGTACATGAGATTCCAACGCCTGGAGGCCATGATCTGCGCAAAAAACGCCCTGGCCGTTTCCAGGGCAATAGCGTTTTGTTCACGGATATTATCTACCGAGTTCCAAGCAAGAGAGGAGGAAACAGCCAGAAGCCAGATAGCAATTGCCAGAGGGCGATAATGGGAAAACGCTCTAGTCATATGAAAACAGACAAATATACCGTCCCGTTAATAAGGCAGAAAAATAATACCAGGCCGTTCGGCAGCAAGGTTAAAGAAGACACGTTTTATTCTGCAGTTCACGCAGGAGCACTTTTTCATTTTCGGAATAGTCCACCGGGACTTCGATGAGATGGACTCCAGGACTGTTAAGACACTGAGACAACAGGGTGGTAAGGGTGCCGTTTTCGGTGATTCGATATCCTTTGGCTCCATAACTCTCTGCGTATTGTATAAAATCAGGGTTGCCAAAATCAAGGCCAAAGTTAGGGAACTCCATTCCTGTCTGTTTCCATTTGATCATTCCATAGCCGTCATCTCGCAGAATGATGATAACCAGGTGCAGATCCAGTCGGATTGCTGTTTCCATTTCCTGGGAGTTCATCATAAAACCGCCATCACCGCAAACGGCAATCACCTGTTTTTCGGGGTGGACCAGTTTGGCAGCAATCGCGGCCGGAAAACCTGCCCCCATGCTGGCCAGAGCATTGTCCAGAAGCAGAGAATGTGGAGAGGTTGCTTTGAAATTGCGTGCAAACCATATTTTGTACATGCCGTTGTCCAGCGAGACGATGGAACTGTCGGCAACGGTCTTTCTGATGTCACTGACAATACGTTGCGGGGTGTTGGGAAAGGAATCATGTCCCTGATCTTGAAAGACATGGGTGTTGATTTCCAGGTGGATCCGATGGAAATAGTCGTTATCGGTCTGTTCCGATTCAATAAGATTCATGCGCAGTGCATCCAGGCTGTGACTGATGTCACCGATAACTTCGTACTGAGGGAAGTAGACTTCATCAATGTCGGCAGGGGAGAAATTGACATGAATGACCTCCATTTTCCCCTGGTTCATGAAAAACGGAGGCTTCTCTACCACATCGTAACCCACGTTAATGATGACATCCGCATGATCTATGGCACAGTGGATATAGTCATGGTCAGACAGGGCTGCAGTTCCGAGGCAGCGGGGCGAGTGTTCGTCGATAACCCCTTTTCCCATCTGGGTGGTAAAAAAATAGATGCCGGTGGCCTCGACCAGTTCTCTGGCAGCGGCGCAGATGTGGGGCCGCTTGGCTGCTGCACCAAGGAGAAGGAGAGGAAACCTGGCCTCTCTAATTTTGGCTGCGGCCTTGGAAATGGAGGTCGGTGCAGCCAGGGGGCGAAGGAGAGAGTGGCAGGCAAAGGGAACTTTGTCTACCTCTTCTGCAGCAATATCTTCCGGTAGTTCAATGTGCACCGGTCCCGGCTTTTCATCCATTGCCACCCGGAAAATATCCCGTATCAGTGGTGGGATGTTGCCGGCATTGACAATTTGTTTTGTGAACTTGGTGAGCGGTGCCATCATCCGGACCACATCGAGAATCTGAAATCGCCCCTGTTTGCTTTTTTTTATGGGTTTCTGGCCTGTGATAAAGACCACGGGTATGCCGCCGAGCAGGGCATAGGCGACTGCTGTAACAAAGTTTGTAGCCCCAGGTCCCAAGGTCGCCAGGCAAACCCCTGGCTTGCCGGTGAGTCTTCCATAGGTTGCAGCCATAAAACCGGCAGCCTGCTCGTGTCGGGTGAGAACCAGGCGAATGGAGGAGGAACGCAGGGCCTCGAGAAAGACCAGGTTTTCTTCTCCGGGGATACCAAAGATCATGTTGACGCCTTCATTTTCAAGGCATTGGACCAGCAGCTCAGCTCCGTTCATTTTTTCCTCGTTGATTAGAACAATTACTTGATATTGTGTTAGGTGATGATCATCATAATACCCATGAGTACAAGAAAGGTAAATATCAGCTGTAAATAAAGATTGTGGGGAATTCGACCATAACATATTGAGCCGATTACTGTACCTAACAACACAAAAGGGGCAGAGACCATAAAAAATGAAAAAACTTCAAGGGTGGTAAGTCCGCTCACAGCATGGACTGAAGCTGTCAGGTAGGCGTTAAAAAGAAAAAAACCGCTCAGTGTTGCCTTGATTTCATCTTTGTTCCAGCCGTTAAGCGTCGTGTAGATGATGGTCGGAGGCCCTCCGGCACTGAAGGCGGCCCCTATGGCACCGCTTGAGAATCCGGCGACATAGGACCAGGCTTTGTGCAGTTTTCTGGGCTTGGGGGTGCTGAACAAACTGTAGAGTGAATAGGCAACGATCAGGATTCCCATACTTATTCGAATGACTGTGGAGCTGACGAGCTTGAGCAGAGTTGAGCCGATTATAATTCCGGGAACGGCTGCCAGGCAGAGAGGAATAAGTTTTTTTCTGTCCAGGTGTTTGCGCATTTTCAAAGAAAGAAAGGTAGTGATGACCAGACTGTTGAGCATGCACAGAGGTACTGCACTCTTGATATCAAGAAAAAGGCTGAGTAGCGGGATAGCCACCAGGGCAGAGCCAAAACCGGTCATGCCCTGGATAAAACCGGCCAGAAGAAAAATGATGCCAATAAGCAACGGATCAAACATCAACTATAATTTCCTTGAACAGCTGAGCTGTTCTGTATACATTTCTATGGAAGAAGCTATTAAAATACTAGCAACTCCTTTCTTTTTACTCTATGGAAAGGAATGCACATGTCAATGATACAGTGTTTTCTCTCTTTCTGTGATATATTTTTAACGTTAGGAAGAGGAGACAGCCGCAGTCTTTCTGAAAGGAGATGGGCCTTGATCGACGATTTATATTTTATTTATTATGCAAACTGAACAAAAGATAGAGGGGACTACCCCGTTTCAGGAAGATTGTAATACCTCATTGTTTTTTTCCGGTGGCGGACGAGGAGCTGTCTGTGATGACCTGAAAGCTGCCTTTCTGGAGGAAGTGGATCTTATCACCTTGATTGGTGAAGAGGGTAGCGGGAAAACCATGCTCTGTAAAATGCTGCAGGAGGAGTGGGCTTTTCCCGGCAGGATACTTTTTCTTCCGCAGCTTGTTGAATCCTTTGAGGATATTGTCAGGATTGCAGCGCAGGAGTGCAAGGTGGAGTTTCCTGTTGAGGCGAACAGGGTCGATGCGAGAAAGATTTTTCTCGAATTGATGGCATCATTGCGTCAGCAGGGAGAGTCGCTTCTCATTATCTGTGATGAGGCGGAAAAGATGTACCTCGCCACCCTGGAACGCATCCGTAAAATTCTGGATGATGTCAACAGAGAGGGAGGAGGCTTGCAGGTGCTGTTTTCCGGGAGAGCAAGTCTGCGCAACAATCTGGAACAATTGGATCTCTGTAATTTCGGACAGATCAGCGAAAAACAATTTTTCCTCTCGCCACTTGATGAAGATGATACCTGGAGGTATCTGAATTTCTGTATGCAGGCCCAGGAAGGTAATGAACAGCGGGAGGTGTTTACCAGGGAGGCCGCAGACAAGATTGCCTCCATGGCTAGAGGGAATTTGCGAATGATCAATATCCTTGCTGAGGAATCGCTTAAGTCTTCTAACGCCGACACGTCATTTATGGTTTTGTTGGATCATGTCAAAGACTCCTGTTCTCTTGATGAGATGGTTCCGTCATCTCCCGGGATTCTGCAACGATTGCCGTTTACGCAAAAACATATGATTGCAGCTGGGGGGGTACTGTTTCTTTTGCTCCTCATCTTTCTTTTTAGAGGAGATGACGATAAGGATGTCGCGAAGAGAGTACAACAACAGTCTGTGGAGAAGAGTGTTGTACTCTCAGAATCAGTCAAAGAAAAGGAACCGGTAGCTCAGGCTGAAGTTCCTGCGAGGCGTGAGTCGAAAAAACCACCGCTTGTATCACCATCTGAGGCGATGCAAGCGCCAGCAATGACCATAGCTCCCGTGGAGGTAAAGGTGGATGCTCCCACTGTTGATAGAATAACAGTGACTGAAGATTCACTTCCTCTGCCTTCCCCCGTTGACACTGCAGAGCCGGGTCTGGTCTCTGTCCAGCCAGTGCAGGCAATTGAGCCGACTTCGCCTGCTCCTGAAGAAAAAGCGGAGAAAGAACCGGAAGCGGAGCTTACTCCTTCTCAGCGTACTCCGGTAGAAATTACGCCGGTTGAAATTGTGGAGAGTGTCATCACTGAACCAGCCGTTCCTGAATTATTAGCACATGGGAAGGTGCTGCCGAGAGGGGGCACAAAAAAAATCGTTGCCGTGCAGGCAAAGCAGATTCCATTAGAAAAAGAACAGGTTTCAGTAACAGAAGGACAGCCAGTTCTTGTGAGTTTGATCGGAGCCGGAGAGGAGTGGCAGGCAGGTGCAATGGATGATCAATTTACAATACAACTGATGGTCCTGACTTCTGATCAGGCAGAAGATAATCTGAAACGAATTATCTCTCAGGAGGAGTACAGGGAGGTCGTAGAGAAGCTGGTTGTCTTAAAACGACCGTCAGACCCGCCTGTTGTGCTGGTATTTTATGGACTCTATCCATCAATGGCCGCGGCTCGCAATGCGCGTAACAATATGCCCATTTTTCTTCGCAAGCATCATCCCTATGCCATTTCGGTGCGAGGGGCAGTGGAGAAAGGACGTTTTGAGTAGTAACGATAGGGTTGGTGTGCTCTTATGCTATAGCTTTGAGCAGTCTCTGTCTAATTCATTGCCGGTGGGCATGTGAATAACGATATCTCGCAGGCTGTGAGCCTGACAGGAAAGTCGCCAGCCTGCGGCCAGAAGTTTTTCTCCAAGTTTTTGCATTTCCCGTTCATTGGCTTTGGTCATTCCCTCTGGCCCTTCCAGAATCCTGATCCTGCAACATCCGCAATTGGCATGGCCGCCACAGCTCCCATGGATTGGTGCATCGTTGATCAGGAAATTGTTCAACAGGCTAAACGTAGGCTGGCTGGAGATTTCCAGATTATGGTTCAATATGGTTACAGTGGGCATTGTCACAGTCGAGAAGAAGAAACACGTGGTTTTGAAAAAGACCTGCAACGGGTTGGGAAATAAGTTGTGTCATGGGGACAATTAAATCGATGTTGATAAAAAAAAAGGATGTAACAGTTACTACTGTTACATCCTTTTTTTTTATCTGGTGGAGATGTGGGGGATCGAACCCCAGACCTCATGACTGCCAGTCATGCGCTCTCCCAGCTGAGCTACACCCCCAGTTGTTTCATCAGGTATATTAATATTTGAGCCTCTTTACCAAGATTATAGGGACGTGTCAACTTTTTTCATTCGTTTGTGCAGAGAGGGGAGTCCATATTCCTTGATAATACTGAAGAGTTTTGGTAAAATTGAAAGTTTAGTATACAAATGGTGCAAAGAGGTTTGGGCCGACACCTGTCGAGTGTCGGCTTTGTTGCTTTTGTTCAGGGGATGGAAATGCTTGTGTATTCTTTCCTGAGTTGAATCCCTCATGTTTCTTACTATTCACTGCCAAACGCTTTCGCGTTTAAGATAAAAGGATACTATTCATGTTTTCACCATTCAATTTTTTGTTTGGCTGGTTGTCCAATGACCTTGCAATTGATCTTGGAACTGCAAATACCGTGCTCTATGTCAAAGGTAAGGGGATCGTCCTGCGCGAGCCTTCAGTGGTTGCCGTTCGTCAGGATGCCAGGGGGTATAAGGTGCTTGCGGTTGGTCAGGAGGCTAAAGAGATGCTGGGAAAGACCCCAGGGAACATCAGGGCTATCCGTCCGATGAGGGAGGGGGTTATTGCCGATTTTGAAGTGACAGAGGCGATGCTTCGTTACTTCATCAATAAGGTACATAACAGGCGTACACTGGTTCATCCCCGGATTATTATTTCCGTGCCCTCGGGAATCACTCAGGTCGAAAAGCGAGCAGTCAGGGAGTCGGCCGAGTCTGCCGGAGCTCGAGAAGTCTATCTTATTGAAGAACCAATGGCCGCAGCCATCGGTGCCGGCCTCCCCATTACAGAGCCTACTGCCAACATGATTATTGATATAGGCGGTGGTACCACTGAGGTTGCAGTCATTTCTCTGGCCGGTATTGTTTATGCCAAGTCTGTGCGAGTGGCGGGAGATAAGATGGATGAAGCTATCCTCCAGTACATCAAACGTAAACATAATCTGGCTATCGGCGAGCGTACCGCTGAACGCATCAAAACCACTATTGGCAATGTCATACCGGAAAAGCCCTATGAAACCATGGACATCAAAGGACGTGATCTTGTTTCCGGAGTTCCAAAGGCCCTGACCATTTCCGCCGATGAGATCCAGTCGGCCATCCAGGAGCAGGTGGATGTCATTGTAGAGGCTGTACGCGTGGCTCTTGAGATGACCCCTCCCGAGTTAGCTGCCGATATCGTTGACCAGGGCATTGTTTTGACCGGTGGTGGTGCCTTGCTCAAGAATCTTGATCGCCATCTTAAGGAAGAGACTGGAATGCCGATTATTGTGGCCGACGATCCATTATCTTCGGTGGTACTCGGTTCTGGAGCGGCTCTTGATAATCTGGATATCCTCAGAGAAGTAACCATCGAGTAAGTGCCACAAATCCTAATTCACTGTACAGAAAAAAGAGAGTAACCTGTTCTTCCTCTGAGTATTTATATAAGAGCGGCTTAATTGCAGTGATCGATGAGAGTCAGATAGTGAGAAATAAAACTAGCGACAGGAAAAAAACTCAAGGTTTTGTGTTTTTTCGCCTTTTCCTGCTCTTTTTTCTTTTTGTCATCCTTGTCCTGATTTTACTGGGTTCCACGATCGGAGGACGCTTTGGCGTTTTTCATCAACTGAGCCTCGAGGCCCTGGGACCAGCACAGAGCTTCTTCACTCAGCTTTCCCTGAGTGGGGCTCGTTTTAAAGATAAGTATATTGCTCTATGGAAGGTTCAGGAAGAAAATGAGCAACTGAGACTGGAGCTTGACACATATCATGCTCTGCTTGATGAATACCGGGAAGCCTATTCGTTGAATAGGTATCTCCAGAGTGAGTTGGAATTTAAAAAGCGGGAAAATTTTCCGGCACTCATGGCTCGGGTTGTCGGTAAAGATCCGTCTTTTTGGTTTCAGACTCTGATAGTTGATCGAGGAAGCAATGACGGTGTTGTGGTAGGAATGGTGGCACGTACTTCCCGAGGGGTTGTTGGCCAGGTAGTCCAGGTGGCGAGCAATTATTCCAAGATCCTTCTTGCCAACGCACCCAGTAGTGCCATTGATGCCATTGTGCAGAAAAGCAGGGTGCGAGGGATTCTCAAGGGTGCCGGAGAAGAGGGGTATGTCCTGCATTATGTCCTCAAAAACGCTGATGTTAGTGTCGGAGACAGTATTGTCACCGCTGGCATTGGTGGAGTTTTCCCTTCTGGAATTACCCTTGGTACTGTTTCGCGTGTTCATTCCAATCGTCGTGGGATGTTTCTCGAAATTGAAGTGAAACCTGCAGTTGATTTTGCTCGTTTAGAATCGCTTTTTATTAATTTGTCTGAAGAACAGTTGATTATCGATGAAATGAGCCGATCTTCTGTTTCCCAAGGAGAGTAAGGCATATGGTGACAGCAAGTTTTATTCTGCTGGGCGTTTTTTTGATCATAGCTGAGACTACCTTCCTGCAATTTTTCCCCCACTGGCTTGGCCGTCCCGATCTGGTATTTATCTTGCTGGTTTTTGTGGCATATAAGTTTAACTGGTTTCGCGGGCTGCTTCTTGCTTTCCTTCTTGGATGGCTGATGGATGTGGCTTCAGGTGTCTTTCTCGGCACCTATCTTCTGCTTTCGCTCCTGCTTTTTGCCATCGTAAAATTTCTCAGCCAGAATAGCCCGGTTAAGGATACGGCTTGTCAGATTCCCTTGGTCGGTGTCAGTTATTTTGTAGTTCAGTGTCTTTTCTATCTCTTTTTTTCTATGGCACAGCCTGGTGCTCTTCCTCCCTGGTCCTGGTCACGAGTCTTGCAGGAGACTATTATCCTGTTTGTGGCATCTCTCCCCTGTTTTGTCTTTTTAAACTGGTTGTACGAAAAAATATCACACCGGCACTTGGCTGTAAGGTCCATGAAACGTCGTACCGGAAATCGGTTTCGCTAAAGAGGCAGGCATGAAGTGGTCGGGATATAAGAATCTTGAAGAAATTAATGAGCACGATGATGCTGCCTTGGATTTGCTGAAACGCAGGCTTGCCCTGGCAGGAGCTCTCGTTCTCTGTTTTGTTCTGATTATCTTTGCCAGACTCTGGTTCCTCCAGATTCACAAGGGAGAAGAATATAAAAACCGTGCTGATAATAACAGGGTGCGGATGAGTGATATTGTTGCTCCTCGGGGATCGATTCTGGATCGTGCAGGCCGGGAACTGGTGACCAATCGTCCTTCCTTTAACGTGGTTCTTGTGCGGGAAGATTCAAACGATGTCGACAATCTGCTGAAGAAGCTTTCATCAGTTCTGGATGTGGACATCTCCCTGTTATGGGAGAAAATCCGTGAGGCTGGCAACAGACCGCGTCATATTCCCATCCGTCTGCTTGAAGATGTTGATTGGGAAATTTTGGCCTATGTCGAGAACCATAACCAGGAATTCCCCGGCATCCGTATTGAGACTACCCCTTCCCGGGTCTATCACTATGGAGATCTTGCTGCTCATGTCATCGGTTATCTTGGTGAAATCAGTCGTAATGAATTGGAATCCCGTGATGCCGCTATTTATCAGGGGGGAGATCTTATCGGTAAGATGGGGCTTGAGAGATTACGAGAAAAAGATCTGCGTGGTGAAAAAGGAACCAGTTATACAGAGGTCAATGCCATGGGTTTTGAGCAGCAGCTGCTCAAAGATGTGGAGCCCCTACCCGGGAATGACATTCAGCTGACGCTTGATGCCGAACTGCAGAAGGTGGCTGAAGACTTGATGGCTGATGAAGAGAAGGCGGGTGCCGTGGTGGCGATGGAGGTAAAAACAGGGCGAATGCTGGTCCTGGCTTCTAATCCTGTACTCCCCTTGAAGCAGTTTGTGGGAGGAATTTCTCATGAAAACTGGAATGCACTGCTGAATAACGATAAGCATCCGTTAATCAACAAGGTTGTGCAGGCCATGTATCCTCCTGGCTCGACCTATAAAATGGTCACTGCTATGGCAGGTCTGGCAACCGGTGTCATTGATCGGGATACCGTCCTCTACTGTCCTGGCCATTATTCTTTCGGCAACAGGCGTTACCACTGCTGGAAGCGCGGCGGGCATGGGGCAGTAAACCTGAAACGGGCCTTGTCTGAATCCTGTGATGTCTATTTTTATCAGGTAGGCCTGCGTGTAGGGGTAGACAGGCTGGCGGAATACGCCAATAAATTCGGATTAGGTCATAAATCCGGGATTGAACTGGAACATGAAAAAGAGGGTCTTGCGCCGACCAAGGAATGGAAAATGAAAAAACAGGGGCGCAAGTGGCAGGACGGAGAGACGCTTTCCACTGCGATTGGCCAGGGATTTAACCTGGTGACTCCTCTTCAGGTCTGTCTGATGACAGCAACTATTGCCAACGGAGGAAAACAGTATCTACCGCAGGTTATTGAAACGGTAACTGATCCGGATGGAAAGGTTCTGCAACAGTTTGAACCGGTGGTGGTAGATGAATTGAAAGGCGAAAATGGTCATCTGGCTGAAATACAGCAAGGGATGGTGGAAGTTGTTCAGGGAAAGCGGGGAACTGCCAGAACGGTACGTATAGAGGGTCTAAGCATCGGAGGAAAAACAGGAACTGCCCAGGTTGTACGTCTGGCCCAGTATAAGCATTTAAAAGAGGAAGATATTCCTTATAAATACCGCGACCATGCCTGGTTTACCTGTTATGCGCCGGCTGAGGATCCTGAGATTGCTCTTACGGTGCTGGTGGAGCATGGTCTGCACGGAGGATCTGCGGCCGGATCCGTGGCCAGGGCAGTATTGGAAAAATATTTTTCAGATCGGCTCGTGTCGGGCGAAGAAGAGGCCGGGAAGAATAATGGGGAATGATAAGAGAAGTAAAGATTTGTCAGCTGACTGCCTGACTCTCCAAAAGAGGGACCAATGCTCCGTGTAGATAGGCGATGTTTCCATAATTTTGACTGGATCCTGTTTTTCTTTCTGATTGCAATCAGTATAATGGCCTTGTTGAATCTGTATAGCGCTTCCTATCCTCCTGTTTTATGGGGGATGCCTCCCTATATCAAGCAGTGCTACCTTTTCCTTATGGGTATGTTAGGTATTCTTTTTGTATTAAGTTTTGATTACAAGGAGCTGCACTTCTGGAATTATCCCTTCTACGCCTTGATTATCATCTTTCTTATCCTGGTTCTTTTTGCCGGGAATAGTGCTGGTGGGGCTCAGCGCTGGATAAATCTAGGTTTCTTCCAGCTGCAGCCTTCGGAACCGGCAAAATTGATGCTGGTTGTTTCCTTGGCCAGTTATTATTCTCGCAAAGAGGTGGAAGGTGGCTATGGTCTCAAGGATATGGTGACCCCGGTTCTGTTGACCATAATTCCTTTCCTTCTGATTCTGAAGCAGCCGGATCTGGGCACTGCACTGATGCTGGTGATCATTTTTGTTACCATGACGGTTTTTGCCAGACTGCGTCTGCAGGCCTACCTGGCCGGTATTCTTCTCGGTGGCGGGGCCGCAGTCTTTGCCTGGTTTTACCTGCTGAAGCCCTATCAAAAACTGCGGATTGAGACCCTTCTCAATCCGGGAAAAGATCCCATGGGGCAAGGGTATCAGATCCTGCAGTCAAAGATCGCAGTTGGCAGTGGTGGACATTTTGGCAAAGGCTACCTGGAGGGTACACAGGGCCATTTACATTTTCTGCCGGAGCGACATACAGATTTTGCTTTCTCGGTCTGGGGAGAAGAATGGGGATTTTTCGGGAGTCTCTTTTTCCTCGGTGTCTATTTTTCCATGCTGCTCTGGGGGTTGTATGCAGCCATGACTGCCCGTGACCGATTTGGTGTCTTTCTTGCTTTTGGTGTGGTTATGCTGATCTTCTGGCAGGCAGTGATCAATCTCCTTATGATTTTGGGTTTCCTGCCCGTGGTGGGTATACCTTTACCCTTAGTCAGTTACGGCGGTTCTTCCCTGCTGACCACCTTGCTGGCATTGGGTATTCTCATGAATGTGCGGATGCGTCGGTTTCAGACTGGTTTGGGCATGGACAAGGTGAGCAAGGGCTAAGGCGATCCGAGAGGCGCAGTTGTTTTTTTTTGAGAAGTCCGGATTTGCGACTGTTGACGACGAACGTCCGCTAGCGGATGCACAGGAACAGGCAGATTGTTTCCTCTGATTTTGTTATTCAAAATTTGATGCCGGGGCTACGCTCTCCTGTCTGACTACCCGACCTTCATCAGTCTCCCCCAAGTCAGAACCCAGACTCTACTTCTTCCCCCGCAGTAATTCTTCATAGGCCTCAATGAGCCGGACAAATTTTTCGTGATCGCCACCTGTATCCGGGTGCAGGGCTTTGGCTTTGTTACGGAAAAGTTTGCTGAGTTCCTTTTTGTCGGCCTGGCGCAGGGTTTCTGCCGATTCCTCAAAGATGGAGCTGATCTCATCTGTGCTTACCTTGTTCTTTCTCTCGGGCCAGCGAAATTCCCGGTGCCCGTTTATGAATTCCCTGGCCTGCTCGAATCCTCTGCTCTGGCGAGGGAAGCTCGAGTCAAAAAAGAGGATCAGATAACGAATAAGATAGATAGAGAGGCCGCTGTAGTCTGTTCGTTCCTGCCAGAAATCGTGGTCGTCGTTGAGCCGGCAGAGTTCTAAGAGGAAGAATTCATCGATCTTTTCAGGGGACAGGGCCTGAGGAAAACTTCTGGCATAGGTCTCACTGAAGTGGTGTTGCAGGTTGAGGGCCGCATAAAGATAGGATTTTAATTCATGTTCCCGGAGCCGACCCTCCTCCTCCAGAAAGTACTGTTCCAGTTCATCCCGCGATCTGTTTAGGAGCTTTGCCAGGAGCCGGGGAGGCATGCGAAAGACTTTGCCCTGATCAGTTGCGCCAAAGCGGAGAAAATGGAGGCGGCGCTGGTCAAAGAAGTGAGGTGGACGGCCATCAAAAGAGAGGAGCTTGTTCCCCGGTTGGAATTTGACCTGTTCTGCGCCTCGGTGAAAAAAATGATCCATCTTCTGTTGGACCGAGGGCTCGACAAAGGGCCAGAAGAGAAGCTCCAGTTCATTTTCTCTGTCGCCACCGCAGATACTTGAAATATGGTCGACAAAGTCTGTTTTCAGGTGAAAGGAGGTGTCATTGGCATAGCAGATGAATTTATCCGGCGAGATTCCAAGGTCGGCGAGTTCGCAGGTGCGGAAGCAGTTGTCGGTAGAGCTCCAATAGGAGAGACGGAGAGAGAAGCGGACCGGGCTTTTGAGCACACTCCTTGCCAGGTAGAGTGTCGGTTCCGGCTCGCCGTGTTTTCTGAGGGTCTTGTTATAGTGTTGCGGCGAGGACAAGTTCTTTTAACCCTTCGATGAAAAGTGGATCACAGTTGAGTGAGGAGGTAGCTTCAAGGCGCATGCCAAGTTCTTGTGCCTGCTGGCGATAAAGCATGTTGATCTCGTACAGGGTTTCTACATGATCTGAGACAAAACTGATGGGAACCATAAGGATATTTTTACATCCCTGTTCCGCAAGTTGTGCCAACATCTCGGGGGTGGAGGGAGAAAGCCACTCCACGGGACCACTGCGACTCTGGAAACAGAGTTTGCCAGGGAGTTTCGTCAATTGCTCAATGCTGTTGATACTTGCCTTGATGTGATCGACGTAAGGGTCACCATTTTTGATGAAAGAGACAGGCAGGCTGTGGGCGCTGTACACCACCTGAGGAGTTTCAGGGGCAAAAACAGCAGCTGCCTCTTGGATTTTGTTGGCCAGGGCTGTGATGTACTGGAGCTGTGTGGGCCAGGATTCGATGACTTTGAGGGTGAAAGGGGTGCCGGATTGTTTAATGGCAAGTTGTAGGGCAGTTACAGATGAGCCCGTAGTTGCACATGAGTAATGAGGATAGAGGGGTAATCCAATAATCCTGCGGATTCCTTTGGCGGCAAGTTTTTGCAGGGCTGTCGTACTGTCTGGCTTCCAGTAACGCATGGCAGTAACCACAGTATAGGCCCCGTGTGCCAGTAAAACCTTTTCCAGCGCCCGTTCCTGTTCATGGGTGATGGCCGCAAGCGGTGATCCTCCGCCGATTTTTTCATAGGTCTGCATGCTCTTAGGGGCTCGTCGTCTGGATATGAGCCAAGCCAATGGTTTTTGCATGAAAAAGGGACCAAGACGGATGATTTCCCGGTCGGAAAAGAGATTATACAGAAATGGACGCACATCGGTGAGCTTTTCAGGCCCTCCCATGTTGAGAAGAATAACTCCTGTCTGTTCTTTAGTCATCTGTTGTACCGTGGGCACGGAGGGCGGCATGACAGGTTGTGAAAAAAGGCAGTCACGACCTGCTGTTAATCGGGAAAATGGCTTGTTAATATTTTTAATATACCAGGAAGAGTGAATCGCGGAAAGGAAAATGATCTCTGTATCCTTGCAGCAAAAATGAACCCTTATTACACAACAGCACTTGATTATCGCTGTGAGAAGAATATAATAAAGGAAAGGTAAGCTTTCTCTGTCTGAGTGGTGACGTGTGGCAGTAAGAGTCGTATGAGCCAGTGTGATCTGATAGTTGAGGTTTGCCAGGGAGTGTATCTGCGGATACGCGGTGGAAATGATAGCTTCGGCTGTCATGGTAGCTTACATGGAGGAACCGTATGGATTTAAAGGTTGAAACACGGAATGTTGAGTTGCGAAAGGGGTGGCAGAGTAAGATCGATGAGGAGCGGGAAAGACTCATCCGTCATTTTGCCAATTTCGTTCTCCATCTCCGCGTCTCCATTGAGGCAACAACCCATCATAAGATAGGAGGGTATGAGTTGAAGCTGATAGCCTCTGTCCCTCAGGATACGGTTGTTGTTGCCAAAAAAGGGGAGAATGTCGGTCCCCTGCTTGTAGAAGCATTTGATGTTTTGTCTCAACAGTTGAAGGAGATTTTACGTAAGAAACGCAAAAATGAAACGGCAGCTGCTGATGCCTCTTCTATTGCGGGAGCGCAGTATGGCGTGATCCGTAAACTGTCACCTTATGAATCCTATGGATTTATTGTGACTCCGGATGAGCGAGAGGTCTACTTTCACGAAAATGCCCTGAAAGATGTTCCGCTTGATCAACTGACTGAAGGAGATGAGGTTATGTATGGTGAGAGCCTGGGCGATAAGGGACCGCAGGCATCATGGGTTAGGGTTGCACGTTAACAGCACTGACAATATCTTATAAAAAAGCCCTGTGCGATATGTTTCGCACAGGGCTTTTTCTTTTTTGAACCACCGCAACGGAAAGGCTTCTGGTCTTGCCATAACCTTGTGTCAATGGTAGAAGAAAGACCAGCGCGGGGTGTATGTACAGCCTCTTACAACTAAGATAAAGAGTAGAAGGAGTCGATTGATGCTTTTACAGCAACAGGATCTCGGGGCTGCATATTACAGTCTCCAGCGTGAGGAAATTCTGGAACGAATTGCCAGGCGAAAAAATGAATTACGCGACAACATACTAATCCTCTGTCATCATTATCAGAGCCAGGATATGTTTCAGTTTGCCGATCTCACAGGCGATTCTCTAAAGCTTGCGCGAGACGCTGCAGCCATCAGTGATCGTGAGTTCCTGATTTTCTGTGGCGTTCATTTCATGGCAGAGTCGGCTGATATCCTTGCCCGTGAGCATCAGAAGGTTCTCCTACCGCATCTCCATGCCGGTTGTCCTATGGCAGATATGGCTACAGTTGGCGCTGTTGAACAGGCCTATAAAGAACTGCTGAGTGTGGGCATTATGGAAGAAGAAACAGATATGGTTCCGGTGACCTATGTGAATTCTTCTGCTGCCATCAAGGCCTTTGTCGGTGAACGGGGAGGGTCGGTATGCACCTCGTCCAACGGTGAAAAGGTACTGGCCTGGGCCCTGAATAAGGGAAAGAAGGTCTTTTTCTTTCCTGATGAGCATCTGGGAAGGAATTGTGCATCGGCTCTGGGGGTCTCGGAGCAAGAGGTTCTTCTCTGGCGTCGCGGTGAACGCCTTGGCGGCAATAGTGTGGAGCAACTGCAGCAGGCAAAAATCGTGCTCTGGGACGGATACTGTGAAGTCCATATGCGTTTTCTGCCGGACCATGTACGCCAATGGCGGTTGCGCGAGCCTGAGATCCAGGTGATCATCCATCCGGAATGCAGTCACGACGTGGTGAGCATGGCCGATCAGTATGGATCCACCGAGGCCATTATTGCGGCAGTGGCGAAATCTCCTGCAGGAAGTAAGTGGGCTATCGGTACAGAGATTAATCTGGTACAGCGCCTCAAACGTCAACACCCTGACAAGGAGATTCACCTGCTTGCCCCGACTTCCTGCCAGTGCACGACAATGGATTGCAATCAGCCTGTCAATCTCCTCTGGCTCCTGGATAATCTGGCTGCCGGAAAGGTGAAGAATCAGATTACGGTGGAACCAGCGATTGCATCTCTTGCAGCAAAGTCTCTTGAACAGATGCTTGCCATCTGCTAAGCGGAGGAAGCCTTGTGACCCATGAAGTATATCTTATTGACGGAAGCGCCTATATCTATCGCGCCTATCATGCGGTCGTACCGCTTTCCAACAGTCAGGGCTTACCTACCCATGCGATTTTCGGGTTTCTAAATATCCTGCGCCGACTTTTTCGGGAAAAGAACCCAAAATATATCGCCGTGGCTTTTGATGCCAGGGGACCGGTATTTCGTCATGAACTCTATGGCGACTACAAGGCCAATCGTCCCTCCATGCCCGAAGATCTTGTCCTGCAGATTCCGTATATAAAGGAGCTGGTGCAGGCCATGAATATCCCCAGTTTTGAGATCCAGGGTATTGAAGCGGATGATATTATTGCCTCTGCGGCCAGAGTTCTTGGTGAGCAGGGATTCCGGGTGGTTGTGGTATCCGGTGACAAGGATCTTCTGCAACTGGTCGATGAGCAGGTGGTGATGTGGGATCCCATGAAGGACAAGGTCATGGATATTGCCGCTGTAGAGGCAAAGTACCATGTAAAACCCGAGCAGCTTCTGGACTGTTATGCGTTGATGGGAGACAGCTCTGATAATGTACCGGGCGTTCCCGGCGTGGGGCCAAAGACTGCGGAAAAGCTGATTAATCAGTACGGGAGTCTGGAAGGAGTATATGCAGAGCTGGCGGACATGAAAAAGTCAAAGCTCAAAGAGCGACTTGATGAGAATCGGGAGTCGGCTTTTCTTTCGCGGGACCTGATACGACTCAAATATGATGCCGATATCCCGGATCAGCTTTCTGCCTATCAGGTTGTGCAGCCGGATGAGGAAATGTTGCAGGATCTTTACAGGCGCCTTGAATTCACCAGTATGCTGAAGGTGAATTCAGAGACGATCCCTGTGCCCAAGGAAGGATTTCAGCTGGTAAGAAGTGGTGAGGAACTACAGTCCCTTGTCGGCCATCTCTCCTCTGCAACGCTGTTGGTGATCGATACGGAGACCACCTCACTCGATGTAGCCAAGGCATCTCTTGTGGGCATATCACTCTGCACGGATCTTGATGCTGCCTGGTACATTCCTGTGGGTCATCGAACAGAGGAAGGGCAACTGGCAGAAGGACAATTGGATCTGTCTCTGGTGCTTGAGTCCTTGAGGCCGTTTCTGGAGGCAAAAGAGCTGCCGAAACTTGGCCATAACATCAAGTATGACTACTCTGTGCTGCGGAGTTCCTGTAATTTGACCATGGACGGACCGCTTCTTGATTCCATGATCGCCGCGTATCTGGTGGAACCCGAAAGGAGATCCCTGAAACTTGACACCCTTTGTCAGGAGCGAGGATATCTTCTCACGCCTTTTAAGCAGGTGGTGGCGGATGTGAAACGGGACGACTGCTTTGCCTATGTCGGTCTTGCTGAGGCACGGGACTACAGCTGTGAAGATGTGTTCGGAGCTCTGCTCCTCTGGCAGAACTATGAGCCGATACTGGAGAAGCTTGAACAACGCGAGCTCTTCTTCAAGGTGGAGACCCCGTTGATACCCATCCTTGCCGAGATGGAACTTGCAGGGATAGTAGTGTCAGGCGAGATCCTGGATGAGCTGGCAGAAGAATTCCAGGAAGAGCTTTCCCGTCTCGAAGAGGAGATCTATACCCTGGCCGGCTACAGTTTCAACATCCAGTCGCCGAAACAGATGGGAAAGCTTTTGTTTGAGGAGTTGCAGCTCCCGCACGGGAGGAAGACAAAGAGTGGTTATTCCACTGATATTAAAGTATTGGAGAAATTGGCTTTCAAACACGAAATCCCGGCAAAGATCATCCGTTATCGAACTCTGGCCAAGTTGCTGTCGACCTACGTGAAAAAATTAAAAACCCTGATCGATCCGGTAAGCGGCAGGGTACACACCTCGTTCAATCAGACGGTAACCGCCACTGGTCGCCTCTCTTCCAGTAATCCGAATCTGCAGAATATTCCCATTCGTACGGTAGAGGGAAACAGGATTCGTCAGGCCTTTATCCCGGAGAAGGGGCTTGTTTTTCTCTCTGCTGACTATTCACAGATAGATCTCCGTGTCCTGGCTCATTATTCCCAGGATCCTGCCCTGTTACAGGCCTTTCGCCGTGGTGAGGATATTCACGCCAGGACCGCGGCCGAGCTTTTCGGGGTCTCACCCCTGCTGCTGACCTCGGAAATGCGCCGCGTTGCCAAGTCTATCAACTTCGGCATTGTGTATGGGATGAGCAGCTTCGGACTCTCGGGGCAGCTTGGAATTTCCCGAAAGGAGGCAAGTGATTTTATCGATAAATACTTCCGCCTCTATGGGGGGGTTAAAGTGTTTATGGGGAAAATTGTGGAGCAGGCACGTGTTGACGGTTATGTTACCACTCTCCTGAATCGCAGAAGACTGTTGCCTGAAATCCTGGCAAAGGATAAGACCAGACGTGAGTTCTCTGAAAGGACGGCAATTAATACACCTATCCAGGGTACAGCCGCTGATGTGATCAAGCTGGCCATGATCGAGGTGGTATCGGTTTTGAAAGATGAGGGCCTAAGCGCCCGACTGCTTTTGCAGATTCACGATGAACTGGTTTTTGAACTTCCGGAATCCGAACTTGATCGCACCAGGAACGTAGTAAAGAGTGCCATGGAAAATGCCCTGAAACTCGACGTTCCTCTGGTGGTGAACTTTGAGGTGGGTACTAGCCTGGCCAAAGTGTGATTTCTTTAGAGTGGGTTTGCCGGACTCTGACTTGCTAGTTTCCCTGATAACAAAAGGCCTGTACCCGAACACAGGTACAGGCCTTTTGTTATTTTTTGGGGGGACTCAGACTCGCTCGTGAATAGGGACAAAATCACGTTTTACCGGACCGGTATAGATCTGTCGTGGTCTCCCAATTTTCCGGTCATTTTTGTCATGCATCATCTCCTGCCAGTGGGATATCCAGCCGGGTAGCCTGCCCATGGCAAACATAACGGTGAACATGTTAGTGGGAATGCCCATGGCCCGGTAGATGATACCAGAGTAAAAATCCACGTTGGGGTAGAGGTTACGTTTGATGAAGTACTCGTCATTTCTGGCGATCTCTTCCAGTTTCTCAGCGATCTCCAACAGCGGATCGTCAACATTCAGGGCCTTTAGGGTCTGCTCACAGGCTCGTTTGATGATTTTGGCTCTGGGATCGAAGGTCTTGTAGACCCGGTGACCGAAGCCGGAGAGGCGGAAGGGGTCATTGGGATCCTTGGCCTTTTTGATGTATTTGCCAAAATCATTATTATCCCTGTGGATTGCCTCGAGCATTTCGACAACCGCCGAGTTGGCCCCACCGTGCAACGGCCCCCAGAGGGCACTGATACCGGCAGAGATCGAGGCGTAGAGGTTCACCCCTGCGCTGCCCACCAGACGAACCGTAGAGGTTGAACAGTTCTGCTCATGATCGGCATGGAGGATAAGCAGTTTGTTGAGAGTGGCCACTACTTCCGGCAGGACAACATAGGGCTTTACCGGTTTGTCAAACATCATGTTGACAAAATTTCCGCAGTAGGACAGGTCATATCTGGGATATATCAGGGGATGGCCTACAGATTTTTTGTAGGAAAAGGCGGCAATGGTCCTGATTTTTGAAAGGAGGCGTGCGCCGATAGAGAGCAGGGCCTCATCAGAATTACTGTTCAATTCCGGATAATAGTTACAGAGGGAGTTGACCATGGTAGAGAGGATAGACATGGGGGGAGCATTGGGAGGGAAATGATCAAAGAAATGGATCATGTCCTCGTGGATCAGGGCATGCTCAGCCATGAGTGAGCGGAAGTTGTTCAGTTCTTCTCGGGTGGGCAGTTCACCGATGAGAAGGAGGTAGGCCACTTCCACAAAAGAACAGCGTTCGGCGAGCTCTTCAATGCCATATCCGCGGTAGTTCAGAATACCTTTCTGTCCGTCAAGAAAGGTGATGGAGGAACTGCAGGAACCGGTATTCATGTACCCCGAATCCAGGGTAATGTATCCGGTGTCTTTGAGCAGTGTCCGAATGTCTACGGCCTTGTCACCTTCGGATCCTCTGATTATCGGAAGTTGGTAAGTCTGGCCTTCAATGGTCAATGTTGCATGTTTTTCTGACATCGTGTACCTATGTTTTTGTGCTCATGTCGAGCGTATTATTCTTCAGTAGGTTCTTGCCGGGTAGACAGGAGATGATACAGGAGAAAGGGAAAATGAGGTGCTTTGCAACGGTATGTGAACAAATAATCGGTTGCTGGAAGATCTGTTGTGGAAACATGGCAGCTGCATAAAAAAAACGCCGTAATCTTTTTCTGAACCAGTATAAAATGAACTCCTGAAAAACTATTATAACAGAGTTACACTGGAAAAGCAAATTTTGGGCTAATGCCTATAATCAAGGCCCTGCATGATACCTTTCGGGCCGGAATAAAAATATTTTATTATGACAATAATACAAGGTGTTACGGATAATCAGTTGTATTCACAACGGCTGCGTCAGTTTGTGGAAGAGGTTGCCGTCTATCCGGTTAGCTGTGAACGACTGGCAGCCGGACGCAGTGATAGAGAGTGGCTGGATAATGTGCTGGCCGGTGGTGCGAGGATTGTGCAGTTACGCGATAAGGAGAGTTCTGACCGTGAGTTGCTGGAAAAGGCCCGCTATTTCCGAGAAAAGACCCGGGAGGCAGGCGCACTCTTTTTTCTTAATGATCGCCTGGATATTGCTCTCCTGACAGATGCGGATGGAATGCACGTTGGGCAGAAGGATATTCCTCCTGCTGAGATCAGGAAACTGGCTCCCAATATTCTCATTGGATTTTCCTGTAACACCGAAGACCAGGTGAAGGTCCTGGGAAAAGAGGTGAAGCAGGGGCAGAGTGCTGTCTCCTATTACAATATAGGTCCCCTCTTTCATACAGGCACAAAAGAAGGACTGCATCATTTTCTCGGGGCAGAGGTCATACCTCTCTTTTCTCGTCACTGTCCACTGCCTTTTACTGTGATGGGAGGAATCAAGTTTAAGCATCTTGATAGCTTACTCAGTGCAGGAGCAAGAAGAATTGCTGTGGTCACGGCCATCAGTCAGGCAGATAATATTGCCGCTGAGACTGCCTGCTGGCAGCAGCGTATTGAGTCTGATCGTATTGGAGGGTGCTGATGTTGAATAAAGAGGCTTTGCAAAGGCAGGTCCAGGAGATTGAACTGCTTATCAATTATGCAGTCGGGGAAATTGAGCAGAATCTTGCACTGGATTTTCTCCAGCGCTTCCATGAAGATTCTTTTGCTCTGGATGTCATCCAGGATTATTATCGTACTCTGCCCGAGGCGAGGGAAGAACCGCTGGTGAAAATCTCAGTACTTGAGAGGAAAGAGCAGGTCTTTTTACTGCTGCTGAGTACCAACAGGCATCACTACTTTTATCTGGCAAACGATGAAGAAGGGTTGTTCATTGGCCAGTGGGAGGAAGGGCTTTCTGCTCCTCAGGTCCTTTCCTTTTTTGGCTATCCCCATCAGGACGCCTTTGCCAGAGAGCATCAGTCTTTGGATAACTGCCGGGAGTATATTGCCCTGGAAAGAGTAGACGAGGATATCTGTCCCTCCTGTGGTGTTGAATCCGGCAACCTGCATACCCTTGGCTGTCCGGTTGAGGTCTGTCCCTGGTGTGGCGGGCAGCTTAGTCGCTGTAACTGTCGCTTTGAACAGTTGGGTGTGGAAGAGCTGGAAGATGAGAAGATGCTGGAAGAGCTGGAAGGACGGTTGGAGGATAAGGGACGTATTCCCTATGCCAGAGAGCAGCGTCCTTCCTTTCTTGCAGAGTAGGACGCTGCTTGAGAATAACTCAAATTTTGGGGTGTTGGCTTGGGATCACTTTCAGTCATCTAATGGCTAAGATGACTGAAAGTGTACCTTGGTTTTTGACAAGTGGCTCCAATGAGAACCCAACCCTAGCCAATTATTTACCATCCACCTTTTTCAGATACTGAAAAAGATCTGAGTCTGAGGAGAGAACGAGGGAGGTGTTGGCTCCGATTACTTTAGGATAGCTCTCCAGGGTCTTATAAAAAGAATAAAAGTCAGCATCCTGGCTATAGGCGTCACCGTAAATCTTGGTGGCAGTGGCATCGGCTTCGCCTTTTATTCCTAAGGCTTCACGGTTGGCTTCAGTGAGTATAACCTTGAGTTCTCTTTCTACCTTACCGAGAATTTCAGCTTTTTTTCCTTCACCTGTGGAACGCTTCTCCGCGGCAATACGCTTTCGTTCAGAGATCATTCGATCATAGACCTTCAGGCGGACCGATTCGATATAATTTACCCTTTTAAACATGACATCAAGCAACTCAATGCCATACTGAGGCGTGGCCTTGGCCGCTGCTTCCAGGATCTGCTCGGCAATGGCGTCACGGCCTCGCTGAGGTGCTCCCCCGGTATGTGTGGTGGTGAGGGACATGGTATCAGTTGACCAGTCCGAGCTGCGAATAATCTCGATCAGATTGTTTTTGTTCACCATGTCGCGGACGGTACCGTCAAGGATGTCGTCAAGCATGGATTGGGCTCGGGTCTCGGTTTTGACGGCCTGCATATATTTGAGGGCATCGGTGATACGCCAGCGTGCTGTCACATCAAGATAGACATAGGTCTTGTCATTGGTGGGGATCTGGTTTGGATCTCCATCCCAGATCTGAGTACGCTTGTCAAAAAAGTTTACATGCTGGACAAAAGGCAGCTTAAAGTGTAAGCCGGCATCGGTCTTGGGCCGACCCACCGGTGCCCCAAACTGGGTGATCATGGCCTGCTGATCTTCTCGCAGGGTGAAAAAGCCGTCATAGATCACCGTTACAGTTAGGAGAATCAGGCCGATCAAAAGAAATTGAACTATTTGTTTCATGCGTGTTTCCTCACTGTTTGCTGGGGGGAAAAGGAGCTGAAGAACTGTTGCCCTTGGAGAGGTTGAGCAGGGGGAGTGGTGTCTGCTGGTTTTCATCCATGACATAAATTGATTCTACACCGGGCATAATCTCCTGCATGGTCTCCAGGTACATTCGTTTTTTCGTTACTTCCGGAAAGTTTTTGTACTCTTTGAATATGGCACGGAAACGATCGGTCTCACCTTTTGCATCGTTGACTCTTCCTACTGCATAGCCGTGTGCCTCTTCGAGCATTTGTTTGGCGCTACCACGGGCCTTGGGGATAACCCTGTTGTAGGTTTCTTCGGCCTCGTTGACCAGCCGTTTCATATCCTGATCGGCTTCATTCACCTCATTGAAAGCAGGTTTGACCTGATCTGGTGGATTGATGTCTTGAAACTGGACGGTGCCAATGGCCACTCCTGCATCAAGGTTGTTGAGTTCATCCTGCAGTTCCTGTTTGACACTTGCAGCCAGGAGGTCACGGTTGCTGAGAACATAGTC
This sequence comes from Pseudomonadota bacterium, assembly GCA_018820855.1. Classification (GTDB taxonomy): domain Bacteria; phylum Desulfobacterota; class Desulfobulbia; order Desulfobulbales; family Desulfocapsaceae; genus Desulfocapsa. The sequence continues at coordinate 20,526 of JAHJNL010000021.1, read as the reverse complement.
AAAGTCCATGTTACCGACGATTCGCCGGGTAACACTCTCCGAGATGTCACGAACGGCCTGTCGCACATCTTTTATCTTGAAGAGGAATGCCTGTGGGTCTTTGACACGATACTGGACGATCCAGGCCACGTTGATGACATTTTTGTCTGCAGTGAGCATCAGGGATTCCATGTCATAACCACGACGATCGAAGGTGGTGTTTTGCCCCGGATATCGGCTGCGAAAACCGAATTCTTCTTTTCGGATCTCTTCAACGTTTACTTTGTAAAGGGTATCGATATAGGGGATTTTGAAATGTAGTCCAGATGCCGAGGTCCGGTTGTATTGACCAAGGCGAAGGATTACACCTACCTCACTGGGAGATATCTTATAAAAAGAGGAGTAGAGGGATTGTAATACCAGAACCGCAAGAACGATGGCTACAAGTTTGCCCATGGCGGCAAAGGGACTGGCTGGCGGTGAACTTTGCCCTCCTCCGGCAGATGATGGATCCTTTTTCGAGGAGTCGGAAAAGAAGTCCTGAAGTTTTTTGATGAGCTGGGCCACCATCTCTTCAGGCGTCTGGGGCTTTTTCTTCTGTCCCCATGGCGGTTGTTGATCCTGATTAGACATAAAAGGTCTCTCCTAAGTAGAGTTTGTTACTTGCTTGTTTACTGACAGGGAGTAAACTCAGATTTTTGATAAATGTCCCTGCTAAAGTAATTGTTCTAGATGTGAACGCAACGTTTTATTGTGATTTTTCTTTAGAGCAGAGCACTTTTCCAGGCGACGAGGATGCCTGTCATAAAGAGAAAGAAAAGAATGGTTTGAAATGTCATGGAGTGCCGGAGGGTTAGCAGTGGTTCTCTTGAAAGTAGCCATCCGGTTAGCAGGCCGCAGCAAAGGCCAAAGAAATGTGCACCCAGGTCTGTTCGTTGCCCGGAACTACCGAGCATTGCCAGAAGGGCTGCACCGGCCATGAAGGGCATGAGCCGATGGTAGCCTGTCTGTGTTAGATCTTGACGACTGAGCATGGCAAGGATGCCGATGATGGAAAAGACAGCAGTGGAAAAGCCGACAAAATGATGATCCGTGCCATGCAGGACTACGTTGATCAGGTTGGCAAGTGTTGCGGTCAGCAGCATGCTGAACAGTCCGAGACCGTTTCCGGTGAGCCTGCAGAAAAAATGGAAAAGGAATCCGCCGAGCAGGCAGTTGCCCAGGAGGTGTGTGGGGTCGGCATGGAGGCTGAGGGCGGTGATAAGTCTATACCATTCGCCATTGGCCAGGATGGCCTCGGCATCTCCTGCGCCCCTGGTAAACCAGAAAGAATGGTCGGTCCAGGGACCGGTAACCGAGTAAAACAGGGACAGTCCTCCGATGAGAAGTAAGGTTGGCGGCTGAAGCAGGGGGGTGAAACTGCTGTGGGAATCAACAGGCTTTGGTGGCCAGTTTTTGTTCTCATGAAAATAGGCCTGGATCTGGCCTTGTGCCTTCTGGACATCGTCTGCAGTCACCCTGAGAATCAGGGCATCAGGTGTTTGGGAGAGGCGATGACTGATTCCTGCGGAAGACAGTACCAGGGAGCAGGCAAAGGCAACCTGCTCTTCATCCGTCTCAAGAACTGTTTCACTGTGAACGGTCTTGTGCATCTCTTCTGTGGAAGGAGGACGCATGGGGAGATTCGCATCAAAAGGTAACATAGCTTAAGTCATAGTCACTCTCCGTCAGTTTGGCAATTGGTCCCTGACTGATTTCTGCTCGCCATTTATCAGATACCGTGACTCCCTTGAAGATTCGGGTCTGCAGGTTTTTAAAACTGTCTCAAAGAGGAAGGAGTAGTGGGAACAGGAAGGATCCGCTGCTTTACTTTGGAATTTGCACGAAGCATTCTTTCTGTGAGCAGGTCTCTACGAACCAGGATGAGGGGGCGGGCACTTTTACCACTCCTGTTCCGGGCAGACAGGAGAGAAGCGGCAGGAAAAAGCTTAAAGCTGTTTCCCGGGATTGCGGGAAGCTTGGTTTCATGCTATACGGGCAGTGACAGGAGGATACTCCCCCAACAAAAGGAGATACATCGTGAGAAGAGAAGACAAAAGAAAAGGGGTTGCAGCCTGAAAGCTTACAACCCCTTATTCGATTTGGTGCCGAAGAGAAGACTCGAACTTCCACGAGCGTGCGCCCACTAGACCCTGAACCTAGCGCGTCTACCAATTCCGCCACTTCGGCATAACGCTGGTCAATATGCTTGTCCTGAAGGTTTTTGTCAAGACTTTCTTCAAGGCAGTTGCAAAAAAAAAGACTTTTGAAAAAGAAAATGAAAATATATAGAGATCTGAATCTGATCCAGGAGCCCTTTCCCCATGCCTGTGTAACTATCGGTAACTTTGACGGGGTCCATCTTGGGCATCAGCTCCTTTTCGGGGAGGTCGTTCAGCGCAGTTATCAGAGCAAAGGAACCAGTGTCGCCGTTACTTTCGATCCTCATCCCCTTCAGGTTCTGCGGCCTCAGGGAATCAAGCTGATCTCAACCTGTGAGCAGAAGATAGAACTTATTGAGCATGCAGGCATCGATGTCCTTGTTATTATACCTTTTTCCATGAAATTTGCAGGGATTAGTGCTGTCCATTTTGTTGATGATATCCTCTGTAGGATCATTGGCGTAAAAGAGTTGGTGGTGGGATATGATTATGCCTTTGGCAAAGGGCGGGCCGGAAATATTGATTTTCTCAAAGAACAGGGGAAGGAAAAGGGGTTTTCAGTGAGTGTGGTTGAGGCCCATTATGAAAATGAGATGCTGGCCAGTTCCACCAAGGTTCGGGAGTTGGTGGCAGAGGGTAAAATGGCAGATGCCAGAACATTGCTGGGACGTAATTATCAAATTCGCGGTGAGGTGCAGCATGGTCAGCAGCGCGGTGGAAGGGAGATTGGCTTTCCTACTGCCAATCTGCATATGGACCCTGAAGATCTGATCCCGAAGATGGGCGTGTATGTCTGCCAGGTCATCTGTGATGGCAAATGTTACGGGGGGGTCCTCAATATTGGAGTTAATCCCACGTTTGGTGAAGAACGCTTGGTGGCTGAGACGCATATTTTTGATTTTGATCAGGATATTTACGGAAAGCCGATCAAGGTCAATTTGTTGAAATTTTTACGCAGTGAGCAGAAGTTTTCCGGGATACAGGCGTTAGCAGCTCAGATTGCCCGAGATGTGAGTCAGGCAAGAGAGGTCCTGAACCAGCAGCAAAAAGAGCTGACACTTTCCTGTGAAGAATGGTTCAATCGCTGAGTTGTATCTTGCCTGCTTTGGCAAAGGGATTTGTGATAGTTTGTCAGGGTAAGGGGCCGGTAACCTCTTCCTAGGATTTTCTGCTTGCATGTCAGCTGAAGGTGTCTATAATGTAGTCGCTCTGAAGGCGGAAGAGTGGAGGTGTTTTAAGTTTTAATTGTTAAGCTTTAAGTGCTAAATATTTCTATTACTTAAAACTTAACAATTAAAACTGAAAACTTAGATAAAATAGAGGGGAGTTATGTCTGAACAGAATATAGAGAATCTGAGCGAAGATCTACCAAAGGTTATCGCTGAGATGGAAAAAAAATGTAAGAACAATCCGGACAATGTGGTGGCCTTTCATCACTTGGGGCTGGTATACATGAAGGCCGGAAGGATCAATGATGCCATTGAGGCTCTGGAACGTTGCATTGTCATTGATGATCAGGCCAACCAACCCATGATCAATCTGGGGGCTATCTTTTTTGGTATGGGAAATCTGGACAGGGCCCAGGAACTCAACGAACTGGCAATCCAGGTGCAACCGGATACCTCAGCCCAGGCGTATGCAAATCTGGGACTGATCTGGCAGCAGCGTAATGAAATGGACAAGGCCATAGCTGCCTATGACAAGGCCATCCAGTATGATCCCAGGCTTGCCACTGTGTGGATGAATCTTACCTCTGTTCTGACTATGAAAGGTGAGGACGAGAGAGCCCTGAAGGCCGCACGCAGGGCAACCGAACTTGAACCGGATTCAGCTTTGGCCCAGAACAACCTGGCAGTTGCCCTCTATTTTAGCGGGGACTATGCCACGGCAAAAATACACATGGAAAAAGCCAAGGAATTGGGCTACTCTGTTGACCCTAATTTTGCCGCAGGGCTTGAAGAAAAACTGAGCTGACGGTGCCCGTAAGGGGTTGGCTCGTGGTTGTCTTGAAAGAAGATTGAACTATAATGAAAAAGCAAAAAATAACCACGGCCCCCTGGTGCCCCTTCTGTGGGCAGAAGGTAGGCCGGGCCAGCGACGCCATTAAACGGAAAATGGATGAGTTTCCGGTAGGTCGTTGCCAATGTGGTGCTGTCTATACCTGCGATCCTACCGGCCATAATATCGGCGCGGCAATGGTGGAGACACTGGTCTTCGCCTGTGACGATAATTGGGATTTAGCCTGGGACCTGATGCCGGAAGATGATTACCTGACAGGCAGGGTGGAAGATTATGACGAGGTCACCCATCAGGTCGTTAATACCGGCAATATTGATGGCCGTCCGGTTCGTGGTATCCTTTATTTTGTCCGTCTGCATACCGAAGCCGCAGCTATATCCAAACGGGTAAGAGAAAAAAAAGACGTCGTGGCCCGTGGGAGCGTACTACCTGTGGCCGCCTCCGGGGAAATATCTTCGGCAGTGGCCCCGGAACCGAAACTTGATCCAAACAGGGTAAAGGTTAAGGCCACCAAGAAGATAGTTACAGAGGCGAGAGAAAAAGGTGATATAGACACCTTGGTGGCGCTCTGTTTTGATAACAAGAAGACCCTGCGTTTCATGCAGCGACTCCTGTACGATGTTGATGAGGCCCATCGCTGGGAGACGGCGTGGATTATCGGTCAGGTCTGTTCACGGGTGGCGAGCAAGGCTCCTGGCCAGGTTTCCGAGCTCATGCATCGCCTCTTTGAGGCCTGTTCCGATTCTGCTGCAACCCCCTGGGGTATGGTGGAGACCCTTGGAGAGATCATTGCCGGAAGACCAGACATATTTGGGGCTTTTACCCGGCACCTTCTCAATTATATGGGAGATGCTTCCACCCAGGTACAGGTGGTATGGGCTCTTTCTAAGATTGCAGAAAAGAGACCGGACCTGATTCGGGAAACTACTTTTTTCAACCTGTTTCATTTCCTGAAGCATCCGGATCCGGCAATGCGCGGTCTGGTCGTTCAACTGCTGGGCCGAATCAGGGCAACAGAAGTAACTATGCAGCTCATGGAACTCAGTGACGATGACGCAACATTGAAAATCTGGGAAGAGGGGACATCGCAAGAATATAAAGTCTCCGACCTGGTGAAAGTGGCGCTCGAACAGATTCGTCCCTCTGTGTGAAACACCTGCACATAAATAGAAAAGATGTGAAGAGCTTGAATAATTCAGGGGTGGATCGGAACTGTAAAGGGTCTTATCCAGCTCAGCAAGGTATGTGAAGGAGAGAATAAAAATGATTAGTAATATTCAACCCATGAATGATATACGGCAGGCTGGTAAGAAAAAAGAAAAAGAGCGTTCCAGTGACCCGATTCAGGCAGAATACGATGACGGTAAAGAATTTCTGCAGAAGAATGAGCTTTCTCAGGCAGCAATAGCCTTTCATAATGCCCTGCGTGGCTTTGAAGAGAAAAACAATCAGGACGGGATCGCCAATGCCTCCAATCAATTGGGGAATGTCTGTCTGGAAAAAGGTGAATTTGAAAAAGCCTTGCAGTACTATCAGCGAACATGGGAGATCTGTGATCGTTTTGATGATCCCATGAGTCTGTTGGCTCTCTCCAAACAGCTGGTGGCCGTTTATCGGGGACTAGGGGATCACAAAATGGCGCTGCAGAGCTGTCTTGATATGCTGGAGACCTATCATCTGAACAACAATCCGCAGGGTACGGTTGAGACCATGGAAAGTATGGTGGAAATCTACCTGGATCAGGGGGAGAAGAAAAAAGCAGCAGATGCCTTTCGCACCATTGCCTCCATTCATGCCAACTATAACCATAAAAATATTGCCGAATCTTTTCTGAACAAGGCAAAAGAGCTGGAAGCTTCCTGAAAAGGACGCGGCCGAAGACGATGTTTACAGGAATAGTAGCAGGCACTGGCAGATTATTGGCCAAACGTGGCGCGGGTGGCGGACTCGCCTTTGATCTGGAAGCCGGGTTTGATCTGACTGATCCTGCGGAAGGGGAATCCATAGCAGTTAATGGTGTCTGTCTTACCGCCTACAATATCCAGGGGAGAACGTTTACTGTGGATGTCTCTCCCGAGAGTCTCTCCCGGACGACCCTGGGTAAGCTCAGTGTTGGGGGGAAGGTGAATATGGAGAGAGCTCTGCAGCTCACCGACAGATTGGGTGGCCATATTGTTTCCGGACACGTGGACTGTGTGGCAAGCGTGCGGGAACGCCAGTCCAAAGGGGATTATACCCTCTTTTCTTTTTCTTTCCCAGCGGCGCTCAGTTGTTATGTGGCTGAAAAAGGGTCAGTTACCATTGACGGAGTGAGCCTTACGGTGAACAGTTGTGGTGACGAGACCTTTGCGGTCTCCATTATTCCCCATACCCTGCAGGTAACCACCCTGGGCCTCTTGAAACGGGGTGCTCAGGTAAATGTTGAAGTAGACATAATAGGAAAATACGTGGAAAGGCTTCTCTTACGTAAAGGTTCTGATGATAAAGTGGACATCAAGGAAAAGGGCATAAATTCTGCTTTTCTTGCTGAAAATGGTTTTTTCTGAATTGATTGTTTATTATTTTAAGTAGTAATATTATATAAATAGGTTGGATATTATGGCAGTTAGCTCAATTGAGGAAGTTGTAGAAGACATTAGAGCCGGAAAGATGGTCATTCTGGTGGATGATGAGGATCGTGAAAATGAAGGCGATCTCTGTATGGCAGCTTCTGCCGTCACACCTGAAGCGATCAATTTTATGGCCCGATATGGTCGGGGCCTGATCTGTCTGACCCTCAGTCCGGATCTCGTTGATAAGCTGGAGTTGCCCATGATGGTCTCCAACAATCAGTCACCCTATGGAACCGGCTTCACTATCAGTATTGAGGCCACAACAGGTGTCTCAACCGGAATATCGGCAGCAGATCGGGCTCGTACTATTGAGGCCGCTGTTGCACCGGACGCTAAGCCCGGTGATATTATCAGCCCCGGTCACATCTTTCCTCTTCGTGCCCGTGAGGGCGGGGTCCTTGTCCGTTTAGGGCAGACCGAAGGTTCTGTCGATCTTGCTCGTCTTGCCGGATTGACCACAGCAGGTGTCATCTGTGAGATCATGAAAGAGGACGGGACCATGGCCAGGATGCCCGATCTCGAAAAATTCGCGGCTGAGCATGATCTGAAAATCTGTACCATTGCTGATCTTGTTGCTCATCGTCTGCGCGAAGACATCTTGGTCCATCGAGCAGCTGAGGCAAGGATCCCAACCGATCATGCCGGCGAGTTTAAGGCAATTGTATACACCAATGATGTGGATAGTTTTGAACATCTTGCCTTGGTTAAAGGCGAAATTGATTCTGAGAAAAAGATCTTGGTCAGAGTCCATTCCGAGTGTTTAACCGGAGATGTCTTTGGCTCTGCACGCTGTGACTGTGGTAAACAGCTCCATGCTGCCATGCGCATGATCGACCAGGAGGGCGCCGGGGTTCTTCTCTATATGCGTCAGGAAGGGCGAGGGATCGGCCTGGTTAATAAACTCAAGGCTTATACCCTGCAGGATGGGGGAATGGATACCGTAGAGGCTAATCATAAACTTGGATTTAAGGCAGATCTCCGCGATTATGGTATCGGGGCTCAGATCCTGCGTGACCTTGGTGTCCGGAAAATGGGGCTGCTGACCAATAACCCTAAGAAAATAATAGGGCTGGAAGGTTATGGGATTGAAGTGGTTGCTCGTTATCCTATAGAGATGGCGGCTGGGGAAGAGAACAAAGGCTATCTCCAGTGTAAGCGTGATCGCATGGGACACCTGATTGAAGTGGATGACGAATAAGTTCCCTGCTGGAAAGTTTACCGGGTTATTAACCTTATAAAGAACACGTGTAAAAGGAAAGTGAAAGGTATGGCAAATTATATTGAAGGAAACCTGAAGGCTGACGGGAAGAAGTTTGGAATTGTGGTGGCTCGTTTCAACTCCTTTATCTCTGAGAAACTTCTTGAGGGAGCTATCGACACTCTTGTCCGTTCCGGTGCCACAGACAGTGACATTGACGTCGTCAGGGTTCCTGGGGCTTTTGAGATTCCCCTGATTGCCAAAAAGATGACTGCCGCCCAGAAGTATGACGCAATCATCTGTCTCGGAGTGGTCATTCGTGGTGCCACTCCCCATTTTGATGTGGTGGTGAATGAGGTTTCTAAAGGCTCTGCCCAGGTCAGCCTTGACACCGGTGTTCCGGTTCTCTTTGGGGTGTTGACCACGGAAACCATCGAGCAGGCCATTGAGCGATCCGGAACAAAGGCTGGCAATAAAGGCGCGGAAGTTGCTGTTGCTGCTATTGAGATGGCCAATCTCGTAACCAATTTTCAGTAAAGGGGGAAGGGCCTGCCTGTTGGATTTTTTAGTCCAACAGGGGCTCTCTCTGTGATTTCTTTTTTTTAGTGGTGGTTCTGTCGTATGGGTGTGCGTCGAAATGCTCGTGAAGCTGTTCTGCAGTTTCTTTTTCAAGATGATTTTCTTGGGCTTGACTCCGGCCAGGAGGCCAAGGCAGAGCAGCGGTTCGCTGATTTCTGCTCCCTGTATGATATCCAGAAAAAGGCACGTCCTTATGCTTTGTCACTTCTGGAAGGGATCAGCAGGCAACGGTCAAATGTAGATGAGTCAATTCGCAAGCATGCCAGTAATTGGAGGTTGGAGCGGATCGATGTGACCGACAGAAATATTCTGCGGATTGCTGTCTATGAAATGATATTTCAAGATGACGTGCCCTCTGAGGTGGCGATCAATGAGGCTGTCGAGATTGCCAAACGATTCGGCACCCACGATTCTCCTGCTTTTGTCAACGGTGTTCTTGATAGTATCAAGGACTCGCTTGATAAGAGTTGATTGCCGTCAAGCTTATTCTTCTCTGGTGCGCATGGCGTACCGTCAAAATACAACTTTGCCGGGCCCGGGCTGTGTTTGGCGCAGCAAAGTTCAATGTTCTTAGCTGGAAATCAGTGTAAATCAGTGCGCTGATTTACACACTGGCCTAGGGCTTTTTTTTCTCTAAGGAGTGGAACTTTTGCCACTCTTTGATCAACCCTTCCTTCCCCTGTTTTTTTCTTGTCGCCTTGATTTTTTTGACAAATCTGATTAGATCAACTGCTTATAATATCACTAGGGAAAAATCAGTTTTTCCCCCTTGATATCTGCTTGTACTCTTCCTTTTAATTTCTTCAAAACAAAGGCGCAGTGATACGATCATGGCACAAGTCAGCAAGACAACTCGGCCCGGCCTGAGACAAGAGGCAACAGCAGTAATGGGGATTTTTCTTTCCCTGTTTCTCTTTATCAGCCTTGTTTCCGCAACCCTGGCAGGTGGCGGTAACTGGGGTGGAGAGCTAGGGAAACTCGTGGCCCAGGTGTTGATGGGATTTACCGGTTGGGGAGCCTATCTTCTTGCTTCTCTGCTTATGCTTCTTTCCTTTCTTTTCTTCAGCCCCAGAATGTCATTTGAGCGCCTGCCACAGATCACTGCTGGACTTACCGGTTCTGTCATTGCTGCCTGTGCACTTCTCTCTTCACTTTCTTTAAGAGATTTTGCCTCTATTGAGAGCGGTGGCTTCCTCGGTAAGACGGTCTTTACGCTTATGAGGTCTGTTGTGGGTGGCCCCGGCACAGTGCTTTTTCTACTCCTGCTCTTTGTCGTCTCGCTTATGCTTTCAACCCAGTTTTCTCCCTATCAACTTGGTGCCTTTCTCTGGCGAATGGTTAAACGGATAGCTGCAGGCTTGAAAAATATCCTGGTTTCTGGAAATGAGAAAAGGGCCTTGCGCAAAGAGCTGAAAAAGGAAGTACAGGAAAAAGTAAGAAAGGAAGTACCTTCCGTGGACAAAAGCAGGTTGGTGATCTCTCATCAGGCAGGTCCGTCATTGTCGGTACCAGTGGTTAAGGAACTGCCTCAGGCTGCGAAGAGCGATGATGTGGATGATGAATTTGCTGCTCAGCCCGTCGCCAGGGGCGTTTGGAGAATACCACCCATCAGTCTTCTTGACAAAAATGTACATGAGCAGGGGACGGTAGATAAGGAAGTGTACTATCAGGTTTCCAAGCAGCTTGAGCAAAAACTCAAAAATTTTGGAGTGTCTGGAAAGGTCGTCGGTATTTCACCCGGTCCGGTGGTAACCACCTATGAATACGCTCCGGCAGCCGGAGTGAAAATTAATAAGATTGTGGCCCTGGCAGATGACCTTGCCCTTGGGCTCAAGGCCCAGTCTGTACGTGTGGTAGGGTCGGTTCCCGGAAAAGCTGCACTCGGGATCGAGATTCCCAATCATGACCGCTCTGTTGTCTATATCCGTGAACTGCTATCCTCTGAACTCTATCGTGAGAGTAAGCATAAGCTGGATATTGCTCTGGGACTCGATGTGGTGGGCTGTCCGGCCTTTGCCAACCTTGCGAAAATGCCACATCTTCTTATAGCTGGAGCCACAGGGGCTGGAAAGAGCGTGGCCATAAACACTATCATCGCCTCTTTGCTGTTCAATGCCACACCTGAAGAGGTGCGTTTGTTGATGATAGATCCGAAACGGATTGAGCTTTCAGGATATGAGGGAATTCCACACCTCCTGCATCCCGTGGTGGTCGAACCCAAGCTTGCGTCCCGGGCACTGATGTGGGCGGTTCGCGAGATGGAACGACGTTACAGGCTCATGGAAGAGCAGAAAGTAAAGAGCTTTGACTCATATAACGAGGCGTGTGAGGAAAAGCTTCCATATATAGTAATCATCGTTGATGAACTTGCTGACTTGATGATGGTGGCTTCCAAGGATGTGGAGGCCTCCATAGCCCGTCTTGCCCAGATGGCAAGAGCTGCAGGAATGCATCTTATCCTGGCAACGCAGCGACCATCAGTTGATGTGCTTACCGGTTTGATTAAAGCCAATTTTCCGACCAGAATATCCTTTAAAGTGTCATCAAAGATTGACTCCAGAACCATTCTTGATACATCCGGGGCCGAACATCTTCTTGGCGCTGGCGACATGCTCTACCTGGCCAACGGTTCTTCAAGCCTGCAGCGGATTCACGGCGCTTATATCTCCGAGGCAGAGACCGAACGACTCATTACTTTTCTGAAAGAACAGGGCAATGCCTCTTACGATGAGTCGGTAACGGCTGCAGTGGAAGAGGAGGAAAATAATGGGGGAAATGGGGAGACTGATGAACATGACGAACGTTATGATGAGGCGGTGGCGATTGTCTGTGAGTCCGGCCAGGCATCAATTTCCATGGTCCAGAGACGTCTGCGGGTGGGGTACAACAGGGCAGCCAGGATGATCGAAATGATGGAAAAAGAGGGTGTGGTTGGACCGCCTGACGGAGCTAAGCCGCGAGAGGTCCTGACCCGTACCAGTTATGAGTGAGTAAGCAGGTGATAGCTGAAGGAATTTTCTTGACAATTATTCGGCAACAAACTATAAGATTAAACTTGTAAAAATGAGTGATGGTTCATTTAGTAAGCCCCTTTTATAATAGGATCTTAACTTACTAAAAGTGTTGTATTTTGTGTGAAGTTGGAATGGTGCATAAAAAGCCGGACTTTTTTTAACTGTTCCTTTAATTAGCGGTATAGTTGGCCCGGTATGTTCCGGGTCGCAAAAGTAAAAAAAAAACTGAGGAGGTAGTTTAATGCCAAGTTATGTAGATCCTTCCAAGTGCGACGGTTGCAAGGGTGGAGACAAGACTGCATGTATGTACATCTGTCCCAACGACCTGATGGTACTTAACAAAGAAGAGATGAAGGCCTACAACCAGGAGCCTGATGCTTGCTGGGAGTGTTACTCTTGTGTTAAAATTTGTCCCCAGGGTGCTATTTTTGTTCGTGGCTACGATGACTTCGTTCCCATGGGCGGACAGGTTCACCCAATGCGTAGTGCCGATTCCATTATGTGGACTGTTAAGTTCCGTAACGGTAACATGAAGCGCTTCAAGTTCCCGGTTCGTACAACTGCTGAGGGTGCTGCTAACGCTTATCCTGGCCAGAAAGGTGCAAATCTGGATGATGAGTGTCTGCTTCTTGAGACCGCTCTGCCGACCCCTAAATAATTCTCCCCTCACATTGATGAGAAGAGTCAATTGAATTATTTTTAAAATATTTTAAATCTATAAGGAGATTTGAATATGGCATTACCAAATAAACCCAATGGCGAAATCGATGCCGTTGTCAATCCCGAGGTCGTAGAGCACGATGTGGATGTTCTCATCGTTGGTGGTGGTATGGCTGCTTGCGGTACCGCTTTCGAGATCAAAAAATGGGCTTCCGATGACCTGAAGATTGTCCTCTGCGACAAAGCTTCCATGGAGCGTTCCGGTGCTGTTGCTCAGGGTCTCTCTGCTATCAACACCTACATTGGTGAGAACCCCATCGAGAACTACGTGAAGATGGTTCGTAATGACCTGATGGGCGTTGTTCGTGAGGATCTCATTTACGATTGTGGTCGTCACGTTGATGAGTCTGTTAAATTGTTCGAAGAGTGGGGCCTGCCCGTTTGGAAGAAAGATGCTGATGGCGAGAATCTTGACGGTTCTAAGCCTGCTCCGACTCTGCGTGAGGGTGGAACCCCTGTACGTACCGGTAAATGGCAGATCATGATCAACGGTGAGTCCTACAAGTGTATCGTGGCTGAGCCTGCTAAAGCTGCTTTGGGCGAAGAGAATTGCCTTGAGCGTATCTTTATCGTTAAGATGCTGCTTGACAAAAACAAAGCAAACCAGATTGCTGGTGCAGTTGGTTTCTCTACCCGTGAAAATAAAGTTCATGTCTTCCGTTGTAAAGCTGCTCTCGTAGCTTGCGGTGGTGCTGTTAACATCTTCCGTCCCCGGTCTACCGGTGAGGGTAAAGGTCGTGCATGGTATCCCGTATGGAATGCTGGTTCCACCTACACCATGTGTGGTCAGGTCGGTGCTACCATGACCATGATGGAAAATCGTTTCACCCCTGCCCGTTTTAAAGACGGATACGGTCCTGTTGGTGCTTGGTTCCTTCTCTTTAAGGCCAAAGTACAGAACGGTCTTGGTGAGTTCTATGCAAACAGTGCTGCCGTAAAAGATGAACTTTCCAAGTTCATGCCTTACGGAGCATCTGCTGTTACTCCCACCTGTCTTCGTAACCATCTCATGATCAACGAGCTGAAAGAAGGTCGCGGACCCATTTACATGGCTACCGATGTTGCCCTGAATGCCTTCCTCGATGATCGTAAAGCTGCTGGTATGAATGATAAAGATCTGAAGAAATTCTGGAAACACCTCGAGTCTGAGGCCTGGGAAGACTTCCTTGACATGTCTGTTGGACAGGCTGGTCTTTGGGCCGGTGCCAATGTTGAGCCTGAGAAAGTAGGTTCTGAGATTATGCCAACCGAACCCTACCTCCTCGGTTCTCACTCCGGTTGTTGCGGTATCTGGACCTCTGGTCCGAATGAAGCTTGGGTACCTGATGTAGCCAATGATTCCCGTGCCCATAAGTACAAATGGGGTTACAACCGTATGACCACCGTTGATGGTCTCTTCACCGCTGGTGATGGTGTTGGTGCTTCCGGTCATAAGTTCTCTTCAGGTGCTCATGCTGAGGGACGGATTGTTGCCAAGCAGTTAGTAAAATATTGCCGTGACAATGCTGATTTCAAGCCCGAGTTGAAACAAACCGCTCAGGAATTGGCTGATGAAGTTTACGCACCCGTTAAACTGTATAAAGAGAACGTTGGTCTCAGTACAGCTGCAAACGTTAACCCTGCATACTGCAAACCTGCAGGTATCATGATGCGTCTCATGAAAGCCACCGATGAGTATGGTGGTGGTGTTGCGACCTATTACATGACCTCTGGTAAACTCCTGGGTATCTGCATGGATCTTCTCAAACTTCTTCGTGAAGATGCAGAGAAGATGGCTGCCGGCGACCTGCATGAGCTTCTTCGTGCTTGGGAAAATTACCATCGTATCTGGTGTGTTGAGATGCATATCCGTCACATTCAGTTCCGTGAAGAATCCCGTTACCCAGGATTCTACTACAGATCTGACTTCCCGACCTGTGATGACGAAAACTGGAAGTGCTTTGTTAACTCCACATTCAATCCCGATACTAAGGAATGGTTGTGCGAGAAAGTTGAGTGCATCAACATCGTAGAGACTGACCCCTGGCTGTAATCTCCAGGCGTTTAGTACCTGAGAGATGATTATCTTGTTATCTGAAGAAAATCATCTCGTAAAGGTACTTATCCCGGCTAGTTATTTTATATCAGCGGGGTAAGCCATACGCATGAAATAAGAATCTCCAGGAGTCTTCGGATTCCTGGAGATTTTTACTATCTACTGCTTGTACCTGACCAGAGTGAAGGAGGATGTGTTTACCCCTTAATTCTGTTGAGTTACAATGTGTGAAAGACCTTCGGGTTTAGTTGTTTGGAAATGATGTTCCCTTTTAATACCTGCGCTTGTGCAGGATAATCCCGGGAACTTCAAAGGTAAATATTAAGAGTACTAATGGAGGTTGGTATGACTGACGAGCAAGGCACCTCTGGTGCAATTTTGGTCGTAGGCGGTGGTATCAGCGGGCTCACCGCAGCCCTCGAAGCCGCTGAAGTCGGAAATGATGTATTTTTGGTCGAAAAAAATGCCTATTTTGGAGGCCGTGTCGCACAGCTGAATCAGTATTTCCCCAAGCTGTGCCCCCCGAGTTGTGGACTGGAAATCAACTTCAAGCGTATCAAGGATAATCGTGGTATCCGCACATATACCATGACTACTGTTAAAGCCGTTACCGGTGGACCCGGCAACTACGAGGTTACCTTGGAGACAGCTCCGCGCTATGTGAACAGCAATTGTACTGCGTGTGGTGATTGCGCTGAAGCGTGTCCTGATCAGATTGATAACGAGTTCAATTTCGGGATGAATAAATCCAAAGCTGCTTATCTTCCCCATGAGATGGCTTTTCCTCGTCGTTACGTCATCAACAAAGCCGGCCTTACCGCAGAAGGTGCGGCAGCTGTCAAGTCTGCATGTAAATACAACGCAGTAGATCTTGATATGCAGACCGAAACCAAGACCATCAATGTCGCTTCCATTATTTGGGCCACTGGCTGGACTCCTTATGATCCAACCAAAATGGACAATCTCAAATATGGCCAGTCTCCAGCAATTGTCACCAATATGATGATTGAGCGTATGGCTGCTCCCGGAGGACCAACTAACGGAGCTATTCTCCGTCCTGGTGATAACAAAGAACCTCAGTCATTTGCCTTTGTTCAGTGTGCTGGATCCCGGGATGAGAATCATCTGGAGTATTGTTCATACATCTGTTGTATGGCAACTTTCAAACAGATGACCTATATCAGGGAGCGTTATCCTGAGGCCAAGATCTATGTATTCTATATCGATCTTCGTACGCCTGGAAAATATGAAAAGTTTCGTGAGAAACTGATGAATGATGTGAATTCTACCTTCATCAAAGGCAAGGTTGCCGAGATTATTCCCGAGTCTGACGGTTCTGTAACTGTTGTTGCTGAAAACGCTGTTACCGGTGAGAAAATTAAACAGAACGTTGACATGGCAGTACTGGCAACCGGTATGCAGCCTTCCCTCGGTGTTGAGGCCGCTTCTGTTGCACTTGATATGGATCCGAGCGGCTTTGTTATTTCGAATCCAGAGAGTGGCGTGTTGTCCGCAGGCTGTGCATGCAGAGCCGCAGATGTTGTAACTAGCAATCAGTCAGCTACAGCTGCTGCCTTGAAGGCAATTCAGGTTTCCAGGAGGTAATTATCAATGGATAAGAAAATTTGTACTTATATATGCACTGGTTGCGGCATTGGAGAAGCCCTCAATATTGAAGAGCTTTCCGCAGTAGTAACCGGTGAGATGTCGCAGGAGTGCAAGACTCATGCTTGTCTTTGTGGTACTGAAGGAAGAGCATTCCTTGAGAGTGAGCAGAAGAGTGAGGGTATAAATACCTTTAATATCTGTGCTTGCTCACCACGTGTTATGACAAAAGAGTTTGATTTCGGTGATGAGACCATCACTGTCCGCGCCAACCTTCGTGAACAGGTAATCTGGGTAGCAGGTTCTCCTGAAGAAGGTCAGGAGGAGTCACATCAGGAGTGGCTGCAGGAGACAGCGTCTGACTATGTCCGTATGGCCTGTACCCGGGCTGCTAAAACCGCATTGCCTGAACCCTTTCAGCTGGAATCCATGAACAAGGAAATCCTGGTGATGGGTGGTGGTATTGCAGGTATTACTGCAGCAATTGAGGCCTCCAAGGCCGGTTCTAAGGTAACTATCATCGAGAAAGCCGATGTGATAGGTGGTAAGGCACTTGGTTGGGCCAAACAGTTTCCTACCTCGTATCCCTATGCCGATCTTGAAGAGAGTTCCATTGCCTCTATGGTCGCTGCAGTGGAAGCTGATGCAAATATCACGGTTAAGACCGGAACCGAAGTTGCCCGTATTGGTGGTGCTCCAGGGGCGTTTAAGGTTACCCTCAAGGCAACCGGCGCCACATCTGAATGGACTGCCCCTAAAAAGATTACTGTTGATCAGCAGGATTTGATCGATAAGGGAACGATTGAAAATCCAAATGCCGGATTGAAACCTTATGCCAAAGAAAATCCGGATGCAGATACCTTCGGAGCTGTTGTTCTTGCTACCGGCTGGGTTCCTGCAGATGTCTCAGAGTTTGAACATCTTGGCTATGGTTCCAATGATAAGGTTGTAACCAATGCTGAATTCGAGGCCATGGCTAAGAACGGAAAGCTGGGCGGTATTAATTCTGTTGCCTTTGTTATGAGTCCTGGTGGAGAGGAAAATGACCAGGATTTCCCGTACTGTAACTCTGTTACTTCTATGGTTGCCCTCAAGCAGGCTAAGTATGTCCGTGAGAGCAACGCTGATGCCAAGGCCTATATCCTCTATCAGCACATGCGCACCCCTGGTCACATGGAGTTGTTCTATAAAGGGATTCAGCAGGATGATGGCATTTTCCTGACCAAGGCAACTGTTACCGGTGTGGAAGGTGGAACTGTTCATGCCAAAGACACTCTGCTTGGCGAGGATCTGGATCTTGATGTGGATTTGATTGTTCTTGCCGCTGGTATGGTACCGACAACCAAACTTGAGAATACCATTAACCTGGCTTATCGTCAGGGACCTGCTTTTCTTGATCTTGATCTTTTTGACGGCTATGCTGATTCTCATTTCATCTGCTTCCCTTACGAGACCCGTCGTACTGGCGTTTATGCCTGCGGTGGTGTAAGGAAGGCGATGAATATGCAGGAAACCATGGACGATGCCACTGGTGCGGCTCTTAAGGCCATTCAGTGTATCGAGTCTGCTGATCGTGGCGTGTCTGTTCATCCCCGTTCCGGCGATAAGACCTTTCCTGAGTTTTTCATGCAGAGATGTACCCAGTGTAAACGTTGCACTGAGGAATGTCCATTTGGTGCTCTTGATGATGATGAGAAGGGCACACCGTTGCCAAATCCGACTCGTTGTCGTCGTTGCGGAACCTGTATGGGTGCATGTCCTGAGCGTATCATTGGCTTCAAGGACTACAACATTGATCTCATTGGCTCTATGATCAAAGCCATCGAAGTTCCTGAGGAGGATGATGATAAGCTGCGCATCCTCATTTTTGCCTGTGAGAACGACGCGTATCCTGCGCTTGACATGGCAGGTATGCGTAAACATAAACTGAACCATATGATCCGTTTTATTCCGGTTCGCTGCCTTGGTTCCGTGAATATGTCCTGGATTCGTGATGCCTTGTCTGCAGGTCTGGACGGCGCCATGCTTCTTGGCTGTAAGTATGGAGATGACTACCAGTGCCATTTTGTTAAGGGCTCAGAAATTGCCAATACCCGTATGGCAAATATCGGAGACACATTGTCCACCCTCGGCTTGGAGCCTGAGCGTGTACGGTCTGAACAGGTAGCTATCACTGATTACGATAAGATTCCTGATCTTATTAATGATTTTGTCGACGAAATCGTAGAACTCGGCGCGAATCCGTTCAAGGGCTTCTAGTTCTGTTTTTATCAGGTACTGGTGTGACTCTGCTTGCATAAAAGTGAGAACACCAGTACCATTTTTTATTTAATTGAAGACTAACGCTTTTATACCTAATTTGAAAAGCCTTGATAATAGAACAGGAGGAGAAGAACCATGAATGTCCAGCCGGATCTTGATTTTATTAAGTACTTAAAAACTGCGGGCGGTGACACGATGAAAAGGTGTTATCAATGTGCCACCTGTTCTGTTGTCTGTCCGCTCTCAACCGACACCAAACCCTTTCCACGTAAAGAAATGATCTGGTCGCAGTGGGGCTTGAAGGATAAGCTTGTTGCAGATCCTGATGTGTTTCTCTGCCACCAGTGTGGTGACTGTACTGCATATTGTCCGCGTGGGGCCAAACCTGGTGATGTGCTCGGCGCCATTCGTTCATATGCGTACACCTTTTATGGCTGGCCCACCGGACTTGCAAAACTTGCATCGAGTGCCAAGGGCCTGCCAATGCTGATTGCGATTCCTGCAGTCATCATTTTCGTTTTCTGGTTGATTTCTGGTGGAATGACCATCCCTGCTGCTGATGATTTTGCTAAGTACGGATATCAGCATTTCTTCGGTCACTGGGATTTCCATTGGTTGACCAAGAATGTCGCTTTTATAGATATCTTCATGCTTGGCGCATTTGGCCTGGCAGTTGTTTCCTGCTATAAGGGTGTAACCACCATGTGGAAGAAAATGGCGGAAAATGAGGGTGTCAACACCAATTTCAAACCATCTTTGGTACAAATGGTTCAGCAGTTCATTTGGCCTTCAATCATTGAAATTGTACTGCACACTCGTTTTAAAGAGTGTAAAACTAATATTGATCGTGTGACAGGACATCTTCCATTGATGCTTGCCTTCATCGGTCTTTTGATTGTTACTGCTTGGTCTGCCTTTGCCAATGATGTTCTTGGCTTGTGGATACCAAGTCTGCACGGGCCAATGTCTGTGTGGAATCCTGTGAAAATCCTGGCCAATGTGTCAGCGGTTGCCATGATCGTTGGTGTCGGTATTCTTTGGCTCAACCGTGCCAAGGCCGAAGCCGCCAGTGGGGTCACTCCTACATTTTATGACTGGTTCCTGATCTGGGAAATTATGGCAGTCGGTGTGAGTGGGTTACTTGCTGAAGTTTTACGCTGGGCAGGACTTGCTGCACCAGGATACATTATTTATTATATCCATCTCGTAGCAGTCATGATGCTTTTTATGTATATGCCTTATACAAAATTCGCTCATCTTGTTTATCGTACTACTGCGTATAGCTTTGAGAAGTATAGAGAGAGCTCTTTTGCCAAGAATCCTCTGGATCAATAGATCACTGTCTTAAAAGGCAATAAGGCTGTGTCTTCGGGCACAGCTTTTTTTTTGTAAGACGTTTCAGCTGCACCTGGAAAAAAAGAGAATTAAATTATATCGTTTGTTGTGACAGTTCCTTTGTGAAGGGAAAAAGTAATTAGATGTAAAAAAAACATTGTAATCCAAAGATGAATTGGGTATATTCTCCCAGCTTGCATGCTGGCGTAGCTCAATTGGCAGAGCAGCTGATTTGTAATCAGCAGGTTGCGGGTTCAAATCCCATCGCCAGCTCCATATGCTAGATGCTTGAAGCACTTAATAAGTTATTTATAGATCGCACTGTTTGGAGTTAAAGGTTTAGTTGTTGGTAATCAGTGGAGGGGTTCCCGAGTGGCCAAAGGGAACAGACTGTAAATCTGTCGTCAGAGACTTCGGAGGTTCGAATCCTCCCCCCTCCACCACCTTTACTCTTTTTCAGTTATTGCAGATATTGTTGCGGGAATAGCTCAATTGGTAGAGCATCAGCCTTCCAAGCTGAGGGTTGCGAGTTCGAGTCTCGTTTCCCGCTCCACATAATATCTGTTTTTTTTTTGTTTTAAAAATAGGCCCACGTAGCTCAGTTGGTAGAGCGCATCCTTGGTAAGGATGAGGTCACCGGTTCAACTCCGGTCGTGGGCTCCATCGACCATTAACGAAGATTGCAAACTAACGGCCAGGGGAGACTACGACTATGTCAAAAGCAAAATTTGAAAGGACTAAACCGCATGTCAATGTAGGTACCGTAGGTCATATTGATCATGGTAAGACTACTCTGACTGCTGCAATTACCGCTGTACTTGCTACCAAGGGACAGGCGTCATTTGTTGATTTCAGTAATATTGACAAGGCCCCGGAAGAGAAAGAGCGTGGTATTACCATCGCCACTGCCCATGTAGAATATGAGACCACAAAACGTCACTACGCCCATGTGGACTGTCCCGGTCAT
>JAHJNL010000020.1 GCA_018820855.1 Pseudomonadota bacterium | reverse complement strand
CACGGAAGTTAAGCTCTTCTGCGCCGATGGTACTGCATGGGTGACTATGTGGGAGAGTAGGACGCCGCCGATTTCTTTATATAAAAAGCCCCGTACAGTAGAAACTGTACGGGGCTTTTTTGCGTTATATCTCTTCTGTTAGAAACAGAAGATAAATGAGTCACCTGTCCTTGACCAGACAGCCCGACTAATTCTTTTACTTTAACAGCTGTTTAAGAATGTTACAGGACCGGCAAATAAGCATTTTGTCCCTGACATCAAATTCTTTGGTACAATCGCATTTAGTTCCACAAACGAACCAACACATATCGCCACACTTGAATTCCCAGGCCGGGCATCCTTCTTTCATCTCACAAGATTTTCTTTCCCAACATGGATCCGGATTTTGACCATTTTTCTTCTTCTGATAGATAAGAAACCATAGCTGACGCTCTATGTGCAGCGGGATCTTTCGCCACCCCTGCTCATAGCTATGAATTGCTTTCAAAGATACCCCCAACAACTCTGCCAGTTGTTTTTGAGTTCTACTCATTTTCTTTCTGATAGTTACAAAAGCTTCTTTTTCCAAAACAATACCTGTTACGTTCTTTTTTATTCACCTCTTCCGGTAAGAACTGTAGAATATAATTATCTTCAGAAAACTCACCGAGCAGTGATACACTCATTTTCACACCATAAATATTATGATACCAGATTGTTTCCGTATTTTCAGCAATATTTGTTCAACCATTCATTGAGTTCCATAAGGTTTTTTTGTATGTAACACTAGAAAATCCATTTAACCTACTATGTATAAACACAAAAAGGGGTACTCATGACAGTCCATATTGTTGACCATCCGCTCATTCGCCACAAAATTGGACTCTTGCGGGAAAAAAACATTTCCACTAAAGATTTTCGTGCACTTGCCTGCGAAATCGCCCGGCTTCTCACCTATGAAGCTACCAAAGACCTGCCGACAGAAAAAAAAACCATCGAGGCATGGTCCGGTCCGGTGGTGGTTGATACTATCATGGGGAAAAAGGTCACCTTTGTCCCCATTCTTCGTGCAGGGCTGGGGATGATGGACGGTGTTTTTGACCTGATCCCTTCAGCCAAAGTCTCTATTGTAGGTTTTTATCGTGACGAGACTACCATGCAGCCTGTACAGTATTATGTCAAACTCGCCAAAAACATTGAACAACGCACGGCAATGATCCTGGATCCCATGTTGGCCACCGGCGGTACCCTGAATGCCACCATCGATCTGCTCAAAGCGGCAGGCTGCAAATCCATCAAGGGTCTTTTCCTTGTCTCTGCCCCAGAAGGTATCGAGAAAGTTACCAACCGACATCCTGATGTGGACATCTATACTGCTGCCCTTGATGAACGGCTCAATGAAAACGGCTACATCCTGCCTGGTCTTGGAGACGCTGGTGACAAACTCTTCGGTACCAAATAAAGGAGAAGGAAAAAGATAATGGAGACGCCTCAATACGAAACGGACTATAAGCTCAATGCCAAAGATATTATTCTTGGTGTTCAAATGCTTTTTGTAGCACTGGGAGCCTTGGTTCTTGTTCCTCTGCTTACCGGGCTAAACCCTAATGTTGCCTTATTCACGGCCGGTGCCGGTACCCTCCTCTTCCAAATTGTCACCAAGGGCAAGGTTCCTATCTTTCTTGCTTCATCTTTTGCCTTTATCGCCCCTATCATCTATGGTGTTCAGACTTGGGGAATTGCAGGTACCATGTGCGGTCTTATGGCAGCCGGCGTTTTTTATCTGCTTCTCAGTGTCTTCATCTATTTTCAGGGAAGTGATATTCTCCACACCCTTCTTCCTCCCATAGTCACCGGACCGGTTATCATGGTTATCGGTCTTATCCTTGCACCCGTTGCCGTGTTCATGGCCACAGGCATGACCGGCAACGGATCTGCCGAACTTGTTCCTCGGTCCACGGCACTTATTGTTTCTCTTACCGCCCTTGGCGTAACGCTTAGCGTTTCACTTCTGGGCCGAGGAATGTTTAAACTCATTCCCATTCTCTGTGGTATTGGTGCAGGCTATCTGGTTTCCGTCCCATTTGGCCTTATCAATATGCAACCGGTCACCAATGCTGCCTGGTTTACGATACCATCCTTTACTTACCCGGAATGGAACCTGGAGGCTATCCTCTATATCGTTCCTGTTGCCATTGCCCCAGCCATTGAACACTTTGGTGATATCCTGGCCATCGGTTCCGTTGCCAATAAAGATTATATAAAGGACCCGGGTATCCATCGCACCATGCTCGGTGACGGTCTCGCCACCAGTCTGGCTGCATTTTTCGGCGGCCCTCCTAATACGACCTATTCCGAAGTTACCGGTGCCGTGACACTCACGAAGGTTTTTAATCCGGCGGTTATGACCTGGGCTGCCCTTGCTGCAATCGCACTTGCCTTTATCGGCAAGGTAGGCGCCCTGCTCCAGACCATTCCCTCCCCGGTCATGGGTGGTATCATGCTTCTTCTCTTCGGAGCCATTACGGTGATCGGACTCAACACTCTGGTACGCGCCAAAGAAGATCTCACCGAACCAAGAAACCTTGCTATCATTTCCCTTATTTTGATCATGGGTATCGGCGGCATGAGTTTTTCTGCCGGCGCTTTTACCATAAAGGGGATCGGCCTGGCAGGTATCCTCGGAGTCTTCCTCAACCTTGTCCTTCCCGGCAGAAAGAAAAAGGCAAAAAAGCTGCTATGACACTGGATGTATGGCTTACCTACTTACTCTCTGTAATTGTTCTTTCCGTCTCTCCCGGGGCTGGAGCCATTAATACCATGAGCTGCGGACTTCGCTACGGAATGCGCCGCACCCTGCCCGCCATTCTCGGACTGCAGCTGGGACTTGCTCTCTGCATCCTCCTGGTCGGCTTTGGCCTGGGGGCAGTCATTGCCACTTCGTCAGTGGCTTTCTCCCTTCTTGAATGGTTTGGAGCGCTCTATCTGATCTGGCTCGGATATAAAAAATGGGGTGATTCCACGGAAGTTATCCTGGATAACTCTCATGATGAACAACAGCTCGTGACTGCAGCCACCCTCTTTGTCCGTGCCGTTTTTATCAACCTGACCAATCCCAAGGCCATTATTTTCCTGGTTGCTCTTTTTCCAATTTTTCTCAACCCAGAGACCCCCAAAATCAACCAGTTCCTCATCCTTGGTGTCACTTCGCTGGGCGTCGATACCCTGGTTATGCTTGGCTATGCACATCTTTCCTCTCGGCTGCGGCCTCTTTTGAAAAATAAAAAGGCCATGCAGCTACAAAACAGGATCTTCGGTTCACTCTTTGTCGGAGCCGGAGCCCTGCTCGCTTCTTTTAAATCCTGAGATACTCTATGTTGCAAAACGAACAAGCCCCCCCCGGCACCCTTTATATCGCTGCAACTCCTATCGGAAACCTCGAAGATATCACCCTGCGCTGTCTCCGGATTCTCGGAGAAGTGGATCTGATTGCAGCCGAGGATACGCGCCATACGCGAAAACTTCTCACTCATTTCCAGATCCAGACCCCTCTGATCAGCTACTATCGTGAAAAAGAGGCGCAACGTTCGCAGCAATTGGTGCAACGACTCCTTGCCGGAGAATCCATCGCCCTTGTCAGTGATGCTGGAACCCCGGGAATATCTGATCCTGGAGCAGTACTGGTTGCCGAGGCACGAAAGGCTGGAGTAGTGGTTGTTCCTCTGCCGGGAGCGTCTGCCCTTACCACTGCCCTTTCTGCAGCCGGTCTTTCGCATCCCTCTTTTCTTTTCTTAGGTTTTCCGCCTTCAAAAAGTTCAAAACGACGCTCCCTGCTCACATCGCTTTGCGACGCACCATGGCCCATTATCTTCTACGAATCTCCCCGCCGCATCCAGACACTTCTCAGCGATATCCTTCAGATAATGGGAGACCGTCAAGCTTTCTGGGGCAGAGAGTTGACCAAAGCCTATGAAGATCTGCAGGCAGGCACTGTCAGCGCACTGCTGGAACTCGCCTCCGGCGATAAAAACCGGGGTGAATTTGTCCTTGTCATCGAACCCGGAGAAATCAAGGAGGCCGATGGGGATAATCTCTTGGAGCTCCTCGCCTGGTATCGTGACAACACCTCCATGTCTTTAAAGGATGTCAGTCGCAAGCTGGCCAGCGACCTTGGCCTCTCCCGCTCCCAGGTCTACCAGGAGGCCCTTGTAGTCTACCAGGAAGAAAAGGACTGACATGGTTCCAGCAGGAATCCGTTTCTCCATTGACCGAGGCGGGACCTTTACTGATGTGTACGCAGAGGTCCAGGAATGGGGAATGATATTCACCGAAAAGCTCCTTTCCGAAGATCCAGCCAATTACAGTGATGCTCCGCGTGAAGGGATCAGACGAATCCTGGAAAGAGTGCACGAAGTCACTCTTCCTCCCTCTGCCCCGCTTGCCTCCAAAGGAATACAATGGATTCGCATGGGAACCACTGTAGCCACAAACGCCCTGCTGGAAAGGACCGGTGCAGACACCGCCCTGGTTATTACCAAGGGATTCGGCGACCTGCTGGCCATTGGTGATCAAACCCGGCCGGATCTCTTTGACCTGGAAATAATCAAACCTGACCTCCTTTACAAGGCCGTGCTGGAGGTCGACGAGAGGGTCCGCCCCCTGCAAGAAGGTGAAGAATCTCATGAATCTGACACAGTTATCGGCACAAGTGGTGAGCCCTTTCACGTTCTAAAAAGGCCAGATCCGCAACTCATCAGAGATGAGCTGCAAAAAATTTATGATATGGGTATCCGCAGTGTGGCTGTTGTCTGTATGCATAGCTACTCGGTTTACCAGCATGAACTCTTGATCGGTGAAATAGCCAAGGAAATCGGCTTCAGCCAAATTTCTCTCTCTCACCAGGTCATGCCTCAGGTCAAGATCGTGGCCCGAGGTGATACCTGCCTGGTCGATGCCTATCTCACTCCTCACATTCGCCGCTATCTCGACTCCTTCCAGTCCGGTTTTGTTGACAAACTGGAAAAATGCCCCCTGCTCTTCATGCAGTCTGACGGCGGCTTGACGGCCGCCGATTGTTTCAAGGGCTCTAATGCTATCCTTTCCGGCCCGGCTGGCGGTGTGGTGGGCTGTGCCCTTACAGCCTATCCGGAAACTGATCAACGAGCGGTGATCGGCTTTGACATGGGAGGAACATCCACAGATATCTCCCGTTATAATGGCACCTATGAACTGATACAGGAGACAAAAACCGCGGGAGTCAGAATACAGGCACCGCAGATGCACATCAAGACAGTCGCTGCCGGAGGAGGATCCCGCCTCTTTTATAGAAACGGGATGCTACAGGTGGGACCCGAATCCGCAGGCGCCCATCCCGGCCCACTCTGCTATCGCAAGCAGGGATATCTGGCAGTCACCGATGCCAATCTCTTTCTTGGACGGCTGCAACCCGATTTTTTCCCTCATATCTTTGGCCCAAAGGAAGATCAAGCCCTGGACATCAAGGCCGTCACGCAAGCCTTTCACAAACTCACTGACCAGATCAACAACGATCTGGTAAAAATCGGCTTAGCTGGCAAGTCCCCTGAAGACGTGGCCCTGGGATTTCTGGAAGTGGCCAATGAAACCATGATCCGTCCCATCCGTGAGATTTCAGTGATGCGGGGATATGACATCAAAGAGCATGTCCTTTCCTGTTTCGGAGGGGCTGGAGGGCAGCATGCCTGTGCAATAGCTACAACACTTGGAATTAATAGGATTTTTATCCATCATCATGCCGGTATCCTCTCAGCCGTCGGTATGTCTCTGGCCGAGACAGTGGTGGACCGCCAGGAAGCAGCTGCCGAGATACTGAACGACACATCCCTGCCCCGTTTACTGACAAGACTCGAGGGATTGGCACAGAGAGCCCTCGAGGAGTTTCACAAGCAATGTTCCCAGGCTCCTTCTCCCCTTATTACCCGTTATCTCAACCTGCGTTTCCAGGGCACGGACAGTGCGATGATGATTCCCCTGGAAGAAGACCAGGATCCGACCGCAGCCTTTTGCAGACGCTACATGCGTGAACACGGCTTTCTCCTCGCCGGTCGTGCTGTTCTGGTGGACGCGATACGGGTGCGCTTGACCGGTCGAGAAGTATCCATTCCCCGACCGGTTGTCTCAACCACCTGCAAGACAGCTCTGCCCGCAAAAACAGTGGACTGCTATTTTAAGGAAGGCTGGCTGCCTACCCCGGTCTACCTGCTTGAGGACCTTCCCCCGGATCAGGAGCTCTGCGGCCCTGCTCTCATCATCCAGGCCGGCTCTACCATCCTCATCGAACCGGGAAGCCGGGCCCATCGCACTTGCCACGGCGATATCATGATCCGCTCAGCCCTGGAAAAACCGCAACGACTCACAACCATCATGGATCCGGTACAGCTCTCTATCTTCAGCAACCTGTTCATGTCCATTGCCGAACAGATGGGAAGAACCCTGCAAAAGACTGCCATTTCCACGAACATCAAGGAACGGCTCGATTTTTCCTGTGCTGTTTTTGATGGCATAGGTGACCTGATCGCCAATGCTCCTCATATCCCGGTCCATCTCGGCGCCATGGGAGCGGCGATCAAAAAACAGATCGAACTGCATGGGGACACCCTCCTGCCAGGCGAGGTTCTTGTTTCCAACCATCCGGCAGCAGGCGGTTCACACTTGCCCGACATCACAATCATCACCCCGGTCTGGCGCGAAGGCCAAATCGTCTTCTTTGTCGCCAGTCGCGGACATCATGGTGACATCGGCGGCATCAGTCCCGGCTCCATGCCGCCCTTTTCCACCTCTCTTGCCGAAGAAGGCATGGCGATCAGGTCCCTGAAGATAGTCAGAGAAGGGGTGTTTCAGGAAGAGGAGATGGTGCGACGCCTCACTGAATTTGCCGATCAGGTACGCACACCACCCATTGCCCCGGCCCGTCATCCGAAAGACAACCTCTCCGACCTCAAAGCCCAGATTGCCGCCAACCAAAGAGGCATGCACCTCCTGGAAGAAATGATAGACAAATACGGTCTGGAAGTTGTCCAGGCCTATATGGGCCATATCAAAAACAATGCTGAATCGGCAGTACGCAGTATGCTGAAACGCCTCTGTGCCGAACAGGGGCGAGGAAAGTTCCTTGTCCTCCACGGAGAAGACAGCCTCGATGACGGAACCCCTATCCGTCTGCGTATCTCCATTAACGTGGAGACAGGCAGTGCAACCTTTGACTTCAGTGGATCAGGCAGACAGCTACCGGGCAATCTCAACTGCCCCCCTGCTGTGGTCCGCTCCGCCATCCTCTACTGTCTGCGCTGTCTCATCAGAGAAGATATCCCTCTCAACCAGGGCTGCCTCAATCCTATCACTGTCATCACCGAGCAGGGCTCTCTCCTTGATCCAGGAGAGGAGGCCGCCGTGGTCGGCGGAAATGTGTTGACCTCCCAGCGAATCACAGATGTCATCTTCAAGGCCTTTGAGGCGGCCGCCGATTCCCAGGGCTGCACCAACAACCTGACCTTCGGCAACAAACGTTTCGGTTATTACGAGACCATCGGCGGCGGTGCTGGAGCAGGTCCCGGCTGGCACGGGCAGTGCGGCATCCACACCCATATGACCAATACCCGCATCACCGACCCGGAAATCCTGGAACGCCGCTATCCGGTGCTGCTCAGAGAATTCTCCCTGCGTAAGGGCTCGGGCGGTGCAGGACAATACCACGGTGGAGACGGGTTGATCAGGGATATCCAGGCCCTCGCCCCACTACAAGTCTCCATTCTCTCAGAAAGACGAACCCTTGGGCCTCGCGGCCTGCACGGTGGAGAAAACGGTAAAACCGGGCGAAACACAATCAGCAGGTGCGGCAAGTGCATTGATATCGGCGGGAAAAACAGTGTCCTCCTGAACAAGGGCGACACCATCCGCATTGAGACCCCGGGCGGCGGTGGATACGGGAAAACCCTGCAAAACATATCATCTCAGAGTCAGGAAAACGGAATACCAGTTGCTTAAGGCCACCGCAAATGACAAGAGTTTGACAGCAGAAAAATGACATAAAAACAAAAGTTATCAACCTAAACAATTCTTCCCGAGGATGAGCATGAAAAGAAAAAAATTACTGCTGCTGATCTGCACGGCACTGACATTAACACCTGCACTCGCTGCCGCCCAGGCTTCTCACTATGTGGCTCTTCGTGGCGGCAGCGGATGGAGCCCTGCAGTTGATCGTACAGCAGGAACACGAACAGCAACTGTTGATTATGAAAATCCCTTCAGTTTCAGTGCGGCTTACGGGAATACACTTAACGACTGGCTGCGATTGGAGGGTGAACTCAGCTATCTCGAAGCAAAGGTAAATGAAATAAAGGGCCACTTTGGTCAAAACAGTATCGAAACAGGCCAAGACAAATACACTTCATGCATGGTCAATGCCCTGGCCGACCTAAGCACCGCCACAGCCTTTACTCCTTTTGTCGGTATTGGTGCCGGTGCAGTCTACGCCCACCATGATGTGAGCTTTACGGTCTCTCCCGGAACTCCGGCAATCGTTTCCGACGACAAACAGTGGCTCTTGGGCTATCAGTT
This sequence comes from Pseudomonadota bacterium, assembly GCA_018820855.1. Lineage (GTDB taxonomy): Bacteria > Desulfobacterota > Desulfobulbia > Desulfobulbales > Desulfocapsaceae > Desulfocapsa. The sequence goes on along the minus strand of JAHJNL010000020.1, from coordinate 1,078 downwards.
TATGGCAGGAGTCGCCTGGGAGGTAAGACCGAACATCTCTGTGGACTGTATGTATCGCTTTTTTGGTACTACATCCCGTACCCATGAACAGACAAGTGCACCGATCACAGAAGTGGATATCGACCCTTCTCAGATCCATCTGGTCATGCTGGGGATGCGTTTTAACAGATATATACCTATCTGTTTCCCAATAAAACTCAGCCCCCAGTTGACAATAAGCTGTTGCAACCGCTGCTGAGAGTTATTCGGGTGTTTTCCGACAAACAATCTATAAGCACGCGGCCGGAGCGAGAATGTTTGGCGGGAAACATCCAAGCCACGGATATTGGGCACGCTTTTTATGATACAGAAATCATTCTCCTCAACATACATCTTTATCGCACCTCTGGCCCTGATCGCGGTAACACTTCTCTTTTATGCCTTGGCCAGGTGGCTGACAATTTCCATAAGCTTATCATTGACCGGACTCGGTGCGCTGGGCTGGACCATTTCCCTGATTCTCCGTATACCGTGCTTGGTATTGCTCCGCAAACTCTTCGGTGAACAGAGTCAATCGCAGATGGTGTGGCTTTCCGGCCCAACTGAAGAATTGACTCGAGCTGTCCTGGTTGTTTTCGCTGCCCACACAGTTGCCGAAGGATATGCGCTGGGTTTGGGATGGGCCACCATCGAGGTCCTCTATACAATCATGCAGATGTTGGCGCTGCACTCGTTGCAAGAACGCACCGATGAACAAGCAATACTGATAAAAAGCCTGATTGCACAACAGGGAATGAAGAAAGTGCTGAACGAGGAAAATTTATGGTGGGGGGTCGCCGAGCGTCTCTCGGCCAGTGCAATACACATCGGCCTCACGCTCACGCTTGTGGCGCAGCCATGGCTGGCACTCATTACAGCACCCTTGCACAGCGTGCTCAACTATACGGCTATACGTATCGTCAAGCACTCGGCTGCCTTTGCTGAACTCTTTATTTTTGGTGCAGCGCTTGTCCTCTTCACCGGAGGCTTGCTGCTCACGATGAGATGATGGGTGGAAGGCGCATCACCGAACCACTTCCAATGCCACTGAAAAACAGAT
>JAHJNL010000019.1 GCA_018820855.1 Pseudomonadota bacterium | reverse complement strand
GCTTGCCGCCCACGCCAAAGGACTGGCCACGGTTCCCCAGGCCTTTGCCACCGATTATGCAAAAGAGGTCAAAGAATTCCTTGGTGTCCCGGCCTCCAAGCGACTGGTTCTCGGGCTCTCCGTCGGTTACCCGGATATGGCATCTCCTGCCAATGCTTATCGTACGGAACGGGCAGAGACGAAAGAGTTCTGTCGCTGGCTCGAATAAAAATCAATGTGGTACCATATGACCTACAAAGCATCCCGCCTGGTACCACATTGATAACATATCTGTAATCCCCCTCCATAAACCAGTCCCCTTTGTATCCTCCAGGGTCTTTTGGTTCCAAAAATTTTCTATTCATATAAAATTGATATTACTGATAATTCTACATTTTAAACATCAATTTGTTAGTTTTTTATTACGATTATCATTAGTGTTTATTATTTTTCTAGTGATAAGATTTTTCCTATGAAAATGTTACTCTGATGGAAAAAAAGTGAATACTCAATCTGAAAAACGGCTGGGACTGAGCAGTTCGGAGTAGGACAAAGATGCCAAGATTGCAGTGGTCATGCTGGCAAACCAGCGCTTCGGACTGCTTTTTGATGACATTCGCGAAGTTCTGCGAGTAGAAGAATCTCTGCTAATTCCGAGACAACCCGCTCTCCAGTCCGAAGACTATGTCATTTCCGACCTGATCTCCCTGCATCTGACACTTTTCCTCACATGACATGCTGACAAGCTAACTACTGGAAATAAAAACCCTATCATACCCACCAAATCGTCAGGCAGATAAGCAAAAAATACAATGGACAACAGTAAAAAATATTTTTTCACTATGCTTACGATATCCCTTCTATAAATGTGGCAGTTGTGAGACTATACCCGTAATGACCACATTTATTTCATCGATAACACTCTACACAGGAGGCGACTGGTCATGACTGAACAACTTTTTGCGTCATTCATTCTAGATCGGGAACAGGGACTTGAAATTGCCATCGCAGCAGAAAGCGTTACGGAAGCCACACCCATTACCGGCAATATCCAGCCCCTACCGGCCAGTGTCCCCTTTCTTCAGGGTATCATGCATCTTCGCGATAAGGTCATTCCGGTACTCAACCTGAAGAAACGACTGGGTCTGAAAAAATCGGATTATGACAAAAATTCCAAGATTGCGGTTATTATTCTCGCCAATCAAAGATTCGGCCTTCTCTTTGACGACATAAAAGAAGTCTTGCGGGTAGATAAATCAAAACTCATTCCTGTCCGACCCGCCCTACAGTCTGACGATTATGTCATCTCTGACCTGATCACCCTCGAAAAAGAACATCGTACCCTTGAAGTCCTTGATCTGAGCAGGCTCTTTCACAGCAGTAAACTGCTTGCAGATCAGGACGTCATTACCAGGCCCCACAGTCAAATATCCAAGGACCGAACCTATTCCAGATATGTCATCTTTTCTTGTGGTGGTCGAGAGTATGGAGTTCCTGTGGAAAATTCACGGGAACTCACCTTTCTCACCGACATCGATGACATGTTCAAAACCGGCAGCCTGGAAGGTGCCCTGCAGCTACGAGGCCACACTATCCCGGTCATGAGTGCAGGTTCCCTACTCAACGGTGGAGCACCTGCAGAAGGACACGGGGAATCAAGTCGAATCCTGATCATGTCCACTGATTCTCTGATCTTTGGTATGATCATTGATGAAATACGTGAGATCCTCACTGTGGTCAACGAAGAGATTCTCCCCATGCCGAGAAAAAAAGAGCAATCAGTAGCCGGTATTTACGAGCCTGTTCCTGGCCGCAACATCATGCTCCTTGATGTAGTAAGCCTTGTCGCGTCCCAAATGGAGCTCCTCCGATCCATGGCCCGAATCAAAAGTGATGATGGCACAGAAGAAGCTGTAGTAGCCAAGGCCAGGCACCTGATCACAGAAAACTGTTATCTCATCTTTTCCATCGGAAAACACTTTGCCATAGAACTCAAGGATGTGCAGGAAATCATAGAACCTAATATGCTTATGTCCATTCCTGCAGCAACGGGCTTTGACTCCAAAGTCCTCAACCTGCGAGGACAGATTATCCCGGTGATCAATCTGCGCCAATTCTACGGTTATCCAGAACATGCCCAGGAGGCAAGCGGCTCCAGACTGATAATCTGCAGTGACAGTAAACACGTTGTAGCCTTGCAGGTTGATACTATTGTCACCATTTACAAACAGGAACAGTTTCACGCAACACCGTCATTAAACCCTCAATTGCAGCCGAAAAAAGATACCCTGGATCGTCTCATTGAATTCGTTGGTGAAAGAGAAATAAATGAACATATCCTGGTGCTCAACACCCACAACCTGATTAACAATCATTTGCCACAAGACGAATCATTCACAGATCACACTCTTGAACACCCTGGGCATAACAAAGAAACAGACCTGTTAACAGACAACAAAAAAAGGAGCTAGACGATGACCACTGTTTCAGCAATTCAAGCAAACCTAAAAGATTCTTATTTTTCCCTGTTAACAACCCCCAGTTATCTTGTCAATGACGACATGGTCATCATCTGGGCAAACGAGGCCTACCTGAACGAGTTCAAACTCATGGGAAATCAGGCCATCGGAAAACTCACCTGTGAGGAAAGTTGCCCCTCTCAACTCTGTGTAACCAAAAACTGCCCGGTGACCAAGGCAAAACGACTCAAAAAAAGTGCCGAAGGGGAGGTTTTCCACAAGAAAGACGAAAATACTGTGAGTTGGTATCACTCCAAAGCGACCCCCATGCCCGACAACAGTGGAACCCTGGTCACCATGAACGACATTACTCACCTTAAAAAACTCCACGCCCAACTGAGACAGATGGAAACGAACCTGAATGTCATTCCAACCCCCATTATGGAAATAGACGACAAGTTCACCATCACCTTTATAAACCCGGCCGGGGCTGCCGTCGCCGGCAAAAATCCGGACGAGGTCATAGGTTCAAAATGTTACGATCTTTTTAAAACTCCCCACTGCAAGACAGAACAGTGTGCCTGTGCAAAGGCCATGAAAACCGACTCGGTAATCACTGAGCAGACCATTGCTCGTCCGGCTGATGGAGTAATCATCCCCATCAAGTATACTGGGGCACCTATCAAGGATGCCAAGGGCAACATCAAAGGCGCACTGGAATACATCCTCGACATTACCGAGGAGGCCCAACAGAAGCAGGCGGCAGATGAGAAAATCAACAATCTCAATTCAATTCCCACGCCCATCATGTCCATTGACACAGACTTCAACATCACCTTCATGAATCCGGCAGGAGCCGCCATAGCCGGCATGACCCCGGATGAAGTGGTGGGTAAAAAGTGTTTCGATCTCTTCAAAACCCCCCACTGCAGAACAGAAAAATGTGCCTGTGCCAGGGCCATGCAGACTGATTCTGTGGTTACTGACCATACCATTGCCAGGCCTGCTGAAGGTATAATCATCCCCATCAAGTACACTGGCTCTCCCATAAAAGACGCCAAGGGCAACATCAAAGGCGCACTCGAATACATCCTCGACATCACCGAGGAGGCCCAACAGAAGCAGGCGGCAGATGAGAAAATCAACAATCTCAATACAATTCCCACGCCCATCATGTCCATTGACACAGACTTCAACATCACCTTCATGAATCCGGCAGGCGCTGCCGTAGCCGGCATGACCCCGGATGAAGTGGTGGGCAAAAAGTGTTTCGATCTCTTCAAAACCCCCCACTGCAAGACGGAAAAATGTGCCTGTGCCAGGGCCATGCAGACTGATTCTGTGGTTACTGACCATACCATTGCCAGACCTGCTGAAGGTGTAATCATCCCCATCAAGTACACTGGCTCTCCCATAAAAGACGCCAAGGGCAACATCAAAGGCGCACTGGAATACATCCTCGACATCACCGAGGAGGCCCAACAGAAGCAGGCGGCCAACGAAAAGATAGATAATCTCAACGCTATCCCCACCCCCATCATGTCTGTGGACACGGATTTCAATGTCACCTTCATAAATCCAGCCGGTGCACGAGTAGTTGGACTCACCCCCGACGAAACCATTGGCAAAAAATGCTACAAACTCTTCAAGACTGGCCATTGCCAAACGGAAAAATGTGCAGTTGGACGCGCCATGCGCGAGGATAAAATCATCACCGAAGAGACCATTGCCCGGCCCCAGGATGGCATTATACTCCCTATCAAATATACCGGAGCACCCATCAGGGACGCCAAAGGCAATATCAAAGGAGCACTGGAGTTTGTTCTCGACATCACTGCAGAGGTGAAACAGCGCCAGGAAGCCAATGAAAAAATAGATAATCTCAATGTCATTCCCAACTCCATCCATGCAGTGGATCTGAATCACAATATTACCTATATCAACCCTGCCGGAGCCGCTATGGCAGGAATGACCGTGGAGGAAGCTCAGGGCAAAAAATGCTGGGATCTGTTTGGCAAAGATCACTGCCAAACAGAGAACTGCGGAATCCGGCGTGCCCTTAGCGGAAACCAGATAATTACCGAACAAACCACTGCCCATATCAATGGCAAGAATATCCCAGTGAAGGTTACCAGTGTCTCAATCAAAGATGCGAAGGGGAACATAAAAGGCGGTCTGGAATATATGGTAGACATAACTGCAGAAGCAGAGGTTGAGCGGTTGATCAACACAGCTTCCGCTGAAGTGGGAGCCCTTGTCTCTGACTCCTTGTCAAAAATGAATGAAGCTACCCGTAATATGGAAGCCATGAACCATCTTATTGAGAAGGAGGTTAATCTGCTGGCTCAATCCTCCTCCACCGTGGATGGCATGTTGGGTTTTGCCAATGAAATGGTGACTCTCACCACAAAATCAAGTGAAATGGCCACCAATGTGGCCACAGATGCAGCGCAAGGGAAAAAGGCCGGGGCTGATGCAGAAAAAAAGATGCAGGCCATTAATGACTCCATGGGCAGCTCCAACCAGATGGTGGCCAATCTCGTGAACCAGCTTGAACGAATCGGTGGTTTTGTGGATATCATCAAGGAGATTGCCTCCCAGACCAATCTCCTTGCCTTTAATGCTGCCATTGAAGCAGCTCGAGCAGGAGATGCAGGACGCGGCTTTGCCGTGGTCGCAGATGAGATCCGCAAACTTGCTGAAAATTCATCCAAATCGGCAGTGGACATTGCCAATATCGTGAAAAAAGTGGAATACGAGTCGAAAGAAACCATAGTCGCCATGAAAGACGGTATGAAGATGCTCGGGGATGGCAGCGAGGTCATCCAGACCGCCCTTGAAGCCATGGAGAAAATCTCCACCGGTATTGTCACCATCTCCACTTCTGTTAACGAACTGGACAAGAAGGCAGATGTTCTCAGCAGCAACGGGCAGACGGTCAAAGAACAACTCAGGAGTGTGGTCAGTTCATCGCAGAAAAACCAGGAATCCACCAAGGCGATCAACTTTTCCATCGACAGTACCATCGAAGCGCTGAACAAGCTTGACTCCTCCAGTAAGGAACTGAGCAAAGCTGTCAACGAGATGTAACACTGAAAAAACTACTGTGCCGGACCAGCTCACCGGTCCGGCACCACACCAATGAGTGATATTATGAGTCTTTATGGCGACAAACTCTTTACTCGCAGATTAGCTCTGGCCAAGATTCGAGAAAGCGATATCCCAACCATTGTGACATGGAGCCAATCCGAAACTGCATGTGGCTCCTACCTGACCCCTGAAAGCTACAACGTAGAGCAGATGCGTGAACAAATCCGTTCCGGGGTCTTCTGGAAAGACCTGGAAAAAATGTTTCTCGTGGAACTGAAAGAGGAAGGCCGACCAATCGGCACAGCCCATTACTGGAAGGCCACAGGAGGAAGAAATACAATAGCCATGGCACTGAAAGTTGCCATTCCGGAGGAACGGTGTAAAGGCTATGGCACCGAGATCCAAAAATTTCTCATTATGTATATCCTTGAACAACTTCAGGTGGAAGCCGTGGAGATGTATACAGACATCAACAACACTGCCCAGCAACGTTGTCTGAATAAACTGGGTTTTGAACTCATCGAATCACTAGTCTATGAGGATCAGGGAGAAAGAAGGACAGGACACCTCTTCCGCCTGACCTTTCAACAATACAAGTCTCATCCTATCTACCAATTCCATTATGAATAAACTCGGTCTGGTCTTTGACAATAGATACCTGTACCATTCGATCTCGACACCTTCACCGGAAAATCCGGATCGAGTATGCAATCTCTATCGCCATCTGCAACAGCAGGAAAACAATCGCTCTCTCTTCCACATCCAAACACGGGAAGCGACCGATGAAGAAATAGCTATGGCTCACTCATCATTTTATATGGAACAGTTGCGGGAGCATGCGGTAAAAGATGACCCATACTCGTATGACCGTGACACCTACCTGATGGATGACTCTCTGAGTACTGCCCGACTTGCTGCAGGCGGCTGCCTGAAACTGGCTGATAGTATCATGGCCGGAGAAATCGATTACGGATTTGCCTTAGTTCGTCCGCCAGGCCATCACGCCACACCGGGAAGAGGAATGGGCTTTTGCATCTTCAACAACATTGCCCTGACTGCAGAATATCTCCGCCGCCAATACGGTCTGCGCCGCATCCTCATCCTGGATTTTGATGTCCACCATGGCAACGGAACCCAGGAAATCTTTTACGACACAAATGAAGTCCTCTTCTGTTCCATTCATGAAAAGGGGATTTTTCCCTTCACCGGCAGCCAGGAAGAAATGGGAAGCGAAGCAGGATTAGGTTATACGGTGAACATCCCTGTCCATCCCCAATTCGGCGACTCGGAATACACTTATCTTCTCGGTCGGATACTGCAGGGGCTGGTGGAACAATATCTGCCCCAATTCATCCTGGTTTCCGCAGGATACGATGCGCATATCGATGATTCGATCGGCAAAACACTCCTGAGCACCCAATGGTATGGTCTGATTACCCATATCCTGCGACGCCATGCCTCAGAAAGCTGCGAAAATCGTTTGCTCTATGTCATGGAAGGTGGCTATAATGCAGTTTCTCTTGAGGCCTCAGTACTGGCTACCATTGATGCCATGCTGCAGAAAGAAGTTATTAAGCCGGGAATTTTTCCTGTCCCGCGTGCTGAAAAACTCCTGGTCGGCCACCCCATTCACCAATACTGGACTATTTAAGCACCAGTATTGATGATTATTATGTATCTGATACAGGACCATGAAACAAACAGACCTCGACAATGCCACCTTGAAGACCATTCTGCAGGAGTGTCGGCAATGTGGAACCTGTTGCAAAAAGTATAAAAAGGTTCTGCTTCAGAAAGATGAAATAGAATTTATCAAAAAGATGGGGGGGCATGTGGGAGTTGATGCCACCCTTAGAGAACTCAGGGAAAAACCCCTGAGCCAGCTCATCGCTGAAAATGAAAAGAAGGGAAAGGTCTACATGATCCACCCGGATGACAAAGGCTGTGTCTTTCTGCAACAACGGAACGGCTTATCCTATTGCAAGATCTACCATTACCGCCCCCTCTCCTGCCAGGGATTTCGCTGCAATCTGGCAGACAACAGTTTCCTTTCTCTCTTTGGTGACGATGCCATCCACCTCCTTGGTCAGGACAGATTCGGCCTGCCGCTGAACAAGGACAAATAAGCCCGACTATTTCTTCTTCGGGACCGGCCGCAACAGCGATTCCGCAGGCTGTACGCAAGGCATCGCTTGACCGATATATTCTTCAATATCCATGAGATAAAACGAACTTTCTTCATCGGCAAAACTGACGGAAATCCCGGCTGCGCCTGCGCGACCTGTACGCCCGATACGATGGACATAATCTTCCGGCTCATAGGGCAGAGTGTAATTGACCACGTGGCTGACACCATCGATATGAATCCCCCTGCCTGCCACATCTGTAGCAATCAGCACCTGAACACGTCCGCTACGGAAACTCTCAAGGCGGGTCGTTCTCTTCTGCTGGGGGATATCGCCGGAGAGCAGGGTACAGTTGATACCATCCCTGAGCAGCCGATCATGAAGCCGTTTCGCATCCCTCTTCATATTGGCAAAGACAATGATGCGCTCATGGCTTTCACCGGTGATAATATTGTAAAGCACCACGTACTTTTGTTCTTTGGTGGTCATGTAGACAATCTGCTCCACCGTTTCCACTGCCATCTGCTCGGCCTCGGTCTCGACAGAAACAGGGTTAACACACCACTGAGCTGCCAAGCGTTTGACATCGTCGGTGAGGGTGGCGGAAAAGAGCATGGTCTGCCGCTGTTCCTTAGGCCGTGTCTTAGAAATAATGGAACGCACATCCGGGATAAATCCCATGTCCAGCATCCGATCCGCCTCGTCGATCACCATGATACCGGCCTGTTTGAGCTGTACCACCCGCTTTCGTGAAAAATCGAGAAGACGACCTGGAGTGGCCACCAGAATGTCCACCGGCTTTTCGCTGATGTTGCGCAACTGGCGTTCATAGTCAGTTCCCCCGTAAGCCTCTGCCACGTTCAAGAAAAGATATTTGCCGATGGCCCTGGCATCCTTGGCAATCTGAATCACCAGCTCCCTGGTGGGGGCAATGATCAGGGCCCGGGGCCAGCCTTTACGCCGCTCCATATGCTCCTCCCGGAGCAGTCTGGCAAAGATACCGATGAGAAAGACTGCGCTTTTTCCGGTCCCGGTACTGGCTTTACCGATAAGATCCTTGCCATTCAAGACGTCAGGCAGAGACTGTTCCTGGATAGGGGTGCAGAATTTGAAATCGAGATCCGCGATACCGTGCATGAGAGGCACGGGAAGGTCAAAATCATGGAAACGGAACTTGCCTTCCACCGGATCCACCGCAAAATCGGACACACTCCACTTTTCCTTTCTTTTTCCAGAACGCCTGGGGCTGCGTCGGCCTCTTTTTTCAGCCTGTACAGGGGCCTCAGCCGGGGCTTGAACCTGGATCTCTTCTACAACAGCCGTCTCATCCGGTTTTCGGACACTGAAGGCCGTAGAAATGACTGTTCCCCCCTTCAAAAAACGTTTCCTTTTTCTTCCAGCTCCTGCAATAATTCTGTTTTTTCTCGCCAGTCGCCTGACCTGTTTTTTCATCATCTATTTTTTCTCTGGTTATCCCTGATCGGGAGGGGATGAGCTACTCTGAACTTTTACCCTTGAGCTACTTTGCGCAGGATATCAATACCGTCCGGTGTAAAGGGCTCTTTTTTGCTGAGTTCAAAAATGGCAGGCACATCCATGAAGATTCCGTATGCCACCTCTTCCTCCTGTAACCGGAAAGGGCCATTATGGGTACAGGAAAAGATACGCCCCCAAACCCGGTTATCTTCCTCTTCAAAATACTGATCAAAAAGGGGGCAAAACGTTATCCCGCTGATGCCCAACTCCTCGGCCAGTTCTCTGTCCGCAGATTCCTCGTAGGATTCACCTGCCAGGACCACTCCTCCGGCTGCCACATCCCAGCAGGACGGATACAGATCCTTGGTAGCTGTCCGTTTCTGGAGGAAGAGTTCTTTCTTCTCGTTAAACACAAGGATATATGAGGCACGGTGAATCAGCCCCTGCTGGCGCATGATACGTCGAGGTAATGCATCAAGTTCCCGGTTCTCACGGTCAACAATCTGAACGATCTCTTCTCCTGGATTATACATACTCTTTTCGCCTATTCTCTGCCTTGTTCCTGAAAGATACATTCCTGGCCAACAGGCAATCCCTGTGGAAACTATACAATTTTATTTTTCCGCCCCGAGCTGCAGGAAAGTAGCTGGCAAGGTATTAAATTTTGCTGCGCTCGCAGTGCGGGGTGGGGATGGCTGGAGGTCCCTGAATCAGCATCTGGGCAATGGTCAGCTTGACTCTGGGATAGAGATGCAGCTTCTCTCCCATCAATTCCCGCTCCACAGCAACCAGCCGCTGCAGAAGAGGGGTCCGCTCCATACGCGGGGCTTCGGAGTCGTGGACAAATCTTTTCGTTACAATCTCCTGACAGCGGAAACAACCGGGAAAGTTCAGTTGCTGTCCGTCCGGCCGACGCATGGAGGCAGGCACTCCGTGTGTCCTGCAGACCATAAGACGGTGGACATACAGGATACAGCGCCCATCCTCATTCAGGGGGCACATGACCTGAGGCCGCGCTCCTCTTGCTTCAGCCTTTTCACAGGCCAGGATATACTCCCTTGCCCGCTCCATGATTTCGTTCTGCCTTGCTTCCGAAGTCTGGCGAAGCCCCTGCCAGAGATAGCTCCACTCAGTATAGGTATGATGCAGAAAATAGGAGTCGCAGCAGTTATCAGGACAACCGTCACAGCTGAACTTCAGGGCCTTGGCAACCTCATCATATCCACTTTCCATCTCCTCATAAATTTGGCGGATTTCCTCACTCAATTCTCCGCTGAGCACAACCTCTTTCATGACATTTCCTCTGCAAAACATTGAACATGATAGATATGAATCTCCGGATGGGAATCACGCCATGCCGTTGCCGGAAGACCTGCCTTTTGGCAGAGATGTCCAAGAAAGAGCTGTGGATCCGGCAATTGTTCCCAGACCTGGGGCAGAAACGTAGCCCCGGCCATGCCCAAACGCAGAAGCACCCCATCCTTGCCCGGCTGCAATTTTGCAATGAGATCCTCTTCGTCACTGTAATCCAAGAGCAGGGGCTGGCTGAGGACAGAAATATCAATATGAACCTTTGCCAGCTCTTCCGCAGTGAGCGGAGAAAAGCGGGAATCATCAAAGGCCGCGTTCAGGGCATTACGTTTTATCGCCTCAGCAACAGATCCAGAAGGCAGGATGTTGCCGATACAGCCACGCAACGCCCCGCCAATCTTGAGGGTGACAAAGGTCCCATATTCAACGTCAAGCCCCGGATCCTGAGGAAGGGGTTTCTCCTCCACAAGCCCAAGCTGTTCCCCAATGGCCTGCCTGGCAAGACGCAGCAAGACCTTTCCCTGCTCCTGATTAAGCACTTCCTGCATGATAACTCTCCCCTCTTTTCTAGTGGCCATCCAGAATAATCATAAGTATCACATACCACTCCTGAATAAGCAGGTACCTGTGCTTTATATTTGGGGAATTTCTTTCATCTGCTATAGTCCGCCTGTGCGGTCGAAAGAAATTACGCAAAGATGGAGTGCATGGCCTGCTTATCTACCATTCAATTCCTAGCATGAGGCAATTAATACCACTGCCGATACCGAGCAGGGCGGCCTTTTCACCATGCTGAAAGCAACCCTGCTCTATGGCCATGGCCATGGTGATCGGCGCTGAAACAGAGCCCACATTACCAAGAATCTGCAAGGTCTCAAAATTCTTTTTCGAGTCCAGTCCCAGGGTATCAAAGAGTAGCCTGGCGTGAGCCGTACCCACCTGATGACAGAAAAAACGGTCTATATTATCAGAGTTCCATCCCGCCATGGAAGAGAACTCCTGCCAGGTCATATGAGCAGTCTCCACCCCCCTGCGCAGCAGTTCCTCAGAGTTGGTGTTCATCAGGGTAATATCGGTACCGTTTTGTGCTCCCTGGCAAAGATCCGAATGTCTGGTATTGGCCTTCCAGGCCCCGCTGATAAGACGTGGCTTATCCATTGTCGGCTGCAGGCTGCACATGTACAAGGCAATCGCGCCGGAACCGATAGTGAGCGAGGCAAAGGCAGGTTTGATTGCCTTTCTGGTCAGCCCTTGATCGCCCAGCAGTGCCTGGATAGTGGACTCAACCAGCTCCTCAGCGGTCTCACCGGCGACAATCAGCCCATTTCGCACCTGTCCCAGTTCGATCATATTCGCCAGCATGACCATCCCGTCGAGGAATCCCAGACAGGCATTCGAGATATCAAAGAGCAGACAATCCTCTGACAGTCCGAGTCGGTCATGGACAAAGGAGGCGGTTGCCGGTTCCATCATATCTCTGGAGACCGAGGTAAAGATGAGACATTCAATAGATTCAGGATCCAGATCACTCTCTGTCAGAACCTTCTGTCCGGCCATGGCAGCCCCCTGACTCGGCAGGGTTCCCGGCTCCCACAGCCGTCTCTCCCGGATACCGCTCATCAACTCCAGCCGTCCGCGCGGGAGTTTCAGGCGCTGATACAGGGGAGCCAGCCGCTCTTCAATGGCCTCTGAGCTCAGAACCTGCGGAGGCAGAACATAAGCAAATGTATGGAGGCAAACTTTTGAGTAATGCATAATCGTCTCTTGTCTGTCTTCACTGGTTGTTTTACAGCAGAAAAACTATCTGCCCTTTATTGCTCGGACATGGCTAATTTGGCACCAAGTGCTGCAAAAGTAGCAGCAAAAGTCCGTTGCAGCCAAAGAATACTCTTAGGCGAATTTACCACATGCATTCGCACGCTATGTGCCGATACCCCATACAGTATAAAGATAGCAAAAGTCATAATCATAAATACAGCACTTAAGAGAAGCATTTGCAGCGTTGGTGATGCAGCATCCGGTGAAACAAACAACGGAAGAAATGCCAAAAAGAAAATTGACAGTTTGGGATTGAGTATATTAATCAGGAACCCTTTCATTGCGATCTGCAGCATGCTGCTTTTTTTATCCTGTTCGTCAAATTTCAATGCTCCGGTTTCACGCCACATTGACCAGGCAAGATAAAGGAGATAGGCGGTACCTGCATATTTTACCAGCTGAAAGGCAAGGGCACTCATATGAATAATAGCCGACAGGCCCAATATGCTGGCAAGCAGATGAGGAACAATTCCGACTGTGCAGCCAAATGCCGCTGCAATACTTGCCCGAAATCCCATAAAAAGACCGGAAGATATTGTGTAAATAACCCCGGTGCCGGGAACGAGAACAACCACTAATGATGTGATCAGAAATTCTGTGCTCAGCATAATTGACTCAACTCATCATTCCTGCCAACATCTCTTCCTTTTTCGCTGTATTGGAAAAAGCAGCAGGAGAATTAACGGATATTTTGAAGAACACGCCATAGTATACTCTAATGCTTCTTCAAGGCAGAATGTAGCAGGTATAGCCAAGGAAAACAACATAAGGAATCACTCGGCAAATGATCCTGTATTCATTCAAAGGCTGCTCTCGGCCAAGGAAATTTCCAGGTGACGGGCCAGGAGTGACAGGGAAAGGCAGAGCAGCAGGTACATAAGGGAGATAGTCAGCCACACCTCTATGGTCCGTTGCGTAGAGGCCATTATCTGCATTCCCTGGAAGGTGAGCTCCTGGATAGAAATGATAGAGACGATGGAGGAATACTTGACCGTATTGATCAGCTCATTGGCCAGAGGTGGCAGCATCCGTCTGGCAGCCTGAGGGAGAATGATATAACGCATCTGCTGCAGCCAGGTCAATCCCAGGGCTGCCGAGGCCTCCCATTGTCCCTTTTCTATGGACTGGATACCGGATCGGACAATCTCGGTAATATAGGCACCCTGAAAAAGGGCCACGGTGAAAACGCCTGCGACAAAGGCGGTAAAACGCTCAGGCGGAGCAACAAGAATAGTGACCCACCAGCTCGCCATCTCTGTTCTGCTGCGGATAAACTCTTCTACCCCAAACAGGCGCATGAGCTGATCGGAAACAAAAAAATAAAAGATAAATATCAGGACCAGGGGCGGGATGTTTCGGATCAGCTCCACATAAGTGCGGCCCACCAGACGAAAGAAAAGGCGCTTCCGCGTCCGTATTATCCCCATCACCAGCCCGATCCCGGTGGCAATCAGTATAGACCAGATACTGAGACGGATAGTGGTAAAGAAACCATCCAGAAGTATGTTGGTAACCCAGCGCCCCTTCTCCTCATCCCAGCGCAGCAGATAGTTCGGAATCACCCCCCAGTCCCAGTGGTAATGCAGTCCGATGCTCACCCGATAGGTGACATAGCCCAGAAACAGCAGAAGAGCAGCAGTCACGGAAAAATCGAGAATGTTGCTCTTCTTTTTGACAAGGTAGACACCGGTCATACGTTCACAACTGTCTTATTCGTAATCATTCATCACTTGGATACAAACTCCTGTAAAACAAAGAGTTGCATTTACTTTTATGGGGTGCGGGGGAACTCTTACCTTATTCAACCAGATGAGCCCATTCCTTAGTACCGAACCAATAGTGATGGCGTTCTTCCAGCCAGCCTTCATGACTGACGATGGTGATCCAGTTATTGAAAAAGGTCAGGGTGTCGGGATCTCCCTTCCGTACGGCAAATCCGATGGGTTCCTTCGTGAAATTTGACTGCAGAGGCAAAAACATGGTCTCGGGATATTTTATGGCCTCATACGCCGGTCTTGGCGCATTTCCCACCACTGCCAGCACATTGCCGTTACGCAGTTCCTGATAGGCCTGGGCCTCGTCATCAAAAAGCCTTAACTTAGCCTTGGGCATATATTTTTTGGCAGCTGTAACAGCAGTGGTCCCGAGTTTACAGGCGATCTCCACCTCGGGTTTATTGAAATCCTCCAGGCTGTGAAAGCCCGCAGCCTTCTCCTTATGGGCGACAATGTCCATGCCGGAATAATCGTAGGGAATAGAAAAATTGACCTTGAGGGCACGCTTGGTCTGGATACCCATGCCGCCTATGATCACATCAAACTTGCCGGTGAGGAGTGCCGGAATAATTCCTGCCCACTTGGTGGGGACAAACTCCACCTTGACTCCCATATCTTCTGCCAGCCTCCGGGCCACATCGATCTCAAACCCCACCAGTTCGCCCTTTTTGTCCTTCATGGCCCAGGGAAGAAAGGTATCCATACCCACCCGCAATACCCCCCGGCGCATAACCTGGTCCAGGGTTGATTCTGCGACGAGCTGATTCTGTAGTTTCCCGGCCATGGCGGGTACACTTGCCATGATCAACAGCAGCATGAGAGCAATAGAAAAGATAGTCCTGTTCAGTGTTTTCATTTTTTCCTCCTTGTGGATACGTTCAGAGAGCAATTACATGGTGTGGATTCAGCAGCATCATATTGTATATAGAGCAAAAATACAAATCCCCCCTCAAACTACAGCCATCCGTTTCTCCAGATACGAGACGAGAAACGAGAGAGAGACCGTGATCACAAGATACATAAGGGCCACGGTAAACCAGAGTTCAAAGGTGAGAAAGGTCTCGGAAATAAGGGCCTGGGCCTCCATGGTCAGGTCATAGACAGCTATGGTGCTGACCAGGGCCGAATCTTTGATAAGGGAAATGGCCTGACTGGCAAGGGGCGGCAGGATGCGGCGCACGGCCTGGGGCAGGATCACAAAACGATAGGCGTGCTTGGAGCTCAGGCCCAGACTATGTGAGGCCTCCCACTGTCCTTTCTCCACAGAGACAATCCCTGATCGAAAAATTTCAGAGGCATAGGCGCCCTCAAAAAGACTCAGCGACAAAACAGCAGCCCAGAACCGATCCAGATCAAGAATAGGCCCCATGACAAAATAGATGAAAAAAAGCTGGATCAGGAGAGGCGTGTTGCGGCTCACCTCAAGGTACACCCGGGCCAGAACCCGTCCTGGCATGGAATTAGAGAGGCGGAGAAGGGCAGTAACCATGCCGATGGCAAAGGCAAGGAGCAGACTGATAGCCGATATTTTTAAAGTTACACCCAGGCCGAGCAGAAGTGGCCCGGCAACAAAACCCGTTTCCTCCCAGACATACAGATAACGCGGCACCTGATACCATTGCCAGTGATATCCCAGTTCCTGCACGGACCGATTAAAAAACCAGAATATCAGGACAATGAGGAGGAGGAACTGCGCAATATCGAACAGGGGCGATCGATAGAAACGCAGTCGGTTTCCCCTCTTTTTCTCAGACGATAACGAGTGCATCAGACAGATTTTTCAACAAATAGACATAAAATATTTAATTGCAAAAAGGACGTCTCCAAGTATAGATACATGCCATACTAATCAAGAACCTGACCCCTTTTCACCGAAGAGAAAGATGATCATCGATTTCCATACCCACGCCTTTCCAGACAATGTGGCCGCCAAAGCCATTCCTGCATTGGAAAAGGAAGGTGACATCAAAGCAAAAACTTCCGGAACAGCCAGCTCCCTTCTGGCCTCCATGGACCGGGCCGGGATTGATCGCAGTATCATCTGCTCCATTGCCACCCGCCCCGAACAGTTTAACTCCATCCTTGACTGGTCAGGCCAGATTCGCTGCGAACGTCTGATCCCCCTGCCCTCTATCCACCCCGATGACCCTGACTGTGTGGAAAAAGTCTATACTGTACACGAACAAGGCTTTATCGGGATCAAGATGCACCCCTACTATCAGAATTATTTCCTGAGCGAGAAAAGGCTGACCCCTTTCTACGAGGCCCTGAGCGAAACCGGCCTGCTGCTCGTGGTCCACTGCGGCTACGATATTGCCTACACACATATCCGCTGTGCCGACCCGGTCCAGATCCTCACCCTCCATCAAAATTTTCCCAGGCTGCGCCTGATTACCACCCACTTTGGAGGATGGCAGCTCTGGGACGAGGTGGAAGAGATGCTCATCGGCAGGAAAATATACATGGAAATATCCTTTGCTCTCCAGTATCTTCAAGAGGAGCAGGCTGTGCGAATGCTTACCAGCCACCCGCCGGAGTACCTTCTCTTTGGAAGCGACTCACCCTGGGATGATCAGGCAGAGTGTATTGCCCGTCTGCAGGCATTAAAACTCGAGCCAAAACTTGTTGCCGCCATCTTTGGTGAAAACGCCAGGAAACTAATAGACAGTTAAGTACGAACTAAAAATTAAAAAAATCTCGGAAGGCGACTGTACAACAGTGCCTCATATGTTCTTAAGCAGACCGTCCGGCTATACATCAGTATGCTGAACGGTCTGATAGCAGACAGATGGGTGCGACTGTGCAGTTACCGCAAACTTATATGACAGATATTCCCAACATCAGTAAAAGGCACTGCGATTCCTGCGGTGTCCCCCTCTTGGACGGTGAACTCTTTTATCACTGCCGAACAGAGATTATTGCCGGCAAAGATGAGACCATCCCCGACCTGAAGCATCCGGACAAACTTATTGCCCAGGCCCTGTCCGAAATCAGCGGAAAAGACGAGGAGGAACTCCTGGCCGAGATCTACCAGGAAATCATCCTGCAACTCTGTCCCACATGCAGAATAACCTTTCTCAAGCTGGTTCAGTCCATGCTTGGCAAAGGCTGTGCCGGCTGCGCAAAATGTGGACCGCCTCCAGCGAAGAAAGAAGGCAAACTCCTGCAATTTCCTGCCAAGCGAGAAGACAGCTCAGGAAAAAGCTGAGCGGACCCTTTCTATATATTCAGTTGCCAACATATCCAGGGACAGGGGGTCCATGACCTCCACCCTGGAATCCTCAACCTCCCCCTTGATTACCAGAAGCGTGCGCGGATAGCCATGCCCGCCGAAGTCATTGGTGAGGGCCTCGTGAGCTGCGGAGATAAAAACCATTTTTTCCTCCTGCACCGTGCACTGACAGACAGGAATCCCTGCTCCCGCCACCTTTTCAACAAATCCGGGAAGATGAGGGCGTTGCCGCTCGATACAGTCCGGGCACCAGGACGCAACTATATTGACCACAAAGGTCTCTCCCTGTTCAATCTGCCCTCTTACTTCTGCAGGGGAAATATCTTTTATCATCTCTGTTTCCCAGTTTCCTGTTTTCTGCGTATTTCCCAGCACTGATGGATCTTACTGTTCCGGGCGAAATCCAGAGGGATGCTGTCCCGGCTGATATTGCGTATTGTAAAACGCTCGGCCAGTGACTCGTCCATCTGAAACCGTCTGAAATTGGTGGAAAAGATCAGAAGACCGTCCTTTGCCAGATGGGCCATGGCTTTCTCCAGCAGCACCTTGTGGTCCCGCTGCACATCAAAAACCAGCCGCTGTTTTTTTGTATTGGAAAAGGTCGGCGGATCGACAAAGATCAGGTCATATTCTCCCCTGTTCTCCTGCAGCCACTGCAGGCAATCCGCCGTCACGGTTTCATGGGCCAGCCCGCCAAAACCGTTGAGACTGAGATTCGCCCTGGCCCAGCTCAGATAGTTGGTCGAAAGATCCACAGTAGTCGTGGTCTCCGCCCCTCCCACCGCCGCATGCACCGTGGCCGAACCGGTATAGCCATAGAGGTTGAGAAAACGCTTGCCTGCGGCCTCTTTCCCCACCCTGGCCCGGATGCTGCGATGATCGAGGAAAAGTCCGGTATCCAGATAATCGGTGAAGTTGACCAGAAGGAAACAATCTCCCTCCCGCACCACATGCATCTTCTTACGCTTTGCCTGTTGCTGATACTGGGCCTTGCCCTTCTGTTTTCTTCTGGTCTTGAGAAAGACCCGGTCCCGGCGTACCCCGAAGAGATGACGGATCTGGGCCAGGCTCTGCTGAAAACGCTCGGCGGCTATCTTCTCATCAACGCTTTCAGGCGCTGCATATTCCTGCACCAGTATCCATTTTTCATAGATATCCACCGACACATTGTAATGGGGTAGATCCCGGTCATACAGGCGAAAACATCGGATGCCTTCCCGATCCGCCCACTTGAGGATTTTTTTTGCATTTTTGCGCAGACGGTTGGCAAACTCCTCAGCCTCTGCCGGCCCCTGTTCGCCGGTCATCTGCCACTGGAATTCCTGCTCGTCTTCGGCCTGTGCCCGGCCACAGAAGAGACGACAGCTGATGGGACCGTTATACAGACGATGGGTCTCCTCCCATTTGATTGCCATGCGATCGCCGAAATCGGGGTTGGCGGTAAAGACACCGAGCTGCCAGCCATCCAACTCCCGCTTGCAGATACGCCCCAGGGCCCGGTGCAGTTGTTCCGCCTCATCCTTTTCAGCAAGACGCTCACCATAAGGTGGATTGACCACCAGGATTCCTTTGCCTGCCGGGCGACGCAGATGGGCAAGCTGGCCCTGCTTGATTACTATCCGATCCTGGAGACCGGCATTTTCGATATTTTTTCTGGCAACGGCCACGGCACGCGGATCAGCATCATAGCCCAGGATAAGAGGCCAGTCCCTGTCAAGCCCGGCTTCCTCCCGCTGCACCGCCTCTTCGACCAGCCGCGACCAGAGTGCCGCATCATGCTCCTTCCAGCCATTGAAGCCGAAATAGCTGCGGGAAAGACCGGGGGCGGCGTCACCATAAATCAGGGCACCTTCAATGAGCAGCGTTCCGGAGCCGCACATGGGATCAAGAAGCATGGTATCCTGTGCAATCTCAGGCGTCCATCCGGCAAGGGTGACAATGGCCGCGGCCAGACTCTCCTTCAGAGGGGCCAGACTGCCGCCGTCACTGCGATATCCGCGCCGGTGCAGACTCTCACCCGACAGATCCAGCGAGAGTGTAGCCTGATCCTTATGGATATACAGCCGAATCCTCAGATCAGGTCGCTCAACCGACACACTGGGGCGCTCTCCGCATTGCTCGCGAAACTGATCCACCAGGGCATCTTTCACCCGCAGGGCGGCAAAACGGCTGTGCGTGATGGCCGACTGGCTGATACTGCAGTCCACGGCAAAACTGTCCCCCACCCGCATCTGCTGCGCCCAATCCACCGTCAGGGCTCCCTGATAGAGTGCCTCCTCATCCAGAGCCGGAAACTCGGCGAGCATGAGAAAGATACGCGAAGCATAGCGCGACCAGAGACAGGTCCGGTAGGCAGATTCCAGATTCCCCTGCCAGGTCACCAGTCCCCTGGCCTCTTCAATCTCAGTGCCGCCAAAGGTCTGCACTTCCTGGCTTACCAGAGTCTCAAGACCGGCAGCACAGCTGGCCGTAAGGCTATAAATTTTGTTCTTGTTTTCCGTCATGATGATAAAAGTAACCCCTAAAGGATATTTGTTAAACCCCTTTGAGGGGTGTACGATTCTTGGTGATAGCTGTCTTGCTTACAATCTCAACCAGTAATGACCTGAAAGGAAATCTGGTTGTTCGCTCAACTTTTCAACAAAGACAGAAAGACTCTCCCGTTACATCCTGCAGATACTGGTAGTTATAGCTGAAATCAAAAGAATTCCGCAGCCATTTCATAGGGTAAGTGTTGTATAAAAGAAGGCTGTACACATCTGTGACCATTGAGCATTGTGTACTTGGCTAAGAAGATAAGCAGAAATTGAGACCATGTAAGGTTATCTTGTCAAAAACAACCTACCTGTCTGCACTTACCTTGTCAACATTTTAGACTCGTTACAGAAAACAGGAAACGGGATACTCCACTGTTATCTAATGAAAAATCCGACCGAATAATCCATTACTCTACCAAAGGGCATAAGGGGTCTTAACAAACCAATACAACAGACAAAAAACAAGAACCTTGCTATCCCGTAGCAACAAAACACCACCAACCTTAGCAAGCCCCTTCCCAACAATCCAACAAAACCCACCCAATCCTACCAACAACAACTCTCTTCCACATGTGGGAGCTGTGGGAATGTGGGAGCGGTTTCAACCGTGAACCTTCCCCCCAACCCTGCATAACCACACCACAACCCACACCACCCCCATTCGCGGATAAATCCGCTCGCACAAAAACACCACGGTCCCAACACAAGGTACCGGTTCAACCACCTGCAAGCGCAAGACATCATCCAATTGATTTTCTTGACAAAATCATACTTGTTTAGTATGGGGGAGATAGTGCCTTAAACAAAGAGAAATGACACAATGCGCCGGTTTTCTTTGTTTTTCGATTTGTTTTTTTTCTTTCAGCTTTTCAACCAAGGTAGAAAAGCTTTCTTTTGCATCTTGCTGGAATTTTGAGTTATGGCAAAAATCGAGATACTACTACAGCCATGTTACCTAATAGCATTGCGTGAAAGACTGTACACCGCTATGGCCAATAAACGCTGAATACTGACGAAGAAGATAAGCAGATATTGGGAAGGTTTCTTGTTATTTAGTCGGTAATGAATGATATCAGGTTAGAAATCAACCTACCTGCCTGTAATTACGCTGTTAACCCGGAAGACGTTGCGTAGATATCAGGAAACTAGATACTCACTTGTTAACTGGTGAAAAAAAAATAACAACATGTCCTTCAAATTATCAAAAGTCGTTCCTTGGGGAAGATCATACGATGAATACATTTCAATGTTCTCTTTATCCCCTACAGAACTAAAAGAATCCATTTTAGGGTGTAGTGATGGCCCAGCCAGTTTTAACAGCATTTTAAACAAACAAAACGGCTCAATCGTCTCCGTCGATCCACTCTACTCACATACCACTGCCCAAATAAAAAAAAGAATAGATGAAACATATGAGACAGTGCTTGAGCAAACACGAAAAAACCATAGTGAATTCGTATGGAACAGCATTTCCTCAGTCGAAGAATTAGGCAAAATCCGTATGGCTGCCATGAACGAGTTCATACAAGACTTTGAGAAAGGCAAAAAAGAAAAAAGGTACATAAATGCCTCGCTACCTCGATTGCCATTCTCAGATAAAGAATTCAACATAGCCCTCTGTTCACATTTCCTATTCCTGTACAGTGAGCAATTCACAGAAAAATTTCATTTTGAATCAATCAAAGAGTTATGCAGGGTGGCTAAAATTGTAAAAATATTTCCTGTACTAGAGCTGGGCTCGGTAAAGTCACGCCACCTTGAAACCATCATAAACAAATTAGAAAAAGAAAATTACCGAGTACAATTAAAAAAAGTTGCGTATGAATTTCAGAAAGGCGGAAACGAACTACTTGAAATCAATAACTAAAAACAACATAACACTTATATACCTTTTAAAGGTCAAAAAGGGGCTTTTAAGAAAAGTTTACCTGAAAACTCAAAGATCAAGAGCCTTGCTATTAACAAGGCAACGCTGTCGTCAAGCCGCAGATTTCACCGTTGGTCACATCGCCTGGAACCTGATTGGAGGATAACCACCATGAAAAATCTTCTAGCATCTGCAGCATTCTTGCTTCTATCTTTCCCGCTGCATACTGCAGCCCAAGACCGTTTCATAACAAAGATCAAACTCCCATCAGGTCAGACAGCTGTTGTCGCCGAGGGTGATTTTGAGGCCCGTTCCACAGGGAGCTTCAGCGTTCGGCTCTATGAGGCTGCGTCACCTCCGGATGAAACTACTTTTTTCACCTCTGGGTTGATTCGCCTACGCGATGGCACCCTCGAGAATGTCATGCTGGCTGATGTCGATGGTGATCGACAGCCCGAGATCATAGTCATCGCCCGTTCCGCAGGTACTGGGGGGTATCTCTCTGCCTATGCGCTCACGTTCGAGAAGGACCAACTTGCTGTTCATGCCGCTGTGGAGGGCCTCTCACCAGACGCGGATCCTGTCGCAGCCTTACAGAAAACCAAGAAGAGGAATAGGTGAGGCACAAGAGCGCGAGAAAAACTGAAACCTGGGGTCGGACCAAACCAGGACTTGCCCCTGAACCCATTACAACAAATCAATGCACCAACTAATCTATTTATTTGAATCACTATTACATGAAATATAGGAGATGAGAGGTTTGTTATTATGCCACGTTCTTGGTTAAATCCTAAACAAAGCGACTATGCAGGGCAATTACGTTTTGGTGTGATTGCTATTGTTTTCGGCATCACATTATTAATCATAGGAGTGAATTTGAACTCGGAAATATGGAAGACTTTGCTGGCATCCGGAGGTGTTGGGATTTTGATTGGTGGTGGTGCAGTAATCAACAGCGCATTGCATAGCAGGTCTCGAGCCAAGAAAATGAAAAATGAAAAATGATACCCCAGAATTGGACATAATTGATTATTCAGATTTGCCAGATGGTGATTGGAATCCGAAACTGGTTTCCAATACGCAAAATGCAATGGGTGTTAGTCCGTTATCAATTATGTATCTTTGGATATTTGAACGGCCAGATAGTCTATATGGGCAACTGATTGCACATGGTTGGGCCTTTCTTGGGCCTGTGCACCTGTTGGTTAGCCCGAGTGCAAGAGTTGATAGCCCCGTTCTGCGAACTCATCATGATATTGAAACAGCGGTAAAACAATTTCATAATGAAGCCGGTAAACAAACATGTCCAAAATTTATTGATTATGAGTATCGAGCTTCATACTTTGGATATCCTATAAACTATCTCTGGTGCACGGACAAGACATGGGAATATGGGTTTCGCCTAATGGCAGGGCGTAGTCAGTATTTTGTGATTGACTTGACTACTGACGAACGTCCGGAGGGTTTACTTACAGAGATTAATCATGTTTTCAACACGATTCCCTTGAGAAATGTCATTTTTTTGATTGATACGTCCCGTGCCAACATTGACCTGATCCGTGAATTACTCTATTCTGTTTGGAACTCTTTGGCACCAGGTTCTGTAAACTTCGACAAAGGGGAGACTTTCCCTCCGATAATCAGCTACAAAAGCAGTAATCCTGGTTACCTGGCAAAAGCCACCCTTAGCCTCTGGACAGGAAAAAGCAAAGTGCCTATTGCCCGCAGAGCAGCCAATTTTTTTGGTTGGGGGCAAGGTGAAAAGAACGACAGTAATGCTTGAACTGAAAATGATCCTTTTGCAATAAAAACTGTTAAAGAATCGGGGTCGGGTGTCTCCGACAAAACAATGCACCAGATAACCTGGTGATTCTGCCATTATGTATCAGCCAGCCATAGGAGGCGAATAAAAGAATCGCAATAGGGTTATGAAAATCTCACACCATAAATATTTAGCTATTCTTGGGCTGTTGTTTTGTATTGAATTCCTGGTTCTTGCAATTTCACCCCATGATAGAGGCGACTGGGCTTTAGAGAACCTGCTTGCGCTGTCGTTTGTAACCGTTCTCAGTCTATCTTACAAAAAATTTCCTCTATCCAGAATTTCGTATTCCCTCATATTTGTCTTCATGTGTCTCCATGAAATCGGCGCGCATTATACTTACGCAAAAGTGCCCTACGATCAATTCTTCACAACCAAACTTGGCTTTAGCTTAAACGACTTTTTTGGTTGGGAGCGTAACCATTTTGATCGCTTGGTTCATTTTCTATTTGGACTTCTACTGGCCTATCCGATAAGGGAGCTTTATTGCAGAATCGCCGATTCAAAAGGGTTTTGGGCATACTTTTTCCCACTGGAATTAACAATGGCAGCCTCAATGATGTTCGAATTGTTTGAGTGGGGGGCGGCAGAAATATTTGGCGGAGAGTTGGGCGTTGCATATTTAGGCACACAGGGCGATGTCTGGGATGCCCATAAAGATATGGCATTAGCAAGTCTTGGGGCATTTGTGGCTATGAGTATCACACTTCTTATTAACCTGAAAATCCAAAAAAACTTTCGTGAAGAATGGGCAAACAGTCTATCCGTTAAAAATAAAAAGCCTCTTGGAGAAGATGAAATTATTCGTCTAATTAAAAATAAAGATAATCAATCAGCATAATTCAAACAATCAGGGACAAACCACGTTTTCTTGTTAAGTGGACAAGTGAAACCATAGATAGTCTGTCCCTGATTGCTCACTGAACCAATACACTTACCAGGAAAATGCACCGATCTCCTCTGTCACTGTCGAGGGACAAGGGGATTGCAGTTCGTTATGGTCACTTTGCCCTGGAGCATGTTTCCCTTGGAATATTCGCTGAAAACACAGGTATTGGTTTTGGGATCGTAATTCTCAATCCATAGATTGTCATCCTTCCAGGTTGCTGCCAGATGATGCTGACCTTCCGGGACACGGATACTCATAACACCCCCATAGCGCTTGACAAAAACCTGCTGGAGACGAAAAAAATAGGTCGCCCATCCTACAAAGAGGATGACCAAAGCGACAATAATGCCAACCTTCCAGTTCTCTGCTTTTACTCCAATTCCGTACAGGGCCGCACCAACCAGAACAACTATTCCAAGCCAATATAAATAAGTAATCACTGTTAAATTCTCCTTTTTTAGAAACAATTATATTTTACGTTACCATATATTATGATTTTTTTTAAGTTGTGTCCATTTTCTCTACCACTGCACTTTTAAAAATCTTGGTTCGTATTTCACCAGCGTCCAAAATAACTAACAGATTTTCCAATAAACGGTTTGTTCAAATTCCCTCGACTACTTCTCTTTGTAAGGCTTACCTCTACAACTTCCGCAATCAATTGCCAGGCATCAATTACAAAGCAACTCTGTCAACAGGCCTTTGTAAATCTCTCCTGGCTTTTTACATTTAATAACTCTATTCTTATTCATGATGTATATTTTTTTGTTGGATTGAAGTGTTGGCGATCTCTTTCCACCAGGACAGGTCATTTATTTTTTCATCGCTTTCTTAAAAGACCACTTTCGAGTTTAACTCGGCAGAAAGTGGTCTTGTGCGCCTCAAAAGAGGCATTGCCAACCACTGGCTTTAAAATTGAATTTTTCAACCTATCAAGAGAACGACACATGTCTCTGTCACGCAAAGTATCTATTTTTGTAATCCTCGCCTTCCTGATGTCAGGTCTGCTGAGTTTTGGTATCCAACAGATCTTTATTATGCCGAGTTTCATCACACTGGAAAAAGAGACCGCAACCCAGAATGCTGAACGTGTCATGGGAGCCATCGACCGCGAACTCGGTCAGATCACTGATTTTGTCACAGACTGGTCTCATTGGACGGATAGCTACAACTACGTAAAAGGACAACAGCAGGAATATCAGGCAGTGAACCTTGATTTAGACAATACACTCATTGCCATGAAGATGAACTTCCTGGGATATTACGACACAGCCGGAAAAACTCTTTGGAGTAGAGCTGAAGATCTGGAGGGAGAGCCAGTAGATCTCGGACAACTGACTGGAGCAGGTATCCCTGCCAACCATCCACTCATGCAGCATAAAGAACTGATGAGCGATATCAAAGGAATAATTCCCACCCTGCACGGTCCTTTGCTGGTAGTGGCAGGGCCCATCCTGACAAGTAATGAAGAAGGGCCTATAGCCGGAACCTTGATGATGGGACGCTTTCTTGATGACACTGCCATTGAACAGATCGCCGACCTCACTAAACTCTCTATAGTTGTCAGCACAGCCAGCCAACAAAAAAAGCCTGTAAGCCAGATAGAAAGAGGTAACAATAATGAGGGCTTGGTGTACACTGAATTAGAAATGGTCGAGACTTCTGATAACTGGCAGATGCACACCACAATAAAAGACATCTTTAACAATCCAATATTGGCTCTCCAGGTTGATACCCCGCGTGACATCTCCGCACAGGGAGAAAAAGCGGTTAAACAATCACTGTGGGTGCTTGCTGCAACTGGTATGTTGGTGATGCTGGTACTCTGGAAATTACTGCAACAGGCTATCCTGCAACCCATTGCAAAGCTGACTGAACATGCGCTAATTATTGGTAAAAACGACAATCTTACAACACGGCTTAATCTTCACCGCAAGGATGAGGTAGGCATTCTGGCAAATACTTTCGATCAAATGGTTGATCGTCTTGCAGAGACAAGGCGTCATCTCGTTGATCAATCGTATCATTCCGGAATTGCCGAGATGGCCGGTGGCGTGCTGCACAACATTGGCAACGCCCTGACCCCACTGAATGTTCGGCTGACCATGCTGCAACAGGATCTCAGGACTGCGCCATTGGCCGAAATGGAACAGGCGGCAGCTGAACTGGCTGATCCATCCACACCGCCTGAGCGTCGTGCAGATTTACAGCAATTTGTAAAATTAGCCGGGAACGAACTGGCCAACTTGATAAAGAATTGTCAAGAGAAAGTAGAAGCATCCATGCAACAGGTTGGGCAGGTACAAGAGATTCTTGTTGATCAGCAACGTTTCAGTCGCTCAGCAAGGGTTATCGAGCCTGTCGACATAGTGGCCATCATCAAGGACGTGGAGGCCGGATTAAGCCCGGAGCTCAAAGATGCAATGCAGATTGAGGTCGCACCCGGTGTCGCTGATATCGCCACTGTCTCCGGGTCTCGCGCCGCCCTGCACCAGATAGTTGCAAACATATTTATCAATGCCGCCGAGTCGATTCAGTCGGCTGGCACTGTGCCAGGTCGTGTTACTGTGACGGCAGAACGTGAAGAACTTCAAGGACAATCGATGGTGGGTTTTCGCTTTGCAGACAATGGTGCCGGGATTGATCCCGACCATCTCGGGCGGCTGTTTGAACGAGGCTTTTCAACCAAAAACAAAGAGGGAACAGGATATGGGTTACATTGGAGTGCCAACACATTGCAGGCCCTTGGCGGACGAATGACTATCGAGAGCGCTGGAACAGGTAGTGGTGCGTGCATATTTGTACTTCTCCCCGCAGCAGAAGACCACACTCAACAAATCTCAGATACACTGAAGGACCATGATGGATTGCGAAACTAGACAACCTATTCGGATTTTGGTTGCCGATGATGACCCTGGCGTTATCGCCTCTTATCGCATGATACTCGGCACAGCCAAACAAACCACCAATTCTGATATCGATGACCTGAAGTCCAGGTTGTTCGGTGGAAAAAACACGACACCACCACAAGTACATGAGCCCGAGTTTGACATAGTATACACCAGTGGGGCAGAGGCTGCAGTGGATGCAGTGCGGAAAAACTGTGCTATTGGCAAGCGTTTTGCCGTTGCATTTCTTGATATGCGTATGCCACCTGGGCCGGACGGTGCCTGGGCAGCAGCTCAAATCCGTGCCCTTGACTCCAGAACCGATATTGTCATCTCTACGGCCTATTCGGATGTTGACCCAGGCGAGATTTCGCTGCGTGTGCCACCGATTGGGAAGATGTTTTATGTCCAAAAGCCTTTTCACCCTCACGAAGTGCGTCAGCTTGCCGTTGCATTGGGGAAAAAGTGGTATGCTGAAAGCAAAATTCTTCGACTGGCATACTTTGACGAGTTAACGCAACTCCCCAATCGTGCTTTTTTCATGACCCGGATAGAACAGGCAATCGATCTTGCCAACAGGCATGGGCGATCATTAGCCGTTCTGTTTCTAGATCTTGATAATTTTAAACGCATTAACGACACGCTGGGGCATAACATTGGAGACGAGTTGTTACACACAGTTGCAAAGCGGATCGCACACAGTCTACGGAGCAGTGATGCGATTTCCAGGTCACTGCCCGAAGACTACGAAAAGCAACATCTCGCCAGACTCGGCGGGGACGAATTCACGGTACTGCTTGCAGACCTGGAGCAGCCTGAAGATGCCTTAACCATAGCAAACCGCATTCGTGAAGAGATATCGAAGCCGATGCAACTGGACAACCATAAAATAATTGTCACTTCGAGTATCGGAATAAGCCTGTTTCCACAGGATGGTGAAGATATTGTAACGCTTTTAAAAGCTGCAGATATGGCCATGTATTTTGTCAAACGTACAGGACGCAACAACGTTCAATTTTTTGAAAGATCTATGAACGAAACGGCACTACTGCGTATGAACCTTGAAAACGAACTGCGCCATGCCATTGAGCGTAATGAAATGTCACTGTATTACCAGCCGCAAGTGGACTTACTGACAGGTAAAGTAACTGGTCTTGAAGCCCTAATCAGGTGGAAAAACTTTACCCTTGATAACGTACCGCCGCTAGATTTTATTCCTATTGCTGAGGATAGCGGCCTGATCATTCCGATCGGCGAATGGGTTTTGCGCACCGCCTGCCGACAAGCCAAATCCTGGCAGGATGCAGGTGTAAGATTTAAACGCATCGCGGTAAACGTGTCAGTACTGCAGTTTTCTCAGACAGATTTCCCGAATATTATATCCCGAGTGCTCAAAGAGGAAAATCTGGATCCATCTGTATTGGAGCTGGAAATAACCGAATCAATTTTGATGAATAACGCAGATCGTGCGATCGATACACTGAGGAAGTTGAAAGCCGTTGGTGTGCAGTTAGCTATAGACGATTTCGGTACCGGTTATTCAAGCCTGAGCTATCTTAAACAATTCCCCATTGACCGGCTAAAGATAGACAGATCGTTCATTAAGGCAATTACTACCGACCCTGACGATCAGGCAATAGCGAATGCCGTGATCGCCATGGCTGAAAGCATGAAACTACAGGTCACGGCCGAGGGTGTCGAAACCATCGAGCAACTGCAGTTTCTCATGCAGGGAAAATGCAATGAAGCACAAGGTTACCATATCAGTCAACCGATGATTGCTGATGATACTGAACAATTTCTTCGCAAACTCAAGAGATACGAGGGTGCTTAGAGAGCGAAAAGAATCGGGAGCAGATTCTTTGAATCATTTTTTGTTGCTGCTGACAATACCAGGAGGTAAATTC
Source organism: Pseudomonadota bacterium (assembly GCA_018820855.1). Classification (GTDB taxonomy): domain Bacteria; phylum Desulfobacterota; class Desulfobulbia; order Desulfobulbales; family Desulfocapsaceae; genus Desulfocapsa. The sequence continues at coordinate 24,976 of JAHJNL010000019.1, read as the reverse complement.
ACTTTCCAAGTGCACCTTCTGGTAGACTCGTCCATATTCCACCACTTTCCATTATAATTAACAAAAGTTGCACGTAACGGTTTGTTCAAATTTCCGGCTCCACTTTTATATCTGCTGGTGTGTCAACGATACATCGAGCTGAATCCTGTTCCTGCGGGTATTATTGTGAACCCGTGCGAATATCGTTGGTCAAGCTACACTTGCAACGGCCAGGGCGAAAGATCTGACCTGCTAAGCCCTCATTCCATCTACCTTGGTCTTGGCAGGACCGGTGCATAACGGCAGACTCTCTCCCGGGAACTTTTTCGTCATGAGCTGAAACCCGGTGTTGTTGACCAGATTCGTCGGGCCACCAACAGAAATTGTGCCCTTGGCAATTCACGAGTTACAGAAGAAATAGCCGCCGTGCTTGGTCACCGGGTAACTCCCGGAAAGACCGGTAGGCCTAGAAAAATCACAAAAAGAAAAGAAAACAATGAATAAACGTGGTATTTCCGCGATTACTCCCCGTCATCCTGTCGCCATGCTGACGATAGTGATCTTATGGTTGATCTCCACTCCCTGTATGCTGAGGGCGGCTACCGTTGAACTGCCTCTCTTCCTGCGAATGCCGATTCTGCAGAATACGCTGGAAAAATCATTGAATCTTGAACCTGAAAGCAAGGCCGTACTGTATCAGAAAGACCCCTATACCTTTCTTCATATCACCCAGCCCGTTATCTATATAGATAACAAAGAAACCCATTTCAAATGCAGCGCGACTGCCAGAATGGGCTTCGCACCAATCGGAATACTGCCATCCGGGATTGAATGGAGCGGTACCATTGACCTTACTCTCCTTTTTTATGTGGATGAACAGTGGCAGCTACGTTACCGGATCACCGATTCTGCCATCTATGATAAAGACGGTTCAAAAGCTCTGGTCTCAAATTTTGTCTGGCTCCTCTCAACACAATATCTCTATCCAGCACTGGAGAATTTTTCCCTCGACCTTTCCGTACCGCAGCAGGAGATCACAACCCTGCTCCGCACCTGTGGTTTTCCGGAAGATGCACAAACATTCGAGAAAACGCTCAATACCATGCAGGCCGGTCCTCTACGGGTTGATACCGACGGCATAGTGCTGCCGCTGCTGTTGACTGTGAGCAATCAACCGTACAGCCCGACGAATGTCGCAAAATCGCAGCAGCCCCTCAGCGTTGATGAATTGGAAGCCTTTCAGCAGGTTTACGAACCTCTGGATGCATTTCTCGTATTCGTGGTCAAAACCGCTGGTACTGATTTTGTCACGTATCAGCAGCGTGAGAAATTATTCGACCTGCTCATCAGCAGTCGGTATCAATTGCTGGCCATATTGGCCGGAGAAAGTGCGGTGGACGCAGACGATCCTCTGCGCAATTTGTTTGTCGAAGCCTGGCAGCAGCTCAAAGTGATTATTGAAAGCAATGAGGGACAAAGCAGACTCATGCAGGAACAACTGCTGCGCTACATGACTTTCATGAATGCCGGTGATGCTCTGCTGATACTGGATGTTGCCGCTCCACAACTTGGCATGCGCATTACCACCAATGGCCTCCGCCATCTGGCTAGAATGCTACAACCTGGCTCTGTCGAAGATCCACTCCGTTTCGACTGGCAGGTTGATCCCAACCTGCGTGATCTCTTTAACTTTTTGCCCGATCCGAAAGAAGAGACATCTCCAATAGGAAGACACTTCCTGGAGTTATTCATTGAAACCGCTCATGCTGCGGAAACTATGCCCTGCAACCCGGCCGAATTGGGTCGGCGGCTTGATCGCTGGGTGCCGACCCGGGATGAGCTGGATGATTTCACACCGCTCGTCACCGAGTTGCTGCGTTTAACAGCGCTTGAAGAGACAAAAAAAGCCGGACTGGACAGCACCTCCAGCCTGATCTATCAACATCTGGTCCCCGCCACCGCCCTGATGGAAAGCTGCTGGCGGCAGTATGTGCTCAATGGCGACCAGATAGCCTATCTTCGCTCTCAAGCCGGCAGTATCGGGATGATGCAGATAAATCAACACGTCTGGCGCGGATTTTACAGTATTGAACGACTGAAATGGGATACCGTCTACAATATTCAAGCCGGCGCCGAAATTCTGATGCACTATTATAAAGACTATGGCCTTAAGGTGGCAAAACAATACGGAAGACCTGAAGACGCGGCCCGCTCTGCCTACTCAGCTTATAATGCCGGTCCTCGGGCCGCACGTCGATTTATGAAAAAAAATGCTACCGCCCGCCAAAAAACAGTCGATGATCGCCTGTGGGGCTATTTTCAACGGATCAGAGCAGGCGGCCGGGTAAATCTTGCGACCTGCAATGTTGACCAGGAAGCCTCCTGAAGTCGATCTGTCATCTGAGCTATCATGAACTCATCACTGCATCTCCTGATCAGGCACAAGCTATCAAAACCAGCCCTCCAGAGAAATGGCTGCCATCGTTAACCACTACTCTGAGTTTGTTAGGTGCTGTTTCCGAATCATAGGCATCCAAATAAAATCATTTGTATTTCACCGATTCCCATAATGACTAGCAGATGTTTCACTCAACGCATTGTTCAAATTTCCGAGGCCACTTCTTCCAACGTTTTTTCCCAAAAATTGATAACCTTTTTGTGGATATCAAATCAGATATAGTGCATAGTATTCATAAGAAACTTCCTTGTGACTAATGATTCTGTGAGGTTACCTGCACAGCCAGCTTAAATGCTCTTTCGCCACAGGAATGTCTCGTTTTCCAGCCAGCTTATACCTTCAAACAGACGGACCCTTCTCCCCCATGCTCACACGGGGGCTTGGAAGGGACTTGGCAACTTTAGGAAGGAGATCATCAGATATGCGACGGCAACGCGTTTTCATCAGCTCAGTTATGCGTGCCTACGAAGACCGCAGAAAGGCAGCCGAGGGGGTGATCCAAGCTCTTGGCATGGAACAGGTACTGGCTGAAACACTGAATGCCTCCTGTGAAGCACCGCGTGACATCATACTCAATGATACCATCAGGGCTGCCAGGCCATGATCAGCATCTACGGACCTCGCTACGGCTGGACCGGTGCCCAGAAAGGGTTATCGCCGACCGAGGAGGAATACGAGCGTGCCCGCGAACTCCACAAACCAATTTATGCTTTCATTGACCGAATAGAAGACGAGGCTACCGAACCACGCCAGCAGACTTTCCTCGATAAGGTGCAGAACTGGGACATCGGCGTTCTCCGCCGCGAGTTCCATTCCCTGCAAGAACTGCAAGACCTTATTCGCGAGTCTTTAACCAGCCGCGACCTATCCCCCCGGCAACAAGCCATGGTCCAACCCGCTCAAAAAGACCGTGGAATCTGCGTTACGATCTGCAAGGAGAAGACAAAGCCCTGATCAGTCCACACTGACCGGTAAACATCACAACCCTCTGTTCCAAGGAGAACTCCAATGCCCTTCCCCCACTACGACGAAGTTCATATCATCTCCGACCTCCACATGGGAGGTGAAGCCGGTTTTCAGATTCTTCGCGAAACCGAGAAGCTGGCAGGATACATCAGTTGGGTCGCAGAGCAGCGGCCGGACGGCAAAGTGGCCCTGGTCCTGAACGGCGACGTCATCGACACCCTGGCCGAAAAGAACGACGGCTACATCGTCGTGGACCATGCCGAGGCCGTCATTCAACGGATCATGAAAGACCCCTCCTTTGCCCCGATCTGGGACGCCCTTGCGAAATTTGTGAAAATCAAAGGACGCACCCTGGTCATTGCGCTCGGCAACCACGACCTTGAGATGTCCTTTCCCGTGGTGCAACGTGCGGTTGTCAAACGACTCGCCGATACCGACCCAACAGCCCGAGGCCGCATCGAGTTTTCCACCATGGGGGCCGGATACTCCTGCCTGGTGGGGGAATCGCGGGTGTTCTGCACCCACGGCAACGAGGTGGACTCCTGGAACTATACCCGTTATGAGGATCTCGCCAAGGCGGGCCGGCGACTGAACACCGGCCGCAGTCTCAAGGCCGAGGAATGGGAACCCAACGCCGGTACCAAGATGGTCAAGGATGTCATGAACACCGTGAAAGGGCGATACCCCTGGATCGACCTGTTAAAACCTGAGATGCAGGCCGCGGTCGGCGTACTTCTTGCCCTTGATCCCAACCAGCTCAGCAAGATAAATCGGCTTATCCCTGTCATTGGAGAAAAGGCGAAAGGCAGTATAGAGGTTGACCAGCGACTTTTCGCAGAGGGCTTCACCTCCCCGACCGGTAAACCCTCCCAACCCGCCTCTGTGGACAGCCTGCTCGGTCCGAATCTCATGGCCGGACTGCGCAGCGGCGCGGACGGTAACCGGCCCAGCGCCGATTCCCTGCTGCTCGCGGCAGAAAAGGAATATAAGAACGGTAGCGCCGTCACCGACCCCCAGGACAAGACATTGGGCACCAACCAGTATCTTTGGGACCGGCTTACCCGCTGGTTCACCGGCGTCAGCAAGATCGAGGCCCTGCGCCGGGCGCTGCAGGACTGGCTCAAGGATGACAAGACCTTCGACATAACGGATAAGGATGACACCTGCAAGGAGGTGCTTGACTCCATAGGCCAGGATATCCATTTCCTCGTTACCGGTCACACCCATCTCGAACGGGCCATTGATCTTGGCGGCAATCGTTTTTACTTCAATTGCGGCACCTGGATCCGTCTGCTCCGCTTCACAGAAGCGATGCTGAAAGACGAAGAGAGTTTTAAACCGGTGTATGACCTGCTCGTCAGTGGCAAAATGAAGGACATAGACGAGGCCGAGTTTAATTTTGTCCTCCCTCAGCAGAGCGCTGTCTGCATCAAGACCGCCAAAGACGGAACAGTGATCGGCGAACTGGCCCACATAGAAGGAACCCAGTCCATCAGTCGCAAGATCATCAAACAGTTCACGAGGTGAAAAAATGTCAGACATCCACAACGTCAAACTGGAAATACTGCGACCCGGCCCGGCGCACAACCAGCTCCTTTCTCCACTCACCCCCTACCTCGTCCTCTGCGGTGCCGACGGACCGGTGACCGTGAGCCTGCCCTTTGAACAGCGGCAGTTGCGCGTCCGCCTGGAACGGCTCCGCTATTACACAGAAGGAACAGTTGTTGCCCCCAATCAACGTGAGGCCGAGCTGCGCGAATTGGGCGAGATCATCGGACAGATGTTCGGCCAGGTTCCCGCACTGCTTACCGAACTCGGCAGTGTCCGCAGCCAGAAAGGAAAGTTCGTGCATCTACGGCTGTCGCTGTCCGCCTTCGAACTTGCTCTTTTGCCCTTTGAAACAGCCATCGCCCCGGATGGTTTTCCCGGCTCCGGCTCGCCGCTTTTTCTGCAATCAAAGACCCCCATCACCCTGACCAGGGAGGTGCGTCGCGGCCGGCCGCTGCCGGTGGAGTGGAATCGTCCGCCCCGTATCCTCTTTATCTTTGCCTCGCCCGACGGATTGGCCTCGGTGCCGGCCAAGCAGCATCTTGTCGCCCTGCGCCGGGCCATTGACCCGTGGGTGAAAATCAAGAACAGTGAGGAAGAGCGCCTGACCGAGGTGAAAAAAATCCTCACCATACTGCCGGAGGCAACGCTTGAACAAATCCGACAGACCTGCATGGATACCGAATACACTCATGTCCATATCCTTGCCCATGGCGCCGCCTATACCCAGGCCGGAGAACAGCGCTACGGCCTGGCCCTGTGCAGCAGCACAAACCCGGCAGAGGTCGATGTGGTTGACGGCGAACGACTGGCCATCGCCCTCACAACAGACCGCGCCCTGACCTGCGGCACCCGAAATCGGCCCACCATACTCTCTCTTGCTACCTGTGATTCCGCAAATGTGAAGTCCGTCCTCACCCCCGGCGGCAGCATAGCTCACGAATTGCACGCAGCCGGCATCCCCTGGGTTTTCGCCTCGCAGTTTCCCCTGTGGATGCGTTCCTCGAACATCTTCACCGAAGTACTCTACAAACGTCTGCTCAAAGGAGCCGATCCCCGCTGCGTCCTCCATGAATTGCGGCAGCGACTGCGCACCTCCTGCCCGGAGACGCATGACTGGGCAAGTATTGTGGCCTATGCAACCGTGCCCTGGAATTTTGAAAAACAGGTCAGCGATTTTCGCGACAAACAGACCCGCGGACGTATCGAAACCAAATTCGAACGAATTGACGATCTGCTCAAGGAAAAAGAATCCAACGATCACGATAAGCAAACGTTATCACCGGAGATAGGTGATCTCTGTGATGCCATCCGTCGGGAACTTCAGGCATGGCGGGAAGAACCCGAGGCGCAATCCTGCGGAAAGGAATTTACCGAACGTCTGGGCGTCAGCGCTGCCAGTGAAAAACGGATCGGCATCGCCTATGAGCTGGTCTCCGACAAGAAACAAGAACGACTGGACGCCTATCAAAAATCCTGTCACTTCTACAGAAAGGCCATCGAGGCCGATATCTCCAATCACTGGGTTATCACCCAATATCTGTCAATGCTGGCGGTCACCAAGCTGACAGAAGGCGGTGCTCTGTCCGGGTTGGCAAAAGAGTATGGCTACTGGTGGAACGCAGCTCAACAAATCAGCCACTGGCAGTTGCCCACAGCAGTGGGGATAGACCGGGCCTGGGCCTACGGAACGCTTGCTGAACTGGAGATGCTGGGCGCTCTTTATGGAGGCAGGAAATACGATGCAGAGAAAGCGAAAGAGACAATCAGCCATTACTGCAAGGAAATTCTGGAAATTTACGGTCCGCATGATTTTCCCGTACAATCAACCGTGCGGCAGTTCCGCCGCTATGTCGATATCTGGAAACAGGAGAAATGGGATGATCTGGCCAGGGCAGCCCTTGACGCGCTCGGTTCACAGTAATATATCATCACATGTTCATCAGACCTGGAAGCGGCGCCTCCTGAACCCCTTTCATGGTCAGCTGCAGATACAAAGGAGTTGCGGGCAAGGGACCATGGTAGGAAACAACCGGACAAAGGAGAATTCTTGAGTACGACAAGACAAAAGATTGAGACCCCTTTCGGCGACTACGAGCCGCGAATCGCGAGCCGCGATGAACTGGCACAGGCTGCAGGGGTCATGGGCGACACTGTGCAGGCAATCGCCAAGGTCAACCATGATCAGTGGGCAACGGAGAGAATTTCCCAGGGTTGGCGCTACGGGACACAGCGTGATGACGCCAGGAAGCTTCATCCTGGTCTTGTTCCGTATGAACACCTCACGGAAGCGGAAAAACAAATCGATGTGGCGGGTGCCAAAGCGATCGTGGCAGAACTGATCAGACTGGGAATCCTTCAACAGTGATTTTTCTTATAACCTCCGCAGAAGACAGATTCTCAGAGGAAACAACATGGAATTTTTCGAATACGCCAACGTTGTAACAAGCCAGGAAACAATCAGGGATAAAATATCTGTCGATAATCTTCCATTTTTTTGCGAGGAGATTGAGGAGGTAACTGATGAAGATGCCTTGGACAGGGTCATCTACTTCCGGCACTGGGGACGTTTTCACATCCGGCGGGAAACGGTCATGGGCGGTGCACGCTTTTCCGTGCCGGACTGCCCTAATGCCCTGGCCTGGACCGTGACAACAGGCTATCCGCCATATCCGGAAAAAATTGTGCTGCATGCCACCTTCAACAGGACTGAACATGCCCCTGAATTCATTGCGGCGACAAAAGCACTGCTGACCGCTTTGAAAAACGGATTGGAAAACCATTTCCATAACGAGCCCGCCGAGACTGAGCCTCGCCCCTTTCAGATAACTGACCTGCGAGAGAAGCTCTACTGAGGAACCCGGGAGACAGAATGCTTTTCGTAAACTGCACCTTTCGTGCTAACAGCCTTAAGGCTGGATAATCTCAACTCAACACATAGTTTTTATAGATTAACTCTACCTGTAAAACACACCGGGGGAGACCGGCAATTATGGTGTCAGGCAGACTACAGTCGCCTTAAACATGGAAGTGTGTGTATGCAATCTTCAAATAACCAAAATTCCTCCTCCACCACTCATGCGGCATGGCGGGCATTACCCTCGGGTATCTGGGCACTGGGCTTTGTTTCGCTGTTCATGGACATCTCCTCGGAACTGATCCACAGCCTCCTGCCGGTATTCATGGTTACTACCCTGGGTGCCTCAATGGTCACAGTCGGCATCATAGAGGGCATTGCAGAAGCAACGGCCGCCGTTATGAAGGTCTTTTCGGGTACACTCAGCGATTATCTCGGCAAGCGCAAGGTTTTGGTGGTTCTGGGGTATGCCTTCGCGGCACTCACAAAACCGATCTTCCCCCTGGCCAATTCGGTCAGCTGGGTGTTCACGGCACGTTTTATCGATCGCATTGGTAAAGGCATCCGCGGGGCGCCGCGCGACGCACTGATTGCCGACCTTACGCCACCACGACTGCGTGGTGCAGCCTACGGACTCCGCCAGGCACTCGATTCCGTGGGCGCATTGCTCGGCCCGCTGCTGGCAGTGGTACTCATGCTCTTGCTCACCAATAACATCAGAGCAGTAATGTGGATCGCGGTGATACCTGCTTTCATCGCAGTGACTTTGCTGCTTCTCTATGTGCGCGAGCCCGAGCGCATTGATGTGAACGGATCGATAAAAACACCGCTTACTCTTGCTGATGCCAAGCGCCTTCCCCTGCGTTACTGGCTTGTTGTTCTCCTGAGTGCTGTTTTTACGCTCGCGCGCTTCAGCGAGGCATTTCTTTTGCTGCGCGCCAATGATGTCGGACTTGAGCTTGGCTACGTCCCGCTGGTGATGATTGTGATGAACCTCTTTTACGCCGGTGCTGCCTATCCTGCAGGAGCCGCCGCCGATCACATGAGGCAGCGTACCTTGGTGTTCATCGGCCTGGCCCTGCTGATCGCCGCGGACGTTGTGTTGGCCTTTGCCGCATCGCCACTGGTGGTCTTTGCCGGGGCCGCGCTGTGGGGCTTACACATGGCATTCACTCAAGGCTTGCTGTCAAAACTTATCGCTGACACCGCCCCCACTGAGCTGCGCGGCACGGGTTTTGGCATCTTCAATCTCGTGAGTGGCATCGCGCTACTGCTGGCAAGTGTTATTGCAGGATATTTGTGGAGCATTTTCGGAGCATCAGCCACCTTTCTTGCGGGTGCAGGATTCGCGGTTGTAGCGACTATAGGTTTGCTCACTGCTGCCCAGGACCGCAATAGAGCCAGCACGAGGTAGAACTAAGTCCAAACGGTGATACAGAGTCAACTTGTGAACGAAGAAAATAACTGCCTGATCTTTTATTCATTTCTTACTTTGCGTAAAAAAGAGGACTCCAAGCGCCGATATCACAAGCCCTTGAAATGGTGCCAGCCACAGATTGGATAGATTGAGAAGTTCCAGCGACTCCAGGGTCGAAAAAGGTTCCAACCCCAAGGTTAGTAAAATGAGCGCTAAATAGATAACGGATAACCATAACGAAAGCGTATAAAAACTTCGTCTGACAGCAATAACGTCCAATTGTTTTTGCAGTGCACTTGCACCAAGAACGGTGACAATCAGCGAGAGGGTAGGCATCACGGTTGGCAAGGCCCAACTCCATACCAATTCAGTTTTGTCCTGGTATTTTCCTGCAATAGACTGCCCAACCAAAATTAAAAAAACCAAGCCCGCACCAACAAACCACAGTTTTGCGAGGGTCCAGCGTGCCCGCTCCAACGGTAAGGTTTGATGAGTGTCTTCTGTGTTTGTCATCTGTCTCTCCCAATGGCTTATAGATCCGAAACAATTTGTATTCCGGCTTTTTGTAAATGGGTCGAGGCAGTCAGAAAGCTTGGTTGTATTAACGAACCGCCTGCACCTATTTTTTTCTCAAAATGATAAACCACGGCATAACACTTCCTGCCCTTAAACTCCATTTTTTGCATATCCTCGGGCAGGTGGGCGGCTCCGGACAGAAAAAACTCGCGGGCTCGCTGCTCGCTTAATTTATCTGTACTGGTTTCCAGATGGTCCAAGGTCGTCACGATAAACATAAACAACCGAAACTGACCGGGTTTTTCTAGAAACAGTCGATTGAGATATTCCCGTAAACAGAGATTCTCATCAAGGGGGATTTTCCCTTTTGTCCAGCGATGGGGAGGATCGAAAGAAGAACCGTCACTATGGATACGTTCGACGCGACTCACCAGGGCAAACCCTCCGAATACTTCCATCAACCCCAGTTCACTGAACCCGGCTTTCTCCAATGCTGCTTCCAGACGGCCATGCACATCTCCCAGGGAATCGCCATCGTTGCCCAGATAGTGCCGCGGCAGCAGATCCCAGGTCGAAAAGAGCGGCAGCGGCCATGGCAGTTTCGGCAATAGAAATGCGGATGAATCCATAGAATAGTATATCGCCATATCCTCTTGTGGATGCAATACGTCAGCCAAGTGAGAGATTTTTCCTGACACGTAGGTTTTCACAAAATCGTCCCTGAGTATGGTGTTCATGATGACACCCGATTTTTTTGGGTCGCTCCCGAGTGTTAAGAGAGTATCTGCGATCGCCAAGCGGATCTCTTCCAGCGGATCATCCAGGCCATTGATCAATGGTCCTTCAACCATGGACAACGGCACCCCCAGTTTCTTTATCGCTGCCACAGCGGCGAGCCGTACCTCAGCTTCCTCATCGGAAAGTGCTTTGACCAGAGCTTGCCCCCTCGTCTCAGGGCCTGTCAGTTTGATGCGGGCCAATGCCTCTATGGCGTGCTTACGAACCTGGGAATTATCATCGCTAACCATCTTTAGTAAAGGTTCGACAAACGATGATCCTTGCGATGGAAAGTTGCGGCTTAGCCCATCAAGCGCCGCAATGCGAACTTCCGGATAATCACTCGACAAAGCCTCAATGAGCTGAGGATATGATTGCGTCCTCTGGTAGACCAAGGCCCGTATCGCCGATTGGCGAACCCCTTTATCCTCATCGTACAGCAGGCGCTTGATATTATCTATGGTCTCTGGGTTCGCTTCAACCGTAAAACCCAACGCTGCAACCGCATGCCGGCGCAACTGAGCGTCCTGACTGTCCAGTGCCGCATAGAGCCGGGGCAGGGCAGAGGCACCAACCCGCCCCAACGCGTACTCCGCCCCAAGTCTCACATTTCTATCCGGGTCCTCCAGAGCACTCATCAATCCATGCAGAGAGGGTTGTGCGGCATTTCCTAACCTCGCCAGATTGTTAATCGCCACCTTGCGAATTTCCACTTGCTGATCCTTTAAGGCGCGAGTCGTGGTGCTGAGCACGGCATCTGAATTTTTGCTGTCAAACAAAGTAAATAACGCTCTCCGACGCACTGTTGTATCCGCATCCACGGTCATGGGAATCAAGGCGTCGATCACCGACTGCGGTTTGTCCTCCAACCCCTGCAAACCATCAATAGCGACCGCCCGTACCCGTGGATCCGAATCGCGAAGGGCCTGGAGCAGGACAGGAGTGGCATCTCCTTTCAACTGCCTCAGTGATTCTATGGCTGCCAAACGAATCTCAGGGTCTGGGTCGGACAAGAGATTCTGCAACAGGGGCAAAGCCTCGGTCACTGGCGGATCAAGGTATCTCAGCGACTCCAATGTACTCTGACGAACCTTTTTGGAACTATCTTGCAAGGCATCAAGCAATAGCGGGGCAACGGCCTTTGGGTTGTATCTGTAGAAATAGGTGAGGTTTTCTGCCGCGTTAAGACGTGCTTTATCGTCTTTATCATGCAAGGCATGGTCCAGCAATGCCACGATACTGTCTAATTCAGCGGATATTTGAGGTTCTGTTGTCAAATCTTCCCCCTCAAAAGTTGCAACAGAGCGAATCGGTGGTAGCTGTATCCGGGTAAGTGCCAACACTGCGGCCCTACGGATATGGACATCATTCGATATAAACGCCGCTTGAAGGTGTGGAACAGCCGCCATTCCAATATGGCCCAAGGTATAAGCCACCGACTCGCGTACCTGGCCGCTGGTGTCCCCCAGGGTCTCGATTAAGGCGGGAATAACCGCTACGGCATGGACTCGATTTTCACTTCTTCCCCACGCCTGCACGGCTGCATTACGGACAGTCGAGTTTTTGTCACACAGTGCGTTGCCTAAGGCAGAGACAGATTCATTATCGGGTCCGACACCGATAGCCCCCAACGCCACTGCCGCAGCTATACGTACAGGCGTTGCGTCATCTTCAAGTCTCGCGGCAAGCGCGGAGGTCACAGCCGGCGTCTTTACCGCAATTGAGCCCAAGGCTTTTACCGCTGCTTCACGGATTGGGGCCTCCGCTAAGCCGAGCAGAGCAGTTAACTCCAAAACCACCGGTTTGGCAGCATCTCGACTTACCGCCAATCCATGTATTGCTTGCAGGCGAACATTTGCGTCCCGGTCCTGCATGGCTTGACGAAGTACGGCAAGGGTGTCCGGCGCCGCCTCTTCTTTTTGCAAGACAAACCCCAGAAGAACAAGAATGGCTGTACGCTGCGCCGGGATATCAGTGCTGCGCAACGTTTTCACCAATTCGCTTTGGGGTGAGTCTTCAATGGAGCGAATGATAAACGACAGGTACTCTCCAACGAGTTCATCGTCTACCAAGGCCGCATCGGCAAGGGCGAGTACGCTGTCGGGACCGATTTCAATCAGTGCGAACGCCGCATGATCCGCCAAGTCAAGATTCTCCCGGGTTTTTTCCAAGGGCGGATCGACGGCTATTATCATTGGCTCGTCCAGAGCTCGGAGTCTTTTGGGTTCCGCTTCAGACTTGGGCTTGAGTCCCGACAACATCGCCTTAACCAATGGTTGCGTTGCCAATTTGCCTATTTTTCCCAAAGCCAGAGCCGCGTGATAACGGACCAGAGGTTCCGGGTCCTCAAGTGAGCGAACCAAGACGGCAACCAGAGGGGCCCGGGTCGCTTGCAGCTCACCAAGGAGCACGACGACACTGCGCCGCACAAACGGGTCCGGATCCTTGAGCGCAGCTGCCAACAAGTCTGCCGTCTTCTCTTTCTCTATTCCAGAGTCTTCAAAATTGCAGGCCGCGCCTAATCTGACACCGATTTCCGGGCTGCGCAGCTTCGCCAGCCAATCAACGACCGGAGTAGCCGCCGCTGCGGAATGTATACAAAAAACCGGGTGGCCTAAAAATCCGAGTAACAGGACGAACCCTACCTTCTGGACACAGTGTTTTGTATCACGAGTGATGGAGCGCAAACCTTGAAAGAGTGGCATTGGCATCAACCCTGTAATGTATTTTCGTTCATTTTTTACTCTCCCGTTACCTGGTAATTCACAGGAGCTCACAAGCTGCCGGGACCCTTGCCGGCAAAAACGTATTCATGATAACTGATCTGCTGTTTCTCGCAGAATCTTGTCCGGTTTTATTTTGGTCTGAAAAATGTTACTCGGCATCGCATCCACTCAGTTGACCGCCGATCACCGCCGGTGAACGCAGGATGGCACGCCGCATGGCCCCCACCGGCTGCACCACCTTCGGCAGGTTATCGGTATACATCACCATATCCATCATTTTCTGCAAGAGCTGCTTATCGCTCGCTCCCGGCCAGGCCTTACGCAGCAGGTCGGCGGAATCCAAAATCATCTCATCCAGGCCAAACTCGTTGAATCGATCGAGAAGCGTTTTGCGAAACAGATCCGCATGTTCTTTAGTCGGTACATGGAAACGTGCTTTCTTAAAAAAATCGATTTCTGAAATTGCATGCCCGTGTTTTTTTAAAAGGGCGAACATTTTTTTTGGATTAGCGCCGAAGCCGAACAGATCCATATACTTACTGACCAAATCGCTGGCTAGCTTGTCACCCTTGAGAAGACTGTTATAGATGGATACATACTCTCCTTTCGGAGTGATCCAATCGATGATCGGGAAGTTGCGGTTCAGGTCATTGAGATCCACCCCGCCACCACGCTTGGCGATAAAGGTCTCCCAGGCCCTGCCGCGGGGAGAATTTCCGGCGGCTTCGATCAATTCCCGCAAACGTTTGCTGGCCAGGATATTTTCGCTGGCCTTGAGGAGCTCCTCCTCAGGAATCCTGCCTTTCGTGGCTTTGGCAACCGCTTGGCGAAAATCAGCATCCTTGAGGCGATTGGCAAAATCCTGCATGCTCCTGGCCATGTCGTCGGATTTTCCCAGCAACACATCAGTAACATCATCCGCACCGGCGTAACGGGCCATAGCCGAATCAAAGGCGATGGGTCCCAGAAACGCGATAGCCCGCACGGAACGCTCAAAGGCACTCAGTTGTTGACCGGTGAGTGGCGCGGTTCCCGTAAAGGCCGCATACAGATCGATACCCTCCCCCACCAGCGGAACGATCTCCAACACATCCTGAGTCAGTTGCTGATGAGCACCGATGGCATCAATAACGGCTTGCGCCTCCAGGGCCACACCTTCATCGAATTTCCTGGTCGCCTGCATGCGCCGTTTCAGCCCCTCGGCTATCAAGGCCGTATCTTCTGTGGAGAGCAGGCGCGCCCAGAAAATCTTCGTTTTGTTTGCCAGCTGTTTGCGCCAGCGTGCCAGGGATTCAGGGTCTTGGACGGGTGGATGCAGCATGTTGGCGGAGATCCCGAGCCACTGAAAAAAACCTGAAACACCCTGGGGCAGTTGGGTGACATGGTCTAAGTTGTTTACCCGCTTCAGCAACGCATCAAAGTAGCGCTTAAAGGGTTCGGTATCCACTCCGTTGCGGGCAAGGCGTTCCATAAGGCCACGAATCATCTTCTCATACTGCTCTGGGTTTTTGTCAGGATCAGGTATGTCCAGATCCATTACCCACTGTGGCAGACGAAAACCGACATTGATCTTTGGCCGGTTGGTACAATACCAGTCGGTTTTGTTCTTTTGCAAGACAACCGTTGCACCGTTGCAGGAGGGGAGAACCGGGAAAGATTCTGTGTTTTCCGGCGCCCCACCGGAGGCCAGCGCGATGTTGACAGGCTGCAGCAGTTCAAGGAGTTGCGCGATTCTCGGCCAGGACTTCAGATCCGGAGAGGTTGCGCCTGACGAATTTTGTTCCGTCACACCAATCACTCGGTTCAACGGGCCGAAGAGATCAATGACACCAAGACCTTCTATTTCTATGCGTCCATCCTCAGAAACTGAATCAAGGGGTATTTCATCGGAGCTCGGTTGCCGGGTTGCCGTAACGGTAACCGTAGTATGATTCACCGTTCCGCTGTTGTTAGCCACCATGAGTTCCATCACATTGGAACCATATGCCAGTGGAACTGCTCCTTTCGCCTGACCGTCTTTGACTGCCAGACGTGTCCAGGAACCGTTGTTGATACGCCCCGCTGCAAATATGACATCCGTGCCGACGTCTGCAATAACGGTGGTCTGCCGCGCATCAATATCACTTCCTGCTTGGGGCTGCAAAATATCAATGCGAGGTTGGGGGGCATTGCTCCTGACATTAACCGTGTGCAGGCTAAGGTTGCCGCTTAAATCAGTGGTGCGAAAGGTCAACCGATGTGCACCGGGTTGCAGCAATGCTTTGCCGCGATACGCGCCGCTTTGATCAGCAGCAGTTAACGGTGCCCACAAGCCGCCGTCAATCTGTACTTCAAGAACAGCGATTCCCACGTCATCCTTGGCCATCGCCTCAAGCATAACCAACGAAGTTTCATAAGCCGTGCCTTCCAGAGGTTGTTGGATCTCTGCTGTCGGCACTGTAGTGTCTCCGGCAATATCGACACTCAGCATGGCCACATTATTTTCCCGTCTCTGATCCGGCGTAAGGTTATCTGGATCGACAACCACTTTCAATTGATAACTACCCGCTTCGATCTTCCAGGGAATAGACAGCGGCGCACTGTCTATTAATGAAACCCCTTCCACCAACTGTTCCGCAACAGTAACGTCTTTCCTGCCCGGTTGCGATCGCACCAGCGCTACAGGAACATACCAGGTGCGACGGGCGCCGAGATTGCGTAACGGAATGGTGACCGTCACCTCCTTGCCGGCTTGCAGTTCACCCTCTATACGGAGTTCCCGAGACGAAACACTGTAATCCGGCGCATCGACCATGATCTCCTGCGTCTGCCTGAGCCGCCGGCCTGCATCTTCACGTGAGGTGCCTATCCCCCAGAGTTTTGCACCGGTGAGGCGTAACATAATCCTGAAATCGCTGCTTACCACATAATGCCCGCCCCGTAGGTGTTTCGAGCGAATCATGACCTGGTTTTCCTTGTCCCCCAGATTGACCGCCGAAGGCGGCAGCCGAAACCGGTAGTTCCCTTCCGGAATCTGATCATTGAGTGTTCCTACCACCTGGTCGTTGAGAACGATTTCCACATCATGTTTTTCGTAACGGCTGCGCGCCCAAGGGAGTCTGAAATTCAGTTCGAGCCATGTTTCGACAATGTTTGTCTGCTGCCACCGGTCTTGAGTTTTATATGCGGAATAGTCGAACTTGCCGTCGTTACCCACGTCGGCGTGAGCAAAGTCGACTTGACCATCACCATCGGTATCGTCGCCAACCCATAAGGTGTTGTTTTGCGGCAAGATCATAAACCAGCGATCGACGTTACCGTCGCCATCGGTGTCTTCCGGGAATTGGCGGGAACTCCAATCAACGGCAGCGGCATCCAGGTTAGCCCCCACCATGCGGTAGGCGTCCTGTAACATTCGCGTTTCAACGTCCTCGATAGAGTCACCCGGTGAGAGCGTTACCGGGTATACCGACTTCCCTTCATCGAGTGCTATCTCAAAATCCTGAGAGACGGTTTTAGCCAGTGCCTTGGCCATAAGTTTACCCTGCAGTTGCTGAAAGCCCTCGTACAAAGCTGGTGTTACCGTGACTTCAAGAGTGGCACCGCGGGGAAACGTGGCATGATCGACTGCCGGTGTAATAACGGCGTCGCTTTGATCGCTGACTATCTGAAGATCAGTCAGAGTGTCCCCGTCGTTGCGAAGCCTAAACCGTTGGCTCATTCCCTCCTGGCTTGGCCCCAAGGCTTCCCACTTGAGTACAACCTCCGGCAGTTTGACCTTGACTTCCACCAGGGCTTCATCTCGTAACCCCTCTGCCGATTCGATGCATACCGGAAATGAATGGAGCGGTTTAAGCGCATCCTGGGCGCTGATACCAAGCATGAATTCCCGTTCTTCACCCGCGTTGAGTGTAAACGGCACATTCTCGGATCCTTCACCGACAAAGCCAACTAAGAGACGACTCTCCTGGGGGGCTACGCTGTGCAGACGTACCGCCATCGGATGTTCCGCATGATTGCGCACCGAAATAGCGAGCCGTTGATCATAGTCCCGGGCAATATTGGCGCCGTAGCGAGAGCGAGCGAACGCCAGTCCCTTGACCCGGCTAAAACGGCGTATGGGTCCCCATTCACCATCACCGAGAGGCTGGAATTCGTAGGCCACACCTGCCTCTAATCCCTGTAAGGCCACCGCTCGCTGTATTGCATGCTCGCCGACAACCACCTGCCAGCGCTCCGTGCCCTGACGTCGATAACGCACTTGGGCCTGTCCGAATTCATAGCCGGTCCATCTGACAATTACCGTTTCACCGGTCACAGCGGCGCCCTCCCTCGGCTGCAAGTCGAAATATGGCGCGCGTTCAATTACTCTTTTTAGCGTCGCCTGGTTACCGGCACGATCAAAAGCGCTTATCTCCATCTCATGGCGGCCTGCACGCAGTGCCGTCCAGGGAACCTGCAGATCAAAGGGCGGCTTATAGACGGTATCCATATGTTTTCCGTCAACTGTCAGAGTCACACGTTCGACGCGAGCCCCGGAATAGCTGATCGCCCGTACTTTTACCGCAATGTCGGTAGCAACAATCTGACCGTCAACGGGTTGATAGACACTTACCCAGATCCCCTTTCTCTCCCGGGGTCCGACAGCGTTAATCCAAAATCGGGAACGAGTGGGAGTTGCCCCTTCGAGCAGCGCGGTGGCGGCATAGATTCCCTCTTCTTTAAACCGGTAAGTGACAGAACCGGAAGGCGGAATATCGATATCCCATTGACCGTCTCCATCCGCATCCAGACGCACACGGCCAGCCTTGGCCGCTTGCTGTTCCGGGGTACGGCTGAAATACACCAACGTGGGGTCAGTGCTTTCATTGGACCAGACAATATTTTCAACGATCAAATCACACTGTCCATCAGCACGCTGTACCAGAAGATGTCCCGGCAGAGTCGAGCGACTGTTATTTCCCCATTCGCCTACTTCGATGCGGTATCGAGTAGGACCGCCGGCAACAATTTTTTGTTTGCTGAGGCGGTTGGCCGCAACGCCGTATCGAGCTACCAGTTTACCGCTGCGGTCGTCAAAAATGGTCAGGTAGGTTTCCACCGGTGCCAGGGAATGGAGCAGATATTCTCCGGCCTGATCAACGGATAATAAAAATCGGTCGCGATCGCTAAACTGATCGATAGCAAAGGATTGCGCTTCTCCCAACAGAAGTTGGCGCGGCGTTTCATTGGCGATCTCATTCCCCGATTCATTTGGTTCAGCGCGATCCAGTCGGGTATTCAGTGCATAGGCCCCCACGCGACTGTGGTTATTGCCCCACTCCTCAACACGGAGGTAGACATCTCCGGCAGGCACATCGGCTCCGATCTTGATAGGGGTATTGGCGGCAAATCCTCTACGGACCAACGGCGCAGAGTCAAGGCTGCCGGCATAGATGCCAATGAAGAGTTCAGTCGGCGCCTTACCGTTGATCTCGAAATATCCCGGGTGGTCCAGGGGAAAGTGATAATGATCGACATCTGCAAACGGGGTGATGCTGCCGCGCAGGGTTTCGTTGACTGCGGCAACAGTGACATTCATGGGGTCGTCATTACGCCCTGTGCATTCATACTCATCGGCCGGTTCCCACCAGGTTTGCAACAGGTAAGGAGAAGCCGACCACTGGTTATTGCCCCACTCTTCTATATCTATAAAAACAGTCATCGGACCCGGCGCACTCCAACTGAGACTGAGGGGTGTCCCCCCGGCCTGACCTCCCTGCGCCAACACCTTGCCGGCTTGGTCGCGCACCCGCACAAAGATTTCGATTGGCGAGAGCAGATGAACACGCAACAAGCCGGATTGGTCGGTGACCAGTCGATAACGGTCGTAGTCGCCTAGACGGTTAATGGTGGCGCCACTGATTCCAGTAAGGGCTTGCTCCCGTACCGCGGCCAGCCACTGGCTTTCCTTATCCGGATCCCGATAGTCATCGTCAGCAACGAGATGGAAGCGAATCGAGTAAGGTTCAGCGCTTTCAGCGTTATCGCCCCACTCCCGAACCGCGAAAATATAACGCCCGGTATCCAATCCCACCTCCAACACGCCCGGCGTGTTTTTGGCGATCCCCACTGACTTTAGGACCTGACCGGTGTCACTCTGTAGTTGCAGATAGGTCTCCAGAGCATGCACGTCCACAGAAAATCGCACGGTCCCGGGGCGGTCCAGTTGAAAATGATATAGATCCAAGTCCCCTCGCGGCAGAATCGAACCGCGCAGTTCGTTACCCGGTTGAATGAGCCGCGCCTGATCATTCCTGTCATTAGGCTCGAACGGGTCCGGCGAGGTGGTTGCCGCAAGGTTTACCTGAAATGTTTGCTGGCTTGAGGCGTTGTCTCCCCATTCACGTACCTCAAGAAAATAGAGTCCGGCAGGGAATCCCTGATCAATGGCATTATCCTTACCGAGTGCGCCTCCCTTCGTGACCAACCGCTTTCCGTTCACATCGTAGAGAGTGAGGTATGTCTCGATGGGCGGCGAGTGGGCGGTAATCTGCAATCGGGCGGGATACTCAAGCAGAAACGTAAAGGTATCAACATCGCCGGTTCGGTCGATGGCCAGCACAATCGGTCTTCCCGGCCATACCTTTTGGGCCTGAGCAATAGAGTCATTACCCTCTTGTTCCTGAACCGCTTCACTTGAAATCAACTGCACTTCCAAGATAGAGCCTTTACCACCGCTGGCAAGCAGGTTTGCAATCTGTAGCTGTGGCGCATAACCGTCCGCCTCCACCCTGACGGTAACCCAAGGTCTGGTTATCGAAAGTTGCCTGGTCTTATTCATCCAATTCAGTTGCCCAACCTGCAGATCCGAAAATTGGACAACTCCTTGTGCATCGGTGACCCTGTCACCTAAAATGCCAAGCGGCCAACTATCGGAAATCACAACATGGGCGCCAGAGAGAGGTTGCCCGGACTCTACGCCCCTTACCTGCACCAGCAGGGTGATAGGCTGGGTGAGTGGTGATAACATAAATACTTCGGGCCATGCTGAGGTGTGCAATTCGAATATTTTCGACGCACAGCCAAATGCGGACAATTCCACCACGTAGTTACCTGCGGGAATCTCCAGTAGTTCGTAATCTCCCTGCCAGTCAGTGGAAAATTCGTAGCTGCCGGAAATGCTGGCTGGAACGGATAGCGGTTTCACGACAATGTGCGCACCGGGCACTGCTGTCCCGTCTTCCAAGGTCACCCGCCCAGCCAGCCTTTTGCGTTCCGTGGGGTGAAGCTGTATCGTTACTGGTTTTCGTTTACCGTCCGACAGGACGATTTCTTGGAGGTGTTCATCATAGTCCAGGTGTTGAACCCTTAGGGCATAGGTACCGGCGGGGACACCGTCGAAGCTTGCGCTCCCGTCAACCGAGGAACCGACAAAGCGTTTTCCCAACCACACTTGAGCGTCGGCGATCGGTTTTTGCGACGATGCAGATTGCAAGGTAACGGTTAGTGGACCGGGTGCAAGGCGTTGTCCTTCGGCTGCGTCTGCACCGATCGAGAAGGTGACTATCAGAAAAAGAGATACCAGAATCGTAGCTACACCGAGATAATCCGTCAGCTTGTCACTGAGGATGTTCTTTCGTATATCCATGACGACCTCCCCCCACCCCTGGTTTGGAAGATGATAAGTAATCGCTTTTTGAAAAATTAGTCCGGAAGACTAAAAATGTAGATCTCAGACAAAAGTTGTTTCGGAGCAGATGTCCCGATTATGATTCTTTTTATTTTCACGGTTGATAAAGCGACAGGTTGGCTGACCAATGCAACAACTAGTCGTTTTGTTGATATTTTTCTTTTATTATCGCACAAAGTAAATAACAATGTAAACAAAAAGTAAAAGAAAATATCTGCAAAGACGGTGTGTTGAGAGGGAGTTATACCTAGTAAGTACTGGTGTCTGCAACCTCGGTTGATAAGCATATGGGCCTGGAAGAATTGGGCTATACCATTTGCAGGATATCTTTCAGGCAAAAGATATTAGGATATTTTGATACAAAGGCGCTAAGAATAATGGATGAAGTTGGCAGATTGAAGAGTGACCATGTATAACTGATGTACTGAACAGAACATATTGCTACTCTTAATTCTAACCGTCCTCCTCAGTTATACAAATCATAAAAGAGGCAACACATGACAATGAAATATCAAACTGAATTTCTTGAACGAATAGAAAGAACCCCGGCTTCTATGAGTTATCGCTTCAAGGTGCCCGAGGGGTTACACTTTATTGCCGGTCAGTATATGTTGGTGGATCTGGGTAATGAACTGGTTCATCCCTTAACAATCAGCAGCTGCCCTGAAGAGACCGCTTTCATTGAATTCACCAAACGAATGACCGGCAGCCCTTACTGCCGTCGCCTGGAATCCCTCGAAAAAGGGGAAACTATCAGCGTAAAAGGACCGAGTGGCAAATTTTACTGCGATGACTCGAACGAGACTCTTGTCCTGATCGCCGGAGGCATCGGCATCACTCCGATCAGGAGTATCCTTACAAGCCTCGAAAAAAAGAAAGAACGCCTTTGTCCGGTAATCCTTATCTACGGAAATCTGAACAGGGAAGATATTGCTTTCAGGGACGAACTGGAAAATCTAAAGCTTACTGATTACCGTCTGGTCCATGTTTTATCGAACACCGCCGGTATGGAAAACGCTTACCAGGGATTCATAACTGCTGATATAATTTCAAAAGAAGTTCCGAAAGAGAGTAATGTACAATATATGATCTCCGGTCCGCCGGTTATGGTTGAGGCGATAAAGAAATCTCTGGCCGCGATCAATGTCACGGAAGACCAAATCCGTACCGATATGTTTCTTGGATATGATTGAGAGGAAAGACGATACTTTTTTCTTGTTTATCCGGCTAACCATGCTGTCTGTACTTCCGGAAGAGAAGTATTAATATTGCAAACTCGGACAACTATACTGTCAGGCTTTCCTGATAGTATAGTTATCGGGTTCTACTTGGGATACTCACATCGAGACTGTTTTTTTTAAAACTCAAGTGATAAAATAACTGTCTCATGCCTGCATTGTTGCATGTTGTGAGGAACGTCTGATCGGTGCCCCATTATTATGATTTATCTGGAGTCAGCTATGAAACAACTTTCTTTGATCATATGTTTGTTTTCACTTTTTGTATCTACGCCAGCTCACAGCAGCAATAATTTTGTAATTGACTTTAGAGGTGAAAAATCAGTTTTTGGCGGTGAACCTGTTTATTTGATGGACCTTATTGAACGCAGAGCTCCTGGATATGCAAGACAAAGAATTACTGAACTAGTCGTATATGCAAATTCCAGAACTAGCCGTTATGGTGGCTATGTACAACTTCTGGATGACAACAGAAGACTTATCTCCGAAGACTCTTTGGCAAATGGGTACGCATCGTTGCCCGTATATGGGGAGTACCAGAGACCAGCTTTTCTTCATTTTGAAAATGATGTTTATTTGGACAGAATTGAATTTATTACAGAGGGATACCCAAGAGGATTTGACCAGAGAAGGGAGGACAGATTCCCCAAGCATAAAAGAATTCTTGAACCCAAGAGAACTGTTGAAATAGGAAATTTTGTCAAAACAAACTACCAATCTGAAGTCAAAAGGTTTTCTCTTCCCTCTGGAGGTTTTTCAAGAATCAATTTCAGAGTCCATATTGGGGAACAACACGCAGTGATCGTCAATTCAATCCTGATGTTGTCAAACCAAAGAAAACTCGGCTGGAAAACTGTGGGTGCACGATTGTCCAGTGGTGATAATGAGTTCACACTGGATGTACCGGCAGATGCAACTGATATTCAGGTGTCCTTTGCCCATGGACAGGGCTCTTCAGTACAAGTTTTCCTGCTTCCATAAGCAGAAAAGCCATCACAGCCATTTTTTGCGAATAAGTGAGAAGAATGGGGCGGGTCTTGAAAAATCACCTTTATTATATGCCTTTTCCAGGATATAGAGGGGTCGCCCCCTGTTGCGAAGCAACCCAGGCCCCCTGTCGATTTGCCTGCTGCAGGCACTCGTCAAGTGACAGCCCACCCAAATAACCGTTGATCAACGCTGCAAAAAAGGCATCACCGCTGCCCACCGGGTCGATCACTTTTACTTGAAATCCTTTATGCTCAACACGTTCATCCCTGGTGATGAGCTGGGCCCCCTTATCACCATCTGTTACAGCCAACAGTGAAAGATCGAAGGCGACCAGCAACTCCCGGCCGATATCCTCTACCACTCCTTTCTTGCCCTTCATAAACCAGTCAGCCAGTGACATGAGCTCTTCCCGATTGACTTTAACAACATTTGCGGCCTTCAGGGAGGCCAGGACCAGTTCCGGCTTGGTATATGGAGGGCGCAGGTTGACATCATAAAACTTTATATCGGCTTTTTCCAGAAGACGGTGCAGGGAACTGCGACTGGTTTCGCTGCGCTGAGCCAGGGTTCCGAAGACCAGGTGGAAGGGAGTATCTTCCATTTGACAGAGCACAGGTTCCGCCTCAATATTGTCCCAGGCTGCAGGGGCTGCAATCTCGAAGCTTGGTTCATTGTCTGCATCAAGGGAAACCAGTACCCGCCCCGTAGGAAGATCAGGATCCTGCTGGATAGTCGTAACCGTCAGCCCAAGTTGTTTTATCTGCTGCAACGTCTCACGGCCAAGCCCATCGTCACCAATCCGACTGACAATATGGACTGGCCATCCCGCAGCATACAGGTGATAAGCAACATTTAACGGGGCTCCTCCCAATATTGAAGCATCTTTAAATTGGTCCCAGACAATCTCACCAAAAGAAACAATCGATTTTTTCATCATTTAAACCTTCCTGACGTGTCTATTTTTTGCTACCATGAGAGTCATTTTGATAGGAACTATAGACAAATGTGGGTTCCTTCGCAAATAGAATACAGGCTAACCGTTCTGAGGAGAGAATAACATGCTCAATAACTTACTGTCTTTTGTCCAAGAAAATCGAGATACGGTATACAGCCTGTTTCGACGCTACTAGAGCCGGGGTAACGCGCTCATTCTTGGCAGTGAGTTATGGGATGAATTCAATGCCTTTTGCCACGAAACCGGAGAATCCGAGTTAGTCAATTCTCCGCTTGCCAATGCATTAAGAAAGACCCAGGAGGCTGCGGTTGCAGACGCCTGGTTCTATCTTGATATCCGTCCTGCGGTCGCCCAGTGGCAATACATACGCTATCATTTTGAGACCATGTCGTTTGAGGAAATCTCGGTAACTGAATTTCTTGCTTTCAAAGAAAACTTGATCAATACAGAAAAAGATGAGCGCATTCTGGAAATCGATCTGGCCCCCTTTGAGCGTGATTTTCCCAAGATGAATCAGACCCGCTCCATCGGCCACGGAGTGGAATTCTTAAACCGTAGATTTTCAAGCCGTCTGGCCAATGAGCTGACAAAAGGAGATGAACTGCTCCTCGAATTTTTACGGGTACACGGCTATCAAAATACGCCCTTTATGATCAACGGCAGTATTACAAGCGTCAACAAACTGCGAACGGCCCTGATACAGGGAATGGAGTTTGTCAGTCGGCAGAATCGGAGTCTGGAATGGCAGGACCTGGAGCAGGATTTTCGTGGTATAGGATTTGAAGCAGGCTGGGGCAGAAGCATGGATGGAATTAAAAAAACCATGAGTCTGCTGGCGGATCTTCTGGAGGCGCCGGATCACCAGAATCTGGAAAACTTTCTTGACCGTATCCCAATG
>JAHJNL010000018.1 GCA_018820855.1 Pseudomonadota bacterium | reverse complement strand
CAGACACTCTCAACCGGCACCGCGCCGGTATCCTTGCTTACTACGATTATCCAATATCAACAGGTCCCTTAGAGGGAACCAACAACAAAATCAAAACACTACAAAGGCAGGCGTATGGCTTTCGAGATATGGAATTTTTTATACTGAAAATCCATGCCCTTCATGAAACAAAGTACGCTTTAGTCGGATGAACCACAAAAATGATATCCGTTACACCTTTTCGACTATCTTTTTCAAACAAAACTATAAGAGGGCTCAGATATCGCTTAGTTCACTACTCAATGTTTTGCTCTTTAATTATTGCTTGCCCGTTGATATCTTCAGAGCTGCGTGTCTCTTCGTCAAAAGGATCTTTTTTCTGCTGTCCCTGTCCTTCTTCTGTGACATTTTCATCACCACGATCGGCCTGAGATATAAGCAAGGGATCGATGGCATTCATCTCCTTCTCGACTCTTTCAATATTTCCGATCACCTTATCTGTAATTTCCACATTAGGATACTTGATCAGGATGTCAACCAATCGCCTTCGCGAATCAATCAACAGCTTTTTCTTGGATTCCAGATCCGTTGTCTTGGTAAAACGAATAAACAGGTCTGCGGCTTTCCTACGTTCAGCTCGTGCAGCCAGAAGAGATGCCTCTGCAATCTTTTTATCAGCCTTTAATGCATATTCCGAATCAAGCATGGTCGTCAGAATCTCAATGGCCTCATCATAACTCCCTTTATCAATCAAGAGCAGAGCATCATTCCACTGCTTCTGTAAGGTCTGCATTTTTTCAATTTTCTGCGTCTCTCGGCTCACCGCTTCAGCCAGGGTCAAATCGTCAGTTTTCTGGCGAATAAGCAACAGCTTTTCGCCGCTCAGGATATCTTCCTGAAGGGATTCCAACTTTAACAGAGCATCCTGAAAACGCTTTTCCTCTGCCATTGCATCAATATCTGTAAGAAACAATTCAAGCCACTTATCCGCCTTTACCTGAGTAGAAGTCTTGATAATGTCTACATTTGAAGAAACCGGTGAATAAGGATAATCTACAAGAAACTTGTCTGCCTGCCAGACAAGTTTGTATCCATCTCTTTCCGGTGTAAATCCAAGGTAATTGCGCAGCAAGGATGAATATTCCTGAAGTTCAGGGCTGCCGGCTTCACTTCTTTCCAAAATAGACAGCTGCAGTATCGCCCATCCTTCGATTTTTTCAAGATTCTTATAGTCATTTGAGATCTCGACATACTGCTTTTCCGCCTTGTCGTAACTGCCGGAAGCGGTATAGAGGTCAGCAAGAATCTTACGAAGGGAAAGAATATCGGTACGTTGATCGTCAGAAGAAGACATGAGGTCGACAATACCCTGATAAATCCTGGCAGCCTCTTCTTCCTGGTGAAGTGCCATCAGAGCATTTCCATAGGAAATTCTTGTGTTCAGGTGCACCCTGTCACGCTGAAATTCAGGAATCTGCTGCCAGACCTGCACAATCTCTTCAAATTCATTGTTCTTGGAATAACGCTCAATGAGGGTTTCAATCTGTGGCAGATCCGCTTTTTCCTGTCTCTGTTCCCATCCTGCTCCTTTGTCTTCTCCACTCTTGAGCAATCGGCCACAACTGCTTTCTAAAAAAGCGATATCCCGCTGTTCCAACTCCAGCATCTCACGATTACTGATCAAATCAGCTGAAGGCAGAAAATCCTGCTGCAAAAGATCTCCATGGAGTTTATTGTAACCATTTAACACCTTTTGCAACTCCCGGAAGCAGCGAACCATCTCTTCCGAGGCTTCCTCGTCAAGATCTAACACCACAGCCTGGCTATCAAGTTCTTTCCATCGCTCGAGTTTCCTGCCATACTCGAAGATTCGATCATTGACATATTCCATGCCAGGCAGAGCCGCTCCTTCCCCGGGAATAGCTGAATAAGTTTGTTCCGGGCTGGTTGTCTGCTCTTGAGGTGATGTTAGAGGAAGTGGTTGAGTAATTGTCTTAGAAGAAATGTTTTCAGTTGTTTCAAGTCCCTGTTTTTCTGAATAAATCATCTCATCAGAGGAAACAACTCTTTTTTCCTGATAAAGGCATCCTGACAAAAGGAGGGTGCTGCAAAGGACTGCTGTTACAGTGGCGTATCGAATATTCATAATTAATTGTCTGATAAATGAAATGTAAAAAGAGTGGTGTAAAGGAGAATATCGGCGGGAAAAAGTAAAATCTTTATTTACAAACAGCCGGTTCTCTTTCCAAAAAATACGTCGAAAAGAGTATTAAACCACCTTCTATTAAGTTTATAACTATTTTATATCACAGAGGAGTGGAGATTACAAATCACTTTCCAAAAGATGGTCGTCCCCTCCCCAAAATGGTGCAAAAAGTC
Source organism: Pseudomonadota bacterium (assembly GCA_018820855.1). Classification (GTDB taxonomy): domain Bacteria; phylum Desulfobacterota; class Desulfobulbia; order Desulfobulbales; family Desulfocapsaceae; genus Desulfocapsa. Next base: position 30,641 of record JAHJNL010000018.1, on the reverse strand, counting down.
TCTCCGGTTTGAACCTTCCGTTATCAGACAGTCTGCCAAAAGTCAGAATGGACGGATTCATTCTATTTTTTTGATCAACCTCCTCGACCTGTACTCCAATTCGTCCTCCAGAATCCTTTTCCACAGCAAGGTTCACCTGGCCCAGTTCATCATGGAACAGGGTGAGTCCATAAAAAGAGATGTCCACCGGATCAAGGCGCTGAGCATAACCCTTTTCCCTCAATATGGTATTTACCATATCAGTCCAGGCCGGAAGGGCTCCGCTGGAACCTGTTATTCTGGTGGTTTTTTTGCGCATTGCCTTATTATCATCAAAGCCAACATAAACTCCGACACTGTAGCCTCCTTCAATAACCATACCGGTGCCACCCTTTGACAGGCCGGGTAAATAGCCAAAAAAAGAGGCATTGGTATAGCTGTTGGCCGTTCCAGTCTTGCCAAGAAGAGGAATTACCAGGTCCAATGCAGCCAGCGTATCCTCACCTTCACTCTTTTCCAGAGGAAGACGGGCATTGCTCTGGGCAAACCTCCCTGTACCAAACTTTACAACATTTTCCAGAATATGCCCCAATGCTACCCGAACCTTGGGGGCAACCAGCGTCTTGCGTCGTATTTTTGTCTGATAGACTATTTCTCCATCATGTGATTCAATACGGTCCAAAATGCTCATCAAATCCTGATTACCTGTCCCCTCTTCCCCGGCAAGAAAAGCATTTCCTGTAATCAGCCCTTCATACATGCGAACTGTCTCCAGAAGCGTCACCACATTGGATCCAAGTGGAAAAGAAAGAACAGGATCAAGCTGACTGGAAATCCCCAATTCATGGCCAAAGTCAACAAGATAACGCAGACCGACCAGTAGTCTGAAATCTTTGACACCTGCGAGGACCTCTATACTGTATGGCGGAAGAGTCAACAAATGCTGTAACTCCTTCTCCACCTGCTTCTCCACAAGCGACAACGCAGTTGAGCTCATCGTTGAATCGAGTAACACATCTCCCCAAAATTTCTGCTGTTCACCGGAATTCTGAGACGCCAGGTGGCCCACCAACCAATCCGGATCCACCAGATCCATATCATTTGTTACCAGACCAGTCCCCACAAAACTGTATTGCTTCTGTTTTCGGTCGAAATAGAGTCTGCCTTGCAAGGGAAGTACCGCGTTATTAAGGGGGTTCCACTCTTCTGCCCTGTTTTTCATGTATTGCCGGAATTTCCCCAGCTGCTGTTGTCGCAGGACAAGTGAGAGATAATTCGTCTTCAGCAGTCTCTTGCGAAGAACTAATTCTTCTATTTCATAATTTTTTAACCTTTTATCTGTCAGAGCATTATTAATTTCTTCTTGATACTGATCAAACTTCAATCCGTAATGAAGATTCTGTAGAACAGAATACTCTTCGACTAGATTTTCAAAAAGGAAATCGGTCTCAAGATCTTTCACGGCTAAGGTATAGGCAGCCTCCTGCAGAACAGATCGATTGAGCACAATACCATACTTATCTCTAATCCTCGTTCTATAGAGGTTGTAAGGCTCTTCTTCATTATTACGAACTCTTGGTAACAATCCCATTTGTCCTGCGACCTCTTTAAAATCATCAAAAGAAAGCTGATCACAGAGATGATAAAGCAGCCACACAGATGCCAGGTTTTCGGAATGAACACCTGCCCAACTCATGGAAACCTGGCTGTAGGGACTTTTATGATCAGGTCTGGGAAAATAGGGGCTCCCTTGAAAAACAAAGACATCGCGGCTGTTGTTGAGCAAATCCGTTGTATTCCAGCCAAGCTGCAGCGCGGCTGCAAAAACAAAGGGTTTAAAAGCCGACCCCATTGTTCTACGGGCAGCAATAGCCCTATTAAAAAATCTGTTTTCTACCCCTCCTGCCATGGCCTTGATCATTCCATTTTGCATGACCAAAGCACCACCTTGCAACTCTGGAAATCGCTCCAGATCAAGAGCAATCTTTCCATCTTCGTCAATATCATGAACACTGACCCACACACGGTCACCAACTTGCAGTTGCTTAAGGAGCAAGGGGTAATCCGACAATGCCATCTCACTCCAGTTGGTTTTTTCCCACTTGACCAAGGCCGTTAACTGGCGCTTAAGCCCCTCAGCATCTATAACACCCTGCCCCAGATCCCCGCTAAGATCGACACGGATCTTCAAGCCCTCTTTTCCTGACCCAACATTGCCTTCTATACCGTTGATGGTACCGAAGAGAAAAGCTCCCTTTTTGAGCACCTGATCTCCTTGGTAAGATATACCTGCCAGTTCCTTCTGGACTTCATCATGCTCATAACCACGCAGACGAACATCGAGTCTCGACAGCTCACGACGCAGAGCATGAAGAGTATCTTCCTGTAATCCCTTGTCAACACTGGTAATCACACGTAATCCGGCTGTAGCCAGGCTTCCGATTCCATGCTCTTCCAGGGCCCTCTGCACCTCTTCACTGCCCACAGCATCTCTTACCATTCCCATGACATCGTCGAGCGGGTAACCCACTTGCCCTTCCGCAAAAAGGACATCACTGGCAATGGCCTGGCTATACTGTTCAGCTGAAAGCATACCCTGTTGTTTCATCTGCCCGAGAACATAAGCGATTCGTACCTTTATTCTCTGCTGAACCTCCTCCCTGTCCGTTTCGGTTTTTCTATTAAAGGGATTATAGTAATTGGGCCGCTTCACACTACCGGCAATAAAAACAGATTCCAACAGTGATAGATCCTCAACTTTTTTATCAAAGTAATAACGAGCGGCAATACCAAGTCCATGTCCGTTGCCACGGACAAAAAACTGGTTGGCATAAAATTCAAAAATCTGTTCTTTGCTGTAATGGTATTCAAGGCGGAGGGCATAGAGTAGCTCTTTCAGTTTTGCCTCATAGGAACGACCGGAGCGTTTAAACAGATTTTTGGCCGTCTGCTGCGTAAGGGTACTCCCTCCCTGAACGACTCTGCCGGCCTTATAGTTTTTTATCGCAGCCCGGCCAATGGAGACAGGATCAAACCCGTAATGCTCAAAAAAACGATTATCTTCAGAGGCGACAAGGGCATTGACAAAATTGCGAGGGATCTGGTTCCAGGTCACATATTGCCTGTGAGCCTCATCAAAAAACACTCCCAATCGAGTTGTTCCGTCACTATACAGAACAGGACTCTCTTTACCCAGAATGCTCTGGATATTTTCAATGGATATCTCCTCCCCCGGGTGCAAGACAACCAGCCAGTAGAGGCCTCCCCAACATGCAAGGACCGCCAGAAATACTAAGGAGAAAACGGATATGATTATCTTCTTAAACATAGGGAGAAGTACTAAAAGCAGGAAAAGTTATAACGAAAACAATATGCACCATCAGGACCGCTAAAATAGAGGCTAACCAGGCTCTACAATAGTATTTTTTGTTGCAATTTGCATTCGCTTCGAGTTTAAGTAATTAAATTTTAAAAGAGTGTACTGTTTTCGACAGCATATCTCAACAGGCTTTTGGAGTCTGAGATGTTTTCTATAACTCATCACTGCAAAGTGCTCAGATATTTTCAATTCGGTATTTTATGCCCCGATTTTTCTCATATTCCACTAAAGCATTCTGTCTGTTGGCAACGACTCTGTTATTATCCTCTTGCGGAAACAAAACCTTTACTGCACGTTATCCAGTTCCTGCAAACGAAATAGCATCCCCTGTCAGTTCCCTCTCTACCGATCAGGAGCTGCTCCTGGAGGAAGCCGAGACCGAGCAATCTCTGACTGAAGAACTTGAGGCACTGCGCCACACAGGAACCTGGCAGCAGAGAAACAGTTCCGCCACCCTCGAACAAAAAGAGGAAATCACCTACGACTTCCCCATTGTTATCAATGAACAGGTACAGGCATATCTGGATCTTTTCCAAAACAAACAAAAAAAACAGTTTGCCCTCTGGCTTTCGCGTTCCGGCAAATATATTCCCATGTTTCGAAAAGAACTTCGAGACGCTGGTCTCCCTGAAGATCTCGCCTACCTTGCTATGATCGAAAGCGGATTCAGTCAACGTGCCTACTCCCGTGCCAAAGCAGTAGGACTCTGGCAATTCATCAAAGGCACGGGAAAACAATACAACTTGGAAATCGATAACTACGTGGATGAACGGAGGCACGCAGAGAAGTCAACAAAGGCCGCTGTTGCTTTTCTTTCAGACCTCTATGCAGATTTCGGAGACTGGCACTTGGCAGTGGCCGCCTATAATGCAGGAGCTGGCAAAATCAGACGCGGCATGAACCGATATAAAAGCAACGATTTTTGGAGTTTGGCCCAGCATCAATACCTGCCAATGGAGACCAAACGTTACGTACCCAAATTGATTGCTGCTATTATCATCGCCAAAAATCCTGAAAAATACGGATTCACCAATATCAGTTACGAAACAGCACTGGATTATGAAACTCTGCGCGTTGGTCCCGGGCTTAGTCTGGAGGCCGTTGCATTACTGTGTGATGCAAACGACAAGGAGATAAAACGACTTAACCAGGAACTGAAAACAGGCAAGACCCCTCTCAACAAAAGCCACTATGACGTCCAGATCCCTCCGGGAAGCAAGAAACTGGCAGAAGCCAACCTTCCCCGTCTGCACAGTGTGGTCAGCACAGGATACAAGACTCACGTCATTGGTAAAACAGATACCCTCTCCGGCATCTGCAAACTCTATAATATTAACAAAACAACCTTACTCAAAATCAATAATCTGCGCAGCAAAACCCTCATTGCCGGTAAACACCTCCGAATCCCGTATAATGCAATTAACTATCGGCTGCTTGCAGAAGGAAATCAAGGTAGCCTCGAGGCAAATGATCTTGTTCTCCATAAAATCCGGGCGGGAGAGACTATTTCCAAGATTGCGAAAAAATACAATGTCCCTGCCTCCCTAATAGTTTCCTGGAACGGCCTGACAAGCGTACACAAAATCAAAGCAGGCCAGCAGTTGGCCTTGTACATTGAACATACTGAAGTCAATGAACATCAGAAAAAACAGAGTCCAAGCTCAGTTGCTGTTTCCACTCCTGATCCCGATTCCTCGCTTATTGTCCTTGCCGAGCAGAAAAAATTTAGTTTGGCTAAACGTGCCCCGGCAAAAACCCAAATCAGCTTTTACAAGGTACGCCAAGGCGATTCTCTCTGGGCCATAGCCAGAAAGTTCAATCTCTCACCGGAACAGCTCAAATCATGGAACAATCTCAAATCCAATCGCATCTATCCAGGTATCAAGCTCAAAATCAACAATGTTTAACCGCGTTGGCCAGATGGATATGTTCGCTCACTCGCTATATTTTTCTGCGAGATGTTCATCTCTTTCCAGCAATACAACCATTCTCAACTCTTACGAGCCATTGCATAGTTGAGTTTCAGGTCTCATCTTCATCTTTTTTTACATTCTCAATTGAGTCATGCTGAGTAACTCCTTTCCATCATCTGAATATCCTGAAGATGTCCATGTTATCAACCACGAAGGAAGAACCGTTCTCCTTATCGGCACTGCCCATATATCTCAAGAGTCTGTGGATCTTGTGGAAGCGGTCATAACACAGGAAACACCCGACTGTGTCTGCATTGAACTCGACGAAAAACGTTATCAAGCCCTGACCCAGAAAAAGAAATGGCAAGATCTGGATCTCAAGCAGATCATCAAAAACAAACAGCTATCCACGCTGCTCATCAATCTTCTCATGGCTTCCTATCAGAAGAAACTAGGCAATCAGCTTGGTGTCCAACCCGGAGCCGAATTATTGGCCGCTGCCAACATTGCCATAAGCAAAGACATCCCCATTGCCCTTTGTGACCGTGATGTCCGTATTACCTTGCGACGAGCCTGGAAATCTACATCCTTTCTAAAAAAAGGCTATCTGCTTGCCACCCTCTTTGCCAGCCTCTTTGACTCTACGGAACTCAGTGAAGAAAAACTCTCTGAACTGAAGCAGAAAGATGTTCTTTCCGAATTGATGAGTGAGATGGGTAACTCCTTGCCTGATGTCAAAAAAGTCATCATTGATGAGCGGGATATTTATCTTTCAGAAATGATAAAGGCAGCCAAAGGGCAGCGCCTGATAGCAGTCGTAGGAGCTGGTCATGTTGAGGGTATCAAAAAGTTTTTTCATGAAGATCACAAAGATCAACTTGATACCATATCGTCCATTCCTCCAATTTCCCAAGCATGGAAAGTTGCCGGCTGGTCCATCCCCATCCTTATTATCGGTTCTCTAGTCGTCATTGGTTTCCAGAAAGGAGCCACCGTGATGGGAGCCAATCTCCTGTACTGGATTTTGGCAAACGGGATTCCCTGCGCCCTCGGAGGCTTGCTTGCCTATGCACACCCCTTTACGGTAATAGGAGCCTTTGCTGCAGCACCTGTCACCAGCCTGACACCTGTTATCGGTGCAGGATATGTGGCAGCATTTATCCAGGTTATGAATTCCCCGCCTGTGGTCAAAGAATTTGAGACTGTTGGCGATGATATGGGCACAGTAAAAGGGTGGTGGACAAACAAACTCCTTCGCCTCTTTCTGGTTTTTCTTTTTACCGGCCTCGGCTCCTCCATAGGAACCTATGTCGGAGGCTACGAAATTATTAAGAATCTAATAGGATGACCGAGGTCACTAGAACAAATATGACAAAGACAGAAGAAAAAAAAGTAAATCCCGAGCTCAAGGCTAAACAGAAAAAGTATCTCAAAGGATTGGGACACTCGCTCACGCCTGTCGTTGCTGTGGGAAAGGAAGGGCTTGGCGAGAAAATCCTCAAGGCAACTAGTCTTGAACTGAGCCGCCATGAACTGATCAAAATCAAGGTTGGCAAGAGCAGTCCGGTTTCCCGTCAAGAAACCGCTGAAATTCTATCAACCGGCACCGGAAGCAGTCTCGTCCAGATTATCGGCAAAACCATTCTGCTCTACAAAAAAAATCCGAAGCTGGACAAGGAAAAACAGATCCGACTGCCTTGAGATTTCCAGAGAACTCTTCTTTATATCAGTAATCAGGCCAAAAGAGAGGAGCCTCGACACATAAACGAAACAAGGGTACCTTGAGCTCTAAGAGGTCTTCCATGCGTTTTTTTTCGATTCTTACAGCATTTCTTGCGATTTCTCTTTCACTCCTCTTCTTTAACCGCCTGACTATCATAGAAAAACTCCTTATCCACAGGATGGAAGCACTTGGTGGCCAAAAGGTACAAGTTACAGTCAGCAAGCTCAACAGCAGCGAGCTGACTGTCGACATCCTTGATGCCGAATTTCAAAAAACTTCTCCAGTACAGCATACCGAACTACGAAATGTTATTCTGCACTATTCCTTAAGTGAGCTGCTCAAGGGAGAAATTGCAAAAATGAGTGTCGATTCCGTAGAGATCGAGTTAAGCAAACCGCAAAAAAAGCCCCAAAGTACCACGTTCTCAAGCCAGACAGTTCAGACATTGCTTGAACACAATCTGTTTCCTGCCTTCCTGCCAAAAAATATTTCCATCCATAACCTGAGTATCTCAGACCATCAAACAATATCTCTGACAGGACTATCGCTACAGCTTGTGACTCAGACTCTTGACTCAACTCTCTCCGCGACAATTCTTATACCCGAGAAGAATATCAGCATCGATGCCGTGCTGACCCGACTGACAAATGGCGCTACCATGTTGCAACTCGACGGACACCAGGCAACATTACAATTATTTCACCTCAACCTGCAGCAAAAACATGCCGAAACCAATGGTAACCTTACAACACGGCTCGATACATTAAACATTCTATCCTCTCTTCTGCCTTTTTCCCTACCAGACATTTCTGGAAACCTGGAACTCCAGTTCTCGGCCCGCAACACCGTTAAAAATTCACTGGAAATGGAGATGGTAATAGAAGGTCAGGGCCTTTCTCTGTCCGGGTTGGACATCGACTCTCTGACAGGAAAGGTCGCCCTTCATGCAGACAATTTAAAGACACTCACCTTTCATAGGGGCTCACATATCTATATAAGTGACATACAAAGTCCTGTGGCCTGCTTGAAAAAACTGTACTTTCAGTTTTCTGGAAACCTGACCAGAGAACTGAAACAATTAACCTTCTCTCTTAGTCATGATTCCCGACTGCTCCTGGAAGACTTTACAAGAGAATCTCTTCATGTGGAATATACTGAAATCACCCCTGCCCTGCATATCATCCATAGTACGCAGGGAACAACACTTGTCCTGCTCCCGGAATTCACTGCAGCCATAAAAGAGTTACACGATGACAAATTAAGCATTCCTGGACTGAGCCTTTCCCCTGAGAAAGACATAGCCCTTACGCGGCTCACTGATAATTCAACTTCTAGCTGGACTATTACAGGTGGCCAAATTATATCAGACATCAATGTGATCCAAGTCCAGGATCTGTATGTCCGCCCAACACGTATTGTTCTGGAAATACAAGACTCGAAAAACACTCCGGCCCCGTTGCAATTTCTCGGTCTGATTCACAACAAGGCCATGGCAGTGCAATGGAAGGACAACATCATTCCCTTGCGGGACATTCAAGTCGACCTGGCAATGGAAGACAGCGATCTGCAACTCAGCGTTGGCTTCTCCCATGCTGTCATCCCCGGACGCATAGCGGGTAACGCATCCCATAGTTTTCAAGACAGTACCGGCAAGGCCCAGTTTTCAACTGTTCAACCCCTTAATCTGCAAAACGAAAACAGCAAAACGAATAAACTCGACACTGGATTACAGCTTCCGTTTTCCATTCGCAGCGGCCTGGTCGATTCAACGGTCAACATGCAGTGGTTTAAAAAAGATCCACTCGTTATTAATTCCAGGTTTCAACTAACTGACGGGATTGGTGTATATAACAACGTCACCTTTTCCGGTGTTAAAATTGAACAGGACTTGCAGCTTGTTCCCCAGCTTCGCACTCTGGATATTGGACATATCTTTATCCGCGAGATAGACTCAGGCTTCAAGATCGAAAATATTGTTATCAGCAACCAACTTAATGAAGCCGCAGAGGGAAACATTCCTCTACTTCTTGTTGACTCAATAGAGGCAGAATTACTTGGAGGACGAGTGGCCAGCAAAGGACTCCGGTTTGACCCATCTCACCCGGAAATGGACATCATTCTTCAGGTGAATGGAGTGAACTTGGAAGAAGTAATCAACATTAACAAGATAAAGAACCTTTCAGTCACCGGACTCCTGGATGGGGATATCTCCATTCACACCCAGGGCCGGAAGATAGAATCAGCAAAGGGAGAATTGCAGAGCAGAACACCGGGTGGCATCATCAACTACCAGCCGGCAGGTGAAAACAATGCTTTACGCCAGCTTCCAGCCTACGCCATTCATGCCTTGGAAGAATTCCATTACACCCAACTCACGGCCACCCCCCTCTACGAATCGGATGGCACCCTGACCATTAACATCCACACTGAAGGACAGAGCCCAAGAGTTAACACCAATCGCCCCATTCACTTGAACCTGAACACCTCACAAAATATTCTTTCTCTTCTGCAAAGTCTCCGTTATAGTAAAAAACTGACAGATGACTTGGAAAAACGGCTGCAAAACTATCAACCAAAAAACTGATCTTCACATGCATTGTCGCAAGAGTTGCACAGGTTCATTCGTGACTCATCGGTCAGCAAACCTCATCGAGAAAATCCCATGTTAAAATCTTGCATTCCCCTTCTCTTCTTCCTGGCTTTTCTTATAAGCTGTTCACCTACTGTCCAGATGACAGCCCCTGAACAACCTATTACCATCAACCTCAATGTCAAAATTGAGCATGAAATAAGAGTCCAGGTTGAAAAAGATCTTGATAACATCATCAGTCATGATAGCGGCTTATTTTAGTAAGGAGAAAACATGAAAAAAACATTAGCAGCATTGTTCGTTGGCCTTTTTCTCATCTGTCAACCCGTGTATGGCCTGGAACTCGGAGATGCAAAAGCACAGGGACTAGTGGGAGAAACAGCCATGGGTTACCTGGCACCTGTGAATACTGCTGATCAGGTCGTGAAGAACCTGGTCAATTCCATAAACGCCCAGCGCAAGCAATATTATCAGGACATTGCCAAAAAAAACAATACCCCCTTGCCGGCTGTGGAACAGTTGGCTGGGAAAAAGGCCATAGAAAAAACCCCTGCGGGGCAGTTCGTGGATAACGGAACAGGCTGGCGCAAGAAATAAACCGGACAAAAGACAAAAACAAACTGTTCTCCCAAAGAGAACAGACTGACACAAATCCGTAGGTCTTGTGCTGACTAAGGGCGTCTTGCAACCAGAGACAGATCAAGCAATGGCGTAGGCTGATCCTGCCTGGCAACACGTAATAAAGAGGTACAATCTTCTGCCAACACAGCAGCCGCGCTTTGCAAGGCTAGCTCTGGTGTGTTGTTCGTTTCACTGAGATGAGCAAGGACGATATGCTGCAACCCATCATGAACAATGGTCTGCAGAAAAGCGGCGGCATCTTCGTTAGCCAGATGCCCCTGGCTTGAGCGCACCCGCTGCTGGAGAAACAGAGGATACGGACCATTTTTCAACATATGGGGATCATGATTGAATTCAAGGACGATGGCGCTACAACCGCTGAGTCTCCTGGTAATCAGATGAGAGACCTTTCCTGTATCTGTACAACATGCCAGACTGACCCTGCCGTCACTGACCAGATACCCTACAGGATCAAGGGTGTCATGCGAAATCCTGAAGGAACGAACTTGCAGATCCTGCATTGCCAGAAGAGTACCTGTCTCAAATTCAACTCGCCTGTGCAACTTCCCCATTTTTTTTTCACCACCCAGAAATGTCATCTCGTTAGCATGAACAGGAAGTCGACACTGCCTGGAAATTACACCGACCCCTTGAATATGGTCGCTATGCTCATGGGTGATAAAGAGACCATCCAGAGTAGCCACATCCCTTCCAAGCAGAGAGAGTCTCTTGGCTATCTCCTTTCCTGAAAATCCAGCATCAATCAGAATGGCTGTCGTCCCTGCCTCTACATAAAGCGCGTTTCCCTTACTGCCGGAACCAAGTACTGCAAAACGCATAAACTCAGATCCCTGTATGGCCGAAGCCACCAGTGCCGCGGGTCGTTTCATCGAGTTCAGATACCACTTGCAGACGCGCCTGCACCACCGGAGCCAAAACCAACTGGGCTATGCGATCACCACGCCGAACCTTAAAAGGAACATTACCAAGATTGATCAGGCCGATGCGAACTTCACCACGGTAATCGGCATCAATGGTACCAGGACTGTTAATGACCGTGATTCCATGTTTTACAGCCAGACCGCTTCTTGGCCTCACCTGCAATTCAAACCCTGGAGGCAAAGCCACTCTGAATCCGGTAGGAAACAAATGAATTGTCCCCGGTTCCAATGTGTAAGGTTCTTCCAAAGCTGTTCCCACGTCCATACCTGCGGCCAGCTCCGAATGATACTGCGGCAATGAAAGATCGGCACTTTTATCCGGATAAATCCAACTGATCTCCACAGTCTTTTGTTCCATCAGTTTTCCCCTTGTGCAACACCATAAAAAAAAGGCTGCTCCGATTAAGGAGCAGCCTTTTTTCACACATATTTCAAATCCCGACTATGCGTTAAAGTAAGGCCTTACGACTCAAGCGAATACGACCACGCGAATCAACTTCGAGGACTTTAACTTCAATCTCATCACCTTCTTTGACAATATCAGTCACCTTCTCGACTCGTTTATTGTCAAGCTCAGAGATGTGAACCAAGCCATCAGTTCCCGGAAGAATCTCGACAAAGGCACCAAAATCCTTGATTGTTTTGACAATCCCTTTGTACACCTTGCCTACTTCAGCCTCGGCAGTAATCTCCTGAACCTTCTTAAGAAGTGCCGCAGCTTTAGTACCATCCTTGGTGAACATCTTCACCAGACCGGAATCATCCACATCAATACTGGCATCGTATGTGGCAGCCAACTCCTTGATGATCTTACCACCGGGGCCGATGATATCACGGATCTTATCCTGATTGATCTTATGACTGAAATATTTGGGAGCATGTTCAGCAACATCATCTCGTGATGAAACAATCCCCTTTGCCATCTCGCCAAGGATATGAATACGTCCTTCTTTAGCCTGGGCCAGTGCCTGTCCCATAATATCCCGATTAACGCCATCGATCTTGATATCCATCTGCAGAGCAGTAATCCCTGTTTTGGTACCGACAACCTTAAAGTCCATGTCGCCAAGATGATCCTCATCACCCAGGATATCGGAAAGAATGATTATTGTTTCACCATCCTTGATCAATCCCATGGCAATACCGGAAACCGGTTCCTTGATAGGCACACCGGCATCCATCATAGCCATGCTTCCTCCACAGACTGTTGCCATGGATGAAGAACCATTTGACTCTGTAATGTCAGAAACCACCCGAATGGAATACGGGAAGTCTTCGATGCTCGGCAATACTGCGGAAAGACCGCGCATGGCCAAGGTGCCATGTCCAACATCCCGCCTGGAAGGGCCTCGCAGAAAACGCGCCTCGCCCACACAGTATGGGGGGAAATTGTAATGGAGCATAAAGCGGTTAAACTCCTCGCCCTGCAGAGTTTCCAGTCGCTGCTGATCTCGTTCACTGCCAAGTGTTGCTGAAACCAGTGCCTGAGTCTCACCCCGAGTAAAAAGAGCAGATCCATGGGTGCGTGGCAAGTAGGTGACCTCGCAGGCAATGGGGCGGACCTGGTCAAAGGAACGTCCGTCAAGACGAACTTTCTCATCAACAATCATGGCACGCATGGTCTTTTTCTTGTAACCCGAGAGCAGGGAACCAATCTCCTTAGACCGTTCACCTTCAGGATCAAGGGCTGCCACAACCGATCTCTTTAATTCATCATAGCAACGTCCTCGTGCCATCTTATCAGCAGTGCCGATAACCTCTAACATACCCTTGGCAGCGATTTCCTGAACCTTGGCCTGCAGTTCTTCGTCAATCTTGGGAACCTCAACCGTTCTTTTTTCTTGCCCATTAGATTTTTGCAGATCATTTTGCATATCAATCATTGGCTGCAACAGCTCATGAGCAAAAAAGATACCATTGAGTACCTCTTCTTCATTCATGGCATCAACCTTGCCTTCAACCATAACCACGGCATTGCGGGTACAGGCGACAATGATATCCATCCTGGAATTTTCAAGTTCCGCTTTTGTGGGATTGAGGACATAGTCTTCATCAATAAAACCGACACGAGCTCCGGCCACAGGGCCGTTAAAGGGAATGTCAGAGATAGACAGAGCACATGAGGCACCGTTCAGCGCCAGGATATCGGGATCATTCTGCTGATCGGCAGAAAGGACTGTGGCAATCACTTGCGTCTCAGAAAAATATCCATCCGGGAACAGTGGGCGCAAAGGACGATCAATAATGCGGCAGGTGAGTACTTCCTGGTCACTTGGCCGTCCGATTTCACGGCGAAAATAGTTTCCTGGAATACGTCCGACTGCTGCCATCCGCTCCTGGTATTCAATGGTAAGAGGCAAAAAGCCCAACTCAGGCTTATTTTCCTTGGCGGCCACAGCAGTGACCAAAACGACGGTACCGCCATACTGCAGGACAACTGCTCCGTCTGCCTGTTTGGCGATCTTTCCGGTTTCTACGGAAATTGTCTTTCCGCCGATTTCAACTTCAACTTTTTTATACATAGTTTCTCCAGCTGCCCTGTGCAGCATGGTTACCGATTCAAAGCCAATTGATTTGCTCAAAGTCAAAACAGGCGTATCGCTGCACAACGGCAACAATACACCTGAATGTTTTAACTTGCATCCAGCGCCCTTATGCGCTGCTGCTTAGCCGTAAATCCTAAAGACGTACAATGAAGAGAAATGACATTGCATTTCTCTTCAGGCTTACTTCCTGATGCCTAGTGCCAGAATCAACTCACGGTACTTGTTAATATCTTTTTTCTTCAGATAGTCGAGAAGGCTTCTTCTCTGTCCAACCAGCTTCAACAGCCCCTGGCGAGAATGATGATCCTTTTTGTGAGTCTTAAAATGCTCGGTCAGATACTGAATCCTGTCAGTGATCAATGCGATCTGTACTTCAGATGATCCGGTATCGCTGGGGTGAATCTTAAATTTCTCGATGATTTCATTTTTTTTAACTGCTGATTGTGCCAAAACAAACCTCCGTTTCTTTATATGAAAAACTTTATTTTTTTCTGTTAACTATCCGGTGGCAGGATATTTTAGTACCTTAGAAAGAGTTTTTTGTGTTTTTCTGGCAAAAAACCTTTTCTAAAGTAGTTCCAATTTAAGGGGTACCAAAAAGAGCCCAGGCTTTTCGTTTCAGGTTACCCGGGTAGAACATTACTTCATTTATTACACTTACCATGTCTTGCTATTATTGCAACAGATTACGCACATCGGACACGGATAAGACCCTCTGCATCAATCTTTCTCGTGCATCATCTTCCCGCAACAGTTGCCCTTGAACACTGTCTCTGACATGAAAGCAGCCGCTCTGCATGCGACGCAGAGCGGTCAGATAGGCGCCACACCCCAAGACCTTACCAATGTCTGAACCCAAGGTACGAATATAGGTCCCCTTACTGCAGACCACTCGTATGGTGAGAAAAGGTGACGCATCATTCAACTCCTGGTCTCCGTCTGTTCGTTCCAAGGTATGAATAAGAACCCTGCGCGGAGGCTTCACAATATGAATCCCCTGTCTGGCATAATGATAAAGGGGCTTTCCTTCATGCTTCAAAGCTGAATACGCAGGCGGGACTTGATCAAACTCACCACGAAAACCCTGCAGGCATTCTTCGACCTGTTGCGCTGACACGTGCCCCACAGATTGCTTACTGGTCACCTCACCTTCCGGATCAAGGGTCGTGGTTTCCATGCCGAGACGCAGGGTGGCCAAATATTCCTTTTCCCCTTCCATGATTTCGCCAATCATTCGAGTTGCCGGACGACCTGCACAAATAACTAGCAAACCGGTAGCAAAAGGATCCAACGTCCCCGCGTGACCAACCTTTTTCATTCCTAAAGCTCGCCTTACTTGACGAACCATATAAAAGGAACTTACACCTTCAGGTTTGTCGATGAGAAAGGTCCCCGCCTCAAACTCAGTATCCATAATAAAAAGTTACCAAACAACTCACCAAGGAGCTACTGATTCAGGCCAGAGCCTTCTCCAAGGCCGCAAGAACTTCTTTCTGCACATCTTCCATGGTTTTATCAACAAAGCGAAACCCGGCAGCATTCCGATGCCCGCCACCGCCAAAAGAAGCAGCGACCGCAGCCACATCACAATCACCCTTGGCCCGCAGACTCACAGATATCGTCCCTTTTGTTACCTCTTTGAGAAAGACTGCGACTCTTACCGAACGCAGGGCTCGGGGATAGTTCACAAATCCCTCAACATCACCGGCAGTTGCTCCGGTGCGCTCAAACATCTCTGCGCTCACTTGAATCAGTCCAACCTGTCCTGCTGCAAATATTTGCAGGGTGGCAAGGACCATTTCCATCAGACGCAAACGGCCGATGGTATAATTGTCATATACCTTATCAGCTACTTCTTCAGGGCGAACGCCAGACGCTACCAGATCTGCCGCTATCCTCAAGGTCCTGGCACTGGTATTTTCATAGCGAAACGAACCGGTATCCGTTGAAATAGCAACATATAAAGCAAATGCCGCTTTTATTGATATCTGAGCTCCCATGACCTGAGCCAGTTCGTAAACCATCTCTCCAGTGGATGAACGGTCGCTTTCGAGCCAGAGAAGATCACCAAAGGCACGATGCCCGTGATGATGATCAATAACGACAAAGGGGGAGATGCCAAGCAGGTCACGCTTTGCGTCTCCTAAGCGGTCACAATCACCACAATCCAGTGAGATACTTGCAATATTTCCTTTGCCAGCTGACGCAACGAATCGTTCTAGAGCCGCCATATCAGTCTCGGCGAGATCACAGTCCGGGAGAAAATCATAAAGATGGGACACAGGTTCCTCAAGATAGCGAAAGACCTTTTTCCCCTGACCCTCCAGAATATCGGCAAGTCCAAGCAAAGAGCCCAGTGCGTCGCCATCCGGGTGGATATGAGTAACCAGGACCACATGAGTGGCAGCATTCAGGATCTCGACGATCCGTTCAGGAATCTTCTTCATTCTTGCCCCTTTCAGTAGCAATTTCCTGAAAAAGTTTTTCCATCTCTTCCACTTTCTCTGCTTTTGTATCATAGATGAAGAGTAGAGAAGGGGTATAGCGCATATTCAGAACCCGTGCCAGATGGCTTCTCATAAAACCGGCCGCTCTCTTCAGTGCTTCAGCCACCTTTTTTTGTTTCTTCTCGCTGCCGGGAACCGTATATAGAATGCGGGCACTTTTCAGATCATCCGTCATCGTCACCTCGGTGACTCTCACATCACTCAACTGTTGATCCCGCACCTTTTGCAAAAAGAGAATGGAAAGTTCCATTCGGATAGCATCAGCAACCCGTGCAGGTCGTTTCCGTTCCTGTCTACCAAGACCAACGGACTCAATAGTCTCTTTAGGATCCCACATAGACGACTACTGTTCGCCTCCGTCTTCTTTTTCCTGTTGCGTTGCACCAAGTATTCCCGCCACCTCTTTCAGGACAAAGGCTTCCATGGTATCATCGATTTTTATATCATTAAAGTTCTCGATTGTTATACCGCATTCGTAGCCAGACAGGACCTCTTTCACATCGTCTTTAAAACGCTTGAGAGATCCAACCTTGCCGGTATACACAACAACACCCTCCCGGAGAACTCGCAGTGAGGCATTACGCTGTATCTTACCGTCGGTAACAAAACAACCTGCAATGGTCCCGACCTTAGGCGCGCGGAAGATATCCCGAACCTCGGCAGTGCCGATCACATCCTCTTCAAAAGTGGGTTCAAGCATACCGACCATGGCCTTTCTGATATCATCGAGGGCATGGTAAATAACATCATAGGAACGCACATCCACATTTTCCTTGGTTGCCAACTCTTTGACCTTGCTCGTGGGACGAACATTGAAACCAATGATAACGGCATCGGAAGCGGAGGCGAGAAGGATATCTGATTCAGTGATAGTCCCGGTCCCTTCATGAAGCACCCGTACCTTTACTTCATCCGTGGAAAGTTTTTCGGCTGCGTTACCAAATGCCTCCAAGGTGCCTTGCACATCGGCTCTGAGTATGACGCGCAGTTCCTGTACAGCCCCCTCACTGAGCTTCTCAAAAAGTTTATCAAGAGAAACCTTGGTACTGGAAGCAAGCTCACTCTCACGAGCCTTCAGTGCCCGAACCTGGGATACGCTCTTGGCCATCTTCTCATCGGTGACCACGACAAACTCGTCACCAGCAGAGGGAACACCATTTAGACCCTGCACTTCTACAGGGATAGATGGTTTCGCACTTTTTACTGGTTTACCCTTATAGTCAAGCAGCGCCCTGACCTTGCCGCTAAACTGACCAACAACAAAATAATCGCCTGTCTTGAGTGTTCCTTCCTGAACAAGAATAGTGGCCACAGGACCGCGTCCCTTATCAAGTTTGGCTTCGATCACACGACCTCTTGCCTTCCGATTGGGATCAGCCTTGAGCTCGAGCATCTCAGCCATGAGATCAATATTCTCCATAAGCTTATCGATACCGATATTTTGTTTGGCCGAAGTCTCACAATAGATCGTATCACCACCCCATTCCTCAGGAGACAGGTTTAAGTCTGCGAGCTCTCTTTTTACCCGGTCCGGATCCGCGTTGTCCTTATCTATCTTGTTCACCACCACCAAAATGGGTACTTCTGCGGCCTGGGCATGATGAATAGCCTCACGCGTCTGATCCATGACCCCATCATCGGCTGCCACCACCAGAATAACGATATCGGTTATCTGGGCCCCACGAGAACGCATCTCAGTAAATGCGGCATGACCGGGAGTATCGACAAAGGTCACATCGCCAGCCTTGGAGCTGACATGATAAGCACCGATATGTTGAGTGATACCTCCAGCCTCACCATCGGCCACATCAGTATTACGAATGGCATCAAGGATAGAAGTCTTCCCATGATCGACATGCCCCATAACTGTGACGACAGGAGGTCTGGGTACAGCCTCTCCACCTTCCTCTTGCTCAATGAGTTGCTGTACACCAATCTCTTCGGTAAAGCCCTGCTCTACCTCATAACCGAAGTCAGCAGCAACCAGCGTGGCTGTATCAACGTCCAGGGCCTGATTGAGTGTGGCCATGACGCCAAGCCCCATCAATTTGGCTATAATCTCGTTAGCCTTGACTCTCATCCGATGGGCCAGATCTCCGACACTGATGGTATCAGCGACCTTGATCCGTTTCTTGATGGCCTTCATTTCAGCGGCAGGTTGGATAACCTTCTTCGCCTTTCCTTTACCCCTTTTTCCCCTCTTGGTGTAGTTGTCGTAATCATCACCAAAACGGGTCACCCTCATATTCTTGCGGTCTTTTTTCTCACTCTTCCAACCGGCAACTTTCCCGGCCTTTTTCTGAGACTCAGTTTCAACCGGAACAGGACGTTTTCCTTTCTTTTTTGCACGGCCAGCCTGGTCAGCCGCTGACGAAGCGGGCACATTTTTCTCTTCCTTCGGCTGAGCTGGTCTTCCTGCAGGAGACGGGCGACTGGTTTTTTTACGTACAGGCGGTGTGCTCCTGGGTGCTTCTACCGGAATATCAATTGTTCCAATAACCCGGGCAATTCCCTTGCGAAGAGGTTTTTCCTGAGCAGGGACTTTCTCTGTCTTCACAACCACTTCTTCCTTCTGTTCCGGCTCCTCCGGTGTTTCTTCCGGTTCGGGTTGCTTCTCGGTCACTACCTCTGCAACGGGGGCCTCTTCAACAGGAACTTGTTCCGCAACTCTTTCTTCTTCCACTTTTTCTACCGGTTCCAAAACAGCCTGCACCTCTTCAGTAGTCTCTCTATGTTGATCGACCGAAATCTCTTGTTCCTCTTGAATTTCTTCCTCAGGAGCCTTTTTAGGGCGACGAATGATAGTTGCCCGGCGACGAATTACCGTAGAGCCACCGGATTCAGCATCAATTCTTTTTTCAACCAGTTCAGACTCGGAACTCTGCAACACTGAGGCACGGATCTTTGCAGCCGTTTCTTCATCAACCGTTGAGCTATGACCCTTAATGTCAAATCCCTTCTCAATCAGTTTCTCGGCCAAAGCCTTACTGCCCATTCCGGCCTCTTTAGCCAGTTCATAAATCCTCACCCTGCTCATTCCCCACTCCTGTCTGTCTGTCCTGCTCTGCAGTATTGTATTCCTGATTTCGTTTGAAAAACAAACTACGAAAATTCTACTTTAAAAGTCGAAAGGCCCTTTTCCACCACTGTTTTTGGGTAAGAAAACGTTCTCTACACGCTTCTTCCGAACAGCAGTAAGCCCCTCTTCCCGGCATCGTCTGTGTCTCGTCCAGTGTTATAGTCTCTGTCTTACGCTCCCAGACAAATCGTTGCAGTTCACTCTTGCCAAACTGATTACGGCAAACAACACAGGTTCGCACCGGCGTATCCTTATTTGCTTTGCTCATCCCCTTCGGATTGACTCTCATCAGGAACCGTTAGGGTGTCTTCTTCGGTTTGCTCCATTTCAGGCACAGTTTGCTTATCATCTGCGGATTGCTCTTCTTCGACAACAGCATCAGCTTTTACACTCTCAACCTCTTTTTCGGCTTCCTCAGTCTCATCACTTACTTTTTTGACAGCACCGTCCTCCTCAGGTCCCGAAGTTTTTTTCTCTCCGCTGGCAAGGTTTGCTGTCCCCATACCTTTTTCGACCATTTTTTTAGCAGTTTCAATCAGGTACTGTGCTTGCTCATCATTAATTGAGCGAATGACTGTTAAATCCTCAACCGAGGCTGCAGCCAGTTTTTCAACGGAGACAATTCCACGGGCCAACAACTGATCGGCCAAGGCCTCTTCGATTCCTTTGATGGTGAGCAGTGCCTGGTACGTAGGATCTTCCAAATTAGCATATCGCTGTTCACTCTTCACGTCAATACGCCAGCCGAGAAGCTTAGAGGCCAGGCGAACATTTTGTCCCTGTCGACCGATGGCAAGAGAAAGCTGGTCATTGGGAACAACGACAAAAAGGGTATGCTCTTCCTCATCGACCATAACCATCGAGACATGTGCAGGAGCCAAAGCATTATACACATATTTTGCTGGATCCGGGCTCCAGGGAACGATATCGATTCGTTCCCCCTGCAGCTCCTGAACCACGTTCTGCACCCGAGAACCTTTCATACCTACACAGGCTCCCACTGGATCAACATCGGTTTCAGTTGAACTCACTGCAATCTTAGCCCTGAAGCCAGGTTCGCGGCTGACCCCCATGATCTTAACAATATCTTCTGCTATTTCAGGGACTTCCATGGCAAAAAGTTTAGCCAGGAAATCATCACAAGTCCGCGACAAAAGGATCTGTGAATCTCTGCTGTTCTGACGAACATCGAGGAGGTAGGCCCTTATTCGGTCGCCCTGTTTAAAAGAACGCTTGGGGATTTGCTGGTCCTTAGGAAGAATAGCATCAGTACGGCCAAGGTTGACAATCATATTCCCACGTTCAAAACGCTGAACAATGCCGCCGACGATTTCACCTTTTCGATCTTTAAACATCTCGTAGATGACATCACGCTCGGCATCCTTCATTTTATGGATAATAACCTGTTTTGCGGACTGGGCCGCAATACGGCCAAGGTCCTCGATGTTTTCCATTTTTTCGCCAAGCTCATCGTCGAGTTGCACCTCAGGGTCAAGAATTTTCGCATCTGCAAGGGCAATCTCAGTCTGTTCGTCTTCCACTTTCTCAACCACACTGCGAAATTGAAAGACCTCGACTTCACCGAATTCCTCATTATAGCGCACCTCGATATCCCGCCTCGAGCCGAGTTTCTTCTTGGCTGCTGACTGTACCGCCTCTTCTATGGCCTCAATCAGAAGCTTTTTATCAAAACCACGGTCTCTGCAGATCTGATCGATGATGCGTTTTAAATCCGATAACATGCTCATTCCCCATAAAAACAGCCCTCATTCCTTTGCTGAAAGGATCAGACTGTTTTGAGTTTATCTTATCTATATATAGTGTGCCGCCAGGAGTCTCGCTTACAGGCTCAACCTGGCCTTCCGTATCTGCTCCATCAAAAAATGCCTGCTGGTCCCGTCTTCCAGGAGTAATTCAACTCCCTCGTCATTCGAGTCCCCTATCAGTCCGACAAACACCTTTTCCCCTGTAACTACATCCCGCAGCTTAATTCGAGCCTTTTTTCCGGCAAAACGTTTAAAATCAGCACTACTGCGCAACGAACGCTCAAGACCGGGAGATGACACCTCCAGAATATATGCTTGGGGTATCAGATCCTCAACGTCGAGGAAAGTGCTCATTTCCCGGCTCACCTTAGTACATTGGCCAACGGAAATGCCATCAGGTCCATCAATAAACAACCGAAGCACCCATCCCTGACCTTCCTGGCGAAACTGTACTTCTACCAGCTCCAGTCCCATGGAAGGGAGAAGACTTTCTGCAAAGTCCTGAACTTTAGCTATAATAAAATCACTCATGATTTCAACCTGGTCGGTCTTCCTCTCTCCGGGAAACAGACATAAAAAAAAGCGGGCATAGCCCACTTTTAAAGCCACTTTCCCTGCGGGGGTGTGGTATGACATTGATGAAAAAACTTATTCCATCAACACTGGAGCGGGCGACGAGGTTTGAACTCGCGACCCCAAGCTTGGGAAGCTTGTACTCTACCAACTGAGCTACACCCGCCTGAATTCCATGCCAATTTAAGACTAAACCACAAAAACAGTCAACTGTCAAGAAAGGGATTACAAAAGCATTCCCAATTCTACGGCCTCATATTCCCACTGGAACAACAGGTTACTTATATTACGAAACCACATACAGCACCTTTTCCTGGCTATAACAATGGATCCAAAATTTCAAAAAGAACAATGCCTCCCCTTTACATAATCTTCCTCAACTCGCCCCACTGCATTCTGCATATTTTTTTTGACGTTGCCTCACGACAACGATAAAATCAATAAAACGGCCAGTTAGCCAGATTCAGCACATGCTCTTTTTTCCGTCATTGAAAAAAAAAGAGGACAATTAGCGATTGACAAACCGGAAAGGGACTTATAGAACATCTGGAACTTTTCCGGTAGAATGGGAAAAATTATAAAAAAAATCAGGATCGTTCTTTCCAGCTCAGGAAAAATGTCGATCACTGAACAGGGAATATCGAGCCACAGAAATAAAAATTTCCGAAATTCGATACTCCCTGTTTGTTTTTAAACTTCAAACAGTTTTCACCCATTCTGTAATTATGCAAACTATTCATAATAAGATTGTTAAAATAGAGGGTCACCACATCAATACCCTCCAAGCTGGCGACAGTTCTGCCCTTCCCATCCTCTTACTGCACGGCAAGGCCTTCCAGGCAGAGACATGGCAGGGACTGGGAACACTTGAAAAAATGGCAAGTAACGGCTTGTTCGTGATCGCTCTGGATCTGCCCGGATATGGCAAGAGTGCCCAAGCCCCCTTATCAGCAGACGTCGTCATCAATCAAGTAATGCATGCTGCGGGTATCGATAAAGCTATTATCGTCGGCCCCTCCATGGGTGGAAAGATCGCCCTGGAATACACTCTGAAACAACCCGAGACAGTACATGGATTAGTCCTCGTGGGTTCAGTAGGAGTTCTGGAAAACCGTGAACGCCTCTGTGAACTGCCGTCATCCACCCTTATTATATGGGGAGAAAATGATCAGATCTCAGATCCGAGTAATGGTGTTCTCCTCCATGAGTCGATCCCAGGCTCTAAACTTGTGATTTTTGCAGGAGCCAAGCATCCATGTTACCTGGAGCAGCCTGAACTCTGGCACAAGACACTGCTTAATTTTGCCAAAACCATTACCTCGAAAACATGACTGACAAAACCCTTATTATCGCTGAAAAACCCAGTGTAGCCGCCGACCTGGTAAAAGTCCTTCCCGGAAAATTCAGCAAGAGCAAAACACACTACGAGAGTGATCGCTACATTGTATCCTACGCAGTGGGACACCTGGTTGCCATTCAGTATCCTGAAGAAATAGATGCCAAATACAAAAGTTGGACACTGGAAAATCTTCCCATCATCCCTGATGAGTTTCCGCTGAAGGGGCTCTCCAACACCAAGGGGCAACTGAACTGTCTGCAAAAACTCATCCGTCGCAAAGATGTCGCGGAGATTATCAATGCCTGTGATGCCGGACGCGAAGGCGAGCTGATTTTCAAATACATCCTACGCTATGTCTGGAACCAGTCCGTTGCCAAAAAAAGCTTCAAAAGGCTCTGGCTGAACTCCATGACCAAAGAGGCCATCAAGGAAGGATTTGCCCACTTGCGTGACAATAGCGAAATGCAGCTCCTTGAAGATGCCGCCCTCTGTCGTTCTGAGTCTGACTGGCTCATTGGGCTCAATGCCACTCGGGCCCTTACCGGATTTAACTCCAGGAAGGGAGGCTTTTTCCTCACCTCCTGCGGGAGAGTTCAGACCCCCACCCTCACTCTTCTGGTCAGGCGTGAACAATTGCGTCTGGCTTTTCAACCACGGGACTTTTTCACCTTGCAGGCAACATTCGCCTTCGACAACAGCAGCTACAACGGCAAATGGATTGATCCGGACTGGAGTAAAGACCCCAAGGACGAGCATAGTCGTGCCGACAGACTCTGGGATGAAAAGAAAGCCGACACCCTGATTGAAAAATGCAAGGGCAAGCCTGCTCTGGTTTCTGAGACAAGCAAAAGTTCCAGCCAGCGGGCACCCCAGCTTTACGACCTCACCGCCCTGCAGCGAGAGGCCAATAACCGTTTCGGCTTCTCTGCCAAAAACACCCTATCTTTGGCCCAGGCCCTGTATGAACGACACAAGGTTCTGACCTATCCCCGAACTGACAGTCGCTTCCTGCCGGAAGACTACCTCGACACGGTGCTCGACACCGTCAAGCAGCAGCAGGAATGGCAGCTTGGAGAGCATGCCCGCACAGCACTGGACAAAGGATATATCAAAAAAGACAAACGGAATTTTGATAATAGAAAGATATCAGACCATCATGCTATTATCCCCACCAACAAGCTCCCCTCCACTCTCAGTGAAGCCGAGCAGAAAATCTACACCATGGTGGTGCAACGTTTTCTGGCCGTATTTTTTCCTCCAGCCAGATATCTCAATACCACCAGGTTGTCCGTAGTTAATAAAGAGACCTTTCTCACCGAAGGTAAAATTATCACCGATCCCGGTTGGAAAGCCGTGTACAATGGAAACAGCGCCAAAGAAGCAGAAAAACTTCTGCTCCCTGTGCCCAAGGGAGCTGATGTTCTCTGTCAGGAAGTGGCAAAAGAAAAGTTGGCGACCAAACCTCCACCACGATTTAACGAGGCGACCCTGCTCTCTGCTATGGAAAACTCCGACAAATTCGTAGAGGATGAGGAGCTGGCCGAGGCCATGAAAGAACGAGGCCTCGGGACACCTGCCACCCGGGCCGCCATCATTGAAAAACTTATCAAAGAAAAATATATTGTTCGCGAAGGTAAGGAACTGACACCAACAGGCAAGGCCTTTGAGCTCCTTTCTCTGCTCGAGGCCATCAAAATTGAGGTCCTGTCCTCACCGCAGATGACCGGTGAATGGGAATTCAAACTGAACCAGATCCTGCGTGGAGAATTCACTCGGGAGCAGTTCATGACTGAGATCCGTGAACTGACCAAGCACATTGTCGCCCAGGTGCGCAATTTTGAGCACTCACCCACTCAAATAGAAGCCCCTTTCAGTCCTATTAACAACATACGATTTTTTGAAACGCCCACTGCTTATGTCTCCGAGGATGAAAAAATCAGCCTGCGCAAAATCCTTGGCGGCAGGATAATGAGCCAGGATGAAATAATCAGCCTCATCCAGGGTAAAACTCTGGGGCCTTTCAGTGATTTCAGAAGCAAACGAGGAAAATCTTTTACCGCCTCGGTTCGCCTGAAGGATAAGGTGGAATTTCTTTTCGCCGATTCCATCGATGATCTGGACCTTGGGACCATCAAAAAAAGTGAAGTCCTTGGACTCTCTCCGGTTGACCAGACCCCGGTTTTCGAAACGCCTGCTGCCTACATGTCTGGTTCTTTGCTTGACGGGGACAAGAAAAAAGGATTACAGATCAGTAAGATTATTCTTGACCGGGCCATCAGCTCTCAACATATCAGGCAACTGCTGACTGATGGCAAGACAGAATTGATTACCGGATTTATCTCAAAAAAGAAAAGGCCATTTGATGCTTTTCTTCTTCTGGACAAGACAGGAAAAATCAGCTTTGAATTTCCCCCACGGAAAAAAAAGGAACCCAAGGGCAAAGAAAAAAACAGTTAAGTGCCTCAGGCACACCTTCAATTCTGATGGCGTCGCAAAAAATATTCACCTGCGCAGCCATTCTGAAAATAGACTTTTTATAACTATACCAAACTATGAAACAACTAAAAAAAGAAATTCAGGACAAAAGTGGCCTTGAACGGGTCAAAATCTGCGCACAAGTTGCTATTGACAACAAAGCCGAAGACTTGCTTATTCTCGATGTCAGAGGAATCGCTTCCTTCGCGGACTATTTCCTCATCATGAGTGGACGCTCAACCCGCCATGTACAGGGACTTGCCGAAGCCCTTGAAGCAGCAATGCGCTCAAAACGAATAAGTGCGGCCAAGGCAGAGGGAATCAACGAAGGAATGTGGGTTCTTCTTGACTTTGACGATGTAGTAGTTCATATTTTCTACCATGAGCAAAGATCTTTTTACGACTTGGAAGGACTCTGGCACAACGCCCCCAGGATTGAAACAGACGATCTCTAACACTCTACTAAACTATGCAATACATAAGCACACGAGGCGGCATTGACCCTCTCCCGTTTACCGAAGCAGTGATGATGGGCCTGGCCAATGACGGCGGCCTCATACTCCCCAGGACCATTCCCAGGATCGGCAGTGAAACCTATGCAGGATGGAAAGACCTCTCCTATCAGGAGCTGGCCTTTGAAATCATGTCACGTTTCATCGATGATATTCCCGAATCCGATCTGCGGGACCTGATAAACCGCTCCTACGCCACCTTTGATACAGAAAAGGTGGTTCCCGTGGTTCATCAGGGCTCCGTCCACATCATAGAGCTCTTTCATGGCCCCACCCTGGCCTTCAAAGACGTTGCCCTCCAATTTCTGGGCAATCTTTTTGAGTATTTGCTGGAAAAGAATGACTCGGTCATGAACATCCTGGGAGCCACCTCCGGGGACACCGGTAGTGCCGCCATTTACGGCGTCCGGGGTAAGGAACGGATCAACATTTTTATCCTCCACCCTCACCAGCGGGTCAGCAAGGTCCAGGAAAAACAGATGACCACGGTGACGGATAAAAATGTCTTCAACATTGCCATCCACGGCACATTTGATGACGGTCAGGCCATTGTCAAATCAATCTTCAACGACCTGGATTTTAAAGAAAAACAAAATTTAGGCGCCATCAATTCAATCAACTGGGCTCGGGTGCTTGCCCAGGTGGTCTATTATGTCTACAGCTGTCTCCACATCAACAGTCACGAAAACGACAAGACAACGGATTTTTCCGTACCCACCGGAAATTTCGGAGACATCTTTGCCGGCTTTATCGCCAAACGAATGCTCCCTGAAGGCAGTATCCGCAAATTGCTGCTAGCTACCAACGCCAATGATATCCTGACACGGATGGTTACAAACGGAGACTACTCCCTGAGCCAGGTCGTGCCCACCTCCAGTCCCTCCATGGACATACAGTCGGCATCCAACTTTGAACGCTATCTTTACTATCTCCTTGACAAGGAACCTGACCAAACACGACAGGCCATGACCCAACTTGCTGAAACCGGCAAGATCGACCTCAGCGCCTTCAAGGATCAGATCCAGAGGGATTTCTCTGCCTCCGCGGCATCAGAAGAGGATGTGCAGGCAACCATTGGCAGCTTCTACCGGGAATATGGGTACATCATGGATCCGCACACCGCAGTCGGAGTCCACTGCGCCCTTCGCTACCAGGAAAAAGGAATCCCCATTTGCTGCCTGGCCACAGCCCATCCGGCAAAATTTGGAGAGACAGTGGAAAAGGCGATAGGTAGACCTCTTGAACTTCCCGCCTCCATAGTTGAGATTCTGGGCAAAGAGTCCCGCTGTGAACTCATGGAAGCTGATCGGAATCAGATTCAGGATTTTCTCAAAAACCATGCAGTGCATGCACGCACTGCATAGAAAAAATCAGGATGAAAAAACCAGGGGATTACCAAGGCCGGGTTGAAGAATGCGTGGCTTACCTGGAAGACATTATCCCCTTTTCTCCAGACCTGGTCATCCAACTGGGAACAGGCCTGGGTGGCCTTGCTGACAGGATAGAGAGCGAGCTCACCCTGCCTTACTCAGAAATCCCCCACTTCCCTCATTCCACGGTGGAGAGCCACAACGGCAACCTGATCCTTGGTCGTCTCTGCGGAAAAAAAATAGCTGTTCTTCAAGGGCGATTCCACTACTACGAAGGCTATTCCAGCAAAGAGGTCGCCTTTCCCATCAGGGTCCTTTCCCTCCTGGGAGCAAAGACACTTCTTTTGACCAATGCCGCCGGTGGCCTCAACCCGATTTTTCTTCCCGGGTCCATTATGGTGCTGCGCGATCATCTCAACTTCCTGGGAGAAAACCCCCTGCGCGGCCGCAACGTGGACAGTTGGGGACCGCGTTTTCCAGATTTCTCCACACCATACCACCCTGAACTGATCAAAATCGCTCTGGACAGTGCCAGCCACTGCAAGATCAAGAACGTGGTCAGCGGTGTTTATGTCTGCATTCCCGGCCCCAGCCTGGAGACCCCGGCAGAAACCAGGTGGCTGCGTGACTGCGGCGCAGATGCTGTGGGCATGTCTTCAGTCCCTGAGATCATCGTGGCCAGACACGCAGGCATGCAGGTCCTTGGCCTCTCAGCAGTCTCAAATGTCAATGACCCTGACAACTTTCAACCCATCATCCTGGAAGATATTATTGCCACGGCAAAGTCCATGGAACCCTTGCTGGAACGACTGATCGTCGAAATCGTAGGCAGATTAACATTCTGAATGCAGATCCAGCCCTCCTTCCACCTTCCCTTTACCTGAGACCATTTGCGCCATGACACAGCAAAGACAAGCCGACCTTATCCTTTCTGGAAGTTACCTTCTTCCCGCATCCTGCCAGAATGCAGTTATAAAAAACGGTGCCATAGCTATCACCCATGACCAGATATCTGCAGTCGGCACCACGGAGCAGATCCTTGCTGACTATTCCTCTGCCAGACACATTCATACGGATCACGGTCTGATTATGCCCGGACTGGTCAACACACACACGCATGCTGCCATGTCCTGTTTCCGTGGCCTGGCCGATGATCTGCCGCTTATGACCTGGCTTGAAGAACATATCTTTCCAGTGGAAGCCCACTTGACCCCGGAGATGGTCTACCAGTCCACCTTGCTTTCCCTGGCCGAAATGATCAAATCCGGGACCACCAGCTTCTGCGATATGTATCTCTTTTCCAAGGAAGTAGCCAAGGCCACAGAACATTCTGGTATGCGGGCATGGATCGGCGAGGTCCTCTACGACTTCCCTTCTCCCTGCTACGGCGAACTTGAAAACGGTTTCTCCTATCTCGCTGATCTCTATGCCCACTACAAGGACCACTCTCTGATTTCCATCACCTCCGATCCGCATGCGGTGTACACCTGTTCACCCGAACTTCTCACCCGCCTGGGTACTGTGGCTCAAGACAACGACAGTCTCTATGTGATTCATCTCTCGGAAAATGAGGCAGAGCTCAATACCTGCCGGGAACGATATGGCTGTACCCCCGTGGAACACCTGGAACGCCTGGGTCTACTCACCCCCAAGACCTTGGCAGCACATTGTGTCATGATTAATGACAAAGAGATCGAAGTCCTGTCCCGCCGTGGAACCAGTGTCTCCCACTGTCAGGAGTCAAATATGAAACTCGCTTCCGGAACCGCACCAGTAGTGAAGATGCTCCAGGCCGGGGTCAAAGTCGGAATCGGAACCGATGGAGCCGCCTCCAACAATGACGTAGACATGTTCGGTGAAATGAATACTGTGGCCAAAAGCCACAAAGTCGCACGCATGGATCCCACAGCCATGAATGCCGAAGAGACACTGCACGCGTCAACCCTGGGCGGAGCGCGAACCCTTAATGCAGGAGAGCAGATCGGTTCCCTTGAAGTAGGGAAAAAAGCGGACATGATCGTCCTTAACATGGATCAACCCCACCTCACACCGCTCTACAACATTCCTTCCCATCTGGTATATGCTGCCCGTGGTGCTGATGTGATACATTCGGTCATAGGAGGCCGTCTTGTCATGGAGAACCGCAGACTCCTGACTCTTGATGAAGGCCGGATTCTGGCGCAGATGCGAGAAATGGGGCAAGAGATCAGCAGGTATGGAAAGGATTGACATTC
This sequence comes from Pseudomonadota bacterium, assembly GCA_018820855.1. Lineage (GTDB taxonomy): Bacteria > Desulfobacterota > Desulfobulbia > Desulfobulbales > Desulfocapsaceae > Desulfocapsa. The sequence continues at coordinate 1,094 of JAHJNL010000018.1, read as the reverse complement.
TGTCCTGACTGCTCTAAAGTTAATTACTTTAATAAAAGATACTTTGTCTGTCAGTGCCACTCTTCTTGCACCTGACAGGACACTGACAATAGGTATTCTAACCGTTACTACACAGAGGTACGCTTATGTTTGGACTAGGCATGCCGGAATTGATTGTGATTCTGGTTATCATCGTTATCATTTTTGGCGCTGGCAAACTTCCGGAAATCGGATCGGGAATCGGCAAAGGTATCAAGAACTTCAAAGATGCCACCAAAAAAGAAGAAAAATCAAAGAAAATAGAAGACGACGACAGCAAAGGCGATTCGCAGGCCTGAGCTAAAGGCTCAATCCCATTGCCCCCTTGAACAGGAGGACACCATGTTTGGACTCGGAACCCCGGAACTGATCGTTATCCTAGGTATTGCAGTGCTTGTTTTTGGCGGAAAAAAACTTCCTGAGCTGGGATCCGGCCTGGGTAAGGCCATTTCCTCATTCAAAAACGGCATCAGTGACATTGAAGAAGGTGGAAAAAATGTACTGAATGAGGTCCCTGGCATTAAAGAGGTCTCGGCAGTAAAAGATAAGGTCGATGCAGTAAAAAACATCGGCAAGATGCTCAAATGAGCAACTGAACCGGATAGGCTTTTTCACATCTCATTCCATCAAAATCTGGAGAACCGTTAACGGTTCTCCTTTTTTTGTCCGGCGTATAGAGCTCCTCTTCTTGACAAGGACCGTTGCCTTGTCATATCCTGAAAGAAAGGTCGCTGCCCTTATCGGTCAGCAAACGCCCCTTCCTTTACAAAGGACCCCCCATGTCGGACCGCCGCAATTATGAACGTCACCTGATTCGCAAATTTGCTCTGCTTAAACTCACCAACGGTGACACCTTTAAAGGGCAAACCCGTGACATGAGTATGGGGGGAGCCTTTGTTGAGTGTGATTCCGCCATTAGTCTTGCAGAGGGCACAGAATGTACCATCTATCTGACCCTCAGAGAAGGGGAGGAAGAACTGGTAACAGAAATCTACGGTTCTATCTGCCGCAGTGACAGCCAGGGACTAGGTTTCAATTTCCTGAAAATTAATTCCACCTACTACCAGTTCATGAAT
>JAHJNL010000017.1 GCA_018820855.1 Pseudomonadota bacterium | reverse complement strand
TAGTACAATGTAAATTAATAATGTTCGTATAAACACCAATGTGTTATAATAGCCCCAAAACCTCTGGAGGGCTATATGGCACCGCGATATCGCGTAACACTAACCAAAGAAGATAGGCAATATTTAGAAGATATCTCTACAAAGGGAAAAAGGGCAGCCAGGACAGTATTATATGCCAGAGCTCTTCTGCTTCTTGATGCAGGAGATGACGGCCCTAAGTGGATTGTGGCCAAAGTTGGAGAGGCGTTGGGGACAACACCCCGCAGTCTTGAGCATTTGAAAAAACGATTTGTGGAAGTGGGTCTCACCGCTGCTCTTGAGCGGAAGAAACGATTAAAGCCACCACGGGAAATTCAATTTGGAGGTGAATTCGAGGCTCAGTTGTTGGCATTGGCTTGTTCAGAAGCACCAGAAGGTAGAAAGCGATGGACAGTTCGGCTGCTTGCCGAAAAAATGATTGAACTGAAGATCGTGTCGACGGTTTCTCCAATGACAGTGTGTAACACTCTAAAAAAAATGAACTTAAGCCTCACTTGAGCAAATATTGGAAGATTCCTCCTGATCAGAATGCCAGCTTTGTGGCGGCGATGGAAGATGTGCTGCATGTATATGCACAGCAATACAACAAAGATTATCCAGTTGTCTGTATGGATGAGTCCAGTATACAGTTAATCGGTGAGGTAATTGAACCCATCCCTGCAGCTCCAGGTCACCCTGAGTTGCTTGATGATGAATATGTCAGGAAGGGAGTAGCAAGTATCTTTCTTGAGGTGGAACCACTTGGAGGCAAAAGACAGGTAAAAATTACTGAGCGCCGAACACGTACAGACTGGGCGAATTTTATAAAGGAAATGCTTGAAGAACGTTATCCAGATGCAGAAAAAGTTATTTTAATCATGGATAATCTCAATACTCACAATGTCGCTTCGTTATATACAGCCTTTCCGGCTGAGGAGGCAAGACGTCTGGCAGAACGCCTCGAAATCCATTTCACCCCAAAACATGGTAGTTGGCTGAATATCGCAGAAATTGAACTCAGTGTTTTAAAGCGACAATGTCTTGCAGGTCGGATTGATTGTATTGAAAAAATGAGGCGCAAAGTGGCAGCATGGAATACCGACAGAAACAACCGCCAATCTAAAGTGGACTGGCAATTTAGAACTAATGATGCGCGAATAAAGCTAAAACGCTTATATCCGAAGATTTATATTGTATGATGTACTAGGGACGGCTTCCCTCTTTTTTACGTAACGTCAGATGACCAAGGGTTTTATTTCAAAAAATACAGCGTATCAGCCTGTTATCTTTCCACTGTTTTGTACAATACGCTGTGCCCGAATGTTTATGGCCGGCCCAGTATAGATAAAGATCCTCACTTATTTAATAAGGTAATTGTTATTTCAATTGCTGTTAACCTTTCCTAAACAGTTTGATAGCTGGAGCAGTTCGTTTATGACAACCTATTTTTCTTATGAGATTCTTTTAACCGGAATAGCGATCTTTTTGGCCAGGATTGTAGACGTAAGCCTTGGTACATTCCGTACCATCAGTATTGTTAAGGGCAGGATGTGGACGGCTTTTTTTATCGGGATTATAGAAATAAGTATTTGGCTTGTCGTCATGTCGACCGTTATCCTCAAGATCAAGGAAGTACCAGTACTCGGTGTTTTTTTTGTTTTTGGCTTTGCCTTTGGCAATGTGGTGGGGATTATGGTCGAAAAAAGGCTCTTAATTGGCGATATAGTTCTCCGAGTCATCAGCCGTAAGCAACCCCTGCTCATGACACAAGCCCTCCGTCAAGCTGGTTTTAGAGTAACAACTTTTCAGGGAGAAGGTAGGAACGGACCTGTTGTTGAACTCTATATGATCTGTCGGCGCCGGGAGCGAAAAATAATTATTAGCCTTGTCCATAAGTTTGAGCCAGATGCCTTCTATATAAGTGAACAAGCCGGACATGCCAGCAAATCATACGACCCTACAGTGCGATCTACAATGTTGTCTTTTGGGGGTTGGCGCAATATTCTGAAAAAAAAGTAGGTGTTATACGTTATGATTTTACTGTCTTCAGTTCAACCTTTTCTGCTCGAAGGAGTGGAATATATAAATAGAATTATGGAGTTGTGCTCAACACAATGCTTGACGTAGACGGCTAGAGCATCTGCGGCCATATGGGAATAAGTACGTTGGGCCCTTGGTTAGCTTAACGTTAGGCTCTAACATGAGGTTTTCATGACAGAAAGAGATAACAATAGATCAAAAAAAGCAACAGCTAAAAAGCTTTTAAGTATAGAATCTAAAAATCGTCTGAGTTCTGATTCAATCGAATCCTTGAGTGAAAAGCCAAATTTACTGAAAGAATACTTAAATTTGTCAATTGCAAATACATTTTCTGAATTAATGTTCAGATTGACTCATGAAATTTATTCAGAAGATAAAGCAAAGATACTTTGGGATAAAATTATAACGCATAAAGAAGAGGTAGAATCAAAACTTGGTCGTGATGTAGGGATTTTGGTAACAGCCTTAGATTATTTAACAAACATTTCAGGAGATTTAATAAGCCCCAAAATTATTGAGGATCGTCGTATTGAAGAAGCCGCCTTAATGGCAACCAGAGATCATTTAACTGGCTTATATTTAAGAAGTGTTTTTGATTTTTCAATTGAACGTCTTTACAAAGGGCATAAGAGATATGGGAAAAATCTCTCTCTCCTGATGATAGATGTTGATAATTTCAAAAAAGTTAATGACAATTTTGGACATCAATGTGGAGATACGGTGCTAACAGAGCTTGGCAAAATAGTTTTGGAAACCATAAGAGATGCTGATCTTGCAGCAAGATATGGTGGTGAAGAAATAAGCATCATCTTGCCTGAGACTTCAGAGGATAAAGCAGTTATCATTGCAGAAAGATTGAGAATAAATGTTAAAAAATGTTTTTACTCAGAGCCGAAAATAACAATTAGCATCGGCGTTTCATCAAATATGGATTTAGCCATTAGCGGGATCGATATAATCAGGTATGCAGATAAAGCTCTATATGCTGCAAAATTAAAAGGCAAAAACCGTGTTGAAGCCTGGCCTGGCTAACTCATTAATCGGACTCGCTACCGCTCGCCGGTTATGGGGGCGTTAAATGGCGGCAAATGGAAAGGGCATAAAATGAAATTCAGCTTCAATATGGAAGATGCGAGTCAGGTATTTGTGGGGGCATTTGCGCTCGCAGTGCCAATTTCCTTTTCTGAAGAGGCATGGCGGTTAGGAGAAACATTGCCTTTTCATAATTTAATTATGTTATTCGTGCTCTCATTACTATTTCTTACCCTTTTTACCTACCAAAGTGTGTTTCAGAAAGATGTTAAATCTCGTTTATTCGTATTCATTTTTCGTATAGTTGTAGCGTACTTAATGACAGCGTTAGTTGTTGGTTTGGTTTTACTGTGTTTGGATAAACTTCCTGTACTGGATGACCCTATAACATCGTTGAAACGCATTATAGTTATCACTATGCCAGCTTCTATGGGTGCAATTGTTGTCGATAGCTTTGACAAAGAATGAGCCAAAACCATTTAATCGGGTAGCCGGGGGCTTTTCTCCCCCAGACCCCACCGCGCGGTAACGCCCATGCCATCGGCTTGTAATTTATGCTAGGTTAATAATCCAACCATAAAAATGGAAGGTCCTATAGCCAAAGCAACATACGTGAAGAGTAAAAAAAATATTGGATGAAATAGAAAAAGATGCGCATTGTTGCTTTTGGAGCTAACTTCAAAAAAACAATATATTTAAGCACATAACAACATAATAAACCCTGAGCCTGTAGGAAAAGTCTTTTCGTTGGAGTTTTGACTGCATTTTTGCTGTGTTTTGCTTCAAATCTGACATGATTTTGATCTTTAGAGCGGTTAACTAAAGTAAAAGGTCTTTTATTTACAGCATATTAATGAAGTTTATTAATTTTTACCCATAACGTATTTAGAATATGCATTTTATTGTCAAGAAATATAGGCCGTTATTTTAATATGTTATGCGATTTACGAAGTTGCCGGTAAACATTTAAAAGTCAAAAACTGACTCAACGTGGGACTTTTTCTACTGACTTGTTATGTGCCATAAATCAATGAGAAATGGTCTTTCAGATTGAAGAGAAGATAGCCAAATCACAATCAGAAACAGTGTCTCCCAAAAAAGAGTATCAAATCAATTTTATACAATAATTTAATTTTCAAAAGTTCTATCCTCTTGCTCTAAAAGCAGAAGTCTTAAATTTTTTACTGACTGCATTATCACATTTTATTGCTCTTTTGAGCCCTAGCCCTGATTTCTTCTTGATTCAGCAAGAGGAACGAAGATTTATAAGCGTAATTTGTATATCACTAATTGACACGAGGCATCCAATATGGAATTACACGTATATCTTGCATTCGTTGTTGCCACTACAATCATGATTGCATTACCTGGCCCGAGCGTACTTTTGACAGTTGCCCATAGTATTTCATTCGGTTGGCAACGTGCCCTTGCCACCGTTGCAGGAGCAACAATGGGAATTGCCGTTCAACTTATAGTCGCTGCAATCGGTCTGACCTCATTGTTAAATGGTGTTGCAGAAGCATTTGAATGGCTCCGCTGGGGCGGCGCCGCATATCTTGTTTATCTCGGAATCAAACAGTGGCGAAGCGCAAATAAACCTCTGGAGCTTAACACTTCTGCAGTCTCCAAAACGAATCTATTTGTTCAAGGGCTGGTTGTCACGATCCCCAACCCAAAGAGCTTGATCTTCATTGCAGCATTTCTGCCTCAATTTATCGATGCTGCGCGCCCTCTTGGGTTACAATTTACTTTTATTGTTCCGACTTTTTTGGTGATCACTTTTACCGTAACATCGTTCTGGGCATTGGTCTCAGGAAAAATGAGTGGGTTTCTCCAAAGTCAACGAGCCTTTCAATCAGTCTTGCGGACAGCAGGAGGATTAATGATTGTAGCCGGGGCAGGTCTGTTGCTGGCGCGCCGTGGCAACTGAATAGTAAAGAAAGCGGGAACAACGTAGGGTCGTTGATAGCTGCGAGGAAATGATTTCAAAAAGCCTCTAGTTAATAGCAGGACGAACGGCCCAGGAGTTCAATGCATACGAAAAGCAGCAAGGTACATTTTGGAAAGACCGGTGTCACGCCACTGCTGTCCGGACAGTAGGACACCTGGCAAAATATACAAGAATGGCGATTGGAGATGCAATCTCTTCTCTTATGAATGAAACCCTCGATGCAGTCATAAGAATATTGTAAATCAGTTCTATTTTTAAAGTTAAAAACAACGAGCTATTAACAAGTTCAATCAATTTGGAAAGTTCAGATACAATGTAATTAAAAAAAATTCGCGCACTGTAAGAGGTTACAGTTGGTTCAGACGAATAACGGCAACGAAAACAGCTGGATAGAGCCGCTTGGAATATTTCGATGCGTGCTGCTGGTTATACTGCTGTTCCTCATCCTGGGTAGTGCGCTCATTGTAGTGCCTGCCTGCCTTTTATTCTACGTCGGTATAATGGCGTGGTCGAGGCTTGAAAAAGCGACCAGAAAACCAGCACCACAACCCCTCAATGTGTCCGGAAAAGCAACCATTCAAGACAGGGTGGTTCGAGTCTTCATCGCCTCTACGTTTGAAGATATGCAGGCAGAACGGGATATCCTGATTCGTAACGTGTTTCCACGCCTCAACCAACACTTTCGCAGTGAGGGAGTTAGTATTATTCCCGTGGATCTCCGCTGGGGCCTACCACAAATAGACGTCGACAACCGAGATCTTGCGGGACTATGCCTGTCCCGGATCGATAACTGTCGGCCCTACTTCTTGGGATTGATTGGGAACCGTTACGGTACTGTTCTCGAAAGTTTTTGCGAGGCCGACCTAGCCGATCACCCTTGGCTCGATAGGTATGTTGGCCATAGCATTCTAGACCTGGAGATCACCCATGGCGTGCTGAATGAGCCTGGGACTCCCAAACGGGTGTTCCTCTATTCCCGTGAAAACTATTTCGAAGACAAACTGGCCGATTCAGGCGGCAATGACATTGATGGTGCAAACATTGAGGCCTTGAAAGCACGCATCGAATCTGCCGGTTTCAGAATCGATGACTACATGGAACCATCGGAACTGTCTGACATTTTTTATGAAGAATTCAGCTCGATTCTCAACGAGGACCTGAAGCACTTCGGCCTATCTCAGCCTGACAAAGACCTTGACGGTATGTTGCAACGGTATCACCACTCAGAGCATCTTAATAGTTACGTCTTCGACCCGGAGAATATTGCGTGCATCGACCGATATCTCGATACGGGAGGCAAACCTCTCTTGATAGTGGGAGAGTACGGAGCGGGCAAGTCGTCCCTCATTGCCGGCTACGCCAATTTGCTGCGCTCCAATCCGCGCCCTCACGCCAAAAGCGCTATAATCAATTTCGGTCGGTCTGAGCATCTCGCGACGACATTACGCCAGATCATGGCGCAACTAAAAACCATAGTTGATGGCCTTCCGGAGCCACCAGTCTCCGATGTCGAAGTGACCGGGCAATTCGCTGCATGGTTAACCACCGCAGCCCGAAATACTGTTATCGTCCTGTTGATCGACAATATTTGCGATCTGCTTCAAAAAAATACGATTGGCAGGCCACTTTTCCCATGGCTTCCCAATCCCCTGCCGGCATCCATTCGTCTGGTGGCTACTTGTGAACCTTTCAGGGCACTCGCACTATTGGAACGAGCCGAATGGCAATGTTTCACTCTCTCCCCTATCACTGCTGAGACTGGTCGACGCATAGTGAAACGCTACTTTGATCACTATTTGAAAAGCATCGATCACAGACACCTCGAAGCACTGGCAGCTGCGTCTAATGGACAACCGCCCCTATATCTACAACTCTTGTTGAACGAAATTCGCGTGTTCGGCTTTTTCAAACACATGGATCCATTCATTCGTTCCCTGGTTCTCGTGCCAGACTTGAAGGCCCTATACCACCGATTGTTTGATCGTCTCGAGCGTGATAATACCCTCTATAGTGAAGAATGGAATAGGCTCGCCACCTCCGATGAACCCTGGTGGATCTATATAATCCTCAGTGTTATCGCCGAATCACCGGTGCCTTTTGGCGAGGAAGATGAAAGGCACCTGATGCGGCAGTTATTCCGCAATCAATTGATCCAGGACACAGAATATCCTCGTTCGTTCATCGGTCTCGCACAAGACCTTGGTATCGTGGAATATTACAATGATAGTTTCGTCATCTCATCACCGTTGGTGCGGAAAGTATTGCGCGAGCGTAAATTATACCCACAAGCTATGGAGAAGATTCGTACAACATTTGCTCCATCACAAGGGAATACGGGGCCTGACAAAGACAACACATTGTTATCATAATAAAAATAATAAATAAAATGGCCCATCCTCTCCATTAGTCCCCCTTTTTAAAATCTTACAATAAAACTTCAACCCTGTTTCTTCCTTTATCTTTAGCACGATACAATGCTTGATCGGCCTTGTTGAGTAGGTCTTTGGCCTGTTCACCCATCTCCGAAGATAGCCCAGCCACTCCAAAGCTCAGGGTAATTCTGAGATGATCATCATCAACAGGATATGGTGTAGACTGAACTTCATTCCTCATCCGTTCAGCAGTAGCGGCTGCGATATCAGTTGATGCACCTGGCAGAATGACTACAAACTCCTCCCCTCCATAACGAGCGACGAGATCTTCCGCCCTACCGGCCCGGGAACTCAATATTTTGGCAACATGTTGGAGACATTCATCACCAACCTGATGACCAAATTTGTCATTAATCTTCTTAAAATGGTCTATATCAGCAAGTATAAGTGACAACGGCTGATGGTATCGTATGGCACGTTTACACTCCCGCTCAAGAATAACATTAAAATGGCGCCGATTAGCTAGTTGTGTCAGTTCATCCGTCAAACTTAAGGTACCAAGCTCTTTATTAGCCGTCTCGAGTGCCTCCAGCGCCTGGCGCAGCTCAACAGTTCGCAACACGACCCTTTTTTCCAGCTCCACTTTAGCCTGACGCTCCATGTCCAATATCTTTGCCTGAGCTTCTTCTTTCTCCTGTCGCGTGCGATTGATCCGTTCAGCCAGCGTTAGGGACAACAAAATGACCTCAACGACAATGCCGATGTTCTGACTGTTCTGTGCCATGGGTGAGTAGGGAACTACTCCTGTCAAGCCCATCATCAGCATGAATGTTGAGAGGATCAGCAAGGTCCAGGCAATGGTGAGATATTTCGCGGCAATGCTCCCCTTGTACCAACAAAAAATAATGGTAACAAGAACGACAAAACAACTTATAACTGCACCATAATCTTCAGAGCTAATGAGCCAGTGATGATTTGACACAAGGTAGAAGGCAATCATCACGCTCCAATAAACGATAATCAGATTGCTGAGACGCAACGGCCAGCCGCCATAGGTAGCAAGAGCAAGAAATCTGCGAATGAACAGGGCAGCAGTAAGAAAAGAAAAAGAAGAAAAAACACCATAAGCATGGCTGAGCATCCAACTGTTTCCAGGCCATAGATAGGTTTGTCCCACACCTGTCATGCCAAGGGTGTAGAGTATGATTGAAATGACATAGACCACATAAAAGGCGTAACTGTCATCCCTTGTAAAAAAAAATAAAGAGGTGTTATAGCAGCACATGGCAAGAAGAGTACCGAAAAACAAGCCCAGGAGAATATGGCGGTAGAGCGATTCCTTCTCAAAGGTGCTTTCTTGCATAATCTTAAGCGGCAAAAGCATCTTGGCACTGCTATGGAGCTTAAGGTATACTACCTGATCCATATAAGGATATGTTGGCAGGGCGAAGGCGAAGGGAAGATGTGTGGCAAGCGGAGAGTAAGCCGCCTGATTTTCTTTGGACTGCGAGCGTACAATCCTGCCGCTTTTTTTATCGAAACGATACAGTTCTATCTGGTCGAAAAAAGGCCAGGTGGTTTCCAATATCCAGTTTGATGGTATTTCAGCAGATGAGACAAGCCCGAATCGCACCCACACGCTGGAGACGCTATTGCCAAGAAAGAGAGGACTGCTGTGTGCGGATTGCCACAGCTTCTCTGTTTTTTCCTGCAGAATATCTTGAATATCAGTGTGGTTCTGGTCGGCAATAAGATACTGTACCTCTTTTTCTCCCAAGCGTATGGAGTGAACGTCTGCTCTCAGTTCTACGGGTGCGAATGACTCCGCCAATGCTGAATTTGAGCTTACCCAGATGATACAAAGCAATAGAGCGATCCGGAAAGCTGCTGTTTTAACACAATGGGTCACTTCGGGTGGTTCCTGTTACCAAAATTTGAAGGCGAAAAGCTCAGCTTGTAAAGCCAGGTCCCGTGCCCTTTTCGTCGAAACAAAAGATATATTAATAAGGCTGCCTTCTTTTTGGGATGGTTGCAACTTTTTTTCTTGCCAAGCGACACATGGTGGCATCTGAACAACATGCTCAACATGCCGATTTTAAACTACATACCCATTAAAATGAAGTGGTTACAGCCTTCAGAATCCCATTTTTTCAATCTATACAAAAGGGGCCCCCAAGAGTTTTCTTCTATGCCACGAGCAAACAGACATTATATTCCAGGCTGCACCTGGTACATTATCCATAGATGTCATAAGGCCACCTTGCAAAATTGCCTGTTCGCCCAAACTATTCGTTATGGGAAAAATTTTATCCTCGGAATATCAATTACACACCTGTTGTAAAGTTTTTCTTATGCCTCGGTTTTGAACGAAAATTCTAATTTTCAAGGTACCCATAAGCAGGATTTTCTTTTGAAATTTGACTATGGCAAAAAGCGTTGGCGTCATTGGCTATACTAGGCCAGGAAGAGGTAATTCCCCTATGTCCCCTCATCGTCTGCTGATAATTAAAGACCGCATCAAAATGATCGGCATCACCATCTTCCTCCTGCACATGCTGGTGGTGATACCCTTGGGGCATGCTCAATCTTCCCACTCTGAGTTGGAGTCCAGCTATCGATTTCTTGTCAGCAACCGGGACACGGCAGACGGCATTCTTTATATGGCCACAGCCGGAAAACTCAAGGGTCGTTTCCTGCCACTCAGTTTCACAGACAGTCCGGAATACTGGGGTGAATATGTCTGCCGATTGCCCGGGAACACCTGCATAGTTACTGATGTTTACGATCCGCAAACCTACTCGCTGACACCGCAAAAATCGATTCCCGGCGATCTTCAGACCGAACGTATCAACACTCATAACGGCACCAACATCTACGATGCTGCAACCTGGCAAATTGCCGTCATGCTGGGTCATGTTCTCAATCGTTTTCCCCTGCCGAACAACCAGGATGCTTACGCTCTGGTCCGGAATCAAAACTCTCTGTTAAGAGCAGGTTATAACGGTAATTCCAGCCAGTCCATTTTAAGTGAGAATCGCGCCATAACTGTCAACAAGGTCTTTCTCTACAATCATCAAGTCATCACCGAACCCAAACAGGCCTACGCTTTTCGCATGCTGCCAAGAAATTGGCTGTCGCCTGATCCCTTCATGGGAACCCAGTATGCCGACCAGATCAAAACCAGTAACTTGCCAACGCAGAACCCCGCATACCAACCCGGCATGGTTACATGGAGCGATTGGAAGCCGATTACCGGCGAAAATGCCTGGGCATTCTTATTGGGACCACTGCAAGCTGCCTACATTCATTATGTTATCGGCCAGAAATCAGCCTTTGTACCGTTGCAAGATCTTGCCGTACAAAACGCTCTGGATATATTGCCGACCTTTGCGGCAATGCAATCACCATCAGGTGCTCTATACTATGCTCCCACCGGTACGGTAGCCAATCAGGGGGACCAGTTAGTCGATCCCTACGCAGTTTCGGTTGAAAATAATTTTTCCTTGTATGCTGGTCTTAAAATACTGCACGCCACGCTCCAGGCGACAATAACGCATGAGAAAAATTTAAATGCAAAGGATACGGCAAAAACCAACGAGGCACTGCAACTGATCAATGCGATGATCAACGGCGGCATGATCGGCCAACATCGCACAACCTCAGGCCTTCTCACCTTTTTCAGAGAGTTGGCCTGGCATGATGGCGAGTTTGTCCAGGGGGGTCGTGCCGATGACCCGAACAGCACAGGTAAATGGCTACCAAGCCTGCTGCCGAAAGCGGTGGATGTCAACACCTGGGGAGTTTCCGCCCTCGGGCCGCAGCAAATCGATGCATGGTTCGGCTTCGGCGCCGCCTATCAAAACTGGCAGCAGGTGAAGCAATGGGGAGGGTACGGTATCGGCAGAACGCTATGGGGTGTCGGCTTTTCGGATCAGGATGGTAACGGCATCGATGGGAGCGGTAACTACCGGCAGGGTATTCTCTCCACAGAATGGACCGCAGGCGCAATCACCATGCTGCGCAGCATGATCAGCTATTATCAAACAATTCCCTCTGAATCCTCATATTACGGGAAGGCCAGACACTTTCTGGAACAACTCAAGCTGGACGAACAATCGATGCTGGCAGCAATAGAAAAAATGCGCATCGATATCTATGCAACCGCCGGTTTCCCTGGCCAGCCGCCGAATTTTCTCCAATTGCTGCCCCCGAGGCAAACCAGCCCCTATATGTACGCGAGCAAACGGTATCTGATTCCATTTGGCTGGTATGCCAATCCAATTCCCAGCACCTGCTCAACAGCTTGGATTATCATGGTGTTGGATAGCTATAATCCCTTTGCTTACGGTGGCAAATACTAGGCCCAGGTTCTAGCTATTTATCACCTGGCGCAACTCACAGACGGGCATTTTTTTTCAGGATTTCTCCTGATCCAGCAATTCTCTCACAACCCTTGCCAGGTTATCCATCATCAACGGTTTCGTGACATACCTGCTGACACCAAGAGCCAGGGCCTTTTCTTTGTAGATAGTTTCGCTGTAACCGCTGCAGAGAATTACTGATATATCCTGACGAATTTCTTTGATTTTCCTGGTAAGCTGCAAGCCATCTAAATTGGGCATGGACATATCGGTGATGACAAGATTGTACGCGTCCGGATGCTTTTCAAAATCCTGTATCGCATGCACAGCATTCGTGAAATTTGTTGTTTTATAGCCGTATGTCCTGAGAACTTCAGAGGCAAGATTGACAATGATCGCCTCATCATCAATAAACATAATTCGTTCCTTGCCACCGCGGACAGGTTCTTCATCCAGTTGGATCAATCCGTCAGCCAAGCCCTCTTCAAGCATCGGCAGATATACATGAAAAGCCGTCCCCTGGCCCGGTTCGCTGTAAACATTGATATAGCCATTACACCCGGTAACGATGCCATGGACAACGGCCAGGCCCAGTCCGGTCCCCTTGCCAAGCTCTTTTGTGGTGAAATAGGGCTCAAAAATTTTCTCCTTTGTTTCCTTATCCATACCACAGCCGGTATCACTTACTTCAAGACAGATATATTTCCCTAGCTTAATATTTAATTCAGAAATCAAACTCTTGTCATCAACAGTAATCTCCTGCAATGCAATCCCCAGGATACCGCCTGGTTCCATCATGGCATGGTAGGCATTTGTGGCCAGATTCATGACAATCTGATGAATCTGGGTCGGATCGGCCAAAACAATCCCTTTACTATTAATATTCTGCTTCAGTTCAATTGTACTGGGGATTGACGAGCGCAGTAGTTTCAGAGCTTCTTTGACAATGGGATATATCTGAATAGGTCTTTTGACTTGTTCGGTCTGACGGCTGAAAGTCAGGATCTGGCCCACGAGATCCTTTGCTCTTTTAGTGGCACAGTGGATCTGTTTCAGATCATCAACAACTCCCTTGTTATCCCCTGCTTTCCTCATGGCCAACTGGCTGTAGCCGTAAATTGCCGTCAGAATATTATTAAAATCATGGGCAATACCACCTGCCAGCGTACCAATGGCTTCCATTTTCTGAGCTTGTCGTAATTTGATTTCAAGCTCTTTTTTCTCAGTAATATCTTTGGCAATATGAACAACATTGGTAAAATCACCGTGTTCATCAGGCACTGGCGATGTGGTTATCAAAAAGTTTTTGCCTAGATTCTGATGCGCAATTTCAGAAGAACTTACCTGGCAGTTATTTATAGTATCAATACCGGGGCAACCTTCACAGGCTGACAATCTGTTATTAAACACTTCATAACAGAATTTGCCTATCAGCGTGCCTGGTTCTGCATTGAGTATTTTATAAGCCGCCCGGTTGGCCTTGAGAATCTGGAACTGACTATTCATGATAGTGACGATATCGCCAATACCATCAAAGGTTCTTTCCCACTCATTTTTACTTTTACTGAGCTGCATTTCTGTCTGTTTTCGTTCATCAACCTCCATACCAAGCTTGGCAACCGTTTGTATCAGGTTTGTCCGGGAGCTCTCAAGCTTGCCGATTAATTTGCCAAAACTGAGATAAAGGACGAACAGCGACACTGCCAGCAAAAAACAGGAAAAGATAATCGATCGAATAATAAAAGTCTTTTTAGCAAGGAGTACCTGTGAGAAATCCTGCATCACAACGAAACCACCAATCGCTTCCCCCTGAAAGTCATTAAAAATGGGGTAGGCATGCAATAGATAAGAATTATCACCAATGGTTACCCGCAGATTTTCGCCCAAAATATCCTGGTCTGGAGGCAGTTGTTTAAAAAATTCTTCATGATAGCTGGTTAAGACATATTTCCCCAAAGGAAGCGATTCATACTCCGGAGACTTGGTCACCTTTTGCCATCTATCCGCCATAAAAAAGGTGGTCAGAGGTCCTGGAAGCTGTTTTTGCAGTGACTCCAATATGCTATTCACATTGAATCCCAATTCGAGTGCGCCGGCATAAGAGCCTTGATAAAATACAGGCTGAATAATCCGGTAAAAGGCACCATGAATACCTATTTCATAGCATGTTAAAGGAGTTCCTGTTTGATGGACCTGCTGTACAGCAGGTCTGATTTGCCTGAGATCGTCATCAAATTTTCCCGGTTTATGCATGCGTAAAAAAGAGCGACCATCCGGATGATGAAAATGCATTACCTGCAGATGATTATTTTCACGTTTCAGTTCCTCGTAAAGAGGAAGAGTAAGACGATAGAGTGTCTTACGATCCCGATCAATGAAGGCCTTGGGAATCCCTTCATGGATCTTTAGAAGGGTAACAAGCCGTTGTTCATACGGAGTGAAGGAATAGAGGGTTATGTCTTTGAGGGTGGAATATATTGATTTTTCCTTTTCAAGAATGACCTGATCAATTGTCCTGTTATGGAGCATGATGCCTTCATAGGTGAAAAGCGCAGCAAGAGATATAACAACAAGCATAACTACTATAATCGCCTTACTTTTCTCGCTTCCGGGAAAAACTTTATACAGACGCATATGGCAGGTAACAGGTAATTGTTTTTTTGATCATCTTCTCAAGAAAAAAGGGTTCATTGCCCAGTCCACAATGCATGCTCACCTGACACCTTCATTCAACGTACAAGAGCAACTCCCCTCTCCTGTAGAAATTTCAGCCCAACTCCGGAAAGGAAGAATTGAGAGATAAGCGGTGCACAGCACAGTTCACTGAAAGAATGCAAGATACCAGATTTCTACATTTTTGAAAGTAGATTACAATAAAAATCACACCAACACCTCTTATAAAAGAGAAACATTATAGAATTGCTTCTCTTTCTCACAGTCACCACCAGCCGTCACTATTACGATATTGTACGTATACAGACATTACCTGAACGTAAAATTACACAGAAAACAGTGGAGAAAAATGAAGAAAGCCACAACAGAGAACAGCACAGTTTCCGGGGCGTATTGATGTTGCTGCAGAAATGACAAAACGAGGACAAGAGCAGGGAAGCGATCTTTTCTTATCCGGCCGCCTGTGAGATCCACTCAGGCGGCCGGAAAGCAGGAGCATCGCAAAAGAAAGGCATATAACCACTCGCCACACACATGATCGGTCGGCGTGTTAGGCGAGTTTTTTTTATTTCGACTCACAGCAAACTTTGCTGCCAGTATTCACATTCCATTACTTTATGTTGCTTACGTCACTTCATCGGCATTCGATTTTGCAGTTTTGTAAAACCCGGCAAAAATCTCACGCAGCACCCGCTCATCAATCCTGGCCATGAGTTGTTCCTCATACTCATCAATCGTTTCTTCCTCTGTGCTGATGGGCGGGATTGGCTGTTGACACTTTTCGGTACAGTGCTCAGCAACAGGAACCGACGCTATGTCATCTTGGTATTCACGATTATTTTCTATCCAGCGCTGACAGTCGTCATGGCTGCCGATACAGGTAAAAATCAGCCGCTTATCCCGCTTCAGACCGACAAGCCGAAAACCGCAGGAGAGATCGTATTTACGACAGTCCTTAAGACGCCACTCCCCATGATGGGTGCGTTTGCATTCCGCTTCTTCATGCAAAGGGTTTTCCTGCAGGTCGGCAAGTATCCTCTGGGCCCGCATCGCTGCAATACGCTCATTTTTGCCGGCCTGATACATGGCCTGCAATTGTTTGCTGAAACGACGGGTCTGATGTATTGCAAGGGGAACAGACTTCATGGCTGTTCGAGGTCCATTGCCTCAACAATCTTATCCGCTCCTTTATAGCCTGGCAGCACCCGCCCATCCGGCATAATGAGGGTGGGAGTGGAATTGATATGCAGCTCTTTGGCCAGGGCGATATTTTTATCCACCTGATCATTCTCACATCCCGGAGCAGGCAGCTTCTTCCCGCTCAAACTGTCGCTCAGAAAGGTCAGAGCCCGGTCATTGGAGCTCTCGATTTTGGCACAGACTATGGCTTTGGCCTTGTCATAAGCAGCAGGATGCATGGCCAGGGGAAACATCTTGATAAAGAAAGCAATGTCATCATGCTGTGCCACAACCTTTTCCATTTCCGGATGAATCTTACGGCAATAGCTACATTCCGGGTCATCAAAGACGATGATTTTCCGCGGTGCTGCCGGGTTGCCGATAATAACCGCGTCATCAAGAGGGATTCGGGAAAGGTCCACCTTATTCATATTGACAAAACTCTTCTGGGTCAGATTCTCACCGCTGTCCAGCTTGACGATGTTTCCGCTGATCAGATACTGCTTGGAAAAATCAATATAGAGAGGGACCTTCCTGCCCTGATAGATCGCCTCAACATCCCAAAGGCCGGGCACCTGACTGAGCTTGACATCAACTACCTCAGTTACCTTGTCCTGCAGCAGGATGGCTGCCTCTTTCTTGTTCAATGTGTGGCAGTCCCGACAAGCACCGGCCCCACAGCCGTCAGCCTGAAAGGCCAGGGCCGGTGATGAAGCCAGAAACAGACAACCGAAAAGAAATGAATTAATTTTTAGCATAAAAAACCCCAAGGGCCCAGAAGCAATACCTGTCCCCTTCTGTGCCTTTTTACTTTAGACGAATTATAAAGGCCGGGGGCGAAATGCCCCCGGCACACATCCAACCTTAGATGTCAACCGCATGATCCGGAACTGCAGGAACAACCGCTGTTCCCGCCGGCTATGGCTTTTTCACTGGTCACAGCGAAACCGCCGCCACCGCAGCCACAGCCACTCTTATCTACAATAAAATCCACCTTGATGGCACCGCAGGAGACGGAAAGCTCCTTGTCAACCACAAAACTGACCCCGTCATGGTCAAAGACCTTGTCGCTCTCTTTGGCCTCATCCACAGCCAGCCCAAGCTTCGGGCCGGAACAGCCCCCGGACATAATGGTGATCCGAACAGCTGATTCGATCTGTTGCTGACTCAGGTAATCCTTGATATTGCCAAGTGCAGATTCTGTTACTTCAAGCATGGTTGTATCCTCCTGTTAATAATATTTGTCTTCTGTATTCTTGATCTACCCCAAAAGGGTATTCAATGCCTTATCACATTTAGTGGCCACCAGATCACTAATGGTCTCCCTGGAAAAGTCACCGCCTTTGATCATCTCTTTACTGGCATTAATGAGACCGGTACGCACCTTGCGACCTCGAGCCGCTTCGGCCGCAGCAGACAGTTTATGCCGTACCTCTTCCGCATCAAGCTTTTCCGATGACCCCAGAGGGCCAAGTGCGGCCACCCTGTGGGTGAAATGAGTGATGATCTTGACGAAATTCGGGCCCTCAGCAGCCGAGGCCCAGTCGATGAGAAAACGTTCCTTGTTTATTCCGATCCGGGCCAGGACCTCATGGACCAGAGAGGCGGAGATCAGGGCGTGGTAGTTGCCATCGATATAATGACACTCACCCGGATGACAGCCTCCGACAAAGATGCCGTCGGCCCCGGCGGCCAGCCCTTCCAAAGGAAATGAAGGATCAAGCCTGCCGGTGCACATCATACGAATAACCCGCAGATTAGGCGGATACTGGTAACGGCCGACACCTGCCGAATCAGCAGCGGTGTAACAGCACCAGTTACATAAAAAACCCAGTATCTTCGGTTGATAATCAGACATTTTTTTGCTCCGGAATAAATATCATCTTTGTTCTGCCCGGGCCTCTTCGCCAAAGGCATGGATCTGGGCCATGATACCGTCCATGGTGAAACGGCCCATATCTATGGCCATGGTTGGACAGCGGGCGGCACAGACCCCGCAGCCCTTACAGGAGGCGGTGATGGTTCTGGCCTTGCGCACTTTCCCCTCTTTGTAAATTTGGATGGCCTTATAAGGGCAGAAACTCTCGCAGACCCCACAGCCGATACAGAGTTCCGGGTCTACCTGGGAAACGATGGGCACCGGCGTGATGACACCTTTGGCCAGGGGCTGACAGGCCCTGCCGGCTGCAGCCTGTGCCTGGGCAATGGTCTCGTCCATACTCTTGGGCGAGTGGGCCAGGCCGCAGACATAGGTACCGTCCACCGGCAGATCCACCGGCTGTAACTTCACATGGGCCTCAAGAAAGAACTTGTCGGCAGTAACCGGAACCTTGAGCATCCTTGCCAGCTCAGTCGGATCTTCTGAGACAATACCCACTGACAGCACCAGCAAATCAGTGGCACGTTCAATTGTCTCATTTAAAAGCGGGTCGTAATAGCGAACGGTTAAGGGACTGGATTTGCCCTTGCCCGGCATGACTTCAGGTTTGTTGGCAACATCGTAGCGGGTAAAGATGATACCCTGCTGTCTAGCTCTCAGATAATCATCCTCCAGAAAACCGTAGGCCCGCATGTCACGGTACAGGACGGTGATCTGCAAATCCGGCTGCAATTTTTTGAGACGCAGCACGTTTTTCAAGGCCTGACCGCAGCAGACCCGGCTGCAATAGCTAAGATCCTCACCTCGGGAACCGACACACTGGATCATCACAACCTGCCTTATCTCTTTGGATAGCGGTCGACTGCCTGCCAACCGTTTTTCCAGATCGAGCTGAGTCATCACCTTTGTTGATTTGCCGTAGAGATATTGACCGGGCTCGTAGGGCCTACCGCCGGTGGCCAATACCGCCACTCCGTGGTTGATCACTTCGCTACCCTGATTCACGGCTACAGTTGTGGTGAAATTACCGACATAACCGGAGACTGCTTTCACCTCGGCCTGCGTATACAGGGTAATTTTTGCATGTTTCCTTACCCTGGCAATCAGATCATGAACAACCTGCCTCGGGTCGTTTCCGAAACGATCGGCGCTCAGCAACAGGGCCCTGCCGCCCAAGGTCTTCCCCCGTTCGACAAGAGTGGTGACAAAGCCCTGATCGGCAATGGCCAAGGCAGCCGTTATCCCTGCCAGGCCGCCACCGATAACCAGGGCGGACGGAGTCACCGGCAACTGCTGTTCTTTCAGGGCAGTGAGATAAGCCGCCTTGGCCACGGCCATCCGCACCACATCCTTGGCCTTCTCCGTGGCTGCCTCGGGTTCATGCATATGGACCCAGGAACATTGATCACGGATATTGGCCATCTCAAAGAGAGAGCGATTCAAACCAGCATCACGCAGGGTTGCCTGAAAGAGCGGTTCATGGGTGCGCGGAGTACAGGCCGCCACCACCAGGCGGTTGAGTCCATATTTATGTATGGTCTCAACCAACAGGCCCTGGGTATCCTGGGAGCAGGAATATAGATTGTCGGTGGCATAGACCACATTGGGCAAAGTTTGCGCATAATCGCGCACCGCCCGGACATCCACCACCCCGCCGATATTGATACCGCAGTGGCAGACAAAGACCCCCACCCGTGGCTCTTCAGCGCTGATGTCCCGTTCCTCCGGGAAACTCGCCTTGACGGTCTCGCTGTCCCTGGCAGGAACAAGCTGGCCTGCACAGAGGGCAGCAGCACCTCCGGCCTGGATCACGGAATCGGGAATATCCTTGGGCCCCTGAAAGGCGCCAATCACATACACCCCGGGCCGACTGGTGGCAAGCGGCGTGTAGTTGCCGGTCTTGGCAAAGAGATAGTTGTTCAGCTCAATAGTTGCGGCCTGGGCCAGCTGTTCCGCATCGTCAGGCGACTCCAGGCCCTGAGAAAGAACCACCATATCAAATTTTTCATAGTGGTGGCTGCCGTCCTCTGCGGCCCAGGTCAACAGCAGACCGCCATCAAAGACATCCTCCACTCTAGGAGGCCTGGCATAGATTACCCGAAAATTGTTTTCGGAAATTGCCCGTTCCCTGGCCGCATCAAATCCCTTGCCATGGGTTCGCACATCCATATAAAAGAGGGTTATTTCACAGTCCGGATCATGCTCCCGGGCCAGAGTAGCCTGCTTGATGGCATACATACAGCAGACCGAGGAGCAGTAATTATTGCCGCATGTCTCATCGCGGGAGCCAATACATTGCAGGAAGGCTATTTTTTTCGGATGTTTCTTATCTGAAAGGCGGACAATTTCACCATTGGTGGGACCGGAGGCGCACATGAGACGTTCGTGTTCAAAGGCGGTGAGGACATCTTTGAATTTACCCCAGCCATACCTGGCCATGACCTCATTGCTGATCCTGCCAAAACCCGGGGCCATGATCACCGCGCCCACCGGAATTTCCAAGGTTTCCTGCTTTTGATCAAAGCGGATGGCATTGGCCTGGCAGACCACGGCGCAAAGACCACAGGTTTCGTAATTCAGATGCAGGCAGGCCTTGGCATCGATATAATAGGAGGTGGGCACGGCCTGGGCATAATCGATATGGGCGGCCTGGGTATGCCTGAGATTCTCATTGTAATCATCACCGATCTCC
The DNA here is from genome assembly GCA_018820855.1 of Pseudomonadota bacterium. Lineage (GTDB taxonomy): Bacteria > Desulfobacterota > Desulfobulbia > Desulfobulbales > Desulfocapsaceae > Desulfocapsa. The sequence goes on along the minus strand of JAHJNL010000017.1, from coordinate 27,627 downwards.
TTGAGACAGTAAAGAGTACACTGACCGCAGCCGGTACAGACCTCCTCATCGATAAATCGCGGCTCCTTCCTGACCGTGGCGGTAAAAGATCCTGCCGTTCCCTGCAGATCAATCAACTCGGACTTGGTGAGGACCTGAATATTGGGATTTCTCCCCACTTCCACCAGTTTAGGAGCCAGGATACAAAGAGAACAGTCATTGGTGGGAAAGGTCTTGTCCAGCCGGGCCATGACGCCACCGATGGCACCGGATTTTTCCAACAAATAGACCTTATACCCAAGTTCGGTGAGGTCAAGGGCGGACTGGACACCGGCCACGCCGCCACCCACCACCATAACCGCGCCACTCATAGCTGTCGCCGACCCAGTTTGCGCATGCGCATTCATAAAAGCTCCTTCTTACATTCACCGTGAATACTTTTCGCCGCTATGATTCCTGGCAGTTTTCACTGCCAAGGTCACATGCAAGGGCAAGGGACTCCCCGGGCAGTAAACAGCACTCATGATGATTCTCTATAAATCGACTCAGACGGCTCTTTCTCCGTCAGAATCCATGCGTAGAAGGGATACGCCGGCCCGATTCAGGCCGGAAGGATCAGGAAGGGAGGAAAAATCGCCGCTGACATCATTTTCCAACCCGGACCGGGTTGGCTGTCATTCAGACATTCTCAATAACTCTTTTTGTGACAGGTATTCAGCATTCAAGATTCCTTTAAAAAAAAGATGGTAAAAGTGCGGCAAACATTGACACAATGCATCCGATACTGCAAATAGATAATACCTATATGCGCAACCCACTATATCGGTTGACTTTCTTTATTTCAAAACTTCCAACTGTCTGAAATTTCATTGTCAAGCATATCGGATCGATGTAACTATCAAGGAAGGCTATAATCAGTTGTTATACAAATGAAACCCACAGTGGCTATGCCCATTGGAGCAGCAGTATTTTCCGAAGAGCTGTGAATCAGCACCTTTTATTTTGCAAAGGCAGGAGCGAAAGTTAATGAATGGCAATAACTTGTACTTACCCACCGAGCACTTTTCCCGGAAACTGGAGAAAGTAAAGCAGTTTGATCCTCCGGGTTACAAGCGTATTCAACAGGTTGTTGAACGCCTGATCGCTGAACCGGATGATGCTGACGGTAAAATGCAAGGGGTATACCGGGGTCGGTTTAAGAAATATGTTGGCAGGCGGGATTACCGGGTCATTTATTATTGGTGCAAATTATGTAGGAAGGAGAACCGTCGTCTCGAAAAGGAATGCGATAATTGTCAGACCATACCGGATAATAGCGTGATCTTCTTTGACCTTTACCACAAAAATGAGATGAAAAAATTCAAGAAGAATTCTTGATAGAAAAACTGCAAATAACCACATAATCGAAAATCCGGAGACACGAGAGCATCTTCCCCTCTCCGAAACTGTCAGATCAGGTCTGAACTTTCACAGCTGATGCAGGATTATTGGCCAAAAACCTCAACCCTGTTTCGACCTTTTTCTTTTGCTTTGTATAAAGCTTCATCAGCCATCGAAACAAGTTTTTCTGGACTGTTGGCCTGATTTTCTTGCAGGGAAGCCACTCCAACACTTACAGTTACTTGAAGTTCTACTGTGCCATCATTATAAATAAGGCTTTCAGCAGCACTGCGTATTTGTTCTGCAATTAATGCACAATCAGCCAAATTAGCTCCGGAAAGAAGTATGACAAATTCTTCTCCACCATACCTCGCGGCAATGTCTGAGGTTCTCTCGAGGTTTATTAATATTGAGGCAAACTCTTTAAGAACTAAATCGCCATAGGCATGGCCATGATTATCATTAACTTTTTTAAAGTAATCAAGATCTATGAGGATACAACCCAGATGTTCGTTGGTGTATCGGCAATGAGCAAAGCGAGCTGAAAGCGCCGTTTGAAAATAGCCTCTATTGTAAACACCAGTAAGAGCATCATGCTCCGCTTGATATTGAAACTTACGGTTAAGCAACTCCAGTTCTTTGGTATATTGACGATTTCTGAGATGTGTAACTATTCTTGCTCGAAACTCTTCTTCGATAAAGGGCTTGGGAAGATAGTCACTGGCGCCTGATTTAAAAAAGCTAAGAATTGTTTTTTTCTCAGTAACTGAACTGATAAAAAAGATGGGAACCTGCTCTAATGCCTCAATACCCCTCAGTGTTCTACACAATTCTTCACCACTTACCCCAGGCATAATGTAATCAGTGATAATTATATCAATGGCAAACTTTTCTTCTTTAACCAATTCCAGGGCTTGAGCACCATCTGCAACTTCGAAGATATTCTTCAACCCATGCCTGGAGAGAATGTTGCGTACAATACGGGTAACAAATGGAGAATCCTCAACAATCAACGCCGACATTCCCACAAATTGTTCGCGTGAATTCAGAATGTTATTGATAGTACTTAACATCTTTCCAGGAACAAATGGCTTACTGATGAAATCTATGACCTCTAGTTCATAGCCTTTTTCTCTGTTTTCAATGTTGTCATTAGCGGAGACGAATATTATGGGTAATGCGGCTATAAGTTTCTTTTTCTCATTATCTGAATCAGCACCTGCTCTAATTTTAGCGCAGAGCTCAAGGCCATTCATATGCGGCATATCAATATCGAGTGAGATCAGATCTGGCAATGGGTCTGCCCACTCAAGCATTGCCAAGGCTTCCATCCCATTTTTCGCCAGAATTACTTCATAATCCTCGCTAGATAGCTCACGCTGTATGATTTTTCTGATGGTTGATGAATCATCAACAACCAAGATTGATTTGCTTTGCAAATTTTACTCCAGATAAGAATGATAGATTGGTGTTCATTTCATCATATATGAAAATAATAAGCAAAACATAAAATGAGCAGGTTAAAGATGTCAAGCACGCTCGAACTAGGTACAACCACATGATTTTTCGAGAAAATCAATCCTCAGAAAATGGTTGCTGCGTATGCGTAACGAACCATTTAAAGTGGCTCCCTTTGTCTGAACAGCATTTCAAAGTGGCCTTAACCATGAAAAACTTTGTTAAGACAATCGTAGTCATTACTTGCTTTTCAAGTACAGAGTATGAAACAATACAATTACCACATGACAGCCCCCCCGCAAAGTTGAAACTAACCAAAATCAAAGGTTAACCGAACCACAATACGCTAAAATCACATAGCAAAGCATTCAGTATGAAAACCTACAGAAGCTGGACTTTTTCCGATTGTTTTCTCCTAAACATCGCCATCATCTTATTTGCCTTTTTCTCCCTTGGAACTCTCTCCGCAAGAGCTGAAGATCAGATGGTGACCGTTGGCGTCTATGAAAATGCGCCGAAGATCTTTACTTCTGAATCCGGCAAACCTGCAGGCATCTTTATTGACATCATCGAAAACATCGCCAAAGACGAGGGCTGGAATCTGCACTATGTATCAGGCACCTGGGGGGAAGGACTTGATCGCCTGGGCAGAGGGGAAATAGATATAATGCCTGACATGGCTTATACCCCGGACCGTGAAAAGATATATGCCTTCCACAAAGTGCCGGTCTTGTCCTCCTGGTTTGAGGTATATGCACCCAAAAGAAAAAAAATAAATTCCATTTTGGACCTAAAGAAAAAGCGAATTCTTGTCCTGGAACGTTCGATTCAGCAGGAAGCCTTTGCCCGATTCAGCAACGGCTTTGACTTAAACTGTTCTCTCATTTCCACGTCGGATTACAAGACCATGTTTGAGATGGTTGCCAAAGGTGAAGCAGATTTTGCAGTTACCAACCGCTTTTACGGCATGATGCATGCAGAAAAATATGGTCTTGAAAATACAAACATTCTTTTTGAACCTTCAGATCTCTTTTTTGCGGCACATAAAAGTGACTCGAAACATTTACTGAAGGCTATTGACAGACATCTCGACAATCTAAAAAAGAATCCTCAATCGCTGTATTATGCCTCGATGAAACGGTGGACTTCTGAGCAGGTACGATTCAAGATGCCACTCTGGGTAGATATAGCCGGTTTTGCCGGAGTCGGATTCCTGATCATGAGTCTGGTTGTCAGTGCGATTTTGAAGCATCAGGTCAAGGTGCGTACCCAAGAATTACAACAGGAAAATACGGAAAGACAGGTGGCCCAGCAACGATTCATGGATATCATTGAGTTTTTGCCCGATGCGACATTTGTTGTTGACCAGGACAAACAGGTTATTGCCTGGAACAAGGGCTGTGAAGCCATGACCGGCGTAAAGAAGGAGATGATGCTAGGCCGGAAAGATTACGCCTATGCCGAGCCGTTCTATGGAGAGCGGCGGCCTACCCTTCTTGATCTGCTGGCTCAACCTGCACCGGACGTGGAAGCCACGTATACATATGTTAAGCGAAAAGATTTGAAGGTGTATGCCGAGTGCTTTGTCCCGCAACTAAGAGGTGGTCAGGGAGCCTACCTGTGGGGAGTGGCTTCATCATTGTATGGCCAAAATGGCCATCAATGCGGTGCGATAGAGACGATTCGAGACGTAACTGAAGAAAAGCTAATGGAAGAAGCACTGCGAAAAAGTGAGCGTGAATACCGCGAGTTAGTGATGCTTGCCAACAGTATTATCCTTCGCTGGTCACCCGAAGGGCAGGTCACCTTCCTCAATGAATTTGGCCAGCGGTTCTTCGGTTATTCAGCAAAGGAAATCATTGGTCAAAATCTCATCGGGACATTAGTCTCTGAAAGTGAGAGCGATGGTAGAGACCTTCGGACTTTGCTTAAAGAGATCAGTGGCGACCCGGTAAAATTTGAACGAAACATCAACGAGAACATACGACGTAATGGAGAACGGGTTTGGATCGACTGGACAAACAAAATTGTTCTCGATGAGCAGGGAGGGATAAAGGAAATCTTAAGTATCGGGTCCGATATTACCGTGCGCCGGCACGCAGAACAACAAGTCCACAAGCTCAACGATGAACTGCAGCGGCACATGGACACCCTGGAGCAGCACGTAGCTGAGCGTACTGCGGAACTGGCCGCCATGAACGAAGAACAACGAGCAATCCTTGAATCAGCCAGTACCGGGATTGTCCTCCTGCGGGACCGTATCATTGTACGTTGCAATTGCAAATTGGAAGAAATTGCCGGTTATGCTCCAGGGGAGTTAATCGGCAAATCAACACGTATCTGGTATCCGGACGAAGAGACGTTCGTCACAAATGGAAAAATTGTATACTCGCACATGGCAAAAGGAGAAACATATCGACAGGAACAGCAAATGGCCCGCAAGGATGGTTCCCTGTTTTGGGTCCGGCTGAGTCTGTGCGCTTTTGATAAAAACGCCCCCTTCAAGGGAGCTGTCGGAATCATCGAGGATATCACAGAAAGGCGCGAAGCGGCTGAAAAACTGCGTAAAGCACTGGAGGCAGCGCAGGCGGCTGATCGGATCAAATCCGCCTTTCTGGCCACCATGTCCCATGAACTGCGCACGCCCTTGAATTCGATCATCGGATTCACCGGTATCATGCTCCAGGGCCTTGCCGGACCTTTGAATGCTGAGCAGCAAAAACAGATGACCATGGTGCAAAACAGTTCACGCCATCTTCTGTCCCTGATCAATGATGTTCTGGATATTTCTAAAATTGAGGCAGGTCAACTCGTTCTTACCTGCACATCCTTTGACCTGCACACATCCATTGAGAAAATGACTAAACTGGTCTCTCCTCTGGCCGAAAAAAAAGGTATAGAGCTGCAGATAGACCTTCCCGATACTCTTGCGATGATTGCTACCGACCAGCGCCGCCTTGAACAGGTCATTCTCAATTTACTCAATAATGCTATAAAATTTACGGAAAGAGGCCATGTCGATATCTCGTACCGAAAAGAAAACAATTATTACCTCTTGTCTTTTTCCGACACGGGCATCGGTATCCATGGGGAAGATCTTCCGGATCTCTTCCAACCGTTCCACCAGATCGATACCGGTCTTGCCCGTAAACGCGAGGGAACCGGTCTTGGACTGTCGATCTCTAAAAAGATCCTCGATATAATGGGCGGCTCTATTGAGGTGGAAAGCCAATGGGGGCAAGGAAGCACATTTACCATCCGCCTACCTCAACAGCAAAAAGGTACAGTATGAACAACACGCTCTTGATCATTGAGGATAACGAGCAGAATCTTTACATGATGCGTTTTTTGCTGGAAAGGAACGGTTTTATCATCATCGGCGCTGAGAATGGGCGTAAAGGTGTTGAAATTGCATTGAGTTGCAAGCCGCTGGCCATTCTCCTGGACATCCAGTTGCCCGAGATGGACGGCTATGCCGTTGCCGCCGAACTGAAAAAACATAGTGAACTCGACAAGGTCCCGATCATCGCTGTTACTTCTTATGCTATGGTTGGAGATCGAGAGAATATTCTGGCCGCTGGTGCCACCGGTTATATCGAGAAACCTATCAACCCTGAAACTTTTGTTGCAGAAATCATAGAATATTTGCCAACAGACTGGAAAAACTCCGGGAAATGAAAATGCGGGTATTGAACGTAGACGACAGAGAAGACAACCGGTATATGGTTGAAGTTTTGCTCAAGGGAAACGGATACGAGGTCCAGGCGGCCACCAATGGGTCTGAGGCCCTCGCCCTACTGCAATCCAGCGCTTTCGACCTGATTATCAGCGATATCCTTATGCCTGTTATGGACGGTTTTCAGCTATGTCGCACAGTCAAAGCGGATGAAAGATTGCGTTCGATCCCCTTTATCATCTATACGGCCACATATACCGGTCCTCAAGATGAGGCCTTTGCGATGAAGATCGGAGCCGACAGATTTATTCAGAAACCCTGCGAACCGGATGTCTTTATGGAGGCCGTAAGAAGTGTGCTGACATCGGATAAGGCCGCCATCTCTCCCCCTGAGTCGCCTGCCCCGGAAAAGGAGGTGCTTAAACTGTATAGCGAGCGCCTGGTGAGAAAACTCGAGCAGAAGATGTTGCAGCTCGAAAAAGAGGCCCAGGCGCGACAGAATGCCGAAGAGATTATTAGACAGAGTGAAAAGAAATACAGATCGCTCTACAACAGCATCCGGGACGCGATTGTAGTTGCCGACACGAAGAGAATCATTCTGGACTGCAATCCGGCCTTTGTCGATCTGTTCGGATATTCGCTTGCTGAAATAGCTGGAAAAAAGACTGTTATCATCTATGAAAATGAAGAGGAATTCGAAAAACTCAGTACCGCGCTTAAGGATCAAGACAATGATGCAACTCACCTGCATTCACTTCATTTTAAAAAGAAAAACGGCCTCGTATTTCCTGGCGAGGTAAATGTCTTTTTTCTCAGGAGCGATGAGGGAGAGATAAACGGGTTTATTGGTCTCATTCGGGATATCACCGAAAGAACCCAGTCGGAAAAAATACAAAAAGATCTGGAATCGCAGTTGCATCAAGCCCAGAAGATGGAGTCGGTTGGCCGGCTTGCCGGTGGTGTGGCCCATGATTACAACAACATGCTTAGTGTCATCCTGGGTTACTCGGAGATGATCTTGCAAAAACTCGACTCGGCAGACCCACTCTACGAAGATCTTGATGAAATTCACAAGGCCGCTGTCCGCTCGATGGAGATCACCAGGCAGCTTCTAGCTTTTGCCAGACAACAAACTATTGCTCCTATTGCCTTCGATCTAAACGAGGCCGTGGAAGGCATGCTCAAGATGCTGCGCCGACTGATCGGCGAGGATATCGACCTGGCCTGGCTGCCTGAAACCGGCCTCTGGCCGGTGAAGATGGATCCATCTCAGCTTGATCAGCTCCTAGCCAATCTCTGCGTCAATGCCCGTGATGCCATCGAGGGGGTTGGTAAGATCACAATCGAGACCGAAAAGACGACCTTCAATGACACGTACTGTGTCGATCATCCCGGATTCGTTCCCGGCGACTATGTACTCCTGGCTGTAAGTGACGATGGTATCGGCATGGACAGGAAAACTGTGGCCAAGATCTTTGAACCCTTTTTCACAACGAAGGCGGTCGGTCAGGGCACGGGCCTTGGATTGGCTACAGTCTACGGCATCGTCAAACAGAACGACGGCTTTATCAGCGTCTATAGCGAAGTAGGCAAAGGGACAACCTTCAAACTATACCTGGCTCGCCATACTGAACAGTCCGTCGACACCCCTGGTGAGCGCCCAGCAGACGTGCCTAATGGCCATGGAGAAACCATCCTGGTCGTCGAAGATGAAGCCTCGATCCTGAAGCTTGCCAGAAGGATTCTGGAGGATCTTGACTATAAGGTACTGACAGCCACAAGTCCAAACCAAGCCCTGCGTCTCGTCGAAGAACGTCCGGCAGAAATCGACCTGCTTATAACTGATGTAGTATTACCGGAGATGAATGGCAAAGAGCTATCCCATCGATTGCACGAACTCTGTCCCGGGCTCAAAACTCTTTTTATGTCAGGTTATACAACTGATGTCATTGCCCATCGCGGAGTCCTGGATAAGGGTGTCAATTTCATTCAAAAGCCGTTCTCGCAAGAGGACATGGCCGTCAAGGTTAGGCAGGCGCTGAACAAGGATTGCAATTGAACGACTATGAGACTGTATCTGAATCTGGGACCAATGATAAAAAAAACATTGAGATCAGGATTGCTGAAATAAATCCTGGCCAACATGACTTTTACCCCACAGATTAAGATGTCTACTGTGAATGAAAGACGTTACCTCCTCTCCAAAACTGTCAGATCAAGTGTGAACAACTACAATTCAGGAATGACTCTATTAACCACCAGATTTGACGATAGCTCTTCAAGTTACATCGTTCCCTATAGAAATCGGGAAATGAAACAATAAACATAGCCTCTGGTCTTCCTCTAAACGAATATACGGATTGCCCCCGATCATCCTCAAAGCACCTCCAGTGCCTAACAATTATAAAGACCAACGCAAGGATTCTTTTATATACCAGACTATGTGATTTTTAAGCTGTGAAGACAATATTTAGCTGATCTCGTTGCTGAAGCATCTGTTTTGTTCAAGTGATGATACAACGGTAGGGTATGACCACCAACAACATGCAGTCCAATATCATGCTTTTTTACAGAACTAAACTTAGGATTTTAGTCCAGCATTTAGCGACTTAGTCCTGGCTTGACCTAGGTTGTTACTTAATAATAACGGAAATACATTGATTTAATTAGGCTGTCATAGTATAGTGTTATCTCCAATTCGTGAAATGGTCATTCAATTCTCTGATAATTGAATACCTTTATTCACTCAGCGTTTGAATCAGTTCTATCTGTCAGTTTTTTTGTGCCCTTCAGCTATTTCGCCTGAGCCAATCGGCAGAAAATAAAGCGATATTTCTCAAGCCGTACCACTCCAAACTGCATTGTGCAGTGTTGTGCCGCTCCCTTTAAGGGAATGGTCCGGCTATAAATTCAGGAAAACAAAAAAATATGAAGAAAACGACCATTTATACCGACCTCGCAAATGAACCAGTAAGAACAGCTCTGTTATTGGCTGCCGGTACCGGCAGTCGCCTGTCTCCCTTGACTGACTCGACACCAAAATGCCTTGTTACGGTTAATGAAATCACTATATTGGAAAGATTGGTTTCCTCTCTCCAGGATCATAACTTTAACCGTCTCGTTATAGTCATAGGCCATCAGGGTGAATGTATTCGTGATTATCTTGGAACCCGGAAAGGGGGGATGGATATCACCTACATAACAAGCCCTTTATATAAAACCACTAACAACATCTACTCCTTATGGCTTGCAAGAAAAGTGATAAATGAACCTTTTTTATTGGTTGAGAGTGATCTGGTTTTCGATACAGAAATGTTGACGGATATGCTGTACCCGGATCGAATCGCAGTCGCGAAAATTGAGCCCTGGATGAATGGCACCACTGTCACCGTTAATGACCATATGGAAATCGATGCATTTCACAGCGTGACCGTTGCGCCAGGTGAAGAGCATTTCAAAACAGTCAATATATACAGCCTCTCATCCGCAACCTGGCGATCAGTAAGGAAACGCCTGGATCAGTATATTTCAAGCAATATGGTTAATGGCTATTATGAGACTGTTTTCGCCGATATGGTAGAGGAGGGTTGTCTCTCTTTTACTCCTGTTTTCTTTGATACCAGCAGCTGGTATGAGATTGACACGATAACAGATCTGAGGGCGGCTGAATTCATAAGTGATCCTCGACCGCACCCACAATCTTTTCCAATGTATCCATCCTTTGGTTCTTCAGGGGCTGCGAAATACTCTTCAAAGATCAAGGTGTCGTTACCAATGGCACCGAGTTCAAGCTTACTACAGTAAATGATGATGACAGATTCAGAACTTACCTCAGAAGAACGATACGAATATATCTCAAGTCAACATGGAGGATATTGGCGCCATGATTTTATAGATCACAACTATCTGTATAATCTCTACTTCCCACCGGAGGATTTTTTCAGTCACGCCAGTGCTCACATTAAACAGTTGGTGCTAAACTATCCAGTTGCTCAGAAGGATCTGGCATGTTTGGTTGGGAAACTGATAAATCAACCTCCAGAGAAAATAGCTGTTGGCAACGGTGCTGCAGAACTCATCAAAATTATTGCTGGAATGGACCGGAAATTAATAGTACCTGTACCGTCGTTTAATGAGTATGTAAACGCAGCACCTGTCGGCAATGTAGTCCAGTTTGAGCTTTCTCAGCCATCGTTTCAGCTGGATGTGGACAAGTTTGCTGCTGCCGCTATCCGCTGCAAGGCGGAATTAGCAGTTGTGGTATCACCTAACAACCCCACCTCGTTGTTGGTGCCCAAGGATGAACTCCTTCGGCTCACTAACTTATTGGCACCTCATAACTGCATGCTCATCGTTGATGAATCGTTCATTGATTTTGCCAGAAACGGCGGCGGAGAGACCCTCGAAAACGAAATTGAACAACATCAAAATCTGACAATTTTCAAGAGTATGAGTAAAGCTTATGGAATTTGCGGGATACGCATCGGTTATATGCTCACAGCCAATTCCGATTTTTTAGAAAAGGTCCGTCAGGGATTGCATATCTGGAACATTAACGGTTTTGCTGAAGAATTTTTACGCCTTGCTCCACAATACAAACAGAGATTCAGTGAAAGCTGCGCTAAGGTTATGGCGGATCGAGATCTGTTTTACCAACATCTCAAATCAATTCCGGAAATGACCGTTTACCCACCTGATGCCAATTATATTTTCTGCCGCTTGCCAGATCACAGCATGTCCGGCCCAGAGGTAACAAAAAAACTGTTTATTGATCATAATATCTATATAAAACATTGTGAGGGTAAAACTATGCCCGAATCTGATCGTTATCTCCGTATAGCGAGCCGTACCCAGGCAGAGAACCTGCTTTTGGTTGAAGCATTGCGCAATATTTTGGTTATAAGTAGTCACCCATGAAAACATCTCTAGACAACAGAAGTGCAACACAGCCCATCTCTCAAAGATCTATACTTTCATATGGGGCAGATTTACCAAATATCTGCTCCTTAATTGGTCTTTTCTGCTCAGTCCTTTCCATATATTTTGCTGTTGTTGGTATGTTTCATGCGTCAATGATTGGGATGATATGGGCTGTTTGTTTTGACTGGACTGATGGTATTATCGCAAGACACATGAAAGGTCGAACAGAAGTGGAAGGTCTTTTCGGGGCCCAGCTTGACTCCTTGATTGATATAGTCAGTTTTGGAATTTGTCCTGCTATCGTCCTTCTAAGTTATGGTTCATTTAGTCCGTGGTATCTTCCCGGCGCATTTATCATTATCGCCGCGGCCGCAATTCGTTTAAGTTATTTTAACGTCTTCGGCCTCGTGGATAAATCAAGCTATATGGGAATGGCCCTGGACAACAATGTTATTATTCTTGTCTTTGTTTTTCTTTTTAATGGCTTATTCAGTCAAAGCACATTTTCTGTCATCCTTTACATCCTCACCCTGTCCTTGACTGCATTAAATGTTGCGCCAATCAAAACTCCTAAGCTCGCCGGTCGTTGGTACTACATCCTTGTCATATATTCTGTTATGATAACTGCAATAATTGGCTGGCAATGGTATCTTGTTTAGTACCTTGGATGATATCTTCGTAATGATGCGACGCCCTCTACAACATGGTGACGAGTAGAGTTCGGTTGCAGGAATAGAGAGTATTTCGAAATACAATTTACGGAAGTGCTTTCACATGACAACATATCGTCCATTAAAAGAATGTATATCAAGTAACAAAGCTGAACTTGTAATTTTTGCAGCGGACAATTTTGCTCAGTTCCCCACGCGTAACTCTTCCATACACTCACATTGTGATCGTGCCTCCCCCCCCCATCCTCCAGCCATGATTTGGTCGTGTTACGCGAAAGACAAGACCATGCATATTGCAAATGGCTTCGTACACATGGGTTGGGACCAGGTCATCTCGTTGAATATAAAGAATTATCAAGGGAATTTTCTCTTTCAGAGTGTATCCTTCAAAATCCAGCGCCAATCAAAAAATAATTGAGGAAACCTGGCGAAGGCCTGTTTATGTACCGTGCTATTCCGGCAGGAAGGAAGCGGATGTCGCAGAGATACTTGGTGTGGAATCTTTTTGGGGCAACCGAGAACGCAACAACAAGATACAGCAACAAGGCTGAATTCAAGGATATCTGTCAGCAAATCTGCATACCTGTCGTTGCCGGCACTTCTTTTAGAATGCATCTGGAAGATGCTGCTAATGCAAGAGATATGGCTCGTGTAATTAACAGTCATCTTGCAACCCATGAAACTGTGATTATTCGTGGTACCTTGCGAGAATCTGATATATCCTTATATAAGACTGCTGACAATGATCTCCGTGAACTTTATGAAAAGATTACAGCCACCGATAAAAAAAAAGGCAGCCTAGAGGAACAAAACGAAATCTAACGTTTTTGAGTTGCAATAATAACAGAAAACCTGTTGTTGATCCTATGACTTCAGGTAACGGTTCAAGAGGGCAAGATTCATCTGTATCAGTAAGGCGTTGTAGCACCACCCAAAATTTAACAACAAACTGGTTTCTGGTAAAATTAAATGAATATATTGCACATTTCAGATCTGCATTTTGGCCCACGCCACTGGGAGGGAGATGATCAAATGTTGTTGGATAAAATCAACTCCTACCATGCCGACCTTGTTATAAACACCGGTGACAGCACAACAGATGGCTTGGAGGATGAATATCTCCAAGCGGGTTCTTTTTTAAAATCCATTCAATGTAAAAATGTTATTTCCACCATAGGTAATCATGATAAAAGGAATATGCGTTCCCATGAACTGTTTCGGAAATATATTTGCGATTTCGAGATAATTTCTATTCCTCAATCGGCGAGTACTCATAAGAAACACCTTTTCCTGGACCGAAAAATAACCAAGGTAGCTGGCAATTTTACCGATATAAATTCCATCATACAGTATGATATTAAAGGAAAAAGAGTAGTTGTTGTCACTATTGATTCCAATGAGCTCTACAGTGATGATGGATTTGTCGAAAAAGAGGTTTTGAAAGCTGTATCAGAGGAACTCAATCAGATAGAATATGACCATATTCTATTGCTGACACATTACTCAATTCTGGGTACTGATGAATGCCCATTAAAAAACTCTGGAGTACTGATCGACTTTGTGCATAAACACAATATAGAATATGTCTTTTGCGGTCATACCCATGATCTCGAATTGATGCGGACCACTGACATTTACAACGGGCATAGTTTTAACCATTTCAGGTGCGGTTCCTTATCGTCTAGTAATATTGAAAATGATGACAATATGTTTGTGTATTATGAAAATTTAGGCAGTGACAATATGCACCTATCTGTCATTCGAATTTTCCAGGAACAAAGCAAAGTGAGATTTAAAGAAGAACTGGTTTTTTAGCATATAAGAAATTCTTTTCGTGTTTTTTTGAAAAGAATTTCGTTATGGTACTTATCCCCCTCTCCCCCCCCCCGCCCTTTCAGATCAAATTACCCATAAAGTGTTTCGAGCATCTGATCCCTTCGATATCATTTATTTTACCGAGATATCGTTGTGTGGTCGATAAGTCAGCATGTCTCAGGATAACTTTGCTGACAATTTCAATGGGAGTTTCAGACCTTGAAGCATAGGTGGCTGCATGTCGCCTCAAATCAAGGGGACGCAGTTCACTGTTACAAGCTTACCTGCTTTCTTGACCATCGCACCATCGCCCAAGCAACGACAAAAGATATAGGGGAAATCTGAGCATTCAAGCCAATATCATTGGCTTTCCACCTAGTCGGTTGACCTTACCAATAAGTTTGCTGGGACGATATACCGACAACACACTTGCTGAGGGAAGAAATAGCTTCTGCATCAACCCTGCACGTTACCTTGCCGGATGATGAAGCGATAAAAAAAGATGGGATTGAGACGATTGAGTGGAATCACACAAGTCTGAAGGGTAGTGTTTTTTCTAATATATCATTTTATACGGTCAAGTGGCCCATCTTCTTTTATTGAAAAAACAGGATGTTGCTGACATTATTATGCCATAAGTTCGATCGTTATTTTATTACGTATATACAGTAGACGTCTCTCGCTGGGGTTCTATTGCACTTTTGAGAGGTGTTCTTTGGATATCTTCAGTTTGGGTTTGCTCCATTTCTGCCCAATTTAAGGTGAACACTAGATCTAACTGTACAGTAGAATCTTTAAATCGCGAGATATACTCGATCGTAAAGATTTGTTTGGATAATCATAACCGAAAAGCCCAGGCAAGTTTCCCGACAGGTTATGATTGATCCAACCATCACCCCTCACAAACTTTCAAACCAGAAATCCGTAAACCAGTCAGAACTTTCTTACTGATATCTTGAAACTTTATAAACTTATTTATTAACTTTTTTCCATTTGCTGGAAAGTCTGGTCGTAATTGCAGTAAACTGTTTACGAATTTCTCGCCTTCCTCGGTTTTGCCAATCAGGCCACATGTCGATGCTCTGATCAGCGAATCCCAGAATAGAGTTGAGTAACGTTTACGCGAACATGCCTCCACATATGCAAGATCGTACTCCCCCTTTCTCAGATAATTGACCCAAAGTGCATCATGGGCTATCTCACGATGATATGGATTCAGTTGAATCACCTTTTGAGCCAGCTCAGGCCCGAGTTCCCACTCCCCGCAAAGGGTCAATAACCAGGCAATACCGTCGAGCATAAACAGTGATTCAGGATTCAACTCCAGACCCTGTCGTGCCTCATTGATTGCGCTCGACAGCTCTCCGGCTGTCATACGTGCATAAGCCAGCCCCGCAAGAACTCGCTGATTGTTTGGATTGAGCAATGCGGCTTTTTCAGCATAGAAAGATGCTTTACCCGACGGATCTTCGAAACCTTGAATATCGAGGTTGCAAATATTGCAGTACAAAATGGCGAATGAAACAAGTGTCTGACTGCAATCCGGTTCAGATTCAACAGCGTGAGTCAGTGCTTCAAACGCCCTCTTGAACGAATCAGGGCTCTGGAGCTGCTCATATTCCCAGTAACGCAGGATTGCCTCGTGACTGGCAAGTTCTCTGGGAGGACGGTGTTTTGTCTCTTTCCTGATAATATTGGGAAGCACACCGAATTCGCCGCAGATTTTTGAAGCGATAATATGAACTACCCGGTCTTTAAAAGAATAAAGATCCGGCAGTCTATCAACCGAAATACAAATATCGCCCCAGACTCGAATATGCGTTGCAGCATCAATAAGATAGACAAGAAGTTTGATTGTTTCGCCCTCTTGACAAACTTCTCCTTCAAGAGTAAATCTTGGTGATTCGTTGACTTGCTTCTGAATGGCATCTTCACGTGCATAACAGACCCTGAAATTATCGAATTGAGATATTGCAATTGCCAGTTCTGCGGATATACCGGTGCTGATGTACTCTTTTCCAGCGTCGCCTGTACCATTCTTAAAAGGGGTGATCTGCAGGATCGGCCAGAGCTTCGGACTCTTTGAGTGTTTGTCGCTTTCAACAATGACTTCATCTTGTTGTACGGATTTTTGTCTACTGAAGGTCGGGACGTAAGAGCCTTTTGGAATATCTATCACAATAGGATCAAATTTTCCGTCAAGTAGATAGTATCTTTCCAGCGCCCGCCTCAGTTTGTTTGCCTGAATACTTACAATTGGATCGAGTGAAGCGTCGAAATTCTCAGCTCTGCCAAAAACCTGAGTGGCGACAGTATACCCCTTAATGCTGTCTGCCCTGCCAGCCAGGGTTTCATTCACAACATACGTCAGAAAGTTTCGCTGTTGCTCGGTCGCAGTAAATTCGGGACAGGCAAGAATCTTTTGAATTTCATCCTGAATGAGGTCCAGATACTGAGCAGGCACGTGAGGAAGATCCTTTTCCTTAAGCGATCCAGAATTTGTCGTCATTTTATACAGGCTCTCCTCCGTTTGCAATCACAATGCAGTCCGAGCCTATCAACCAATTCATGAGGCACGGTCTTACATCTAGTTTAACCTATATTAGGTAACAGTGCAGGATGGGAATGCTATCCTCTTAATATAATTCAGAGACAATAATCGAGCATATTGATCTTCAAAGATTTTTTATAACATTTAGAACCACCCCACTCAAGATTGAAAAAGAAAATCAAGGGGAAAATAATGGCCAAGATCCAACCGTTGATCAATCCAGTCCTGATCCGGATCATTGAACGTTTTCCTGAATACAATGATGCCATCTGTAATCTCTTCAGGACAATTCCGTCGTTTAACGAAATTTGCATGGATCTCGAGCAGTGTTGCAAGACGTTGGAACACTATCAACGACAAGATTCAGACGAAGCGAGACTGAGGACAACCGAATATGGTGAGATTCTCCGCGGGCTTGAACTCGAAATCATGCAATATCTCAATGATTATGACGAAAAATTGCACAACGAAAGCACGGGTTAGTTTTTTATACCTGCCTGTTTACCCAAAAGACCATCTGTGACGAAATCGGTCAAGTGTCTCTATTGCTCCAGGATGAAGAATCAATGACCATGAGAATTCAGCAATCATTATTCATTTTGCTGGTATTTATTGTTTCTGGGGATTTCCCATGTCCAGTCTCAACTAATATTTCAAAGATTGCACTGAACTAGCGGGAACTCGTGTTTCTTGATGACAATACTCATTATTTCAATCAGTTATATAGTAATTATTGCGGTGTCTTCATGAATTGCAAGACAACTTATCGTCATCTGGCATAGGAAATGTAAATGTCTCTTTTTCGAAACAACAATCCGGACCCACAAAGCCCTCCGCTCCATGTCGTGGCCAAACCGGCAGGTCCGGACTGCAACCTCGACTGTGACTATTGCTTCTATCTCGAGAAACAGGCGCTGTTTTCCAATAAGCGTGGTTTTCGGATGAGCGATGCGGTTCTCCAAGCCTTCATTGAAAACTACATCAGATCGCAATCACCACCTGTTGTTGAATTCGTTTGGCAGGGTGGTGAGCCGACCCTTTTGGGCGTTGAATTCTTCGAGCGGGTTATCGAACTGCAAAGACCGTTTACCAATACAAAAACCATCAAAAACTCGCTCCAGACCAATGGTACTCTGCTTACAGACCAGTGGTGCAACTTCCTGAAAAAACACGATTTCATGGTCGGTATCAGTCTTGACGGACCACAACAGATCCATGACCTCCACCGCCATGATAGAAGAGGAAAGGGCACCTTCGATATGGTTATGCAGGGACTGCGTCTGCTCCAAAAGCATGAGGTTCCATTCAATGTCCTGGCTTGTGTTTCCCGGGAATCGGCAAACCATCCACTGGAAGTCTATCAGTTTTTTAAAGATTCCGGGGTTGAATTTGTGCAATTTGCACCCGTCGTTGAGCGTGTACCTGGTCCGGTTGACAGGCGGCAGGGATTGAATCTGGCTGGTCCAGCCACACTTACGAGCAGAGAACTCAACACCAAGGTAACCCCATGGAGTGTCGACGCAGAGGAATACGGGAATTTTCTTATAACTATCTATGAAGATTGGGTTCGTAACGATGTGGGTAATATCTTTGTCATGAATTTTGAGTGGGCATTAAATGCCTGGATCGGGAACCCTTCACCGGTCTGTATCCATGCGCAGCAATGCGGGAGATCAGTTGTTTTGGAACACAATGGCGACGTCTACGCCTGCGATCACAGCGTCTATCCGGGTTATCGCCTCGGAAACATCTCCAGCCAAACACTACTTGACATGGTGATGAAATCTCAGCAATCCGGCTTTGGCATATCCAAACAAACCGCACTGCCGCGACAATGCCTGGAATGCGATGTGCTGGCCGCCTGTCAGGGAGGTTGCCCCAAACATCGTTTTACCTTGAGCTATGGCGACCAGCCCGGATTGCAGTATCTTTGTCCGGGTTACCGAAAATTTTTCCAACATATTCGCAGGTACCTTAAAGTCATGGCGACACTGCTTGAAAATGGATTGCCCGCATCCTATGTGATGGAGGCGGTCAAGGGGCCGCTGGTGATTGAGCGGCCGACAAAATGATTCGAATGAAAATATTTTAAATTTACTCGAAAAATGCGTGTTAAATGAGATACCTGCACGCAAAATTACAGGAGGATTCATGGGATGAAAAGAACATTGATCACAGGAATGGTATTCTCATTATCGGCTCCACTGACTGGGGTAGCAGGCGCTTCTCAGGGCAATGCTATTCCCTATCCATTGGAGAAGTGGAAAGGGGTCCAGGGTAAAACGCTGGCAGATTCTCAGCCTGATTTTATCGGCCAGAAAAAAGCTCCTGAGGGTGCGCCCAACGTGCTGGTTATAATGCTTGATGATGGTGGGTATTCGAGTGCAACATCCTATGGCGGGGTCATGCGCACACCCAATTTCGACCGAATCGGTGACGAAGGACTCCGCTATACGCATATGTCTGTAGCTGCAGTGAGTTCCCCTACCCGCGGCTCGCTGTTGACCGGCTTCAATATTCACCAGATTGGAACCGGGATCATATCGGAGTTCGCCACCGGGTATCCGGGATACAATTCGCAAATAGACTACAGCACGCCTTCAATTGCCAAGATTTTAACCGAAAATGGATATGCCACGGCCGCATTCGGCAAATGGCACAACACCCCCATGGAAGAGGCCTCGCCTGCAGGTCCGTTTGAGAGTTGGCCCACAGGCATATGGGGTTTCGAGTATTTCTGGGGATTTTTGGGGGGCGAGACGAACCAGTTCCATCCCCTATTGTATGAAAACACCACCGCTATAGAAACCCCGGAAACCAATGCGGATGGCTCCCAATTTCATATTTCGCAGGGCATGGCGGACCAGGCCATCAAATGGCTGGACAACTTGAAGGGCCTGCGGGATGCGCCATTCTTTATGTACTACACACCGGGTGCCGTGCATGCCCCCATCCAGGTGCCCAAAGAGTGGCGCGATAAATACAAGGGACAATTCGATGACGGCTGGCATGCCTACCGGGCGAAGCTGCTGGAACGTCAGAAAAAACTCGGCCTGGTTCCCGAAGATGCCAAAATGGTGGACTGGCCGGAAGTCATTCCCGAATGGGATTCCTTCAGCAAAGAGGGGCAGGCCTATCTGTCACGGCAGATGGAGGTCAATGCCGCTTTTCTGGAACACGTCGATTATCACATCGGACGGGTTATCGACCATATCGAGGACATGGGCGAGTTGGACAACACCCTGGTGATTTATCTGACCGCGGACAACGGCTGCACCGCGGAAGGAACGCCCACCGGAACATTCTCCGAGCTCTTGATGCAGAACGGGTTCCCGCCGCTGACCATGGAACAGCAACTGGAGAAACTTGAAGAGTTCGGAGGATTGGAGGCCTGGGGCGGTCCTCATATGGCCAACCACTATTCGGTAGGATGGGCCTATGCATCATCAACACCCTTTCAGTGGACCAAACAGATGGCCTCCCATTTCGGTGGCACCATGTCTGCTACAGCCATACGGTACCCCAAAGCCATCAAGGCAAAAGGAGAATGGCGCAGACAATTTCAGAACGTTACTGATTTAGTTCCCACGATTCTGGAAGTGACCGGCGTTCCCGCACCCGACTATGTGAACGGCCAGAAACGAAAGGAGTATCCGGGCAAATCGCTTACCTATGCCTGGAACGATCCGGACGCCAAAACCAACCATCCCACACAGTATTTTGAAATGCTGGGCTTCATGGGACTGTATCATGATGGTTGGACAATCTCAGGAAAACCCTATCGGATTCCCTGGTCAACAGATCCCACAGCCATGGCTAAATTCGATCCGCTGAATACCGAATGGGAATTGTACAACATCAATGAAGACCCCATCCAGCAGGTGAACGTTGCGGACAAGTACCCGGAAAAAGTTAAGGAACTGGAAAAATTGTTCTGGGAAGAGGCGGACAAGTACGATGTCTACCCTGTCGGCGGTTCCATGGGCCGCCTGCTGCAGCCGGAATCTAATCCTCAACGGGCCGCCAAAAGACACTGGGAGCTGACACCCAATGTGTACCGGGTTCCCGAGCTGGCCGGACCGGAAATCAAATCCACCAACTACGAGGTTAATGCCTACATAACGGCGGATGACACGACCGAGGGGGTGATTTATGCGGTTGGCGAACATATCGGCGGACAGGCGATGTTTATCAAGGACGGCAAACTGAGATACAGCTATTCCACGCTTGGCCTGTACTGGCACGATTTCGACGGTGATGTGAAAATACCACACGGTGACGTCAAGATCACCTTGAAGCATACCATGAAAGAGCAAAAGTTGAACGGCCCCTCTACCGTCGAGTTCTTCATCAACGATGAAAAGGTGGGCGAAATGGACATTACCGCTACGGTCTATGCGGCCTTTACCGGTCACGAAACATTCGATATCGGCCGTGATGAAGGCAATCCGGTGAATGAAGAATATGCAGACCAGGGCAAGTTCGAATTCACCCCGGGGCAATTGCACAAGGTCGTATTCGACATCAAGAATCCCGACGAACAGGAAGTGGGCGCGTCTGAGTATAGCGTCATTGAATAGTTCGATGATTCATCTAAAAAAAGCCGCAAGGGCTGTGGCCGCTATCCGGTGGCCTCACCCTTGTGGGCCTTATCCCCGTTGCACTGGCCAACGTATACCACCAGGCGGCGACGGGCCGGACATATGAGGTGTTATGCGGCATTCGACGCCGTTGTACTTTATGGACGTTGAGACCCCCGTGATCGGCGGTGGCAGAGCAAACGTCGACGAATTCAAATGAGACAGATTATGAGAACAATTCAGTCGAAAAAGAGAGGACAACAATGAAAGCCGTTATCACTGCAACCGTCGTTACCCTTGCCCTGTTGGCATGCGGTTCAGACGCTCTTGCCGAGGTGAGCAAGACACCGGTCACGGTAGCCAACTTCGTGCGGGCCGAATCGGATCACATGATCCGCGCCAACATGGAGATGGTGGGCGTAACCTTCGGCAAGTTCGTGCACCTGCGCGAGCCCACAACACCGGACAATCAGCCCGTGATCCGCATGAACCAGGATACGCTCTACTCCGCGACGGTGCTGGACCTGTCCAAGCCGGTGACCATCATACTGCCGGAGATCGGCGGCCGCTACATGTCGATGCATGTGGTGAATCAGGATCATTACTGCTTCGTTGAAGCAAAACCGGGAACCTACAAGCTGACCGAAGATACGGTCGGCACGCGCTTTGCGTACGTGACCGTCCGCACCTTCTACAATGCCGGCGATCCCGATGACCTGGCCAAGGCCCATGCGGCCCAGGACCAGATCGTGGTCAGCGGAGGCGGACCCGGCCCGTTCGAGGCGCCGAATTGGGACACGGATCAACTGGCGATCGCGCGCCAGGCACTCAGCGAACTGGGGAAACTCGGATTTGACACCACCTACGCATTCGGCAGCAAGGAAGAGGTCCGGCCGGTCGATCATCTCGTCGCCGCGGGCGCCGGCTGGGGCGGTTTGCCACAGACGGCCGCCTTCTACATCATGGCGAGCGTCGAGAAGAACGACGGCAAGACGCCGCACGCGGTAACGGTGAAAGACGTGCCGGTGGATGCGTTCTGGTCCATCACGGTCTACAATGCCGCCAGCTATCTTGAGAAGAACGGGATCGGCCGGAACAGTCTCAACAACTCCTCCGCCACGCCCAACGAGGACGGCTCGTTCACGATACATTTCGGCGGGGATCCCAAGAGCGTGAACTATCTACCGATCACCGAGGGTTGGAACTACGCGATCCGCATGTACCAGCCTCGAAAGGAGATCCTGGGCGGCTCGTGGACATTCCCGAAGATTGAGCCTGTGAAATAAAATAAGAATCAAGGAGATAGATTATGAAAACAATGAATGTTGCCTTGCTGGCGATCCTCCTTTCTGTAGCCTTGCTGTCGAGTTGCGCACGACAAGATACAACACCACCCGCCGACTCTGCGCTACCCGCAGTGTTTGGCGACGGCGCCGATGCCAAGTACGATCGTGTTGACAATGTACACCAGGTGCGATTCGTCGAAATCTTCCTTGTCGGCCGCGAAGCAGGCACGGGGGACGTAGTCGCTGCCGTCTACAACACCATGTACACCCCTCAGGGCATCCCGGCGTCGAAAGACACTGCCCCGCAAACACTGCTCGAGGGCCTCAATTTCGACCACATTCAGAAGGGATACGGCGTCCTCGGTGCGTCCTTGAACGGCCCGAAACTCTGCCTGCCCGATTGGGTGGAAATCGATGTCGGGGCCGAAAGGGATTTCGACGGTCTTGCAGCCGTGTGGTGCGCCCAACTGAACATGGGCAACAACACCAGCGTCGCTGAAATCGCGACCTACAAGCCCGTGACGATCGCCCGGAACAGTGGGTTGGGTTGGAACAAGGGCACGACCGTGATTCTCCTGGACGATGCTGAAGGCAACACCTGGGTCATGAAAGGGTTCGAGTTGGGCCTCGAACCGCAATATACGTACGATAAATTCCTGGCCGCCTTGCCAGGCGTTTACCAGAAGCTCCCGGAGGGGTGGAAGGTTCGGGTCAAGACGCTGGAGGAGGATCTGATCGAGAAGCCGGAAGGCGGAGTCGCCACCATCATGAAGGACGAATTCTTCAATGTCTATGACAAGACCGGACCAGGCATGACCAACTACAAGCCCTAGTCATCCGACATTAAGTCGACCTGACCACTCAGTCGTGGGTTGGTGCTCATCTCCTCCGTGATCGCTCTATTTCCGGACGTGCGGTCGTCGGAGGCCACCTTTCGCTTCATGTCGAAGCTGCCAACCCCCCAAAGGAGATAACATGAAAATCCTCGATAACGTAGTTCGCTGCTATGGAAGGATAGTGACAGGTTCCTGGATTAAAAAAATATGGGGTTGTTTTGGAGCTTACAAACAAAATATTATAAAGATCAGAATCCTAAAAAATTTCAGCCAGACAACAGAACTTTTGAGACAAGAAGGAGTTGAGTATGAAAATTGTTGACCTGAAAAACTCAGCGCGGAGAACCACAATTCAAAATTCCGGAAGTCAGGTAATACAGAGAATGAAATCGGCTGCAATAACCGGTTTGGCCGGGTTGGCCGCCCTCTATATATCAGCGCCCTCGGCAATGTACGCGGCGGAAGGTGCCTCAAGCCATTATTTGCCTGGTGCCGGCGGCGATATCTTCCTCGCTGTACCTCCCGAGCCTGGTCTCCTGGTCGCAGACACGCTCTGGTATCAGACGGGAAGTACCGATGTGGCTGTCCTCGAGGGGGTCGTCACCTTTGGCATGGACCTCGACCTTTTACTCAATCTCGCCTCTGCGTCATACACCTTTGAGAAAACGATACTCGGTGGCCGATACACCATCGGGATCGCTATACCGTTCGGCTATGCCGAGATGGACGGCACATTCACCGGTCCGCGCGGCGGAAGCCTCGACTTCTCCGATGACAGCTTTGACCTGAGCGATATCGCCGTCATCCCATTTCAGATGAACTGGACCACCGGCAAGTGGTCCTTCAAGCTCTCGGAGTCGATTGTCGCACCTACTGGAGGATACGACGACACCGGGTCTGATCTTGTCAATCTTGGCCGAAATTACTGGTCCTTTGACACCAACGCGGCTGTTACCTGGTTCAACCCTGATTCCGGAACCGAAGTATCTGTTGCTCCGGGAGTGATGTTCAACACCGAAAATTTGGACACCGACTACGAGACAGGCACCGAATTCCATGTCGACTTCGTGGCAAACCAGTTCCTGTCTGAGACCTTCGCTCTCGGCCTGCGCGGTTACTATTACGACCAGTTGACGGGTGACAGTGGCTCCGGAGCAACGCTTGGCGACTTCAAATCCGAATCGTTCGCAGTCGGTCCGGGCTTCCTCTGGATTCCCGAGTTCGGCAGCAGCAGCCTCACTGTGCTCGCCAAATGGATGCACGACTTCAGCGCTGACAACCGGTTCGAATCCGACTATCTCACACTCACCGCTGTATGGAAGTTCTGAGGCGTCAGGTCTGTCGGCCAAGGGCATACAAATGCAGCAAACGAATACTATTGAAAAGGAGACTGACCATGAAAAACACGATGCGTTACAACCTTACTGGGGTAATCCCCGTGGCGATTGCTCTCTGTCTGCTGGTGGCATCACTACTTGTCGAAGGGGTGCAAGCCGAGCTGGTTATCTACCCCGCCAAAGGACAGGACGCCGAACAGCAGAAACAGGATGATTATGAGTGTCATCAATGGGCCGTAGAGCAAACTGGATTTAACCCCACAACGACCCAGCAGGTACCGCAAGTCAAACCGAAAGATGGAGGAGTGTTGCGTGGCGCAGCCGGTGGAGCTCTGGTCGGGGTGGGGATCGGGGCTATTGCCGGTGATGCCGGTAAGGGTGCTGCGATTGGGGCAGGTGCCGGAGCTGTCGGCGGTGGGTTGAAACAGCGCCAGCAGCGTCAGCAGCAGGAAACAGCCGCCCGTCAGTCCCAGGCCAGCCACCAGGCAAATGTTGCCAGTTACAACAAGGCCAAAGCCGCTTGCCTCGAAGGCCGGGGGTATACGGTCAAGTAAGGGGCAATCCAGGCATTTACACTTGACTATGGAGGTTACCATGAAGGAAGCACGGCTGAATGGTCCATCGACCGTCACATTCTTCATTAATGATGAGAAGGTAGGCGAGATGGATATCATCGCTACCGTGTACGGCTCCTAAACAGGTCACGAAACCTTCAATATAGGACGGGATGAGGGTATGCCTGTGAATGATGAATATGCTGACCTGGGAAAATTCAAGTTTACCGAAGATCAGCTCCATAAAGCTGTTTTTGACATACAAAATCCTGATGAGCAGGTGAGTGCCTCCGAATTCAGCGCTATTAATCAGTTAGGAAAAACGAATAATGAGTGATCTAGATATAAAAGCCAGTACAGAGCGTCCTACATTTTCTGGAGGACGTATGCGACCTGTTACCTCGACCATCATCTCGATTATTTTTGCGGCACTTACTGCTTCGGGCTGCGCAACTGGCGGAAGGCCATATGAGGTCACTCTTATGCAGGCTCCCGAAGTCTACGATAAAGGCAACATAGATCCTTTCGTCGACAATGATCCGATAGGCCGGGAAGCATGCCCCGAAATACTTTATGCAACAGACCGAGCCCCCGCTGCCCCGGATGACAAGCTTTACGCCTACTACTCTAACCGGCGCGGACATGTTGTGAGGCTTGGGGTCGCGGATATTGAGTTCGGATACGACGAGTCAACAACCTGGGAGGAGGCAAGGCGTGTCTCGCTGCTCAAAAATCGAACCCAGGATTACCCCCTGAAGGTCGCGTCAGTAGAAGAATTTGGACCGCTGGCACGAACAATTCGTCCGTTTGACGAGGATATCGAGGCGAGCGAAGTTCCGGGAGACCTCTTCATTGCGGAGATTGACCGACGCCTCGCCCGTTCTGCGAGCAAGGACGTCTACATCTACGTGCATGGTTACAAGGTCGATTTCGAGAATCCGTTACTCGTGGCTTCCGAGCTTTGGCATTTCCTTGGCTACCACGGTGCATTTATCGCCTACAGCTGGCCGACGACAGCCAAAAGGCTCGCCTATTTTTCGGATATCGAGAATGCGCGGGCGTCCGCCCGTGCTCTGCGTCAACTCGTGGTCTACATCTCGGAAAAGAGCCAGGCCGACCGCATCCATATCCTCGGATATAGCGCGGGAACGCGGTTGGTCAGCCGCTTACTCGCAGATATCGGGCTACTCAGTTATGGTCTAAGCGACGAAGAAGTTCGGCGGCGGATCAAGCTAGGTCATGTGATTCTTAGCGGCAGTGATCTCGATCGTGCCATTGTCGGTGGCTACATCCTCGACGGTGCTCTGAGAGCCCCTGCCTCCGTGACTATCTATGCCTCGAACACGGACAAGGCGCTTGGGGTATCGAGGTTCGTCTTCAGCCGGCATCGGGCTGGACAGCTCGGGGACATCTCCGACATTGGCCCGAGCGCATTAGGATTCTTCAGGAATACGGACAAACTGCGGTTGATTGACGTGAGCAATGCTGAGGGTAGCAGAAACGGCAACGGCCATGCCTACTTCCGCGCCAGCCCATGGGTAAGCAGCGACATACTAGTGACCCTGCTCTACGATCTGGCCCCGGCAGACCGGGGGTTGGTGTGGTCTGATTCGATGCCAGTCTGGACGTTTCCGGATGACTATACCAAGCGGATGCTGGATGCCCTTACCGCTTACAACCCAGATCTTTTTCCGGACACCGACTGATCTATCACCAAAACAGGCAATTAAGCAGTGTGAGGGCGTAGATTATGGGGCCCAACACTTGCCATAATACCAAGTATCCGCTCATTAGCCTTTCAAACCTGTGGATCATCAATAGGTGTCCACGGGCAAGCCTTTGTGACAGTTGATAATCAGAACCTGAGATTTCCTGAGAAGGCTGGAAATCCTAGTTCTCCGGAATTGTTCAGAAATGGAGCAACTTAAAAGAAGAGATTTCCAAAGAGCACATAATTTCGGAAGTTGGTCTTTGTGTTTAGCATTGCCAAGGCGAAGGTAAGCAGTTCAGCCTTACCCTCAAACTTTAGGTGTTTCCTGAATATCCGTAATAAATTTCCACCCACCCAAGTTAACATTTTTCCACTTAACCTTTGACTCAGGTTCAAGGTACTCGATGAAGATTGGAAAATCTAATCTTAACCATGATTGGTCTTATCATGCTGATACCTTGCTACTGTGAACGGGAGGCTACCTCCTCGCTAAAACTGGCAGATCAAACAGAACACCTACAGGAGGGATTGATGCAGTTCCTGTGGCGTGTTGATATTGCTCCAGGCACGACAGAGCGAGGGCGGGACTACAGGTGTTGATATATTAGAGCGTCTGGCCACCTGGGAGATGCGCAGGCAGCCGGAAAGGCGAAGCGCCTCTAAGTAGTGTTTACTCTGCGGTTCGTAGGCGGCAAGCAGGGGCTCGACAAAGCCATCCTCCCGGAGCCGCGGAACTGTCCCCCAGCTGCCAGGGCGCCTCTGCTCCAACAGCCATTCCAGGGCCTGAGAACTTATATTCGGCATATCGCAGGCCACCAGCATCCAGGAGACGGCAGGTTGCCAGCGCATGGCGGCAAGGATACCGGTAAGGGG
>JAHJNL010000016.1 GCA_018820855.1 Pseudomonadota bacterium | reverse complement strand
TATCAACAGGTCCCTTAGAGGGAACCAACAACAAAATCAAAACACTACAAAGGCAGGCGTATGGCTTTCGAGATATGGAATTTTTTAAACTGAAAATCCATGCCCTTCATGAAACAAAGTACGCTTTAGTCGGATGAACCCTTACTTTCCTATGTTACAAATGCTGCAGCGGATAAAGCCGTATTCGCAGGAGGATGTTTCTGGTGTATGGAGGCAGATTTTGAAAAGCTTGAAGGCGTGACTGAGGTGATCTCTGGCTTCACAGGTGGAATCACGAAAAACCCAACCTACTCCGGCAACCATGAAGGTCATTATGAAGCCGTTGAAATCACCTATGACCCAGAAAAAGTGAGTTTCCAGGAACTTCTGGAATATTATTGGGTTAACATCGATCCATTTGATGCAAAAGGACAGTTTTGTGACAAAGGCTCGAGTTACTTAAGTGCAATTTTCGTAACAAATGAAAAAGAAAAAAAACTGGCAGAGTTTTCTCGAAAAAAGATTATTGATCGATTCCCGAACAAAAAAGTTATTACCCCAATTTTAAATGCATCGACATTTTATCCCATCAAAGGCGCAGAAAGTCACCATCAAGATTATTATAAAAATAACTCTATTCGCTACAAATACTATCGCTGGAATTGCGGTCGCGATCAACGCTTGCAAGAGATCTGGGGAAACAAGACAACTCATTAAACTTATTAAGTATCTCAAAAAAATATGTCAGAAGACATTGACCAGGCTGAATGCAGAAATTTGTTACAGATTCGTTCGGCGTCTCAAGACCTCTTAATGAAGTTATGGTATATTTAAACAATTGTAGTATGACAGAATACAGGTAGACAATTGAATATCAAACAAAACGAAATATTGATAAGGAGCGAATATGGTCACCTCAATTATTCTCATCAAAGCGAAAAGAAAAAAGATTAACGAAGTGGCTGAACAACTAGCAGAACTTAATGGCATATCAGAAGTTTACTCCGTTAGCGGCAACTATGACCTTGTCGCAATTGCCCGTGTCCCATCAAATGATGACCTTGCAACTCTTGTTACTAAAAAATTGCTTAGCATTGATTACATTTTAAAATCAGAAACAATGCTCGCCTTTAAAGCATTTTCTCGCCATGACCTTGAAGCAATGTTTGAGGTCGGAATGTAATGTAATTAAAGCCTGTTAACTTTTGAAAAACCAGAGTCGGACAACCAGCCAACGCACCGGAAACAGCACAAGCCAACAGTGAAAACGGGGTCGGACGCACAAAATTCACCTACTCCCCCCTTTTATTATTAAAACAATTGCTAATCACCCTTTCAAAAAGGAAGAACGATGAAAAAATCTATCTTAGTACTTATTATTGCAGCAGCGGCCGGATACGGATTGTTGAGTTATCACTTTGTGCTTTTAGACAGTAGTCTAAAAGTTCTCAAGAAAACCACTGTTCAATATGAGAATACTTTTGTTGATGCCCGGGGAGCCAAAAAACTGGAACTGGCTTTGAAACCAGACCTGATTGCTGCGGGTATCAACGATGTAATCGGACAGGTTGACGGGGCTATCAAAGAGAACACCCCCCAATAACCAGCGACTGCTAACATCAGTCGACCACACAGGATTAATTACAGGAAAAAAGGAGGCGGAATTTTTCATAACAATTCTGCCTCCTTTTTTATTTGTACAGTTTGAATTCACCATTTGAGGGAAATTACGATGCAACTCACACGATTACTGCAACTCTCGATAATTTCAATACTCTCTTTGACTCTGGGCCTACTGACTAATACCTCTAACATCCTTGCAGCAGAGAATACCGACACCAACCGCTGTAGCGGCATTACGCTTGAAAAAGCTGCCATCATTTTGGGTGTATCCATTGATGATATCCAGATAAGTAGCAGCGATCTAATGATTTCCCCCGATGATCTGAAGAAAAATATTTATAAGATCCATCCATATAGTTGCGCCGTCAGGTCAAAATCAAATTTCCTGAAAATTATCAACTATGTCACTTATGTTCACAACAATCCAGATAAAGCACGTACAGAATTTAACAAGATAAGAAAAGGCTTTGAATCCATCTCCACAGTTGATGTTCTTGCAGATATCGGTGACGAGGCTTTTTGGGCGGGCGACAATCGTTTTGAACGTATGATTGCCATCAAGGGAGATGTCGTGATTGATGTCTTAAGTCCAAAAGATTTTGACCTTCAAAAACAAATTATTCAACAGGTATTGAACAACTTTTAATTCAAAAGCAGAAGGCTCTCTCTACTTCAATTTGGCGGGAAGCCTCTCTTACGCTGTCGCTGCGTCCAAGCATCTCCAGACAAATCATTATGTTACAAGAAGATCAGACATGAGACTTTGGTCTATACATACTTCTTATTTAGACTCAAAAGGTTTAGTTGCACTATGGCGAGAAGGCCTTCTTGCTCAAAAAGTATTACTCGGAGACACAAAGGGATATAAAAACCATCCCCAATTGTTACGGTTTAAAAATACAAATAATCCCGCAGGAGCCATCGCCAGTTATTTGAGACATGTGAGCGATGAGGCCAAGAGAAGAGGCTACAACTTCGACCGAAGTAAAATAATTAATAAAAATATCAAAAGTAAAATTCCTGTCACAGACAAACAGGTTGAATATGAGTTCAACCATCTATTGGGCAAACTACAAAAAAGAGATCCGAACCGACACAACCTGCTAAGAGCTATACAAACAATCAAACTTCACCCTGTATTTGTTCAAGTTTCTGGAAATATAGAATATTGGGAAAAAGTTTCCTAATAGACACATCGTAACAGTGAAGACACCCACTAAAGGCACCTTCTTTGTCTTTCCTGGGCGAAGCTGAGACGAATCAGTTGATTTCCCATAAGCTTCGGATGTACCGTTATTGCCCTGAGCCGATAAAACAGAGAGAAAGGAGCGTTCTTTTGGATCTCATAATTTGCAATTTACAAATCCCCATTGAGAAAGACGGAATGGAGGAATATGTAAAAGCCGCTGCAGAAAAGCTAAAAACCGGAAAAGGGAATATATCCATTGTCAAAATTCTCAGCAAATCACTTGATCTGAGAAATCAAGAACAGTTTTTTTACAAAATTTCGCTCGTTGTCAGCACGCGCAACAGTTTTGCAAACAAGAAAAACTTCCCCATATACATAAACCAAATACCAGCTGATAAAAAAACGATAAAGAGCAAGGATAGACCGCTGATAGTAGGTTTCGGTCCTGCCGGAATGTTTGCCGCTCTTGAACTTATTGATTATGGGTGTAAACCTTTAATCTTTGAACGCGGGAAAAAGCTAGAGGAACGTTCCGTTGATGTGCAAAAATTTATAAGGGAAAGAGAGCTGAATCCTGAATCAAATATCCAATTTGGCGAAGGTGGTGCCGGTTCATACTCGGACGGCAAGCTGTTTTCCAGGAGAAACAATAATACAAGCTATGTAAATCGCGTGCTGCAAAGCTTTGTTAAATTTGGTGCACCTGAAGAAATTGCATATATCAGCAAACCCCATTTAGGAACCGATGTGTTATGCAAGATAGTCCGCAATATAAGGCTCTATATCCTTGAGAGAGGCGGTGAAATACATTATGGCTCAAAAATGACAGACATCCTGGTCTCAGAGGGTAAGGCATCTGGAATCACAATAAATGGTGAAAGAGAATATCTCTCTTCAAATATCTATATTGCATTAGGACATTCTGCCCGCGATACAGTTGAGATGATGCATAAAAAAGGTATTGCCATTGAACAGAGGCCGATTTCTGTTGGCGTGAGAATTGAGCATCCTGTTGAAACAATAAACCTTATTCGATATGGCGATAAATATTTAAATTTCCCAGGCTTAGGGGCCGCCACATATTCTCTCAATTATACTGATCGAAAAATCCGCAGAGGGGTGTATACCTTCTGTATGTGCCCTGGAGGTGAAGTAGTGAATGCTTCATCCGAACAAGACATGCTGGTTTTAAATGGGATGAGCTACTCCCGCAGGTCATCACCATTTTCAAATGCAGCGCTGGTGGTAAGTTGTCACGCCAATGATTATAAATCAGCCAGTCCACTTGCCGGGATAGACTTTCAAATGGATATTGAGCGCAAGGCCTTCAAAGCCGGCGGCGGAAGCTGGAAAGTCCCGGCCCAGAATTTGATGCATTTTTTAGGCGAGAATAGCTCTGCAGGCATTCCGGTAAACTCATATAAGATGGGGGCTGTTTCTGCTGATATGCAAGAGATATTTCCTGCATTTGTGATCAACGAGTTACGGGCCGCCTTTCACAAATGGAAAAAAGAGGTTCCCTTATTTGTGTCAAACCAGGCGCTATTGCTCGGTGCGGAGACCAGAACCTCCTCGCCGGTACGGATCACACGCGATGAAAATTATGAATCCGTAACTACAAAAAATCTGTATCCAATAGGCGAAGGTTCCGGCTATACAGGCGGTATAACCAGCTCTGCCGCAGATGCTATCAGAGCTGTTGAAAAACAGATCCTGCAATGATAGTCTATGCGACGGGTGCGCACTTTGCGCACTCTTATGCAAGTTGTTTGAGGCATTTTTCTTAGACTAATTGACAACAAGGAGGTGATATTCATGAAATCTTACTGCAAAAATACCATGACAGAGGCAGTGACAATTAAGAACAAGGCCATTGTGGGCTGAGAAATCAATTGTCACTGAATAGACCTTAATGATTTTTTTGGTGACACCATATCATGTATGCACAGTTAAAAGAAATTAATCAGAAACCTAAGCCTTTTGAATTTTATACGGCGGATTCATTGTGGGCAACCCCACACACCTCAGAACAAATGCTTTCTTATCATCTCAATGAAGATGTCGATTTGGCTTCACGAAATAAGGTATTTATTGACAAATCAATAGATTGGATCAGTACTCATTTCTCCGTTGGAGAGCAGACCAAAATATGTGATTTCGGGTGCGGCCCAGGTCTCTATACATCCGGTTTAGCGCGTAAAGGCGCCAAGGTAACAGGTGTTGACTTTTCAAAACGCTCTCTTGAATACGCGAGAATATACGCCATAAATGAAAAGTTACTCATCAATTATATCCATCAAAATTACCTGGAGTACAACCCTGAAGAACAATATGACCTCATTACTCTGATTATGTGTGATTTTTGCGCATTGAGCCCTGTACAACGAAAAGCTCTGCTGACAAAATTTCACAGGATACTGAAAAAGGACGGGCAGGTATTACTGGACACCTACTCCTTAAAGGCTTTTGCTGAACGGACTGAAATATCATTGTATGAGCAGAAGCAACTACAGGGATTCTGGTCAAAAAATGATTACTACGGATTCCTGAACACCTTCAAATATGAGCGCGAGAAAGTAGTCCTTGATAAATACACAATCATTGAAGAGGAAGGATCTAAAGTTATTTATAACTGGTTACAGTATTTCAGTGAAGCGATGCTGATAAGTGAACTGCAGGATTCCGGCTTCAGGGCTCAGGCCTTTTTTGATGACGTGGCAGGTTCCGGGTATTCGAAAAACAACTCTGAGTTCGCAGTCATTGCAGTAAAAAATTAGATTATCTGACCCATTAAAGAGAAAGAGGATTGATTACCTTGGCAATAGCTTGCGCAACGCGTTAGTCATCTTCATGTTGTGCTCTCTCCAATAACCAGATCCGGCTCTATTTGCCGGATTGTCAACCCAGGCCACTATACTCTTGAAGCAGATTGTTTACTTTCTCAACGATGAATTCGCAACCGAATGAAAAGCAAAAAAAACGAGACTGACAATATGGGAATAAATGCTCGCAACAAGGGTACCGGCTCAGTGTATTCGACCGAATTTGGTAAGATGTGTCCCGACTGTCATCACCCTGCAGCAAAATGCACTTGCCGGGAAAAGCAATCGACTCCCGAAAACGACGGTATTGTCAGGTTAATGAGAGAAACAAAGGGGAGAAAAGGAAAAGGCGTAACCTTGATAACTGGCGTTTCTCTGAAGAATGAGGGACTGAAAGAAATTGCAAAAGCCCTTAAACAAAAGTGTGGAAGTGGCGGCAGTGTGAAGAATGGTATCATCGAAATTCAGGGGGACCACAGGGATCTACTGGAAAGAGAATTAGGCAAACTTGGCTACACAGTCAAACGTGCCGGAGGATGATTAGGATTCAAATAATCATATTGTCCTAAATTGCAACAATACACAAGGAATCAGCCCCGGTTATAAGGGGCTATCTCAATTATGACCCATACCCATCGTACAGTACTGCCTAGTCGAATCCAAGGGACCGTCCTCTTGGATTCGGGCGAACGGCTTACCCCTCCGGAAGACTGGGCTTTTCTTCCGGCAGGAGACGCAGCAATAACCAGAAATGTAAAGGCCAAGGGCGAGACCTGGGTCGTGCAGGTGCGCAAAGGCAAGAGATTAATTTCAAAGGGGATATGGGCCAAAGAAGCACACATCCTGGCATCACAAAAAGAGATCGAGGCCAAGCGCGCAACTCCTGAATACAGCAGACGGCGAGAGATGGATCTTAGCAGACGCGAGACCAAACATAAGGCGTATGTCGGCGAATTTTTTACAGAGGTCGTCGAATTCCTCGATTTTCATCCAAGATATCAGAATGAGGCCGCACTTCTGGCGGAAAAAATCACCGCACATGCAACCCCGGTCGGGAGCGGTACGGTGGCAAGAACCGAACGAATCCCCATTGCCAGACGTGCAGAGGCGGCGGTTATCGCTTGGATGCGCCACCAGACTACGGCCTACGACTCAATGAGTATTGCACGGATAAAGGGAAGAAGAAGAGAGGTCCGCAGGAAGCTAGCCGCAAAATCTGTCGAAATACTGAAGACCTATCGCCAGGGGCAGGAACTCACGGAAAATTGCCCCCTGAAAAAGGCATTGGCCTGAGAGCTTGTCACCGCCCCTTCTCTCCCTGCCTTAGAGAAATCGCAACAGGAAGTTCACCCCGTTACCTTTGCCAAGGTCACATCAACACATACACACAGACCTATTTATTCAATATCAGCAGCAGATATGCAATTACCAGAATTAAGTAGGAAATAAGAATTAAAGCGATTTGACAATGTAAAGATCGCAGAAGACTCATCAAGAGTGTATATATGAAGGTTTTTGAATAAAAATACAGGAAAACCGTTTCACAGTGGAGGAGCAAAAAGCAACTATTATGCGTGAAAGTCAGAAACAATTTAAAAGCCCCCCCAAAAAATACCAACCCCGAGGACTTACTATCCTCTATGAAGATCGTGATATCCTGGTCGTGGAGAAAGTGAACGGTCTTTTGACAGTGGGAACTGAGAAAGACAAAGAAAATACAGCATATTATCGTTTAACTGATTACGTGCGCAAAGGGATTCAGAAATCAAAAAACCGGGTATTTATTGTGCATCGTCTGGATAGAGACACTTCCGGGATTCTCGTTTTTGCTAAAAATGCAAAGGCCAAGCATTATCTTCAGGAAGAGTGGCCGAAATTCAAGAAAAAATACTATGCCGTAGTGCATGGAACGTTGCCAGAAAAGGAAGGAATAATAACTTCTTACCTTGCTGAAAACAGTATTCATAAAATGTATTCTGTTACTGATCCAGAAAAAGGTAAGCTGGCCAAAACCGGTTATAAAGTTCTGAGGGAAGCAGGGAATTTCAGTCTGCTTGAAATAGACCTCCTGACAGGGAGGAAAAACCAGATCCGGGTCCATTTTGCGGAGAAAGGGTGCCCTGTAGCCGGAGATAAAACATATGGGGGAAAAGAAAAGGCAAAGGGTATTAAGAGACTTACACTCCATGCGTTCTCTATAACATTGCTGCATCCTCATACAAAAGAAGAGATGAGCTTTGAAACAAAAATCCCTGCCTATTTCAATTCACTTCTAACTACTTAGTAACGGAATAAATCTTCCCCAAAGCACATATAAAATAAACAAAAGTTATCAAACTATGAAGAATACTATATCGCCAGAAATATGTAAAAAATGTGGCGAATGCTGTAAGAATTACCCTTTTGTAGAATTATCTGTAAATGATATCAGCTTGTTAGAAAAGTTAACAACACTGCATTTTGCTCTTTTTACGAACCCAAAAGGCAAAGTAGTTGAAGAATATTTTTTACAATTTAAAGCAAATGGAGATTGTTTTTTCTTGAACGGGAAAAATGGCAATTATTCTTGCGGTGTTTATGAAGCTAGACCCGGGATTTGCAAGAAGTATCCATCACAACCTCTGCAAAAAAAACTCTGCTATGCAAATAGGGGTAAAGTCCTGAATAATACCTTCGACTAACCCTTAGCAGGGCTTCCAACAATCGAGAAAAACGTTGCGCTGGGACACACCATCAGTCCTTAGCCATCGCTCTGTTTTTTCTCTTCCAGCTCATGCCAGCGGTCGTAGAGTTGTTCAACCCGCTGCTGGGCCTGTTGCAGGTCTTCCCATACAGTTTTCAGCTTCTGCGGATCCGAAATGGTTTCAGGTGCATCCATGAGGACCTGCAGATGCTCATGTTCCTCCTCTGCCTTCTGGATCTTCTCCTCTATCTGCTCATACTCCCGTTGGTCCATATACGAAAGCTTTCCTACCCGACTCTTGTTCTTTTTTTCACTTGTACGCTCTTCAACAGGCGTTGCCCGCCCTGCTTCTTCATTTTTCAGGCCCTTGAGGTCTGCCAGCCACTGTTCATAATCAGCATAGTAACTCACTCCCCCATTTCCATCAAAGCCAATTACCTGATCACAGACGGAATCGAGAAGAAATCGGTCATGACTGACTAGCACCAATGCTCCGGGAAAATCGAGAAGGCTCTCTTCCAAGACATCAAGAGAAGGGATGTCAAGATCATTAGTGGGCTCATCCAAGAGCAGGATGTCAGCTGGCTGCCGCATGAGATCAGCAATAAGAATACGTGCCTGTTCCCCACCAGAAAGCTGCCCGACCGGAGTCTCAAGCTGATCGGCTCGAAAAAGAAAACGCTGTGCCCAGGAAACCACATGTAAGGAGCTGTCCTGAAACATCACCGCATCACCGCCCGGAGCCAGGGCTCGACGCAGGGTAATATTGGGATCGATGCGTTCTCTTTTTTGATCAAAACTTACAATTCGTACATCCGGGGCCAGCTTGATCTCTCCAAGATCAGGTTTAAGGCCAGTTGCGTCAATGCTTCCAGCAATAATCTGCATGAGTGTGGATTTGCCGCAACCGTTTCTACCCAGGAGTCCAAGCCTGGTCCCTGGCGAGAGTACAATATCGAGGTCGGAAAAGAGCGTCCGTCCCTCATAGCCCTTACTTATTCCAATTGCTTCAAACAGTTTTTTTGTCTTTCTTCCGGTAGTATCAAAATCGATACGTACCTGTTTCAGGGCCCGGTTTCTGTTCTTAACCTCGGAGAGATGACCTTTGAGCTTATGGGCCTCATCAATACGATAACGTGCCTTGGTGGCCCTGGCCTTGGGACCACGACTAAGCCACTCTGCCTCTCGGCGCATCTTGTTGGCCAGCCGCTCCTCCAGTTGCTGCTGCTGTTGCAGAAACTCAGCCCTGACCTTAAGAAAATGAGAGTATCCCCCCTCAACCTGCAGAGACCCTTCAGGATAGACTGCAGACAGTTCCACCACTCGGTTCACTGTGTTTTCAAGAAATCGACGGTCATGACTGACCAGAAGAAAGGCGTTGGGGCTTTCCGGAAGAGTCCCGGACAGCATCTTCTCCAACCAGATCACGCCTTCGATATCAAGATGGTTTGTGGGTTCATCCATCACCAGGATATCCGGCTGCACCACCAGACTGCGACAAATGGCCAATCTCTTCCGCCAACCACCGGAAAGAAGTTGCACTGGGATGGAGGTATCTGGAAATTCGGCACGGGAAAGCAAGGCTTGCACCCTGTTATAACGCTCGGTTTCATCAAGAGCACAACCATCAAGTGCAGCCTGAAGATTCTCCACCACGCTTGCCTGCTCATCGAAGACGTCAGACTGTTCCAGGTAGGCGCTCCTCACATGCCGCCTTCTCACAATCTTTCCCTCATCAGGATCCATGCGGTTACAGACAAGATTGAGAAAAGTGGATTTGCCGCTACCGTTTGGTCCGATGAGACCGATCCGGTCACCGTCATTAATCACAAGATTGATATTTACAAAAAGACGCTGGGCTCCGAATGACTTACCAAGGCCCTGGCAGGTAAGAAGATGCGACATAAATAAGTTTACAGTTGATGATAGATAAGAATGAGAGACGGATATGGTTTAAAAGAGTCCAGACCGAACAGAAATGGCAGGAAATTCCTTTTTTATTGAAAATTTTGCATACCGCGATTATAACAAATTAAAATCTGTACTGAAGCAGACAGTGAAGCTTGCTTGCCCTGTCAATTCCTTCTGAACACATTCGATATATATACACCGGGACCAAGCAAACCGCAATGAGTGACCGCCTGCATATTATTATCTCCGGAGATGCGGGAAAAGCCCGTACTTTGCTGCTATCCAGACGCAAGCTAAAATTAACCATCCTCATTTCTCTCTGCATCTTCCTTACCTTAAGCATTGCCAGTTTCCAGACACTACGCCTTTTCAGCATCAAGACAGACCTGGACAAGCAGGTAGTTCAACTTGCCAGTCAGTTGCAGGAGAGCAATGCCAGTAGAGAACAGTTTGCTGCTCAGGTCAATAAACTAAGACGAATGAACACCGGTCAGGCAGCAGCCTTTCAGGAGGAAAAGACAACCAAACTGAACGCCGCTGTCACCGAGCTTGAAGAACGAAGCAACTTGCTAGAGCAGATCATGTGCAATATCGGCATAGACGTTAAAGAAGTCAAGGGAAACACGAAGAACTCCGGCGGCCCCTATCTTGCCCCCCGCGAAACCCTGGGCAAAGACCTCCTTTATCGCTCCGATCGCTACCTGGACACCTTCAATTACCTACCTCTTGGTCGGCCAGTTCCCGGTCCGGTCACATCCCGTTTTGGTCACCGAACTGACCCGGTAAACGGAAAAAAAGGGTTCCACTCGGGTGTTGACATGCGTGGCCGCAATGGCCAGACGATCCATTCGACTGGTAGTGGGATTGTAAGCCAGGCTCGCTTTAATGGCAGCTATGGTCGCTACATCGAAATTGATCACGGCAATGGCTATACCACAAGATTTGCACATATGAAAAAATTTCTTGTCAAAAAAGGTGACAAAGTCAAACGAGGACAGGCCATTGGCAAGGTTGGCAGCAGCGGTCGATCCACAGGACCTCATCTTCACTACGAAGTATGCCTCTTTGACAAGCCGATCAACCCTAGCAAATTCATGAGAGTTGACAAGCTCATTCAGCCACCCGTTATCCCGCAGCTCGTGGCCAAGAAGATAAAAATACAGAAAAACATCCAGGTCGCTCACAAGAGAACTACGACGACCGCTGCCTTGGAGAAGTAACATGTCCCTCTTCACTAAAAAAGATAGTTTCGCACATGAAACTCATAAGGCGGAGAAAGAGGTTATCTCTTCTATCATCGACATCAAGATGGTGATCAAAGGAGAACTCTCATTTGAAGGCAAAGCCAGAATCGACGGAACTGTGGAAGGAAATATCAGCGGGGAGCACCTTATTCTCAGCGAAAGCGGGAAAATAATCGGTGACATCCAAGTCACATCTTTTGTCTGTCACGGTATCATGGAGGGCAATATAAAGGCCAATCTGGTAACTGCCAGAAAAAGTTGTCAAATCCATGGTCGCATTGAAAGCAACAGCCTAACCGTGGAACCTGGCGCCGGGCTTAGCGGAGAGCTGAAAGTCGCCTCCAGAGAACTGCATCTGGTCAATAAAGACAGCATCAACTCTACATCCGCTTCGGAAAAAACTGCCAAGGGCTGAAGCAGAGTTTCATGCAACCAACAGATCTTCCTGCACCCGTCAACCGTCTATCCTGTCCCAACTGCGGCAATGATAATGATTTCTATGAAATCGCCGAAGATGCCGTTATTACCACCCACTACATCCAAAACCAGGATGGAAGCTTCACCCCACTAGAAGATGACTCCCAGGTACATGGTGATATCAAACTTATTTGCGGTCAGTGCCAGGCAGACCTCAGCATCTTTTATCAACGATTCTCAGAAATGCTCTTTTGACCAGACAGCCACGTATTCTCACAGAAAACAGTGAATTGCCCTCACTATTCCACAAGCTTGGCGCAGGAGATATTATTGCCTGCCGGCTCCGTCTGAAATACGAAGAAGAACACCTCCTGCTTGACTTGGTGGAACGTGGAGTACAGCTTATCCCATCTGCAACCTCCCAACTGGCAAGTCGTTCCAAAACATTTCAGGCCCGTCTCCTTGGAGAATTGATGATCCCTGACACCGTAGTCATTTACGACATACACGGTTTGCTGGAAACTGTTTCACGTTACGGCAGACACTGTATAGAAAAGGTTGTCCTCAAACACGATCGCAAAAACGCCGGTCTTGGCATTCATCTCTTTCAAAACATTGAAGACGTATACACCCAGGCAGCAAACAACGTCCTTCCCTACCCGTTTGTACTCCAACCCTTTATTGCAGACAGTATCGATGTGCGGGTGGTCTTTCTTGATAACTATGTTGAAGCCTATGAACGTCGTAATCCCGACAATTTCCGAAATAACCTGCACTGCGGCGGCAAGGCCATTTCCTATGCCCTCACTCAGCAGCAAACAGAACTCTGCCGGAAGGCAATGCAACGAGGCTCATTTCCTTACGGACATCTTGATTTGATGATCACCAAAGAAGGTAAAACGTATCTGGCGGAGATCAATCTCCGAGGTGGAATTCGTGGAGCCGTTATAGATCCAGGCAATTATCGTAAAAAGGTGCAGGAAATAGAGAGAAAACTTCTGCAGAGGAAAATTCAGGGACTGTCCTGAAAATATCCCCTGAGCGTTGAAGCTGCACTCCTCTGACTCATTCCCCAGAGACTGACCCCCCACACTGACTCCTAAAAAAATCGGCAGCTGCCGAGGAGAGACTGATGGATATTTGAGTCTCATTGACTGAGATGCTCAGCGTAATAAAAAAAAATAAAAAAAAAGGGAGTTACCTTGCGGCAACTCCCTTTTTCAGCTCATCGAAACTTCAGTTGCTAATTATACACAACCGGTAGGTTTCGGCAGACCAGCCATCTTACAAGCACCTTTACCAGGTCCTGATGGGAAGAGCTCATAGATTCTTTTCAGCGGGAAACCGGTAGTCTTGGAGAGAATACGTACCATAGGAGCGATACCATTTTTCTTGTAGTACTCACGAAGAGCATCGATTACTTTATTATGCTCGTCGGTCAACTCAGCAATACCCTCTACACCTTTGACGTAGTCAATCCAGGTGTCGTCCATGTCATCAATGCCGTTGAGCAAAAATCCGTCCTCATCACAATTATAGCTATGTCCATTGTGTTCTATTGTAGGCATCTTAAATCCTCCTTAAAAATATTGTTTTTTGTGGCTTTCACCGTTTTCGTTTCTAAAGTATCGATCGCCTAATTACTATAAAGGAAGAAGTTTGTCAAGTGAATGGGTCATCATTTCCCATCGCCCCAGAACATTTCCCATAACTTTTCGTAAAATTTACCTTTTTTACAATATTTAATCTCAAAGATCAATACAAAAAAATGCATATTCAACTGAAAAAAACACGGCTATTTGCAATCCTTCCAGCTGCTCATCACCCCCATCCAATTCAGTAACATCTCACCTTCAGCCAATCTCTTTTACTCATATAGCAGGGGCATAGTCGTCAACCTGTGAGCAGTGTTTCTCAATAGCTCACACATCTGAACGAAGCTGAGAGACCGCCAAACCAATATATTCCGAGAGGGCTAATTCTTTTCAGACAACAAAAATTAATTACACCAGCCCGTTGCCCGGCAATATTTTTTTTAGACATCGATAGAAATCTGGCTGTAACTGTTCAGGAGTTACACTCGTTTTTTCTTGCACTGGCCTTGGAGAAGAGGTAAATTTTCTGTAAACTTCCAAACAATTAAAAGATCCTGCATCCCTTGTTGATCCGTATGCTGACATCCTGGAAGATTTCCCAGTTAAAAATCGTCGAAACCTGATCCACACCTGTTCAAGATGTAAAACATGATAATGTTGTGAAGAGGGGTAGGCCAATGAATGACAATTCAACCAAAACTACAGAGATATAACTATGCTGCAAATCTTTCGTGACAAAGCCCAGTCAACCTTCATCCAGGCAATTGTCCTGGTTATCGCTCTTGTTTTTATCTTCTGGGGAGTCGGCACCAATATGATGAGCAACCGGGAAGCCGCCATTGTCGTCAATGACGAAGAAATCAGTTTTCAGGACTATCAAAAGGTCTACGACCAGCTCCTCTCTAATTATCGCCAGCAATTCGGTGGGTCAGTTCCCGAGGAACTGTTGCAGAACCTTGGCCTCAGTCAACAGGTCAAGAATCAACTAATTCAGGGATCATTACTTCGCCAGGGGGCCACTGCTATGGGACTAATGGCCTCAGCCGATGAGGTACAGCGACGCATCCAGGGAATGGTTCAGTTTCAGGAAAATAACTTTTTCAATATAGAAAAATACAAATCCACACTTAAAAACAACCGCCTCACACCTCACACATTTGAGGCAAACATGCGGTACGACATGCTCTCGGGCAAAGCTGTCGCCTCAATAGGGGGATTCGCCGCCATAGTTTCCGACACTGAAATCCTTGACAGATTTCAGCAGGACAAAGAAAGCATTTCGATCCTCTTTACCAAAATCAGCCCATCCGATTTTCAGGCCAAGGTGAATGTTGAAGAAGAAAAGATTCTTGCCTGGTTTGACCAAAACAAAGAGGCTTATAAAACCGCCCCCCGCATCAAACTCAAATTTCTCTCATTT
Source organism: Pseudomonadota bacterium (assembly GCA_018820855.1). Taxonomy (GTDB): domain Bacteria; phylum Desulfobacterota; class Desulfobulbia; order Desulfobulbales; family Desulfocapsaceae; genus Desulfocapsa. The sequence continues at coordinate 18,266 of JAHJNL010000016.1, read as the reverse complement.
TCCTATGACAATGAGACCGAAAATCTCACTGTCAGCGACGAGCAGATAGAAAGCAGGTACCAAGAGAACCTTGATCGTTACCAAATACCTGAGAAACGTCATGCAAGACATATTCTGCTGAAAGCCGATGAAAACAGCTCAGCAGAGACACTTACGACTCAGTTGGCAAAGGCAGAGGAAGTACGGGCTAAGGCAATTGCCGGAGAAGATTTCACCGAACTTGCACGAACCTTTTCCGAGGGACCGACAAAGGATACCGGCGGCGATCTTGGAAATTTCAGCAAAGGTCAGATGGTTAAACCCTTTGACGATGCAGTTTTCTCAATGCAAGAGGGAGAGATCAGCGAAGTCGTCAAAACCAGATTTGGTTACCATGTAATTCTTCTGGAAAAGATCCTGCCGGCGACGACCCAACCGTTGGCAGAAGTACGTGAAGCACTTCTAAAAGAAATCAAAAGCAGTCTGGCCCGGCCTGCTGTCTTCCAAAAGGCCAATGCCGCCTATGAAGGGATTATTGCAGCAGGAAGCCTGCAGGAATATGCTCGACTCAACCCCGATGCCATCATTCTCGAAACGGATTACTTCTCCCGTTCAGCCCTGCCTGAGAAGCTGGACAAGTCGCCCATCATTCAAGACACTGCATTTTCATTGAAAAGCGGAGAACTCAGTTCACTTCTCGAATCCCCTGATGGCTACTCTATTCTTTATGCCGAGGCAATAGAGGAACCCACTATTCCTGAATTGGAGAGCGTACGAACAAAAGTAACTGAAGACTATATCACTGAACAAGCAAAAAGTCTGGCTATTGAAAAGGGTAAAGAACTCCTGGCTGCACTCAAATCAGGAACCTCATTTTCCGAAGCTGGCAAGACCCACGGACTTGAGACCAAAGAGGCAACCCTTCTCAGAAATTCCACAGGGCCCGAAACCAACGGCTTCCCTTCCGCCTTACTTCAGAAAACCTTTAGCTTGAGCAGCGACAGCCCACTGCCTGACGAAGCGGCAACAGTAGGAACCGATCTCTTTCTCTACCAATTTAAAGGAAGGACCCTCCCGGATCCTGCAACGTTGACAGCCGAAGAAAAGGAGCGATACCGAACCGAAATTCTCAGCACCAAGCAGGACCGTCTCCTTATCGCCTGGTTACGGCACCAGGAAAAAAATGCTTCGATATACAGCAACAAGAATCTATAACCGTAACAGAAAAGGTATTCATTAGGCTCGTTGCTAAGTTTTGCAAGAGACTGCGGTGTCCCCCTATACACCGCAGTCTCTCAAAGTTGCCGGCTTCACATATGAAACTATTCTAAATTTTCCTCTTCAGGTTAGTGAGCAGCTCACAATTCAACTTCAGCATTATGCATCCTGCTATGCAGCTCATAACGCAGCCTCACTGCTTATTTTTTCTTTTTTTTCTGCGTCTTCAGCAAAATACGCCGTATGCCCTCGTGTGAAAGTTTCAGGTCATATTTCTCATGGAATTTCCTTGCGATATCACGATATGACCAGCGATCCTCCTTAAGCCTTATCATTTCGACAATAAGCTCCTGCTGTTCAGAGTCCTTCTGCAACCTGCCCTCTTCATTGACTATCCAACCAAAGGGAATAGGCCCACCCATATATTTCCCTTCCTTTTTTTTGAGTGCCTTAGCTGCACGAATAGCAGCACCATGATCTCCACTTTCCCCAAGTGACAAGGCCTGACAGAGCTTATACACCAGAGGTGCTATTCCCTCTGAGACAATCAGCTTTCTTTCAGTCTGCCTGGAAATATTTCCATCAAGATCCAGACAAAAAAGAGCCACTCCTTTTCTTTTAAGAATATCCAGAAGTCCAAGGGCCGCTTTTGGGCTTCCCAAGACCCATTCTGCCTTCATCACCAAAATGGTGTCACCTTCCTGAACATTATTCAACAGCCTTTTTCCTTCATCTCTTTCCAGCAGTGGCACTGTCGATGAATATGACTGCTCCACAAGAAGTTCATCACAAGACAACCCCAGCCCTCCTGCATATTCCTCAATCACCTGACGCTGTTGCATAAGCGGCACCAGAGCATCACGAGTTACATCCAGAAAGACATAGCCGATAGTAGTCATTATTCCCTTCCAATAGTTATTCCAAACATGTCAATTTATTTTCCCATTTGTGTCATCATGCCATTCATTCTATAAGCAATTGAGACAATATGGCAACAACACTTTCACATTTGACACATTAAATTCTTTTTCTCGAACAATGCTCTTTTATTGTTTTAGACAGAGGCTCATAGCCAGAGACAATGAATTCTTTTCCGGATAGTATGCTCTTTTTCATACATTTCTTGGCCAGACATGATATAATAGATCGTTTTGGCCCCGTTATATTCCGCACCGAGCGTAGCGGGACTCTTTTCAGTACCCCTTTAAGAGGTGTAAAACTAAGTAGATACTATGCCAGACTCGATCGACAAGTTACTTCAGCAATACGATAAACTCACTCCCTTTGAGCAGACACTTCTCCAATTTCTCTCAGTTATTTACGAACCTGCCCACAATACTCTTATCGTCAACTGCTTGCGAGATCTCGATATCCGCAGCCCACGTGGGAATCGCCCAACTGCCGCCAATCTGAATCATTATTTTTCTAAATTCCGGCAGATTGGCCTCCTTACAGACAACCATCAGTGCCCACCGGATCTTGTGGAAACCCTGAGCCGCATGGCTGTACAGAACGGACAATTTGACGTTTTCGCCAAGGTCATCCGAGATGAAGCCCCAGTCTCCTACTACTACGGCAAATGGACTACCCGTTGCTGGCGTGCCATGCGGGAGTTGCGCATTGGCATTTACACCCAGGACTTTGATCTCATTGACAGTGCCCTTGAATTCCTGTCTGGCCAATGCCGCGACATCCTATCCCCTTTACCGCCTACAGTTCAGGTAGCGACAACACCCTTTGATCCAATCTGGTTCAGAAGCCTGGCGCCATCTTTTCAATTTTTCCTATTGGATACTATTTTCCGCCATGGCCTGTCCATACTTCACAGTTATTCAGAGATCCTTACCTATCTTCAGGAGGAAACAGGCCTTGAGGGACCGAACAGCGACGAGATAGTCCCCTTCAAGCGCCTCCTTTTCACCCAGTTGCTTTTCAGAGGCAGACTCGAAGAGGCAGAAAAACTGGTGGCCGAAAACAGCGATGCTTTTTCCGGAACCGGAGCTCTTGGTTCTCTCGCCTTCCTCTCCGGTAACCGTGACGACACCCAAGACTTATTTGAAAAAGACCTTGATTTTCTTTGCGACTTGAGCGGAAACAGAAACGCCGCTTTCTTCGGTCCAACAGGTCTTCTTCATGCCCTTTCCAGCCTTCAGGCAGACCGAGTGGACCAGGAACAACAGGTTGCCCAGCAGATCGCCATTGCCTTGACCCTGTTCCCGGGAAGCATTGAAGAGAGAGGGTACCAGGTATTCGCAGCCTTCCTGCAGGCTAGATCTAACAACTCTCTTCCCGGCGAAGAGATGGGCTTTCATAAAGATGAGGAACCTCACAGTCTGACCATCCTTGTCACGGCCCTTTGCCAGTATTGGCTCAATTCCAGCCTCCAGCCAGATGTCAAAGAACGGGTAGAAACCCTTTATCAGCAATCCCTTTCCAATGATTTTCACTTCTTTACACTCAACCTTGCAGCTATCTTGGCCGGAACCGGTCACGATACAGAAAAAAATAATGAGATCGTCTCTCGTCTCCAGGAGCAAACCGGACTTTTCCCCCTTATCAATGTTCTCAAATCCGAAGAATCATGGAAACGAAACCTCCAGGCCCTGATCCAGGTCACATCTTCTCCACAGGAACATAACCCTTCCCAGGGTGTACGACTTATCTGGATGGTGGATGACAGAAAGGGAAAGATGCAAATCAGCCCTAAAGAGCAGAAACGGAATCCCTCCGGTAGCTGGAGTAAAGGCAGACCCATATCTCTTTCCCGCCTCTATTCCGGTAAACTTGCATACCTGACAATCCAGGACAGAAAGATTGCTACAGCCATTCAAAAAAAGATAAACCCAGAGACCCACGGTGTCAGTTATTCCTTTGATATGGAAAAGGCATTGCCGGCAATGATCAACCACCCTCTGCTCTTTCTGGCAAAATCCCCGGTAACCCCAGTGGAATTTATCAGCGGAGAACCGGAACTACTGGTTGAAGAAAGGGGTTCCCACCTCCAGATCCGTTTTTCCCAACAGATTTCAGATGACAACATCACGGTTTTTCACGAAACACCCACCCGTTATAAAATTATTGAAATCAATGACAATCATAGAAGAATTGCCCAAATCACCGGTGAAAATGGTCTCATAGTACCCATTGAGGCCAGTGATCAGGTCCTGACCGCCATCGGCAATATTTCTTCCTTTATGACCGTACACTCAGCCATCGCTGCCGATGCTTCAACCGGAACAGAAGGAAATATAGAATTTGTAGAGGCCGATCCATCCATCTATATGCACCTGCTCCCTTACGGCACTGGCTTTAGACTGGAGATGTTTGTCAAGCCTTTTGCCGAAGGAGGCCATTACCTCAAACCCGGCCAGGGAGTCGAGAACATCATGGCTGAGGTACGTGGCCGCCGCCTGCAGACCCGACGCAACCTGGCTCTGGAAGAGAAAAAGGCACGGGAGATTGAAGAATCATGCCCTATCCTAGACTTGGCCATTGATCTCGAACAGGAAAATGATAGAGAGTGGCACTTACAAGACCCTGATGATTGCCTCCATGCCCTGCAGGAACTGCAGAACATTCAAGATCAGGTAATAATTGAATGGCCCGAGGGAGAGAAACTGACCATCAGCCATCAGGCTTCGTTAAAAAACCTCAACCTGAAGGTACGAACGAATCAGCAGAACTGGTTTGCACTTTCAGGTGAACTCAGGGTTGACCAGGACACGGTTATCGAACTGAGGGAACTTCTTACCAAGGTCAAGACTGCCCACGGACGGTTCATCCAGATAGGAGAAGGACAGTTTCTCGCTCTGACTCAGGAATTCAAAAAGAAGTTAGAGGAGATCAACCTGTTTGCTGAAGGGTATGGAGGAGAAGACGACCAGGAACTACTCATCCATCGTCTCGCAGCCATCCCCCTGGAAGAACTGGTTAACCAAGCCCAGTCCTCAGTAGACGATGGCTGGAAAAATCAGATCCGAAACATCCATGAAAGCCAAACCTTTATTCCGCAGCTACCGTCAACTCTCCAGGCCGAATTGCGTGATTATCAGATCGAAGGCTACAACTGGCTCTCTCGTCTTGCCTACTGGGGTGTAGGCGGCTGCCTTGCCGATGACATGGGATTGGGAAAGACAATCCAGTCTCTGGGCATCGTCCTGTCTCTGGCCTCTGACGGGCCTTCGCTGGTCGTTGCCCCCACCTCTGTCTCGAACAACTGGCAGACGGAAGCAAATCGCTTCACCCCAACACTTAACATCATTACCCTTACCGGAAAAGACAGGGCGCAGACTATCCGCGATCTGGGAAAATACGATCTACTGATCACCACTTACACCCTGCTCCAGCAAGAGAATGACCTGCTCGCCGCTGTCAAATGGCAAACTGTTATCCTGGACGAAGCTCAGGCCATCAAGAATGCAGCGACCAAACGTTCTAAAGCAGCCATGGCCCTCCAGGCCCACTTCAAACTGCTCACCACCGGCACTCCTGTGGAAAATCACCTTGGAGAACTGTGGAATCTTTTCCACTTCATAAACCCGGGTCTTCTTGGGAGTCTTAACCGTTTCAACGAGCGTTTCGCTATTCCCATTGAGCGCTACCACAACCGTGAGGCGCGCCTCAAACTGAAAAAACTTATCCGCCCCTTTATCCTTCGCCGGATCAAGTCCGAAGTCCTGGAAGAACTGCCACCGCGCACCGAGATCACCCTCGACGTAGAATTGAGCGAACAGGAGATCATCTTTTATGAAGCTCTGAGGCAGAACGCCATAGAGGTTTTGGAAAACAGCAGGGAAAAAAAGGCCCGGCATCTCCAGATCCTAACCGAAATCATGAAACTGCGTCAGGCCTGCTGTAATCCCAGACTTATTGCTCAGGACACGAATATTCCCAGTTCCAAGCTCAAGGTCTTTGCTTCAGTGGTAGACGAGCTGCTCGGTGGAAACCATAAGGCCCTGGTCTTTAGCCAGTTCATCGGCCACCTTTCTATTCTCCGCGAACACCTTGACAAGAAAGGCATCAAGTATCGTTATCTTGACGGCAGCACCAGCACCGTTCGACGCAAGCAGGAAGTCGACGCTTTCCAGGCAGGCGAAGGAGACCTCTTTCTCATCAGTCTGAAAGCAGGAGGGCTCGGCCTCAATCTCACTGCTGCCGACTATGTCCTGCACATGGATCCCTGGTGGAACCCTGCCATTGAAGATCAGGCCTCGGATCGAGCCCATCGTATCGGCCAGACCCGACCGGTCACTATCTACAGGCTTGTCTGCAAAAACACCATTGAAGAAAAAATTGTCAAATTACATCAGGAAAAACGAGACTTGGCTGGAAGCCTTCTGGAAGGATCTGACATGAGTGCCAAAATGAGCAGTGAAGATCTACTGGATTTGATCCGGGGAAGCTGAACTACCAAGTCATCCGTTGATGAGGCGGTTCCTGATAAGGCCGTAAAAACTACTCATTCCCTGCCCCTGGAAAAACCAGCCCAGGTGAGTCTGACAATTGCGGCAGACAGCCACTTGCCAGTTAGTACCTGCAAACCATGAAAAATGGGTGGAAGACACTCCTTCCACCCTGCATCCGATGGCATCCGCAAAACATGCAATCTCAAACACCAGGCCTGCCGGATTAAAGAAGGTGTGAAAATGCTGGCTGTTTACCTCCAGAGCCTGCATTTCATCTGTTATCTCCAGACGACAGAGAAGACAGAGCAGTCTCTGCTCCTTCCGAGACCTCTTCCGGTGAGGACGCTCTATGATCAGGGTCGCGGACTCATTCCCCCCTTCACCACGCAGAAGAAGAGAGGTATCTTCGCTACTGTCGAATTGAATTCCCCCTGTAACAGGAGTGAAGTCGTGTATATTACACCCCTGCTTTTTGTGCCTTATAAAACTCAACGATAGCATGTATCATATCAGGAATGGTATGAGATTCTGGCTGAATATGGACCTGCAGCCCATTATCCGTGACAGTCTTTGCAGTAATTGGACCAATTGCTGCAATTACCACATCGCGCATAAGAGCATTAAGTTCAGCACGATCAGTCGTACCGACCATTGACAGAAAATTGCGCACGGTGGAAGAACTGGTGAAAGTTACCATGTCCACCTCTCCGGACTCGAGCTGCTCGCGAAGCTGTTCCCTTTTACCCTCCGGGGCCACATTCCGGTACACTGGGGCAACCGTCACCTGTGCCCCCGCACCACGCAGGGTCTCCGGAAGGATTTCCCGCGCCTTTACCGCCCTTGGAATAAGAATATTTCGCCCCTCCACGCCCTGATCAAGAAGACTCTCCGCCAACCCCTCTCCGGTAAAAACTGCGGGTAAGAGGTCTGCCCGGACACCATAATTCATAAGAAGATCTGCCGTTGCCTTTCCCACAGCTGCAACACCAGGCCCCTTCATGTCTCTGGCATCCTTCCCCTTGCTGTACAGGCGCTCAAAAAAATAGTTCACAGCATTGAGGGAAGTGAAGAGTATCCAATGATATTCATCAAGACGATCAAGTTCCTCATCCAGGACTTCATACGACTCCGCAGGTTCGATCTGAATCGTTGAGAACTCCAAGCAATTGGCCCCGCATTCTTCCAGTCCCGCCACCAATTCTGAGGCCTGCTCCCTGGTTCTGGTGACCACAATCCGTTTTCCAAACAAAGGACGTTTTTCAAACCAGTTTATAGTATCGCGCAGGGTAACGACTTCGCCGACTATAATCAGGGCAGGCGGCCTGATATCTGCCCCATGGACTATCTCGGCAATGGTCTCCAGAGTCCCCACAACTGAACGCTGCTCTGGGGTAGATGCCCAGCGTACGACGGCCACAGGGGTTTTAGGGTCGCGCCCGTTGTCAATGAGATTTTTGACAATAGTCGGCAGGTTTTTAATACCCATATACACAACCAGAGTTCCGGCACCTGTCGCCAGTTTGGCCCAATCTATCTTAGAGCCTGGCTTTGTCGGATCCTCATGGCCAGTAAGAAAGGCCACCGACGCAGTGTACTCTCGGTGGGTGATGGGAATTCCGGCATAGGTGGCAGCAGCAGTGGCTGAGGTCACCCCAGGGACCACCTCAAAGTCTACACCGGCCTTGGCCAGAACCTCAACCTCCTCTCCGCCACGCCCAAAGATAAAAGGATCTCCACCTTTGAGACGAATAACTGTTTTTCCAGTCAAGGCCCAATCCACAAGCATCTGGTTGATCTCATCCTGAGTATGAGTATGCTTCACCCCGCCTTTTTTTCCGGCATAGATCAACTCTGCATTTTTGGGCACATACTTGAGAAGTTTGGGACTTGCCAGGTAGTCATACACCACAACCTCTGCCTTACCGAGGAGATATTTTCCACGCACAGTTATCAATCCAGGGTCACCGGGACCTGCGCCCACAAGATAAACCTTACCCGGCCGTTTTGTGCTTGTCTGTTCACTCATAATTATCCAGCAAAGGGGTCCAACGACCCCGAAAAAAATATTAATGAAGTCAGTTTCAAGAGTCAAACAGAAGTCAATCTGATTAGTTTTACACTTAAAACGTACCAGTTATCACTCGGGCCTGTGCAGCCTCTGGCTTCCAAATAATCGATACTATATCAAAGCATTACAGCACAACCAATTCCATTCAATCCAGCGTGTTCTAACAGCTTTCGCTCAATTCATCAAGCAAAGATGCGGCAAGAAGAGGAATCATCAACTCATGGTGTCCGGTAACATTGTACCCCCGACCTCCCTGGGCCGTAGGCCTGTGAACCACGTTTGTCAGAGAACGATATTGTTTTATAAAATCAAAATTGGCTGTGGTGAAGTCATCCACTCGATACCCGAGATTTCTCACCAAAGTCAGGGCCTTCAAAAAGACTTCGGGCAGCAGTACGGCAGATCCGATATTAAGATAAGCGCCCCCTTGCAGAGCAGCGACCTCACGACAGAACAGGCGAAAGTCATGATGCGACGTCGTTCCGATATCTGCTCCTGAGGCAGAAGGATGGATATGTATGATATCAGTTCCAATGGCAACATGAACAGTAACCGGGATGCCAAGCCTGGCCGCAGTTGCCAGTAAGCTCTTGTCGTTATGGGGAAATCCCCTGGTGAGGAGATATTCCCCCACGGCCTGGCCCATGCCTATGCCCTCTCTGGCCCCAAGAGAAATGGCACCGTTTAATACCTCACCGGTTTCTCGAGCCGCTCCAAAAGCCCCGTCACCCAGTACATCCCCCACCTCTTCTGAAGTGGACCCCGCCATGGCAATCTCGGCATCGTGGATAATACAGGCCCCATTCATTGCCAGTCCGGTAATGATGGAACGTTCCATCAGGTCGATGAGCACCGGATTGAGTCCCACCTTGATCACATGGGCACCCATTCCTACCAGGATAGGCCTACCACTGCGATGGACCTTGGCCAGGCACCGGACAAGTTCGGGGAAATCATGCCCGAGGAGCTGGTCGGGAAGGGAGGCAAGAAAGGTACGCAGGCTGGAATTCTCCTTGATCGGAGTTCCGAAATGCTCCACAGTCACCTTGGAATAACGATCATGAAGGGAATATGTCTTCAGGCCGCTGAAATCAAGAGGTTCAATCTTCACCAAAGATCTCCCTTTCCACGATTTCACAGAGCAAGTGTTCCACCCAGAGATGGACTTCCTGAATATGGGCCGTCTTGGCCGCAGGGACATTCAAGGTGAAGTCGGCGATCCTTCCCAGCTCACCGCCGTCTCCCGCCAGTCCTCCGGTGAGAACGGCAGTACGCATGCCAATCTCTTTAGCTACCTCTATCGCCTTGATGACATTAGCAGAACTGCCACTGGTGGAGATACCCAGGGCCAGGTCCTCCGGTTTCCCCAGTGCCTGCACCTGTTTGGAAAATATTTCTTCAAAAGAAAAATCATTGGCGATGGCAGTGATCGTCGAGGTATCCGTGGTCAAGGCAATAGCTGCCATGGGCCTGCGGTTAATGAGAAAACGGTTAACAAATTCAGCGGCCATGTGCTGGGCATCAGCCGCACTGCCACCGTTGCCAAAAATAAGAATTTTACCCTGGCGACGGATGGTCACCACCATCTGACAGGCCAGTTCCACAATAGCCTTACCACTTTCCTTGACAAAGGCCTCCTTGGCCATCACGGAATTTATCAATGCATCGGCAACAATATGTTCCATACAAATTCAGCTCCATAGGAGAAGACAGACAAACAAGAACAGAGAAGAGGTTGTCATGAACCTGCCTCCGATTAAGTGCTTACAAATTTTGCCCCTGAGCGCCAGACAAAACCCAAGCAGAATGGGAATCTAAAAGATCTTGATCAAAAAGGCAAAAAAAAACGGGCATATCAGCAGTTGCCGCTGACATGCCCAGACTGAAAAGACTATCTTATCCAGATATTAGAGTATCAATCCAGATTTTCCAGGATAGCGTTAGTTACCTCTTTGATGGATTTAGAGCCATCCACAGAAATCACCTTGGCACTCCCACCCTTGAAGTAGTTAACTGCTGCCATGGTTCCGGTCTCGGTATCATAATAGATATTATGACGTTTATTGATGGCATCCTCATCCTGATCATCAGCACGGGCACTCAATTCACCTCCGCAGACACGACAAACCAGCTTTCCATCTTTTTCAACAGGCTTGATGGCCTCAAAAGCTATGTGATTGGGATGATTGTTGTCATTGGCACAGAGACGACGTCCCATGATACGCTCTTTGGCTATCTCACGATCAAGAACGATCTCCATGATGTAGTTGAGTTCCATCCCTGCCTCTTTAAGGGCTTTGTCCAGGGCCTCTGCTTGAGCAAGTGAACGAGGGAAGCCATCAAGCAGCCAACCTTTTTCCTTGGATTTGGCCAGAGTCTCAAGAACCATGGGAATTGTTATTTCATCAGGGACCAGATCACCACGCTCGATATACTCTTTTGCCTTTTTACCGAGCTCGGTTCCACCCTTGATATGCTCGCGGAAAATGGCACCGGATTCGATGTGATCCATACCGTATTTATCTTTGACAATGGCGCCTTGAGTTCCTTTACCACTTCCGTTTGGTCCAAATGCAAGAATGTTTACAGCCATGTTTTTCTCCTTTAAGCAAATTGTATAGGCCTGAGCACAAGCCCGAAAAGATAATATTGGTTATAAGAAAAATCTCATCAGCAGGCACGGGAAAAAGCACAAATATCCCGAAATCGCTGGAGCTGACTGAGATTTTTCAGATAACCGGAAAAACGGATACAATCAATACCTGCCTGAACTTGTCTGTGAATGAATACTCACTCAAAAACAACAAATTGAAAATATAATCCAAAAACAAAACCCTCGCCACTAAAATATCCGCTCTTACTTTTTGACTTTCCCATGGAAAGAGAGTACTTTCCATGCTGAAAATTAGGTTTCCTTCCATCATTCAACAAAGGCCACTCCCCCATTTTGTGGCTTAACAATAACACGACACAAACAACGAGCTATGAAACAGATACATGTGGGCCTTATTGGGTTCGGCACCGTAGGTAGCGGACTGGCACAGACCCTTCACGAACAGAAAGACCGACTACTCCGCAAAGTTGGTGCTCAAGTCGTCCTCTCCCGGGTAGCTGACATCAATATCGATGCCCTGCCTGAACAATTCAGCGGGACCATCCTCTCAAAAGATGCAGGCGACATCTTCACCGATCCTGAAATCGATATTGTTGTAGAACTGATTGGCGGTATGGAACCGGCACGAACTTTTCTTCTTGAAGCGATTAAACATGGAAAACACGTTGTCACTGCCAACAAGGCTCTGCTCTCTATCCATGGCAAGGAAATTTTTCAGGCAGCTGTAGCCAACAATGTGGAAGTGGGATTTGAAGCAAGTGTAGGAGGCGGCATCCCGGTAATTAAATCTTTGAAAGAAGGCCTGGTTGCCAATCGTATCGAGTCCATCATGGGCATAATGAACGGCACCGCAAATTATATTCTCACCAAGATGACCGATCATGGCGTCCCCTTTGCTGAAGTGCTGCAGGATGCTCAAGAACAAGGATTTGCCGAGGCTGACCCCACCTATGATGTAGAAGGAATTGATACGGCTCACAAGCTTGCCATTCTTATGACCATCGCCTACGGAAAATATGTTCATCTCAATGACATTCACACTGAGGGAATCAGCAATATCAAACCCATTGACATCGATTTTGCACGGGAATTCGGCTGTCGCATCAAACTCTTGGCCATCAGCCGCAATCACGGTTCCCATGTGGAAGCCAGGGTGCACCCCACCATGGTTCCTGAATCGCATATGCTTGCCAATATCAATGGGGCTTATAATGCCATCCATTTTACCGGGGACACCGTTGGCAATGTCCTTCTCTACGGCTTGGGTGCCGGAATGATGCCCACAGGCAGTGCGGTCGCCGCTGATGTTGTGGACATCGGAAGAAACATCCTCTGCGGCTCTGTCAACAGGGTTCCGGCACTCTCTTACCTGCCGGAGAATATTGGCATCCCTAAAATCACCCCCATGAAAGAGCTGTCCTGTGCCTATTACTTCCGCATCACGGCTCTGGACAAGCCCGGAGTCCTGTCTACCATTTCCGGAATCTTTGGAACGCATAATATTTCCATCAAATCCGTCATCCAGAAAAGCCGTCACGAATATGAACCGGTATACATCGTCATCCATACCCATGTGGCAAATGAAGAGGCCGTGCAACAGGCAATCGCTGAAATCGATGCCCTGGATGTATGCACCGAGGCCACGGTAAAAATCCGAATCCTGACAACTGACGAGTAATCCTACTTAAAACCGATGAAATACCTTATCCTTGTAGGTGACGGCATGGGAGACCTCCCCATGCCCGAGCTGGACGGCCGCACCCCGCTTGAAGCAGCAAAGACCCCGACGCTGGACAGCCTCTGCCAGCGGGGAGAACTTTTCCGCACCCGCACCATCCCTGCCGGCTACCCACCCGGCTCAGACGTGGCCAACCTCTCCCTTCTGGGTTACAGGCCTGAAGAGTACTACACCGGCCGCGCCCCGCTGGAGGCTGCGGCCATGGGAGTAAAACTTGATGCAGACGAAACAGCCTTTCGCTGCAACCTCGTTACTCTCAGCCGGGAAACCAAAAGCAGAGTCCGCATGATCGACTATTCGGCCGGCCACATCTCCAGTGACGAATCCCATCAGCTTATCGAAGCCTTGGAAAGGACATGCAGTACAGATCGATTCCACTTCAAGGCCGGAGTCAGTTACCGACACATTTTGGTAGTGGGAGGCGATTATCCTTTCATGGATACAGTACCCCCTCACGATTATATTGAAAAAGACGTAACAGAGCCTTGGCAGCGCTACATGGCCGTGCCCGAGTGGAAAGAACTCCTTCTCAAGACGAGCACGGTCCTGGAGAATCATCCGCTGAACCAGAAAAGGATACAGGCCGGAAAGAATCCGGCCAATGGTATCTGGCTCTGGGGCGAAGGGAAACTCCCGGCAGTACCGTCCATGTTTGATCGGTTTGGCCTGCGCGGAAGTCTGATCTCTGCGGTGGATCTACTCAAAGGTCTTGGCGTCAACATCGGCCTGAATATCATCAACGTCCCAGGCGCCACTGGCTACATTGACACCAACTACAAGGGAAAGGCCGATGCCGCCCTGGACTGCCTGAAAACACAAGATTATGTCTTTGTCCATGTGGAAGCACCAGACGAGGCCGGACATCAGGGCCTTCTCCAGGACAAGATCCAGGCCATTGAAGATTTTGACGGGAAAATTGTGGCCCCTATTCTCCGAGGTCTTGAGGAGAGGAAAGAGACTTTTCGAATAATCGCCACCATGGACCATTACACCCCCCTTTCCCTGCGCACCCACACAGACAGTCCCGTTCCCACTCTCCTCTACGACTCCCGGGAAGACAAAAAAGGCAGTGGCCTCAATTTTTCAGAGAAGACCGGAGATATTGCAGGTCAAGAAGAGGGAGGGACTCTCCCCAATGGCGAGGCCCTGATGTGGAAACTTCTTCAACGACAGGCGTAGCCCTTAAGAATCGTTTTCAGCCGTCTCTTAACTGGTGTCAGTACCTTGTGAACATCTGGCTGACAACGCAAATGATTAGCAGTATAACTGTTCGTTTTCTCTCACAAGAAATAAGAACTCTACCTACAAGGCACTCAGTCAGTGGAAGATAAAAGCCATCGTTGCCATTACCGGGTACTCTATGGAGATACCGATGCGGCAGCAGTTGTATATAATGCCAACTACCTCCGTTTTTTTGAAATCGGACGCACCGAACTCATGCGGGAAAACGTCTGTTCCTACCGAGAGATAGAAGAGCTCGGCTTACTCTTCCCGGTTATCGAATGCTACACCCGCTTTAAGGCCCCGGCCCGCTATGATGACCTGCTCATCATAGAAACCCGGCTCAGTGAACTCCAAAAAATCACCTGCAAATTCACATACAAAATTCTGCGAAAGGAGAGTGCAACTGGCAAAGAGCTGCTTCTGGCCAAGGGCCATACCCTCCATGCTTCCATCAACCGTAAAGGAAAATTGACTCCCCTGCCGACCAATATCATCCCCCTCCTGCAGGCCCTGCTTCCTGAAACAGCCTGAAAATAATTCTCTTTTGCCCCCGACTACAATCGATTTACTATTGACAATCCCCTCGCCTTAGTCTATAATTGGAGACGTAACGCGGGGTGGAGCAGTCTGGTAGCTCGTCGGGCTCATAACCCGAAGGTCGTTGGTTCAAATCCAGCCCCCGCTACCAAATATATCAAGGACTTAGGAGATATTCTTCTAAGTCCTTGATTTGTTTGGTGTCCACATAGTTGTCCATCAGCCGAAAATGGTGTCCACTGTAGCCACACACGAGGTTTGAAACCATTTTACGCGAGGTTTGGAACCAACATTGCATGTTTTAAAAGTGTAGAAGTCATGACCTGAGCTGACAAATATCGCATCGAGATTTTAACATAGCTAACAGTTAGCGACAAATCATTCTCATCCGTGATGTTCTGGAAATATTTTCTATGTAAAGGTGCATAATAGGCATCCACTGTATTGGAATTGTCGGGATCTTAATACCTTCGATAGGGCAATCTCAAATCGATAGACTTGCTATTCCAAAACAGCATTAATTAGCTTATTTACTTCAGACAATTGAAACGGTTTTGCAATGGAAGCTATGAAGCCATGTTTTTGATAATTAGCCATAATTTGGTCATTTGAATAACCACTTGCCACGACAACTTTTGCATCTGGATTGATTTTCAATATTTCCAACACTGTCTCTTTACCACCTTTCTCACCTGGGATACTTAAATCCATAAAGACGATATCAATAGTACGATTGCTATTAACATACTCGTTGTATATTTCAATTGCTTCGTGGCCGTTTTTTGCCATAAGAACTTCATGGCCTAAGTGAGAAAGCATTTGTTTTAACATGTACCGCACAATGTATTCATCATCCATCACCATAATGGTGGCTTTACGCACAGCCTCGACAATATCAGGTTTCGATGAAGTAGGCTCTTCGAGGATTTTAGAAGAAGCTGGTAAAAATATAGTAAAGGCAGTTCCCTGGTCTATTTCTGATTGCACGGAAATATTTCCACCATGCTTGCGAATAATTGAATGACAAATTGCCAGACCTAAACCGCTTCCTTCCTGTTTGGTTGTGAAATAAGGGTCAAATATTTTATCAATATATTTTGACGGGATACCAGAACCGGAATCAACTATAGTAATTTTAAGATATTGCCCGAAAGGTAATGAGGGTAATTCCTTGCTGATATCTGGAATATTTTGGCAATTTATTTCAACTACGCCTCCTTTAGGCATAGCATAACGGGCATTAAGAATTATATTGTGAATTACTTGGCTTATCTGGCCGGTATCAACTTCAGCGGGCCACAAATCGTTTGGAATATCGTAGTCGCATACTACTGAACTTCCACGCAGAACAAAATTAGTAGAATCGGTTATGATTTTAGCGATTGAAGAAGTACGTTTTACGGGATCACCACCCTTTGCAAAAGTAAGGAGCTGCTGACTAAGCCCTTTTGCTCTGATTGAAGCTTTTTTGGCTTCTTTTAAAAGAGGATGTGCTTTACTAGTGGAGTCTGTGTAAGCTTCTGCTAATTCGATGTTACCTAGAATTGCTGCAAGGAGATTATTAAAATCATGAGCAATACCTCCAGCTAACACACCCACTGATTCCAGCTTCTTCTTGGTTAAGAGTTGCGTTTGTTCTTCGCGAGCTTTACGGACACTGATGTCACGGATAACTGCCCCAAGAAGCCTTCTTTCCTCGATTAGCACGAAGAAACCTTGTACCTCCACATCAAGATAGCTGCCATCCTTTTTTTTGAGTCGAATTTCTCTGGCTGGAAGGGCGTTGTTTGGCGCAATGATTCGCATATCCTCGTTAATGAGAGGTCGGTCTTCCTCATGAATAAGGTTGAAGGCAGGCGTGTGTAGCAACTCGTTTTCCGGGTAGCCTAGCAACTTCTCGCTGGCCTGGTTGACATAGAGAATATTTCCCTGCTCATCATTCAGGTGGATGATGTCAGAGGAAGCGTCGGTGAATGCTTTAAATAAGGCATCGATAACATGGCTTGATTGAGATGGCATAAACGGAAGTTAATTTTGTCAGTCAGAGACTGAGGTAAGCTTGTTGGTAGAAGTTAACGTTAGGCTATGTTTTTTGTCTCTTCAAATACTATTTTTGTGTGGACTGTTCTTACCTTTAGGGCTGCAATTGGCAAGATTAAACGCTGAGACAAAGCAGACGTCGAAGATGTTCCTGCATCTTCTCAAATCTGCCCTGTGCCAGTTTAGGGGAGGTATATTTACTTTCGAAATCTTGTATTATACCAGCGATGCAGTAGACACCTTCAGTTTGGGCGATAGTAAGAAATTCATAGATTCAAGGCAGGAAACCATTATAATGCTCCAGCTTTTGACTAGTAAACCACATTTACACCTCATAGGATAGGCATTGACCTTGAAACTCGGTAAAAGATTAAAAAAAATCGAATCAATGGTTACATCTGAATATACCCACATTTGGGATTGTTGTTGTGACCACGGCTTATTGGGAGCTGCCTTATTATCTCGACAAGCTGCATTATACATTCATTTTGTTGATATTGTTCCTGAACTTATGAGCGAACTGGAAAACAAACTACAGCGATTTCACCCCAAAGAGTTGTCAGCCACAGGTACACAATGGCAAACACATTGTATTGATGTAACTGCACTACCATTACGACAATATGAGGGAAAGCATTTAGTGATTATAACCGGAGTGGGCGGCGATTTAGTGACCCAGTTTGTCAAAGCTATTTATCAAAGTCACCCTACAACCAATATCGATTTCCTCTTGTGTCCTGTTCACCACCAATTTACATTGCGACAACAACTAATCCAACTTGATTTCTGCCTTCAAGCTGAAGCGTTAGTTGAAGAAAATCAACGCGTTTATGAAATTTTAATAGTCTCAGTTGCTACGGACATGAACAAGCAGCGACCAAAAGTTAGCACCGTTGGCAACCTAATTTGGGAAACTAATACCGTTGAACAAGCAAAAAACGCTGTGAATTATCTTACCAAAACACTTAATCACTATCAGAGGATACAACTGGGCAACAATGCTGGTGTAAAACATATTATTGAAGCATATCAGTCCGTAACTATCTGATAATTAAGGCAGATCATTGAGCACCATACTTAATTACTTCCAATTTTAGCCATAGTTAAAGAATCCATTGGCAAGCTCAAGCATTTAAGCAAAATCGCAACTTACCCTTCTTCCTAACTATCTTGAGTGAAAGGTCATAAGAGGTGGCTCCGATCGTTTGAACAGCATTTCACGTTTGTTAAGTGGAATCTCTGCTTGATTTTATGCTGCCAGTTCGACCGTGGGCAGCATCACGGCGTATGCCTCGTCAGGTGTTTTTTACCTAATTTTGAATGTGGCCTGGATCGATTGTACCAGTCCAGATATTGCATGATCGATTTACGAGCTTCGTTGACCGAGTCATAGGCATGCAAATAGACTCGCTCGTATTTTACCGATTTCCATAACCGTTCAAC
>JAHJNL010000001.1 GCA_018820855.1 Pseudomonadota bacterium | reverse complement strand
TCTGGTGCAGGGTTACTCGGACCGTAGAGGAGACTTTGCTTACATGAAAATTTTATTTCTTTCTCCTGTAAATTTCAAATATGCCTGATTAATAGTCTCTTTATTGCCAAACAAGGTGACAATATCGCCACTGATAAAAGTGGTACTGCCTCTGGGAATAAGGAGTACTCCGTTACGTTCAACAGAGATCACATTAATTGATTTGGGGAGATCCAAGTCTTTGAGCTTTATATTTATAGCATTTTGTTCGGGTTTGAGACGAAATTCCATGAAATCATTATATTGCTGCCGACGGAGAGTGATTTGTCCCTGAAGCAACTGGCCCCGTTGTTTGCGGACAATACCGATATCATAGGCTCTGAGGATATCGCTGCGACTGATTAACCCGAGCAATTGTTTTTCTGAA
The DNA here is from genome assembly GCA_018820855.1 of Pseudomonadota bacterium. Taxonomy (GTDB): domain Bacteria; phylum Desulfobacterota; class Desulfobulbia; order Desulfobulbales; family Desulfocapsaceae; genus Desulfocapsa. The sequence goes on along the minus strand of JAHJNL010000001.1, from coordinate 6,459 downwards.
GATCTTGCGACAACCGGCAGTCGGGCAAGGTCTCTGGGGGCCATTTTTTGAATGGCAGTCCAGATAGGTTCATCAGCAAAGACTGTCACAGGATCCAGGGTTGCCACATCTTCAACTTTTAAGCTGCGAAGATTTATCTCGGATTGAGAAAGTTTTTTTTCCAGATCCTGAAGAGTGACTATTCCGCACAGTACTTTTTCGTTATCAAGGACTGGGAAACCTAGCAGATTAGTCTCTTGAAACTGTTGGTATAGTTCGGCAAGAGGTTGGTTTTTGTTAATGGTAAGCGGTTTTCTGTTCATTACTTCACGGACCTGTACCCCTTGCATAATATCCATATCCCGCCCCTGTGCAAATCGTATGCCGCGTCGGGCCAGTTTATTGGTGTAGATGGACTCTGGATAGAGGTACTGAGCAAGATGAGAAGCTGTAACCGCAGTGAGCATGAGGGGTAAAATGAGCGCGTAGTCATTACTCATTTCAAAGACAATGAGCATGGCTGTGAGTGGTGCACGGGCACAAGCAGAAAAAACTGCAGCCATGCCTACCAAGGCATAGGCCCCTGATGGCCCGGCGAGTTCTGGTTGCCAGGCGGAAAAAAGTTTGCCCATGGCCCCTCCAAGCATTGCTCCGATAAAAAGTGATGGGGCAAAGACACCTCCAGAATTTCCGGAACCGAGGGTAAGTGATGTTGCAAGAGGTTTTAAGAAGACGAGTAGGGCCATAATCAGGAAACTGGTATTCCCATGGAGTGCCTCCTCGATAAAGGTGAAACCTGAGCCGTAAACATGGGGAATATTTTCAATCAGCGGCATGCCAAGTTGGTACTCGGTTGGGTTGTTGAAGTTGATGCCGGGGAGTTGCAGATATGAAAAGCCAAGTAAACCAAGGAGTAGCGCCCCCACCGCAGGTTTAAGTGAAAGGGGAAATTTCCAGTTATCAAAAATGTCCTCAAACCAGGCCAGCATACGAATGAAGAATACACCAACAAGAGCGGCAGCAAGTCCGAGAAGCAGATAAAAGAGTATGGTTATCGGCGAGTCCATCGTATATGAAGGCACTGTGAAGGCAGGCCGGGCACCAAGGTAAAGGTGACTGACAACAGAAGCAGACACTGCAGCAATAACCACGTTGCCAAATGTCCGCACTTGCAATTCACACATCAATACTTCAATGGCAAAGGCGACACCGGCAATGGGTGCATTAAACGTTGCTGCGATCCCAGATGCTGCACCGCAGGCCACCAGATTTTTTATGCGGTCATCCGAGAGGTGGAGAATCTGGCCAGTTACAGAACCAAGAGTGGAACCGACCTGGACAATGGGTCCTTCACGACCAGCAGATCCACCGGTTCCGATACACAAGGCCGAGGCAATTATTTTTGCAATAGCCACTCGCGGACGAATCCTGCCACCACGCAAGACCAAGGCCTGCATAACTTCAGGGACGCCATGTCCTTTTGCCTCCCGGGCAAACCAGGCAATGAGAGGGCCCGCAAGCAAGGCGCCGGCAATGGGCACAAAGACATAGCTCCATACGCCCAGATGAGGGAAAAGGAGTTGAACAGTGCTATATGACTGATTCTGGATGATAGCGATAAGCTGAATAAAAAAAACAGCAGCTAAGCCGGTGGAGCTCCCGATAAGAACGGCGAGCACCAGGAGTAGCAGTCCTTCAGGGGGGCTTGTCTTGTCGAGGAGTGCGGCAAAAGGATAGCGTTTCATGGCAATGAAAGGGATGGCTGAGAGTGCGTGTTCATAAATGATCTTTTCGGCCAAGCACTTTATTCTGGGAAAAACGTCAGGCTACCTTGAATAATTGTTTCTTTACCCAATGCTATATCATTGTTGAGTAAAAAATGATTACATATCAAGTGGATGATACACGTTGCCAATTCGCCGTTTATTGATCTGAGCGAAAAATCTAATTATTCAATGTTTCTCCCTTATACCATCATATAACGTATGCGTAAAAAAGCAGCCGTTTTTCTCATATTTTATTTTCAGGAGAAGCTCCGCTGACCTCTTTTACAGGCTGTCATTCTTGGTCTTGTCCAGGAATTGACCTAATTTATTTCCGTCTCTTGTTTCGACTATCTGTTGTTGACTCTTCATTCTTTCATCTCACGGCTGTGCATGGTTGCTAATTGATTAAGTTATTGCATAATTTGAGTATTGTGCCATAATAAATTCAATTACTTTGTTTCCTCTATATGTTGTCTGTGTTCAAGAAAATTTGCAGCGAATCAGCTATCCTTGAAAATCAAAGCAAGAGAATGAATGGCAAAGAAAGAGTATGATCATTTCTCCCCCACAATTCATTAGTGAAAGCGTACGGCTGCCGTACTTCCTTTTCTGTAAGAGTATGGCTTCTTGGAAATGCAACGTGTTAACGGATAGTTACAACAGCAAGAAACGGCTTGTCACGTACCATTACGAAAAAATGACACTCTATGAAAAGTTGCCGAGCCCGGAATAATACAGGCAAGCAGGTCAACGGATTCACCTGAAATTCCGGCAAAGCAGCTTACCAGGAAACTACGATCGGTGGAAAACGCATGGAATACGAAGGATTGTACATTCAACTTTTCAGTATCCACGGCCTGATACGTGGAACAATGCCGGAGCTTGGCAGAGATGCCGACACCGGTGGTCAGGTAAAATATGTTCTGGAACTTGCCAGCGCACTTGGCGAACGGGATGATGTCGCTCGGGTCGATTTGGTGACCAGACTTATTGACGATAAAGCTGTTGGCCCAGAGTATGCCAGGCCCATAGAACAGCTCTCAGCAAAATCTCGAATTGTTCGCATCCGCTGCGGCGGCCGAAAATATATACGAAAGGAACTCCTTTGGCCGCATCTTGAAGAATTTATTGACGGAACGATCCGTTTCCTCAAGTCCCAGAATAGAATCCCCGACCTCTTCCACGGCCACTATGCCGATGCCGGATATATCGCTATGGAGCTTGCCGCCGCTTTTGACACCCCCTTTGTTTTCACCGGCCATTCCATGGGTAAAAACAAGAAGGTCAAACTTCTTGAGGATGGTCTCAGTGAGGCAAGGATTGACAGACAGTATAAAATTAATACCCGTATTGATATAGAAGAGGAGATCATAGAAAAAGCGAACCTGATCATCACCTCCACCCAGCAGGAGATAGATAAACAGTATGGGCTTTATGATAACGGTGGACATAACAGGTTTACTGTTATTGCGCCCGGTATCGACCTGGAATCCTTTTATCCTTATTATGATCCCCAGCTTGACAGCCATCTGTTCAACGAGGAGGTCAAGCAGACCAGAATTACGCTGCTGGAAGAGCTGCATCGTTTTTGGGGTAGTCCGGAAAAGCCTTTTATACTTGCTCTGTGCCGGCCGGACCATCGGAAAAATATTGCCGGCTTGATTGAGGCCTACGGCACGAACAAAGAATTGCGGGCCATTGCCAACCTCGCTATTTTTGCCGGTATCCGCGGTGATATCTTAACGATGGGGGAAAATGAGCAGTCGGTCCTGACTGAAATGCTGTTGCATATGGATCGCTATGACCTGTACGGAAAACTGGCTATCCCTAAAAAGCATGAATTTTCTACAGAGGTTCCCGAACTCTATAGATTGTGCGCTGAAAGCCGTGGTGTCTTTGTAAATCCCGCCATGACCGAACCTTTCGGTCTTACCCTGATCGAGGCATCTGCCTGCGGTCTTCCCATCGTAGCCACAAATGACGGCGGACCGGTAGAAATTGTTGCAAACTGTGAAAACGGGATACTGGTTGACGCCGGCAGTCCCGCTGAGATTGGTGATGCTGTCCTGTCTATTCTCATTGATGGGGAGGCCTGGAATACATTTTCAAATAATGGAATCAACGGAGTCCGCAGCCATTATTCCTGGCCGGCTCATTGTGAAAAAACCATGGAGCAATTCAGAAAATTTCTGCCGGTAATGAAGGCGCAGGCAGAAAAATCCAGAGAAAGTCAATCTGCATTGCAACCACCTTCGTTCGGCAAGCGGCTCACCGGCTTGAACCGATTGATGATCACGGATATCGATAATACTCTGGTTGGTGACGATGCGAGCATGCAGCTACTTTTCACCTTGTTTGAAAGTCACCGCGACAGATTTGCCTGGGGCATGTCTACAGGCCGCAGCCTGGAGCTGACCATTAGTGCCATGACCGAAAACAATATTCCCATGCCCGATATCATCATTTGTTCTGTTGGCACGGAAATATACTATGGTCCGGATCTGCGCATAGACAAGGGCTGGCAGCGGCATATCTCCCATCAGTGGAGGCCGGAGGACATCAAAGAGGTACTGGGGAAAATCGATTTCCTGACTTTTCAGGAAGCTGAAGGACAGCGCAGTCATAAAATCAGCTACTATATGGCAGATGATTATGATTACCTCTTCTGGGTCTATTATATACTCCAGGAGGCTGGTCTGCATTGCCGGATTATTTATTCACACGGACAATTTCTGGATATTGTTCCGGTACGCGCATCCAAAGGCAAGGCTATCGACTACCTGTGCTACAAATATGAATTTTCGCCACTGAACGTGATGGTCGCAGGGGATTCCGGCAATGATGAAGATATGCTTTCAGGCAAGGCCTGCGGACTGGTTGTCGGCAACTACAGCCAAGAGCTGGAGAAACTGAAAGGACGGCAGAATATCTATTTCAGCTTGCATAACTATGCCGCCGGTATCATCGACGGTCTGGGCCATTACAGTTTCATCTGAATTTTAGCAGCCAGCGGCCGAAACTGGAGATGGTAGAGCATTTCCAGATAACGGCTTGTCTCCTGGTGTTCCAGGTTGGTGGCGTATTTCCAGAAGCCGTAGATGCAGGTCAGAGAGAGCAGCCGTTTCGCATATCGTTCCCAGGTATATTTTGTTTCCACACGTCTGACCGCCCCTTCCGAGAGTCGCAGCCAGTGAGAAGGATCAAGCAGACAGCGTTCAAAGAAGTCTACCAGTATTGCTGCAGCCTTGTCGCCGTGGTTGGGATCAATGTGAAATCCTGAGACCCCGTTCTTAATAATCTCCAGAGGGCCTCCATATCTGGTGGCAAAGGTGGGAAGACCCGAGGCCATGGCCTCGATAACGGTCAAGCCGAAGGCTTCAAAAAATGCGGGCTGGACAAAGGCTCCCTTGTGATCGGCAATGTACCGGTACAGCTCACCGGACAGATTTTTATCCAACCGCACTCCCAGCCACCGTACCTGCCCTTCAAGCCCATATTGCTCGAAAAGTTCGTGCATTTTCAGGATCTGCTCTCTTTCCTCGCTGTCACCGGAATTGTCCGGATGTACGGTTCCGCCAATAATCAACAGGTTGCAGAGATTACGCAGCTGTTTACTTTCACCGAACCACTGGATGAGGCCGGTGAGATTTTTTATATGGTCCAGGCGGGCCATGGAAAAAATAATCGGTTTTGTTTTATCTTCCAGTCTGCCGCGGCTGTCGGGCTGTTGGTCACCAAAAATCAGCTGTTCGAGCTCACCATGCAGGCCGATAAGACGGCGGTCTCTTTCGGTGTAAGGAAAATAGACTTCTTCATCGGCACCGGGTGAAACGATGTTGAACTTGGGGTCAAAAACATCAATACCTTGAATAATTCGCTGCAGGCCTGGCATGGTGAAGGAAGTGTAGCTTTCGTACTGCCCCACCACATCGCTGGAGCCGGCGATTTCCTGGTAGGTTGAGGTGATGATAAAATCAGCTGAGTTCATGGCTATCAGATCGGCGGTGAACTGGCAGGAGAAATGATACTGTTCTTCCATTTGCCGCCAGTATAATGCCGAATAGAGATATTTTGTTTTTTCAAGGGCATGGGCGATGTTGCATTGGGTTACCGCGAGGCGTTGTGCAAGAAGGGTCGCGACAAGATTACCGTCGGAATAGTTGCCGATAATAAGGTCCGGTCGCCGGTCGAGTCGGGACAGCACCTCTTTTTCCACTTCCCGGGAAAAATCTTCCAGATAGGGCCATACCTCGAACCTTGAAATCCATTGCGGGACAATCGATCCATCCTTCTCGCGAAAAGGGATACGAATGATACGGACATTGTTCGTGCCGTTGACCAGTTCCTCGGGCTGGTTACAGGTCGTTTCTCCTGCCTCAGGGATTAAGCGGGTGAGAATCAGAAGTTGGGGTTCAATCTCCAGTCCCTGGTTGTAAATACGTTTTTTCATCTCACGTTCGAGAGCCCGGACCTGATCTAGGATGTAAACAACCTGCCCACCGGTATCCGGCAGACCAAGAACATTGTTCTGACCGAAATAGCCGTGCGGTGAGAGGATGACGATATTGAAAATCATTGGGATACGGTCAAGAAAGTTTTCCAGATTCTGGTGATCCGGCGCCTCCAGAAGATCCGCCAGCAGACTCATGGTTTTTTTAATTCCATCCATGCTTCTGCCCCAGCCTGCTTCAAATCCTATACCACGAAAATCCTG
>JAHJNL010000104.1 GCA_018820855.1 Pseudomonadota bacterium | reverse complement strand
CACTAATCGTGCTGTCGCTTTTCCCCTGGAGCTTGAGTAATTTCAGATGACGTTCGTAGAGGGATGCAAATCGTTTTACTTCAGATGATTTCATGGTACACTCCTTTTTGTTGTAAGTATCCGGGATTGGACACTTACTGGAGTTATACACTGTGTTTGCCTTTTTCCGCCGCGTTAGCGGCTTCGTTCAACAAGCGCATCAACACTGACCAAAACCGAGATGCGGTTTTGGCGTGTTATGCTAACCGTTATGTTTCTAAATTATGATTAATGACCTGGTAACTATTATCGGAAATTCCTACTTCGAGCCCATTTGCACTTTGCTTGAACGCCTGGATCGCTTTAAAGAGCATGAGAAGAGCGATGTCCAGTCGGGTTTCTATGTAAATGGTTTTTCGGTGTCAATCTGCTTGTTAGCTGTGGCATGCCTTGAGTCTTACGTTATGAGAGTGAGGTTTGTAAGAAAGGCCAGTCAGAAAGACATTGATAAGACGCCTGTAGTTAGATATCTACCTGAGCTTTACCAAGATTTTCCGTACACCGATGATCTTAATGAGATATATATTCTTCGTGACATAATTATCCACAATCATTTGTGGGAACTTGGTTTTGTTTATAATGGGAATGGGATGGAACTTACTAATGCCAATCAAAAAAGCTCCGGTGATAAAAAATACTTAGCGCATGTAGACGTGAACAAGCGTAAAACAATTAAACTTGACCTTACCGTCAATCCAATAAAGGTCGGAAAAACAGAAGTGCTTAAGGTGCTTCAAACCATGTGGAAAATTCTTATTTTTTTGGAGAAAAAAGATACAAATCAATGCTGCGTTTCCGCCGAACACTACAGATATAAGGGGGAAATGAAGCAATTTGGTGAAGTCGTGGGTATGCCTAAAACATGCACTTAGCAAAACATAACAAATAAATCCAGCAGAAAAACAGGGCGGGGCGCATGTGCCATATTGAATTTTCGCATTGCCCTGTTTTCAGCTGATTATTGCGTTAACCCCAAAGAACAAATGATTTCCCAACAAAAATACAATGAATGGTTCAAAGCAATGCTTTCAAAGTTCCCTTTGAATCATGAATATAAGATCATGGCGGAATCATACGAAGAGGAAGAATATTTAAATGCTACAATCTCTCATCCAAATGATGAAGAAAAGAATATTGTCATATCAACATACGGTAAGGAACTTACCTTGTCCATCTGGAAGCACCATGAACATCATGACTCATTTGAGGATGATGATCATGAAAATGAATTCATTGAGCTATCAAACTACATTGATGACATAATAAACGACAAGGTATTTTTCGCTGTTGGTTTTCGTGGTGAAGAAATAGCATTTGGAGCAGCATCTGACGATATCAAAGATTTACTCGACGATAAAGTAGACAAAATTGAAATAAAAACATGGTCAGGAAGACAAGATAAAACAATAAAAAACAAGAGTTAATCGGGTAGCCAGGGGTTTTTCTCCCCCAGCCCCCACACCACCCCACAAGCGGGTCCGCATAGGGCGGTTCATCAAGGTCGCCGGACCGTAGCCGGGCTGTGAAGATTTGAGTTGGTTCTTTCAATCCGCGCCTGAACATTACTCCTCCATTCGGATTCAACGTACGTCCAGAGCCCATGAATACCTTTCCTCTCCTTGATGTTCAGCCCTTCACCGTGTCCGAGGCATTACCCCCGGCATTTGGCTACTATGGCTTTTGCTGACTCCTGCTTTCACACCATACGAATTACTTCGCATGACGCCACATGAACTTGTTTCCTGTCTGCTCATCTTTGTTTCGTATCTCACAAATGGGCAGAGACTTCCATCATTTGTGCCGGGACATTTGGGGACCGGTAGCCCTGCCGGTTATTTCACTGGAAACAAACATCACGTTGCATGGAAAACAGGTCTCCCCGAACTCTCTTCAGTACCCCCTTGAGGGGTGAAAGAACGTGAACTTCCCTTGTGCAACCGCGTCATTTACCGTATCTCCTGTTCCTTGGGCGTTGACATGTTGTGCTGCCTTACCCAGAGACTCGGCCTTATATGACGTTTCTGTCCGTCAGCTCACAAGTTTGCACTCCGGCTTCCTTCAGACCCTACCTCGCGGTAACACCCTTGCCATCGGCTAGTAATTTATGTTACGTTTCACAACGTTACATGGAACACTTACAGGGGACTTTAACCCCAGTAGTTCACGCCCATGTCGGGCGTATACAATAAAATACACCGGGTGAACCGGTGATTTTCACGTTATGGTTTTGACATTCAAGCGGGAAGATTTTTCACCGATAATCCTTGATAACGAGTGAAGTTTAAACAGATATGCCCCGAAACACAAAAATTACACTGATTGTAATCCTGGTGGTCGGCATCAGCCTCTTACATTACCTTACCGATCAGAGCCGCTACCACTACCATGTTTTTTACGGGGAACTCTATTTCCTGCCCATTGTCTTGGCGGGCTTATGGTTTGGCCTGCGTGGTGCCTTGGCAGCCTCTCTTGGGATTACGGGATGTTACCTTCCCTTTGTTTATTGGCACTGGAATGGCTTCTCCCCAGATGATTTTGACAGGATGCTGTCGGTGACACTCTACAATTCCATAGCAGCGCTTATTGGTGTCCTGAAAGATCGCGAGATTATCGCCCATGAACGGTTGCTGAAGGCCGAAAGCCTTGTGGCAATGGGCAAATCCCTTGCCGGCGTGGCCCATGATATGAAAACACCGCTTGTTGCCATTGGCGGTCTTGCCAGGCTGCTGCAAAAGAAATTTAAAAATGATGACCCGGATCGTGAAAAATCAGACATCATCATACGGCAAACGGAGCGGCTGGAAAAAATGATGCATAATATGCTCACTTTTTCCAAGCCACTGGCACTGCAACTTTCCCATGGATCTCTTAATGAAGTAGTGCAAACCAGTCTGAATATAGTGGCGGAGACAGCACAAAAGAAGGAGGTCACAATTGAAAGCCTGCTTTCTCCGGACCTCCCGGCCGTTGCTTTTGATGCTATGCGCATGGAGCAGGTGATTGCCAATCTAACGCTGAATGCTGTGCAGGCATCCCCCGAAAGGGAAAAAGTGTCAATACAGACATCCATGGTAGATAATAATATTGTCATTGATGTGGCCGATTGTGGCAGTGGCATCTCACTTGACCACAGAGCTAAAGTCTTTGATCCCTTTTTTACCACCAAAAAGGAAGGAACCGGACTGGGCCTTGCTATTGTCAGAAAAATTGTGGAGGCGCATAAGGGATCATTGGAAATTTCAGATAACGCTCCCAAAGGGACCATTTTTAGGGTCATGCTGCCCAAGAGATGAAAAAAATCAGACATGTGTCCCATAAATAAGGTGCTGAAATGAAACATTTTGGGTTGGGTTCAATTATCGTAATAGTTATAACGTTTATTCTTTTTGTAATGGCTTTATTTACTACCGGTTTCACCCATGATTTATTGCTGGAGGCTGGTGTTTTTTTGGTCTCTGTAAAACTTATTATAATGGTTTATAACGCAAGCGTGACATCAAAGGACATCCATCGTGAACTTGAAGAAATAAAAAAAAATTCTGAATATCAACAAAGAAAACACATAACCAGGTTTTTAGAGCTGACTGGAATAACTGCGGGTCAGTTTCTTGCAATGTCATTGGCTAGCAGCTCAAAAACGACATTAGCATATGAATAAAAGTAGCAATGGAAATTAGACGATCTACCAAATTAGATAATACCGAGATATGCAATGTGCATATGAGTGCCTTTGATGATGAAGAAGGGCATGAATTAATCAAATTAGTATCGGATCTCTTTCATGATAAAACTGCTTTGCCTTTGTTATCATTAGTTGCTGTTGATGATGGGAAAATTATTGGTCATATCCTGTTCACTAAAGTGGAAATTATACAAAAAAAAGAAACTATTTCAGCTCAACTTTTGGTGTCCCTGGCGGTGTTGCCGGAACAACAAAATGTAGGAGTGGGCACAACATTAATAAAGGAAGGATTGAAAGAGTTGCATGCTCAAGGAGTTGAGCTGGTGTTTGTCTTAGGGCATCCAGATTATTATCCTAGTACTGGATTTATCCCAGCTGGTAAGCTAGGTGCTAGAAGCACCTTACTCCATACCTCAAAAAAATGAGGATGCATGGATGGTTCAAGAGTTGAAGCCTGGAGTTATCGGCAAGCTAACTGGCAAGGTCCGGTGTTCCGAAGCTCTCAACCAACCGCAATACTGGAGAGAATAATGTGCTAACCCCGCCAGTCAATCTGACCTTCGTAACTTGTCTTCTTTTTTACATAAAACGCACGAAAAAGCTGCCAATTCACTCCGGCAGTTACTGTCGATGTTAGCCTTCAAACAGAGAAATTCTGCGCATGGAAATATTCAGATACAAGCGTGAACATGAAGATACTGTGATATCAGCAATAAAAAAAGATTCCAACTGGGATATATTTACCAATGGAAGAGCTATCGGCAATTACAGAAAAAGACTTTTAGAAAGCATCACATATGTCTGCTACGACAATGGAGCGTTCGGCGGGTACTTGAGGGCTCTTCCGGATGATGGCTTTGCTATCTATATTAGTGAGCTTTTCGTGGTGCCAGAATTGAGGAGCAGAACAATAGGAAGAACGCTCATAGCTAAGACAAAAATGGATTTTAGACATTTGACTGTTTATGCGTTTTCTGATGAAGACGCATATTATGAGAAACTCGGTTATCAAAAAGTTGGATCGGTGTTTGAAATTCATGAATAGGCTAACGGCAACCATCTGCGGACAAGAAAAAGAAATACAAAAAATATTTTACGCAAATGTGGTAGAAAAAAAATGACCGATATTGATCAGAAAATATTTCGTGCATTTAATAAATATGGCCACAAGGCCCATCGCCTTTCATTAGGGTTCATTTTTATTTGGTATGGCCTTCTTAAGCCATTTGGAGCTAAGACAACAACTTCTCTCCTTGCTCATACAATATATTTTTTCCCTCCAGAGTTTGTCCTACCTGTTTTAGGTTGGTGGGAGGTTGCGATTGGAATCTGTCTCATCTACACCCCTTGGGTTAAGTATTCAATAATACTGCAGATTATACGAATCCCCGGGACTATATTGGCTTTTTTTATGCATCCTGAAGTATGTTTTGTCCAAATACCCTTTGTGCCGAGCCCAGAAGGTCAATATTTGATAAAAGACATCGTAATTCTTTTTGCTGGCATCGCAATTGCCGGAACCGTTCATAATGAAAAACATTCAATGCAGGATATATCGAAATAAAAACAGCTAACCGAAAAATTCACTTGACCGTTAGAACGCCTGCGGCCCTGCGTTGTCTAGTTCGTGAGCGGCAAGTGATTTAGGTTGTTAGGCACACACTCAAATCCGTTTTATTTTGGGGAATGACATGTCAGCGAAGACGGTTAGTGAAGAGGCAGCTCAAACAGTATCCCCTCGCCAGTGGGTCAGACTAGTTGTAGTGTATCTCCTAATCCCGCTGATTTTATTTATATGCGGTGGGGACCTCGGCTGGTGGCAGGCGTGGCTATATTCCATGCTGATCTTGGCCGCTGCTATTGGTGGGCGCATATGGGCGGAACAACGACATCCCGGATTAACAGCCGAAAGACAAAATATTGAAAATATCCAAAACGCAAAAGCCTGGGATAAAGTGCTTGCTCCACTGATGGCGGTGAGTGTCGGGTTTCCTATGGTCATAGTAGCAGGGCTAGACCACCGCTATAACTGGTCCTCTGAATTTCCGCTATGGCTCATCGTGATTGGCTTCATTTTGATCTCGCTCGGATACGCTTTCGCTGCATGGGCATTGGCAGAGAACCGCTTTTTCTCCAGCGTGGTGCGCATTCAGACGGATCGAGGGCATGTGGTGTGTGACAGTGGCCCGTACCGGTTTGTGCGGCATCCGGGTTATGCCGGAAATATTCTTGCACTGTTCGGTATTGTTCTTGCTTTGGGCTCGGTATGGACACTGATACCTGGGGCGGTGGCATTAATCATCGCGGTGATTAGAACCGTACTTGAAGACCAGACTTTACAGGAAGAGTTGCCGGGCTATAGAGACTATGCACAACGTGTGCGTTATCGGTTGATTCCTGGAATTTACTGAGAGAGTTGATTGGTGGGTGTCCCAGATCAGTCAGGAACTAGTTATGTGTTTCATATAGTTACATCAGGAGCACATCAATCTCCTAATCGGGTAGCCGGGGGGGGTTCTCCCCCAGCCCCCACAACGCCCTGCGTGCGGCTCCGCACAGGGCGTTTCATCAAGATTACCGGGGCGTAGCCGGGTAGTGAATCTTTACCCACTGTTCTTTGACAGAAATCAATCCCTGCTTGTACAGCCACTTGTTGGTCATCCCGGTTTGTGCCGCCAAGGTCCTGGCGAGATGCCATGGCCCCTTATGACTGAGTGCTGTGAGGATAGCCTGTCCCTTGGAGGTGCCGAACTTAAGCACATTGCGGACTTTGGTACGGGCATACCGGCATTGTTTCCAGTAGCATTTATGCCCCTTGAGGGTACATCCGGATTCTGCGCCGGAGCCATTCATCTATCTCTGGGACAGGCCGATAATACTCCGAGACCCCATAATAATTCATCCAGCCCCGCACATATTCCGCTAGTTTCTTAAAACGGTACTTGATTG
>JAHJNL010000103.1 GCA_018820855.1 Pseudomonadota bacterium | reverse complement strand
TTTTACCCCATCAACAGGTTACAGAGGAGGCCTTGAGAATGATCCACACCGACAACGACTACCGACACACCCCATTAGTTTCCGTCATAACAGTTCTCCTGCTCTTTTTTACCCAGGCCACTGCTCGTGCAGAGTTTGACATCGTTGACAGAAACAAAGCGGAAGAGGTCATCCAGGGCAACAAAGATGACATCCCTCTCCTGTCCCAGAAAACTGAGGCCACCGTTGATGAAACCCATGAGCAGGTCTCAGAAAAACTCCTCACAGCAGCAACCTGGCTCGACTCCTTCTTCGATGACACTCGATATATAGCTGAAGAAAACAGGACCAGGGCAAAACTGAAACTCAGTGCCGGGATTGAGCGGGATGGCAGTTTTGAGTTTAAACCGAGAGTGAGCCTGAGGCTGCATCTTCCTCATACAGAAGGTCGCCTGAACCTTTTGATTTCAGCGAATGACGACGAAGATTTTGATGTGGATCGCAGTGCCAATGCCCTGAGCAGTCGTGATGATGAATCCAACCTGACGGGTGCCTTCCGTTACTTTTTGCGCGAGACGGAAAAGATGAACATCTCCACCACCGCAGGTCTCTCTCTCAACTATGCCTATGCCGGCATGCGTTACCGCCGATTATTTGACTACAGTTCCTGGCAGGGAAGATTTACCAGCCGCCTGCGTTATTATACCGACGATGGCTGGGAATCAAGGAATCAGTATGACATCGAAAGACAGGTCTCGGACAGGCTGCTCTTCAGAACCACCCTTGAAGCCAACTGGGAAGAAGAATACAATGGACTGCCCCATGCAGTTATTTTTTCACTCTTTCAGGTCCTCAAAGCAGACAGAGCCATCCTCTATGATATTGGCAATTACTTCCAGACCAGCCCCAGTTACCAGATGACGGATACAGTCTTCCGCCTGCGTTACCGTCAACGTTTTTATCGCGACTGGCTGGTATTTGAAATCGCCCCCCAGGTTGCCTTCCCCAAAGAATATGACCGCGACTTCACTCCCGGTATCATCTTCAAACTGGAGGCCGATTTCGGATATACGACAAACAGAGAGCAATTCGACAATATTTTTGCCTTTTAACTGGAATATCCCGAGCAGACAGAGTCATTCTCCATATATTCCTGAACAGTAACAGTGCAAGTAGCAGCTGAACCTTGCTGAGAATATAAAACCCACCGGGAGAGCAGTTCATTATGCGATGGAAAGATGGACGGAGAAGTTTCAACATTCTCGACAAACGCGGGATACGACTTTCAGGCAAGACCAAAGGCGGCGGCATCGGAATTCTTGTGGTCGCCCTCATCGCCATGTACTTTGGCATCGACCCTTCCTTTATCCTGCAGCAGGGAGACCTTCTCAATGGAACCTCCCATGAAAACAGTGCCTACACGCCTACGGAATCAGAAAACGAGCAGGCTGATTTTGTCTCTGTGGTACTGGCCAACACTGAAGATACCTGGGGGGCAATTTTCAAGGAATACGGTCAGACATATCAACAACCAGAACTGGTCCTCTTTACAGGTGAGGTGGAATCCGCCTGTGGGTATGCGCAGGCAGCAACGGGGCCTTTTTACTGTCCGGCTGATCAGCAGGTCTATATTGATCTCAGTTTTTTTCAAGAGTTAAGAAACAGGCTGGATGCCCCCGGAGATTTTGCCCAGGCCTACGTTGTGGCCCACGAGATCGGACACCATATTCAGAAGCTCACCGGTATCAGCGACCAGGTACATGCCAAAAGACAAACGCTGTCAAAAGTTGCCTATAACAAGCTCTCTGTCCGCCTTGAACTGCAGGCAGACTGCTTAGCCGGTGTCTGGGCACACCATGCCGATAAAATGCAAAATATCCTTGAACCTGGCGATACGAAAGAAGCCCTCCATGCCGCGGCAATGATCGGGGACGACCGGCTGCAGAAACAAGGCAGGGGCTATGTCGTCCCCGACTCTTTCACCCACGGCAGTTCCAGCCAACGAGTCAAATGGTTCCGGCAAGGATTCGACAGCGGTGACATGCAGACCTGTGACACGTTCAACTCATCAACGTCCCTATAGAAGCGAAGCGTTCAAGGCAAGCCGTTGGCGTTAAGCCGGAAAAACATCCCCTGTTTAGCTCAGGATATCCCTTTCCCCAACAAGGTCAATTCCTGCGTCCTGCAAGATATGCAGAAATCCCTTTCTTTTTGGCTTGTTTTTCCGATACAATAAAAATTATTATCACCTCTCAAAGGTAGCTTTGAGGACATTGCCATTCTTAATCCTGCCGTTCTCACAAAACTATCTCTTGAGAAATGTGGGTTTAATACAACCTTTCTCTCCTTTGATGGATACATTTCTCGCCAGACAGCCCATATTTGACCGAAAGCTTGATATCTATGGCTATGAACTCCTGTTTCGAGCAGATCCCACCAATATCTTTCCGGAAATAGACGGAGACAGTGCCACCGCCAAAATCCTCTCCTCCACCTTTTTTACCGTAGGAATTGAAGAAGTCACCGGCGGCAAAAAGGCCTTTGTCAACTTTACCGAGGAACTGCTCCTGCAGGGTACGGCCCATATGTTTTCTGCCAAAACCGTTGTGATCGAGCTCTTGGAAAACATCTCGCCCAGTCCGGCGGTTATCGAAGCCATGCAAGAACTTCGCAGGCAACATTACGATCTCGCCCTTGACGATTTCAGCTGGCGTGAAGAATTCGTCCCCCTCTTGCAAGAGGCCACCATTATTAAAGTCGATTTCCAGCAAAGCAGCGAGGAAGAGATAAGAAAAATCGGCCAATTGGCTAAAGACTATGGCTGCTTCCTGCTTGCAGAAAAGATCGAAACCTACAAGGAATTCAACCACGCCAAGTCCCTTGGCTTCCGTTATTTCCAGGGATATTTCTTTTCCAGACCCGAGATGATGCAGAACAAAGACATCTCACCCATGAAACAAAACGTTCTTCATTTGCTGATGGAAGTGTTTTGCGAAGACTGCTCCATGGACGAGCTGGAAGCTATCCTCTCCCACGATGTGGCAATGAGTTTCAAACTCCTCAACTACATCAACTCTGCAGCCTTTTTCCGGGTTGCCGAACTGCACTCGGTTCGCCAGGCCATAGCCTTTCTGGGTATCAACGAGTTTCGTATTTTTGTGACCGTCATTGCCGTGGCCCAACTGTGTCAGGACAAACCACACGAACTCTTCCGTGCTTCAGTGATCA
The DNA here is from genome assembly GCA_018820855.1 of Pseudomonadota bacterium. Lineage (GTDB taxonomy): Bacteria > Desulfobacterota > Desulfobulbia > Desulfobulbales > Desulfocapsaceae > Desulfocapsa. The sequence continues at coordinate 45,906 of JAHJNL010000103.1, read as the reverse complement.
GGGCCCGATTCCTTTCTTTGCTGGCCATTGAACTGGGCAAGGACAAGGATATCTACTTCATGCTCGGTCTCTTTTCCCTCATTGACGCCATGCTGGATAACTCAATGGAGATACTTATGAAAAATTTTCCGGTCAGCGACAACCTGAAAAAAGCACTGACAAAACGCCGGGGAGAACTCTTTTCTGCTCTGGAATTCATAGAACTGTACGAGCAGGGCGAATGGGACATTCTGGAACAGCGGAGGCAGTCCGCTGAAATCGACGAAGGCAGGATCGCCTCCTTTTATCTCGAAGCCATCACCTGGGCAGACAACTGCTCTTGAAATCCTTTATCTTTTCTTTTGCATTACTTCTCTTCCTATTTACTGTTTGAGATTTGTTCATGTCCGGTGTATCCTCCCTGAATAACTAAAGATCATCTGTTTTCTTTCAGGAATAAAGTATGCGTGCAGTTGTTCAACGGGTCAGCGAGGCCTCAGTCACTGTGAACACGGAAATCACCGGAAAAATCGGCCCTGGCCTTCTTGTCCTGCTTGGTGTCCATAGGGATGACGGAGAAAATGAAGTCAAATGGCTGGTCGACAAAATCATCCATCTGCGCATCTTTGAAGACGAAGCAGAAAAAATGAACCTTTCCCTGCTCGACACAGGCGGTGCCATGCTTATTGTTTCACAGTTCACCCTCTATGGCGATTGTCGTAAAGGGCGAAGACCTGGCTATTCAACAGCTGCCCCTCCAGATAAGGCTGATGCCCTGTACCAGCAATTCATCAATGAGGTGAAGAAAAGGAACGTCACAGCTGCCTGTGGTAAATTTCAGGCTCATATGGCTGTAAATCTTGTCAACGACGGACCAGTAACCCTTCTCCTTGACTCCAGTAAACATTTTTAACTGAGCAGACTACTATTATGACTTTTACTCCCGGCACTTCTTACTCTGGATTCACCCTGAAACAGCACCAATTCGTTTCTGAAATCAAAGCCGATGTCTATCTTTTTGAACACGACACCCTTGCCTGTCCACTGCTGGCAATCAAAAATGACGATGGCAACAAAACCTTTTCTGCGGCCTTTAACACCATCCCCACCGATTCCACAGGGGTTGCCCATATCCTTGAACACTCTGTGCTCATGGGCTCGGAGAAATACCCGGTAAAAGACGTCTTCGGCGAAATCAACAAGGGCGGACTCATGACCTTTCTTAACGCCATGACCGGCTCGGATATCACCTATTACCCCTTTGCCACGAGGAATCTGAAAGAGTATTTCAGCATCATGGATGTGTATATGGATGTGGTGCTCAATCCGCTCCTGGCCCGGTCAACCTTTGAGCAGGAAGGCTGGCACTATCATCAGGAAGGTCCGGATACGCCCCTCCAGTATCAGGGTGTGGTCTACAACGAGATGAAAGGTGCCTTTTCAGACCCTATCCGTCTGATCTTTCACCATATCTTTGGCGGACTCATGCCCGGCTCCACCTATGCCCATGAGTCGGGAGGAGATCCGCAGAACATTCCCGATCTCAGCTATGAAGAATTCTGTGCCTTTCACAAGACCCATTACCATCCTTCCAACGCTACTTTTTTTGTTTATGGCGATGCCCCACTCGAAGAAGAACTGCGCTACCTGCAGGACAATTTCCTCTCCCGCTTTCCGCAACGAGGAGAGCGTATGGAAGTTATATCCGGCACCGACATCAAAGAGATAACCTTCATCGAAGACAGTTACGGCGTGGAATCCTCCAACACTGCCGGCAAGACCTTCCACGCCGTCGGTACCAGTGTCACTACAGTACTGAATCGCGAGGAAAACGCCGCCTTTCAGATCATTGCCAATATCCTCTACAATTCCGATGCATCACCGCTTAAAAACACCATCATCTCCAACGGTCTGTGTAAAGATTTCGGTGGCTTTTACCTCTCCTCCTCAAGTTTCAAAACCCTGATGGCCACCTATCTGGTGGGCAGTGATCCTGAAAAACGTGATGATTTCCTCTCTCTCTATAAGCAGACCCTTTCTGAAATGGTCTCCAATGGTCTGGGTCACGACCTGATCCTCTCGGAACTGAACAAATACGAATTCGATGTCCGGGAGGAAGGCTGCAAAGCTCAGCGCGGACTCTCCCTCATCGGCAAGGCCATGCCCGCCTTTAAATATGGTACTGATCCCTATGATTCTCTGCAGATCGACGAACTTCTGGTCACTATTCGTCACAAGGCCTTAAACGAGAACTATTTTGAAAAGCTGATCGATAAATATCTGCTGAATAACCCGGCAACCGTAGTTGTCACCCTGAAACCTGATCCCGGGAAACAGGGCGAGGGACAGGCCCGTGAGGCCGCGCGACTCCAGGAGTATGCCAAGAGCCTTGACCAATCGGGACAAGACAAGATGATCGAGCGGACCTTGGAACTCATGGCGGATCAACAGAAACCGAACACTGTGGAAACGCTCTCCCTGCTCCCACAGCTCAACCTTGATGATCTCACCCCGGATATCGATGTGCATCAGGTACAGGCCACTGAGGTAGAGGGCTGTGAACTGTTAACAAGCGAATTGCCGACCGATCATATCTCGTTTATCGATATCGGCTTTGACATCTCCTGCCTGCCTTCCAAGTTTCTTCCCTGGCTCGACCTCTTTGGCACCATCGTCACCGAGATCGGTACCGAAAAGATGGATTACATGCACTTTGCCCGGGAAGTGAGCACCTGCACAGGTGGTTTTTCCCACAACTTCCATTGTCATGTCAAAAAAGGCGGACACGGCAGCTTCCTCCCCATCCTCTGGTTCCAGATGAAATGTCTGCCCGAATATCAGGGGCGGGCTATGCACCTGCTGATCGAGGTGTTTTCCACTCTTTCTCTGAAAGACCGTGTCCACATCCGTGAAATTGTAGCGCGGGAGTTTGCCTGGACCGAACATGAAGCCCAGAGTGAGGGCTACAGCCTTGCCACTTCCCTGGCTTTTGCCCATCTGAGCAAAGCGGGTGCCATGAATGAGCTCATCTCCGGCGTGACCGCCTATCGCAGTACCAAAGAACTGGCTCAGAACTATCAGGACCAAGAAGAAGACTTTCTTGAGGGCTTGCAGGAAATGGCACAAATCATTTTCAATCGCAACAACCTGCTCCTCTCCATTACAGCTGATGAGCAGGAACTCAGTTCCTTTAAAGGACTTTGCGGAGCTCTGATTACTGCCCTTCCGAACAAGGTTTTACAGAGACAAGACTTTGTCATGCCCGAACTCCCCCGGCACGAAGCTCTGATCACCTCAGCCGAAGTCGTTTACGCAGTGCAAAGCGGTAGGCTCTTGCCTGACGGTGAAGGATATAATGGTCATTTTGAAGTACTCAAGACCTACCTCTCCCGCGACTATCTCTGGAATACAGTACGGCAGATGGGCGGTGCTTACGGCTGTTTTATCCAGTTCAGCCATATAAGCGGCAATTTTGCCGTCATCAGCTACCGTGATCCCCAAGTACGAAAAACCTATGACAGCTACCTGGCCATGCCGGCAATCATCAACGGGCTGGACATCCCCGACGAGGTGTTACAACAGCTGGTAATAGGTACTTACGGCAATTTCACGCCTCTGCACGGCCCGGCGAGCAAAGGACTGACAGCTCGCAACGAATATCTAAGCGGCATTACAGCGGAATACAAGCAGCAACGGATAAGTGAAATAATCGGTACCTCGGTGAATGACCTACGCTCTTACGCTCCAGCCTTTGAACAGATGCTATCTGACAGCCACCGAGTGATTATCGGCAACCGGAGCAAAATTGAAGCAGACAGCGATCTCTTTGATGTGGTCGAAGAACTGTAAAGCACAAGGTGAATGGACTAACGGCTGAATAGCGAACGTAAGAATTTCATAGGGAAACAAGACGATGACAACCGGACATTTTGACAAGGCAGCAACGGACTGGGACAAAAAACAGCGCAGGGTTCAACTGGCCGCAAAGATCAGTACAGCTATTGCCAGGCTGCCTCTGTCAGCTGATATGGATGCCCTGGAGTATGGCTGCGGCACCGGCCTGGTTGGCCTTGCTCTGGCTCCTGCACTTGGCCACCTGACTTGCATTGACACCTCGCAGGGCATGCTCGATGTCCTGCAGGAAAAGATACGAGATCAGGGAATCAGCAACGTTCGGCCCTTACGTTGTGACCTCTTGATCGATGACTACAGCAAGAGACACGATCTGATCTTCTGTGCCATGACCTTACACCACATCCAGGAATCCGATACCTTGCTGCTACGCTTTGCAGAACTCCTCAAGCAAGGCGGATATCTTGCGCTGGCCGACCTTGCTCAGGAAGACGGTTCCTTCCATGACTCATCAGTAACAGGCGTCCATCACCACGGTTTCGACAGGGAGCAACTCGCTGCTCTCCTCACGGCTGCCGGCCTGATCGATGTCAAAAGTGAAATCATCCACATCATGACCAAAGGCGAAGAGGAAGACAGAAAGTATCCGGTCTTTCTCCTTACCGGCCATAAGGCCTGAACTGAGAGATCCTTTTCTTTTCATTGCCTAGCTCTTTCCGGCTCTGCTTCAGGAGATCATGCCCCTCTGCTACAGACAAGAAGTGGCGACACCCGTGAACATCTCCCCGGTTACTCTCCATTTTCACGGCTGGCTGACCACACTCATACAAAGAGTCAGGCGCAGCAATGGCCTGGTCACGCCTGCGCTGAATCGCCGCACTTCCATAAAAGATCTCATTGAATCCTTTGGCGTACCGCACACTGAAGTCGGTTCCATCAAGATCAATGGACAGACTGTGTCCTTTGCTCATATCATTGAGGAAGAGAGTGCTGTGGAAATCTTTCCCTCTCAGCCACCCGTTAATGTCCTGAACTCCTGCCCGCTCCGACCAAAACCTCTTGATGCAATCCGCTTCCTGGTAGACGCCAACGTGGGAAAACTTGCCGGAAAATTACGGATGGCCGGTTTTGACACACTCTACGACCCGCAGTGGCATGACCCGCAACTGGCAGAAATAGCGGAAAAAAGTCAGTGTATCCTGCTCAGCAGAGATATTCAGCTCCTCAAGTGGAAAAAAATAGAATTCGGCCATTTCGTTCGGGAAACGCTGCCAATCAAGCAACTAGCCGAAGTCATCCACTTCTATGATCTGTCTCATGCAATCCGTCCCTTCAGCCGCTGCATGCGCTGCAACGGCATCCTGGCTCCGGTACAAAAACTGGATATCCTTGACCAACTTGAGCCACTGACACGCAAATATTATCACACCTTCCTGCGCTGCAGCGCATGCAGGCAGATATACTGGGCAGGTACCCACCATGAGCCAATGCAAAAAGCCCTCAATGAGCTCAGCCATTACCGCCCACTTTCATACTGAGAATCGAGGGTTTTGCAAAACACGCATAAAGCGTCAGGCTATGCTCTTGTTTTTAGCCTATCGGTGATCCACTACTATCTCCTCATCATTCCTATGCAAGTACAGCAATTGTTTATCTGAACCATTGGTCTATCCTTACACTGCAAGCGGACAAGAATTCAAGGAGGCCATCCTTACCATTCCACACAATTCTTTGGCCAGGGAATGTTTTCCCTTTCCCCTTTTGACTTTTTCTTTTATTGTGTTTTTTCCTCAATGTCCCCTAGATTGACATACAATTCCAGGTGGAAGACAATACATTTACACTCTCAAGCTCTTATTAACCGAGAGACAAATTCTTAGAATATCCAAGTAAGAATCTAACCAAAGGAAACTCTTATGGAATACTCTTCTGAAGTAAAAGGAATGTGCTCCCTTGCCCAGGGGACCAATCATGGGCCCTCACCTATTCCTCAGGAAGGGAAATGGACTCAGGCAAAGGAAATAAAAGATATCAGCGGTCTGACTCATGGCGTGGGTTGGTGTGCCCCTCATCAGGGGGCCTGCAAACTGACTTTGAACATCAAAGACGGGATTATTGAAGAGGCACTTATTGAAACCATCGGCTGTACCGGTATGACCCACTCCGCGGCCATGGCCTCTGAGATCATGCCTGGCAAGACCATCCTTGAAGCCCTGAATACCGACCTGGTCTGTGATGCCATTAATACTGCCATGCGTGAGCTCTTCCTGCAGATCGTTTACGGTCGCAGTCAATCTGCCTTTTCCGAAGGCGGCCTCCCGATAGGAGCAGGCATGGAAGATCTCGGCAAGGGTTTGCGCTCCGTAACCGCTACCACCTACGGAACAAAGCTCAAAGGCCCCCGCTACCTGGAGGTCACTGAAGGCTATGTTCTGGAACTGGCCCTTGATGCAAACGATGAAATCATTGGTTATAAATTTGTCCATCTTGGCCGAATGATGGATGCCATCAGGAAAGGTGACGATGCCAACAAGGCCCTGGAAGCTGCCACCGGCACATACGGCCGCTTTGCAGAGGCCGTTAAAACCATTGATCCGCGAAAGGAATAAGGAGAGACATCATGGCACTGTTTGAAAGTTACGACAGACGGATCAACCAGATCACCCCTGTTTTAGAAAAATACGGCATGAAGAGCCTTGAAGAGGCCAAAGAAGTCTGTGAAACCTATGGTGTGGATGTTGCTAAAATAGTCAGGGAAATCCAGCCCATCTGTTTTGAAAATGCCTGCTGGGCCTATACTCTGGGAGCTGCCATTGCTATCAAGAAGGGAGAGACCAAGGCCGTGGATATCGCCGCCACCCTCGGTGAAGGCCTGCAGGCCTTTTGTATTCCCGGCTCGGTGGCAGACCATCGCCAGGTAGGCATCGGTCATGGCAACCTGGCCTCCATGCTCCTGCGTGAAGAAACCAAATGTTTTGCCTTCATAGCCGGTCACGAGTCCTTTGCTGCGGCAGAGGGCGCCATCGGTATTGCCAAATCTGCCAACCGGGTCAGAACTGAACCGCTGCGGGTTATCCTCAACGGCCTGGGCAAGGATGCAGCTCACATCATTTCCCGTATCAACGGTTTTACCCATGTGGAAACCAAGTTCGACTATGCCAGCTCCACACTGTCAGTGGTCAAAGAGACCCCATATTCAACAGGAGACCGTGGCGCTGTACGCTGTTATGGGGCTGATGATGTGCGCGAGGGGGTGGCCATCAATCACCTGGAGGGCGTGGATGTTTCCATAACCGGCAACTCTACCAACCCCACCCGCTTCCAGCACCCTGTGGCCGGAACATACAAAAAAGAATGTAATATCCAGGGGAAACGTTACTTTTCCGTGGCCTCAGGCGGCGGTACCGGGCGTACACTGCATCCGGACAACATGGGAGCAGGTCCTGCCTCTTACGGCATGACTGACACCATGGGTCGCATGCACTCCGATGCCCAGTTTGCCGGATCCTCTTCCGTTCCCGCCCATGTGGAGATGATGGGCCTCATCGGCATGGGCAACAATCCTATGGTTGGTGCCTCGGTATCCGTGGCAGTTGCTCTGGAGCAGGCCAGCTGATTGAGAAATCAGCTGAGGAGCTGAAGCTACCACCTGAGTAAAAAAAAAGCCGGACGTCAAAAACGTCCGGCTTTTTTTTACTCAGGTGGACAGTTAATTACTGATCAGTTTTCCGGAGCAACCGACTCCGGAGCAACCGACTCCGGAGTGTCTGTCTCCGGGGCAGTGACCTCATGAAGCTTGGCCTTGCCCTCTTCCCACAACTCTTTACTCTTCTTCTTGGTGGTATCCCATGCTCCGACCGACTCGTCCTTGGTTGTATTCCAAACCTTTTTTGAGGAGTCGGTAGTGGCGTCCCCCACAGCATGAGCAGCATCCTCGATCTCCTGGCCTGCCTTTTCCCACTTTCCAGGCTCCTCGGGAAGAATCTTCTCTTCTTCTGCCTGAATAGCTGCAACAGCACAGGTTAATCCCAACAGCATAGTCAACGCCAAAATTTTCTTTTTCATCACAGACCTCCTTCGGCTTCCTCTCTCCCTCTCAGGGAGAAGAACTGTTTGAGTATTTGCTGCATATACTTGTTAATCTCACCAAATCTGTTCCCACAATTCAGCATCTCCGCTTCACTCTGAATCCAGGGCGCTGACACCAGCTCCTGGCGACAATTGTCAATAAGTCCTGCAGCACTGCCCCGAGTGGTTTCCAAATGAAACTGCAGCCCCAGAACATGATCCTTATACAAAAATGCCTGATTAGCGCAGGCCTTGCTTGTATAAAGACGAACTGCATCTGCAGGAAGCGCAAAGGTATCGCCATGCCAATGAAAAACGGTAAACTCCTTGGGCAGAACAGAAGCCAGAGACACGGGGACATCCGGCGTTCGGACCACAGGGAACCAGCCGATCTCTTTTTCCGGATTTGCCCGAACCTCCGCTCCCAAAACATCTGCGAGGAGCTGAGCGCCCAGACAGATACCGAGAATCGGTATTCCGCGATCGATAACTGTGCGCAAGTAGACCTTTTCCCGGTACAGCCAGGGGTACTCATCATGATCAAAAACCCCCATGGGACCACCCATAACGATCAACCCTGCAAAGGAATCCAAGGGTGGAAAAAGGTCTCCTGCCCAAAGGCGAGTACAGAAGAGGTCATATCCCTGTTCCGCCAACCACTCCTCCATAGAACCCAGTCCTTCAAAGGGGACATGCTGCAGCCAGTGTATTGTTGCCATCTTTTTCTTATCAGGTATTCAGGAGTCGAAATGCTATTTGCTTAATTCTTACTTCCCTCTACTGACTCTTCTTAAAGAATCTGGCTCAAAAAGAGTTTGGTTCTATCCGACTGGGGATTATCGAAAAATTCATTTGGCTCATTTTCCTCGATAATCTCTCCGGCATCCATGAACAGCACACGGTTAGCAACAGTCTTGGCAAAGCCCATCTCATGGGTGACACAAAGCATGGTCATACCCTCGTGAGCCAGATCGACCATAACATCCAACACCTCTTTGATCATCTCCGGATCTAGGGCAGAGGTCGGCTCATCAAAGAGCATGATGGAAGGATTCATACACAGGCTTCTGGCAATGGCCACTCGCTGCTGCTGACCACCTGAGAGTTGACCGGGAAATTTTTTGGCCTGGTCTGCGATCTGCACCCTCTCAAGATAGCGAATTGCTGTGGCCTCAGCCTCCTTGCGCGATTTTTTCTGCACCCATATCGGTGCCAGACAGCAGTTCTCCATAACCGTGAGGTGAGGAAAAAGATTGAACTGCTGAAAGACCATACCGATATCACGACGTACCCGATCTATGTGTTTAAGATCATCATCAAGGGTAATTCCGGATACAATAATTTCTCCCTTCTGATGCTCTTCCAGACGGTTCATGCAACGAATCAGAGTAGACTTTCCACAGCCTGACGGACCGCAGATAATAATTCGTTCACCTTTATACACCTTGAGGTTGATGTTTTTCAATACGTGAAAATCACCGTACCACTTGTTAACATCACGCAACTCCACCATCACTTCATCCAAGACCTTCTGTTGCGTCTGTGTTTCTGTCATAACTTGTCCATTAAAGCAAATGTTATTGTTTTTTGCCGTCGCAGAAGTCTATCAAGACTTCTGCGTTATCGGGCATGGCCAGTGTGTAATTTCCTCTCCAGATATTGCGAATAACGAGACATGGAGAAACAGGAGATCCAGTAAATGCCGGCCACAAAGACATACCCCTCCACAGAATAACCAATCCACTTGGCATCGGCAAAGGCTGATTGCACAACGGCCAGCAGATCAAAGAGACCAATAATCAAGACCAGAGTTGTATCCTTGAAAAGGGCGATAAAGGTATTAACAATCCCAGGGATAACCAGCTTCAGAGCTTGGGGCAGAATAATAAAAAATGTGCACTTCCAGTAGGAGAGTCCCAGAGCCTCTGCCGCCTCATACTGGCCCTTGGGTATTGCCTGCAGACCACCACGCACCACTTCTGCCATATAGGCGGACTGAAAAAAGACTATGCCGATCAGGGCCCGCAACAATTTATCAATCTGCAGCTCTTCCGGCATGAAGATAGGGAGCATCACCGAAGACATAAACAGTACGGTGATAAGCGGCACACCTCGCCAGAATTCAATAAACACCACGGAAAGAGACTTGGCAATGGGCATGGTAGAACGTCGTCCCAAGGCCAGGACAATACCTATAGGCAGGGCACAGAACATACCGATGGTGGCCAGGATCAGGGTCAGCATCAGGCCACCCCACTTATGGGTCTCAACCACCGGAAGACCCAAGGCCCCACCGTAAAAGAGGAGATAGGCAATTACCGGATAACAGAAAATGGTAAATATCCCGACCAGTCCCTTTTTCGGAGTCTCCTCAATGAGCAGCCATGCTATGAGAAAACCCACCAGAGAAAAGGCCACCACGACCCTCCAGTATTCCGAGGGCGGATAAAATCCAAACATAAACTGCTGAAAACGAACCGTGACAAAGACCCAGCAGGCCCCCTCACCGGAACAGGCCTCTCGCGAGGTCCCCACCCAGTCTGCCTGAAACAGGGCCCAGTTAATTGTCGGTGGAATAATCAGGAAGAGCAGATAAACGCCGATAAGGGTGAGGATGGAGTTAGCAAAGGAAGAAAACAAATTCTTGCGCATCCAGCCCAGCACTCCCACGGAAGTGGACGGCGGTGGCAATGCCGGACTTGGGGTTGTTATATATACAGCCATTCTATCACCTCTCCACCAGCAGCATCTTCTTATTATACCAGTTCATAAATCCGGAAATCAACAAACTAATAAAGAGATAGACTCCCATAGTCATGGCAATAACCTCAATGGCCTGCCCTGTCTGATTCAGAGTTGTCCCGGCAAAGACCGCCACTAGGTCAGGATAACCGATGGCCGTTGCCAGAGACGAGTTTTTCACAAGATTCAGGTACTGACTGGTCAACTGTGGAATAATAACTCGCATGGCCTGAGGAATGACGACCAGTTTCAAGACCCGGCTCTTGTGCAATCCCAGTGACGAGGCCGCCTCAGTCTGTCCTGAATTGACAGACAGGATCCCTGAGCGTACCACTTCGGCGATAAAAGCACCGGTATATATGGAAAGGGCGGTGGCCAGAGCCGTAAACTCTGGGATAACTGTGATCCCACCTTGGAAGTTGAATCCTTTCAGGGCCGGCATATTCCAGCTCAAAGAAGCATCAACAAGAAAAAATACAATTGCCGGCAGACCAATGATCAGGCCCATCCCCACGGTCTTTGTCTTAAACTGTTTTCCGGTCAGATCCTGACGCCGTTTGGCCCAGCGGCTAATGAACAAGGTCGCAACAATGGCCAGGCCAATACACCAGAACACATAATTAAAGTGCGGACCGAATACCGGTTCGGGAAGATAGAGCCCTCTGATATTCAAGAAAACCACATCACCTGCCGACCAACTCTGTTTAGGTGCAGGCAAAGTTCGAAGCACGGCAAAATACCAGAAAAACATCTGGAGGAGGAGTGGAATATTGCGAAAAATTTCGATATAGACTGTAGCCAGTTTGGCAATCAGCCAGTTATTAGACAAGCGGGCTATGCCGACAACAACGCCGATAATAGTGGCAAAGACCACACCAACGGCTGACACAATCAGGGTATTGAGGAGACCGACCAAAAAGGTGCGACCGAAGGTGTACGTTTCGTCAAAGGGGACCAGGTGCTGAATAATCCCAAAGCCCGACACCTGAGAGAGAAAGCCAAAACCTGTTGAAATCCCCCTGTTGTTCAGATTTGTCAGGGTGTTACTTCCGATAAACCAAAAAAAGCCGACGAGCATGGCCACCAGCAAGACCTGAAAAAACAGGGCCCGATGCTGGCTATTATTCCACCAGAACTGTTTTTTTATATTGGACATAGCAGTAAAGAAACAAGAAATGAACTTAAGAGTTCACCAGCACCCACTTTCACCCAATTAATCCCGTTCACATAGCGGGCCATAGATGTACAGGGCTGGCAAAGCCTTCGTTATGCGCCACTTATCCGGGGGCTCTGTGTCACTGTCAAACTCTAGCAGGACGATAGTTGGACAAAATCAGCGGGATCCCCGATGAAGCATATTACAAAATGAAAAAGGGACGCTTTCCTGAGAAAACGTCCCTTTTTCAGCTTAGAGCTGAACTAGCGGAGAGGCGGGGCATACATAATGCCGCCCTTGCTCCAGAGTGCGTTCAAGCCGCGCTCGATCTTCAAAGGAGAACTCATTCCGACATTGCGTTCAAAGGCCTCACCATAGTTACCAACCTGTTTAATGATCTGATAGGCCCAGTCGTCGTTCAGGCCCAGGCCCTTACCGCCGATACCATCCAGACCGAGCAGTCTGCGGACTCCGGGATTATTGCTGTTCTTCATCTCATCGACATTGGCCTGGGTCACACCCATCTCTTCGGCCTCAATCATGGCATTGAGAGTCCACTTGACTATATTAAACCAGGCATCATCACCCTGACGTACAACGGGTCCCAGGGGTTCTTTGGAAATAACCTCTGGAAGAACAACAGCATCTTCAGGTTTGGTCAGATGGGTACGCAGTCCGTAAAGCTGAGATTGATCAGAGGTAAGGACGTCACAACGGCCATTATCAAAGGCCTTGGCCGTGGCATCATGGGTATCAAAAACAACGGGCTTATACTCCATTTTATTTTCTTTGAAATAGTCGGCCAAATTCAGCTCGGTAGTGGTTCCGCCCTGAATACAAACGGCGGCCCCATCAAGTTCCAGGGCAGATTTGACACCCATTTTTTTGGAGACCAGGAATCCCTGTCCGTCATAGTAGTTAACGCCGGTAAAATTCAGGCCAAGGGAAGAGTCACGGGTAAGGGTCCAGGTGGTACCACGTACCAGGGCATCAATTTCACCGGACTGCAGGGCGGTAAAACGCTCTTTGGCATTCAGAGGAACATATTTTATCTTGGTCGCATCACCTAAGGTTGCTGCGGCAATTGCCTTACAGACATCAACATCAAGACCGGTCCAGTGTCCTTTCTCATCCGGGTTGGAAAACCCTGGAAGACCAGTGGAAACCCCACACTGGAGATACCCGCGTTTTTGCACCTCATCTTTGGTAGATGCCTGTGCAATCCCGGCAGAGATGAAAAGAGCCACAACTACAGCCACAATGGACCAAGTAATCTTTCTCATTTACCATACTCCCGTTAAGATTAAAAATATCGATAGGTTACGAAACATCACCTAATTACAAAAACCAGTTTATTACAAAAGATCTTACCAATCGCCCCCAAGAATGTCTATTAATAGATTAAAAAAGCGCGGCTCGACGAGGATACAGCCTATAGCTCTTTCTCTTTTTAAGTGCTTTTTAGAGGTTTTATGATAAAATTCAATCATGTTAATCTCTCCCTCCCATACTGTTCTCATTGTTGATGACAATCAGGTCAACCTGAATCTACTGCGAACCACTCTCCAGGGAGTTAATTACACTGTTATTGCGGCAAGCAGCGCAGAAGAGGCCCTGGAGCTGATTCGAACACAGTCCCCAGACATCATCCTTCTGGATGTGATGATGCCAGACATGGATGGTTTTTCCCTCTGCCGCCAATTGAAACAAGATGAGGATTTCTCCGATATCCCTGTAATCTTTCTCACCTCGCTCTCACGCAAAGCACATATCGTCGAAGGTTTCAATGCCGGAGGACACGACTATATCGTCAAACCCTTTAACCGGCAGGAACTTCTGGCTCGGGTCCGCAACCATATCCATCTCTATGACATGCTCCTGGAGAATAAACGTCTAACCAGACTCTCCGAGGAGGCCAGCCGTTCCAAGAGTGAATTCCTGGCCTCCATGAGTCATGAAATCCGAACTCCACTCAATTCCATCATCGGTATGGCTGAGGTACTGGCTGAGACCCCCCTTACCGTTGAACAACACAACTACGTCAGTATATTTCGTTCCGCCGGAGAAAGCCTGCTCGAGATCATTAATGATATTTTAGACCTCTCCAAGATTGAGGCAGGCCAGACAGAGTTAGAATCCATTGATTTTCATCTCCCTACACTCCTGAACTCTGTGGTTTCCATCCTCTCGGTTCGAGCAGCAGAACAGAAAAGTCACATCTCCATCCATATCCATTCCGATGTCCCCCACGCTATCAGCAGCGATCCTACTCGCCTTCGTCAGATACTGATTAATCTGGTGGGTAATGCCGTCAAATTTACGGAAAACGGTGCAGTTGAAATCGCTGTTAAGAGCAACTCCTTGAGCACACTCCTCTTCTCCATCAAAGACAACGGCATAGGTATCCCGAAAGACAAGCAACAGCTCATTTTTGAAAGCTTTACCCAGGCCGACTCCCTGACGACCAGGAAATACGGAGGCACCGGACTGGGACTCACCATCTGTCAGAAGCTGGTAAGAATCATGGGTGGAAGTATCTGGCTGGAAAGCATTCCCAAGAAGGGATCAGTTTTTTTCTTCACCAGCCGTTTCAAACCGGCAACCAGTTTTCCTCTGCCTGGCCCTGCAGAACCAGCTCCTCCGCCCAGCTGCGAGATCCTGAGTCCCGCTCGTATTCTTCTAGTGGATGACAACGAGGATAATCGCAATCTCCTTTGCCTCTATCTGCGCAACACCCCTTTCACCATAGATACTGCCAGCAACGGCCAGGAAGCAGTCGATGCCTTTCGCAACTCACCATATGATCTTATTTTTATGGATATCGAGATGCCGATTATGGACGGTTACGAGGCAACCAGGCGCCTCAGGGAATGGGAACATGACCAGGGCCTGCAAGCCACTCCTATTATTGCCCTCACCGCCCATGCTTTTGTTCGCTTTCGCAAGAAATGTATGGATTCCGGCTGCAGTGACTACCTGACCAAACCAGTACGCAAAAACACCTTGCTGCAAACCATTTCCAAGCATCTCATACTCCAAAAAGACAACAGGGATAATGAGGAATATGCCGAGTCCATCTCTTCGCCCCCGCCAACAGATGGGAATACAAAGATTACCCTCGACAAAAAACTCAAAAAACTGATCCCCCGTTTCCTGCAACACAAGCGGGAGGATGCAGTACGCATGCTGCAAAGCATTAAGAGCGAAAACCTGAAAGAGTTGCAGAAACAGGCCCACACCGTTAAGGGGACCTCCTGGATGTATGGATTTAAAGAACTTGGAGACACCTGCCTCGAACTCGAACAGGCCGCCAGGAACTCCGACGTGGAGCTGGCACAACAACTTATCTCAAGAATCAAAACCTATCTGGAGACAGTGGAAATCGAATACGTAGTCCCGCAAACGAAAAAGAGTAACAACGCATAATTTTTTCTTTTCCATTTGTTCCTTCCATTTTCAATAACATATTGATAGAAAGATACAATCCGACTTCACCCTGACCAAAAGGAGGTCTAACCATGGGCCAGCAAACCCGCATTGTACTAATCGACGACGACCAGGATGCCTGTGAACTGCTGAAAATGCAGCTTGAAGATACAGGACGGATCGACGTCACTTACACCACCCGTAGCGACGAAGCCTTGTCCATCATTCGCCGGGAACTCCCTGATCTTGCCATTCTCGACATCAACATGCCCGGCATCCATGGCGTTGAAATCGGATCCGCGTTGGCTGCGGAACCCAGCACATCAGCTATTCCCATTCTCTATCTTTCCGGAATGGTCACTCCCGAGGAAGCAAAAAATCTGGGCCAAGGAGAAGGTGAGTCCCCCCTGATCTCCAAGGGATCACCAGTGGAAGAGCTCATCGCTGCCATTGATAACCTTACAACTTCCTGAATCCTGCCCTCTTGCCTACCGTGCCTGCCAAAACCGCTCGTTTTGTTGCCATAGAAACCCTGTGCCAATTGCAAAAGAGTCGAAAACCGGTGAATGGAATCTTCACCGGGCTGATCTCCCGATACAATCTCAGTGATGATGATCGCCAGCTGGCAACCAACATCATCAACGGCATACTCCGCCTGCGGCAATCGCTGGATTTCATCCTGCAAAATCTCTGCACGCAGCCTCTCACAAAGCTCAAACCCTTTGTCCATGAGGCCCTGACTGTTGGACTCTATCAAATTTTCTTTCTGGATAGGATTCCCGAATCCGCTGCCGTCAACGAGTCGGTCAAGGCCTTGCAGGCAGCGCACCTTCCCAAACAACTACAGGGATTTGTCAACGGAGTACTGAGAAATTCCATCCGCAAGCGGGATGAATTGCAAGCACTGCTTGAAGGCTCCGCACAACCAATCCTCAATCACCCCCAGTGGTTGACTAAACGCTGGGAAAAGCGCTTCGGTCTTGAGGAAACAATCAGTATCTGCCGACAAAACAATGCGCAACCTCCCCTGACCCTGCAGGCCAACAGGTGTATCACTGAACGCGACGAACTGCTCAAGACACTGGTCAATGCCGGGATTTCGGCACGAAAAGGGAAATACAGTGAAGACGCCCTGATCCTCGACAACTATCACGGCAGGGTAAGCAGGCTACCTGGATATCCGGAAGGGGCTTTTCAGATTCAGGACCAGGGCGCTCAACTCCTGGCCGGACTCCTTGGCCCCATGACGCCGCAAGGGGCATATCTAGACGGCTGTGCCGGCATGGGCGGCAAGACCAGTGTCATCCATCAGCTTTGCCAACCTGTCCAGGCCAGAGTAACAGCCGTTGAACCGGAAAAAGAGCGACAGGGAAAATTTCGAGAAAACATGGCCAGGCTGCATGCTGAACAACGAATTCACCTTTTCCCCGGCAGCCTCCAGGATTTCAGTGCCGACTGCCGCACACGCTTTCACGGAATTCTTGTGGATGCCCCCTGTTCCGGCACCGGCGTTACCGGACGCCACCCTGACATCCGCTGGAACAGGAGACCGGAAGATCTGCCCGGCTACCAACAGACCCAACTCGATCTCCTGCAGACAGCAGCCCCGCTTCTCCGTCCCCAAGGAATACTTGTCTATGCCACCTGCTCTCTGGAAGAAGAAGAAAACCAGGAAGTCATCAAATACTTTCTGGCTGCCAATGAAAACTTTTCCCTTGAAGACTGCACTGAACACCTGCCTCCAGCAGCCCGCGCTCTCATCAAAAAAGGCTGTTTTGCCCCTCTGCCCGGTCCGGAAATTGACGGCTTCTTCGGGGCCAGATTGGTAAGAAAGTATTGAGTGTTCCCTATCAACCCTTACGTTGTAGTTTCAATGAAGACCCAATACTGCTTTACTGCAACTATGGGTTATCAAATTCCCATTCATATTGTCTTGAACAAAGAACTATGGCTTAACATACGAAGCAGTGCAATCAAGCCCCAACAAGACGCAATCACTCGCGACATCTGATGATATTCTTGCTGACCGGAGTCGATTTACATTTGGGCCTTTCTCGTTTTTTTTCACACGCATCGATTTTAACCGTGTCAATGTCGGTTGACACTATGCGGCATGGTATTGACTTGGCAGGTACATGCATATTGACGAGAAGAGCTTTTCCTGGCAAAAACCATTAGCCTACTATCCACTCATTGTCACATCGACATTACAGGTCGATTATTAAAAATCATGACCAAACGCAGAACAAAGATACAGCTCACTCTGACTGATTTAATCGACGCAACCTCTTTTTGTCCGCTCTGCCTTTCCAAGACAAAACGAGATCCTATCTTTACTATCCAGCAAAACCCTTTAATCCAATGGCTCTTCTGCAATGAGTGTAAAGCTTATTCTGCCTCTATGATGCCAACGGAACAGTTTCTGGAGTCTTATTACCGGGACTATTACAACGAAAGCCAAACAAAAGTAACGGTCGGCCGTCCAGATGGGCTTAGCAGGCATATTGCTCAACTTCTACCCGAAAACTTGAAACCGACGCTGACACTACTCGATTTCGGAGGAGGAGATGGTACATTGGCCAAAGTTTTGGTGAAAAGATTACGACAAATCTATCCGAAAACAAACTTTGAAATAACTCTGGTTGACTTCAACCAGGAAAAGAGTGAAGAGAACAACTTCTTTACGTTTCGTTCCGAAACCAGATTAACAGCAGTCAAGAATCAGGAATTCGACATCATTTTGGCCAGCGCCATCATCGAACACGTACCCGAGGCACACCAATTGATTCAAGAGCTGTTTGACCTGTTGGCTAAAGAAGGAACGCTCTATGTTCGAACTCCGTTTGTGTCACCGCTGAAAAAGCTCTTTCGACGATATCCTCTTAAATATCCTATGCACGTCCACGACATTGGTCCTTCCTTCTGGAACCGAGTGGCTGAAAGATATTCGTACCCATTGGATATTTTAGTGTCCCAACCATCCATGGTGGCCTCCGGTTTTTCTGGAAAAGAATGGCTGCGAAGCTGCGTGGCGCATACATTAAAATTTCCGGCTCACTTGGAAAACCGATTCAGAGCACATCCCAGAGATTATTTCTGGAATATGATGGGAGGATGGGAAATTCTGTTCCGTAAGAGGAAATAATTCCATACTAGAAATCTGCAGCGACTATACGGTCGCCCCTCTACGGTTCAGTAAGGGGCATAACCCGTGCTGGCATTGTTGTGCCAGCACGGGTTTAAGGTTACATCATCAATTAGATGCAGCGGTTGGACGTGGCTGACGATCTTGCTCCAACGCTGCCAGACGCAGACGAAGTTCTTCGATAATCCCTTGCTGGTCTTTTATGGCACGCTCCTGATCAAGAGTGTACAGGGTAAGCTCTTCAACCTTTTTGAGCAACTGCTGCGGCATCGAGGACAGATTAACTCCATTTTTCTGAACTGCTGCGGCTGACGGCATATCCGGCAACCGCTTTTCACGCGTTACATACTCCGCCAGATCAGATAACGGTATCAGTTTATAATTAGGCTCAAATACGTAGTCGGGATGTACCTGAGCTCCTTTTACGTAGACGTTACCGTTGTTAGCGATACGAAACTCACGAGAACCACTGCCGACCCGGGTAATAGAAAAACCTTCATTGGTACCAGTGGAGTCTACAACAAAATCCCAGGCCTCACCGGATGTATCTTTCATCTCCATGGTGACCTGCCCACTCGTTTCAATGTCAAGGGTGGCACTGGGACTCCATGTTCCGATTCCCACCCTCCCATCGGATCTGAGACTCAAGGTACTGGACGGTGTACCGGGTTGAATACGAAATGGCAATTTGGAACCATTAGTAACATCCCGGATAAAAAAGTTGGTCTCATTTCCGGCTATGTCCCAGCTCTGGGCCGCCCAGCCGCTGGAGCCGTCTTGATCCAGGCGCACAGTCGGGGTATCGCCATCCTTTATGTGAAGTTCCACATAGGGTATGGACGTACCAAGACCGACTCGTCCATAATCTTCAACGTACAGGGAGTGTGCTGGTGCACCGGCCTCAATGGTAAACGGTCTTCTTCCAGCATCAACATCCCAAATTGTGAAATAGGAAGCACCTCCTGAGGTCGTATCGTTTGTCTGAATTTTCCAGTCCCTGGTAGGAAAAGTGCCAGCGCTGGTATCTTCAAACATAAACTGAAGGTTGTTTTCCTTGAGTTTTATCGTTGAATACCCAAAACTTTCTCCGTTTATGCAGTCAAATCCAACACACTCACTACCGGTGATAATAACGTCATCGTAGTGCAGGACATCTGCATGGGCTGCGCCGGAGGCGAAAGCCAGTGCAATCATGCTGATACTGATTCGAATCTTCTTCATTTATGGCACCCCTGGATTATTCTTTGATATTCAGTTTATGTGATCAAGCCGATGAGACAGTTGCCAGCTTATTCTTTGGTGTTGGGATCAATCACATTGCCATCTACCACCGTGAAAGACCCGGTTTGAGTAGGAGGCTTGGAATTTACAACAGAGGCAGATCTCGAATAGGCATCGCGGGGCCGACCATTCTCATCCGGTATCGCACCTTTGATCTGTCTGGCCGCAGCCCGAGGCACTGGATTCAAGACTAATTCATAAGCATAATTGCCATCGACAAAAGGCTCCGCCACGGTACCCGAGTACACAGGAATTTCGTTTGTAGCGAAGGAATTTTTGATCAACGTTCCGTCGGGAGTGGAAACAGAAAGCGTGTAATATCCCTCGCCAGCTGTATTGATCGGCACCCACTCGACAGAGCCGGGTCCGGTAACAACATCGGCTAGCTGCGCGGCGTTGACCGCTGCGCCAACGGTGAACGTGGCCACCATGCCGCCAACAATGACAAATATTATTTTGCCCATAAAAATTCCACCACATCTGTTCATCTTGGCAACCTCCATTGGATGGCTATTGAGAATCAACGCCTGCAGACTAATAACCGGAATTTCCCCTGCCTGCTATGACCATTAATAATGGGAACTATAGCATATTAGCTCGGTAAGCTTCAAGCTCAAGTTTCTAATTTGTTTGCTTTGGCAAAAGAGCAATGCCATGGTAACATGCCATGACAACAAAGCTATGGGTCCGGAACTGGAACGCTTCTCATATTAATGAGAATTCATACCGGAATCAAAAAAGATAGAATATCGGAGGCATAAAGTTACAGCATCTTCCTTAACATGAACCCGATGTTTTCATCAGGACATTCTGTTTTCAACCTACTGGTATTGAGTGAGTGGTTCGACTTGACTTGACTAGACTTGAAAGTGTCATTTTTCAATGAAATAGTATCCAATCTTGCTGACGACAAATATTAAGAAGAGGAACAATCCTACTCGCAACCATACAACTTCTAAAAGGAAGCTCTACCTAAACCTTGGCACAAAAGAAAAATTGACAAAAGACAAGCTGTCCAGAGAAGTTTTCAATGAAGAATCGCCACCCCTATGGTACAGATATTGATCATCAGATTTTCTTTCTTCTTTTTTTGAACAGGTAAACATATGGCTGAGATACGAAGTACACTTGATATGGTTATGGAACGGGCGGCACGGATGGCTGCCCGGGCAGAAGATATACCGGCCGACCAGGAAATCGAACAGAAGGGCATGCGTCTGGTTGCCGAATTTCTTGGTGGGAAGACATCGGGACGACTGGCAGAGCTGTTGCAGCAGGAAGCACCGTCTGAGCAGATGGCAGTACGCAAAGGAATGGTCAAGGCATTGATTCGCAATATCATTCTCCCCCGCGATGAAAGCCTCATGCCAGGTAGCCTCACAGCCATTGCCGGGCTCCTTGACCTTGCCGATCCTACAAATGAAGTAACCGAGGTGTGTGCAGAACTGAAACAAATCCTGGAGCAGTACTCACAGCACAAAGCAGAGATCAAACAGCAGCTCGAAGATGCCATGCGGACTCAGCTCGCCCAAAAGCTCCAGCAACAGGGAATTTCGACAGATCAGACCGCCATAGACCCAACCCTGCACCCCCAGTTCCGCGAAGAATGGGCACGAGCCAAGACCGACCTTAACGCTCAATACACCCAGGCCCTTGACCAGCGCAAAGAGATACTGCAGCAGCGATTTTCCTGATGTGCCATTGCAAACGCATAGAAAAGATACAGGCAAAACTGCGCAGGATGAAAATTGATGCTTTGCTCGTAACCCAGCCGCACAATCGACGCTATCTGAGTGGTTACACTCCAGCAGACCACGATATCGGTGAAAGCTCTGGTGTTCTGCTCATCCTCGCACGCCGCCCCCCTCTTCTCCTCACTGATTTTCGCTTCCATATCCAGGCCGAACGGGAAGCCAAAGACATTGAGATCATGCTTTACCCCAAGGGCTTGCTCACCCTTCTCACGGGACTGTTGCCAGATCTTGCCATCTCCTGTCTGGCCTTTGAAAGCCATTACACGTTGCACTCGGCGGCAGGTAAGATGCAGGCCATGGCAGACAAAATCGGAATCACCCTTTTGCCTGTCAATGGCATGGTAGAGGAGATGCGGCTGATCAAGAGCGAAGAGGAAATTGACAAGCTGCGCCGTTCTGTTTTGCTTAACGAACAGGTCTTTCAACAAACCTATCAGACCATTGTTCCAGGCCAGACAGAGATCGACATTGCCCTTGCCCTTGAATCCACCATGCGCAGGCTTGGAGCCGAATCCCCTAGTTTCGATACCATTGTCGCCACCGGCAGACGCAGCGCTCTACCCCATGCCGTGCCTGGCCCGGTCACCATTGAAGAAAATCAACCTTTGATGATCGACATGGGACTGATCCTTGACGGCTACTGTTCCGACATGACCCGTACCTTTGTACCCGGCAAAAGTGATAGCAGATACCTGGAGATCCACCGTCTTGTACGCAAGGCCCAGCAGGCTGCCACCAACAAAATCCGGGCCGGAGTCAGTGCTGCCGCAGTGGACAAGGTAGCCCGCAGCATCATCTCCGACGCCGGCTACGGTCAGTATTTTGGGCACGCCCTGGGCCACGGAGTGGGTCTTGCCGTACATGAAGGACCACGACTTTCATCACGCGACCGCAAGCACCTACAGGCCGGGATGATTGTCACCATCGAACCGGGTATCTACCTCCCTGACTGGGGAGGGGTACGCCTGGAAAACATGGCTGTTGTCCGTGAGGATGGGTGTGAAATCCTGAATAATGATACAACCTGGCTTGACATCTAATAATTCCCCGACAACTTACTAGATATTTTACCATAGATACTGATAGGTACGATACGTAACCACTTCCCCCCACTCTCTCACCATGAGCAAACGAAAATACTTTGTCCTTGATACCAACGTCCTGCTGCACAACGCAGAATCCCTGACTTCCTTTGCCGACAACTACGTCATCCTGCCCATGACCGTTATCGAAGAACTGGACAACTTCAAACGGCACAATGATGAGCTTGGGCGGAATGCCCGCCACGCCATCCGGCAATTGGATCAACTCCGCAGCTCAGGGACCCTGAAGGATGGGGTAACCATGGAAAACGGCGGTATTCTCAAGATTACCGTAGAAAAAAAGGATATGCCCGGTGCTCTTCTTGATATGAACGTCCCGGACAATCGCATCCTGGCAGTAGCCAACAGCCTGCACCAAGAAGGCGAAACCGTGATCTTTGTCTCCAAGGACATCAATGCCCGGCTCAAGGCCGATGCCCTGGGTATTGATGTTATGGATTTCGAAAAACAGAAGTGCAACTTTGATGAACTCTATACCGGTTGGCAGCAGGTCTCGGTGCCCACAGAGGTGGTTGACCGTTTTCATCAGGAAGAAACACTTGAGACCGAGGGCTTTGACTTTATCCACAACGAGTTTGTCCTGCTTCAGGACGAGACCAATCCCAAACATTCGGGTATTGGCCGAGCCACAGGCCCCAACAGCCTGAGCCACCTCAACACCCAATATGAACATGCCTGGAGCATCCATTCCCGATCCAAAGAACAACGGATGGCCCTGGAGCTCCTCCTCGATCCCGAGATCAACCTGGTCACCCTTATCGGCCAGGCAGGAACCGGAAAAACCCTGCTGGCCCTTGCCGCCGGTCTCGAATGCGTGCTCCACCGTGAGAGTTATGAAAAACTGCTGGTCTCCCGTCCGGTTATCCCCATGGGCAAGGACATCGGCTATCTGCCTGGAACTAAAGACGAAAAACTAAGCCTCTGGATGCAGCCCATATTTGACAACCTGACCTTTCTCATGCGTCACAATGGGAGAGACGAAGACGAGGGCAGTGTCCAGCAAAAGGTCAATAAACTGATGAAAGACCAACTGGTAGAACTCGAGGCACTCACCTATATCCGCGGACGTTCGATTCCACGCCAGTATGTTATTATTGATGAGGCTCAGAACCTGACCCCCCACGAAGTTAAAACCATTATCTCCAGGGCCGGAGAGAAAACCAAGATGGTCTTTACCGGAGATCCGCAGCAGATCGACAACCCTTATCTGGATTCCTCTTCCAATGGCCTCTCCTATACAGTTGAAAGATTGAAAGGACATGGTATATATGGTCATGTTACCCTGAGTAAAAGTGAAAGAAGCCCTCTCTCTGCCATTGCTGCAGACTTTTTATAAAATAGGTTTATAGGCCGAAGACTGAAGAAAAAGAGGACCACCAAAACAGCTTTCACCTTTTTCTTCAGTCTTCAGCCCTCAGCCTAACAGCCTAGAAACAATATTATGCGCCAATTTGTCGTTGATGATCTGTCCCCCATGGAGCGGGACAATATAGACTCCTACCTGAAACGCAACCTCAAGACCGGTCCCATGATCGGTCTCTACTGGATCGTTCTGCCACCAGAAATTCTCACCAAGACCCAAAAAGAACATGAGAGCTGCAGCCCCTTTTATTTCGGGGTCGAAGTGGAAAGGGATGCGGTCCGCTTTGAGCTGCTGGTGCGTAGCAATGCCCATCTCCACTGCGATTGCATTGCCCATGCCACCCCAGAGCAGCGCCAGCATGTACTCAATTTTATTGACACTATGCTGGAACAGGAAATGATCCGCTCGTAATCTCATGCGCAGGAAACTGCAACAGACAAACAAGGAGTTTGGCCTGTCCAGAAAAACTGCCCGCGGAAACATGTCATATTTTTCACATTAAAAGCAATTAGATAGCAATTTACACGGAGACAATATGAACACATCGGTTGATTCCACCCCCGCTTTCATAGAAGCGACTTATCAGAAGATGGAGGCAAACATTGCAATCGTCCGAAAACGACTGGGCCGTCCTCTGACTTTCGGTGAAAAAATCCTGTACGGACACCTGGATAATGCTGCCGAAGCAGAACTTATTGCAGGCAGTTCCTATATCAAGACCAGGCCGGATCGCATTGCCCTGCAGGACGCCACAGCCCAGATGGCAATCCTCCAGTTCATGCTTGCAGAAAAAGATGAAGCAGCAGTGCCGGTTAGCGTCCACTGTGACCATCTCATTCGAGCCCAGAAGGGTGCCGACAGCGATCTCAAAATCGCCCGTACGGAGAACAAAGAGGTGTATGACTTCCTCTCCTCTGCTTCTCAACGCTATGGTTTCGGCTGTTGGATGCCGGGAGCAGGCATTATCCACCAGGTTGTCATCGAACAGTATGCCTTTCCTGGCGTAATGATGCTGGGCACTGACTCCCACACCCCCAACGCCGGGGGCATCGGAGGCTTTGCCTCAGGAGTAGGCGGTGCCGATGCAGTAGATGTCATGGTTGGAATGCCCTGGGAAGTCCTGCATCCAAAGTTCACCGGTGTTCGTCTCACCGGCGAACTTCAGGGCTGGGCTGCGCCTAAGGATGTCATCCTTAAAATTCTGGGAATGCTGACCTGTTCCGGCGGCACCAACCGCGTCTTTGAATATTTCGGGCCGGGGGCAGCCACCATTTCCTGTACAGGAAAAGCCACTATCTGCAATATGGGCGCGGAACTTGGGGCCACCACCTCCACCTTTCCATACGACACCCATATGGCAGCCTACCTCAAATCCTGTAATCGGGGGGAATCAGCGGCAGTGGCCGACAAATTTGCGCATCTGCTGAAAGCTGATGACGAGGTTTTGGCTCACCCGGAACAGTATTTTGACCAGGTCATTGAAATCGATCTTTCCACTCTGGAACCACACCTTGTCGGCCCCCATTCACCTGACCGGGCGTCCACGGTTGCCGACATGGCCACCTATGTGAAAGAGGGCGATCATCCGAGCAATGTTACCTATGCCCTTGTCGGCTCCTGTACCAACTCCTCCTATGAGGATATGGGTCGTATTGCCGCCATGGCTGAGCAGATTGCGGCCAAGGGTGCGAAATTAAAAATCCCCATGCTCATCACTCCAGGATCGGAACAGGTCCGGGCAACCATTGAACGGGACGGACAACTGAAAAAACTTGAAGCCATTGGCGCTACGGTCCTGGCCAATGCCTGTGGACCCTGTATCGGTCAATGGAAACGTGAAGGCATAGAACAAGGGTTTCGCAATTCTATCGTTACTTCTTATAACCGAAACTTCCCGAAGCGGAATGACGGCAACTCCGGGACCAGTGGTTTTATCGGCAGCCCCGAGACCTGCCTGGCATACGCCATGACAGGCAGCTTTGACACCAATCCATTTACCGCCGAGTATCAGGCGGCAGACGGCACTTCTTTCACCCTCACTCCTCCTGGCAAAGTGGACGAGGTCCCATCTCAGGGACTGGTGCGAGACGAGACCGGCTTCCTGGCCCCAATCAGCGACCACAGCAGCGTGACAGTCAAGGTTTCCGCCGACTCTGAACGGCTGGCTTTACTCACGCCCTTTTCTCCCTGGGACGGAAAAGACTTCACCGGACTGCGCCTTCTCCTTAAAGCAAAAGGAAAATGTACCACGGATCACATCTCCCCAGCTGGCCCTTGGCTCCGTTTCAGAGGGCATTTAGATAACATCTCCAACAATATGTTCAGCGGTGCGGTAAACGCATTCAGCGATGAAGCAGGCAGCGCCAAAAACCAGCTCACCGGCGCAACACAGCCCTACAATGAGATTGCCAGGGCCTATACTGCTGCCGGAGAAAGCTGGGTGGTGGTCGGAGACTCCAACTACGGTGAAGGTTCATCACGAGAACACGCGGCCATGAGTCCCCGCCACATGGGGGGAAAGGCTGTCATCACCCGCTCGTTCGCCCGTATCCACGAAACCAACCTGAAAAAACAGGGTGTCCTGCCCCTCACCTTCGCTGATCCGGCCGGATACGAACAGGTGCAGGAAGGTGATACAGTAGATCTCGTCGGAGTAGCGCGAATTGGTCCCGGCTCCTCCATCACTGCACGCTTCAGGCACCAGGACGGTTCTGTCTCGGAAGTAGAGTTAAAACACTCCTTGAACAAAGAGCAGATAGACTGGTTCAAGGCAGGATCTGCCCTGAACTTCCTCAGAGGATAACGAGTAAAAGCTGCTCAACAACTGGACAAAAAAAAGCGGAGGGAACCCCCCTCCGCTTTTTTTTTTAATCCGACGCACCCTCGGTGGGCTGAGAGTTCACCCAGGTATCAGTCAGCTGTTTCCATGGGACGACCGCAGCACAGAGGAATAGGATCCCCCCCCTTGAGCTGCATATACTTGTTACAAGTTGTGCAGATCACAGTACACTCTTCCACAGCCTTGTCCTCAGTAAACACAGTCCTTCCCGCTACCCCTTCAATATGAAAGCGGGCAAGATTCTGCTTGGATGGGATATACTCGCCAATGGCTGTCATCCGCTTGTTGTCAGCTGCACAGTCAACAACCACCCGCCACAGGGTTTCCATGGACGCGGTTTCCTGCTCATTTTCCGGCAGAAATTCCACCACATTTTTATCTATATGAATTTTCATTTCCACTCCTGATTTAAGAAGATTTTTGTTAACTATACAGATTCACCACAACAAACCTCACAACAGCCAGAAATACAGCTGTTCAGCAGTGCTTCAGATATTGACGATCAGGTTACTCAGCATACATAAATACGCTGAGTAACCTAATCGTTAACAGGCGAAGTGCTGATGAATAGTTAGATTTTTTTTGCCTTCAGGGCCTGGCCTACCTTACGCCCAAGTTCTATGCACTGACCGAGGTCGCCCTCTTCCGGGACATATTTAACCTTGAGTCCGTCATCAACGATATCAAACTTCATATCAGTCATGGCCTCGTTCAGCAGCTTCACTGCTTCTCCAGACCAGCCGAAAGAACCAAAGGCAGCACCGATCTTATTTGTGGGTCTGAGCCCCCGCATATACATAAGAAATCCTGCCATTCGCGGCAACAGGCCATTATTCAATGTCGAACAGCCCAGGACAATAGCACTGGCATTGAGGACCTCACGCATGACATCACTGCGATGATTGTAACGCAGGTTAAGCAGCTTGTAGGAAATCCCTTCATCCTGCAGACCGGCACCGACCTCCTTAGCCATCATCTCGGTAGAATGCCACATGGTATCATAGATAATAAGAGCATTGCCATCCCCTTTCCCCTGACTCCACTTATCATATGCCTGCAAAGCCATACCCGGGTTAGAACGCCAGATCACACCATGATCAGGAGCAATCATCTTGAGCTCCAAATTCATCTCCTGCACCTTGGCGATCAGTTTTTTTACCAGTGGTGAATAAAGCGTCAGGATATTGGCGTAGTATTTAGTCAATTCCTCCATGAGGATGGCCTGATCCACCTCGTCGTCAAAACGTTCACTGGTTCCGAGATGCTCACCAAAGGCATCGGAAGAGAAGAGAATCTTGTCTTCCTTGACATAGGTAAACATGGAATCCGGCCAGTGCAGCATTCGCGTCTCAAGGAAGGAAAGGGTCTTAGCTCCAAGACTGATATCCTCACCCGGCGTGGCAATGGCGTATGGCCAATCATCATGGTGAAAATGCTGACGCAGTGCCTTTTCTCCCATCTTCGAGCAGATGATTTTTTCCGGCTTGATCAACTCAACCATATCCGGCAGGCTTCCGGAGTGATCCATCTCCACATGATTGACCACGATGTAATCAATCTTTTCAGGATCAACGATCTCTTTGATCCTGGCAAGCATATCGCTTTTCTTTGATATTTTGACCGTATCAATCAGGGTGATCTTCTCATCCATGATAAGAAAGGCATTATAAGTTGTTCCCCGATTCGTAGAATATCCATGAAAATCACGAACGTCCCAGTCCACAGCACCAACCCAGTATATATTTTCCGTAAGTTTGACGGGATTCATGGTTCTGTCCTCCTGCTGAATTAAAAAATAATACTATATTAATAAATACAAATTAGTTGCAATATCGGATTGTACCTGTGCAACAGTGCCCTGACTCATATGATCAGCTTGGTAAATCTTCAATTCGTCTATAAGAGCTTAATCAAATGGATGCAGATGGGCTACGATTGAACCGTTACTAAAAATTGATAATTTCAAAACCCTGTTCAATAAATTTCGCCATCCCCGGATGACCCGACATGTCATCCAGCAGAGGAAGGCCTTGTTTTTCAATATGTTCAATAACCTGCATCTTCAGAGAGCAGGCCCGGCAGACCCCTTCAATCAAGCCGGCGTTCCTGGTCTGCTCAAACAGACCATAGAGAAAATGCCCGGTTTTACAGATTTCAGGAATCAAGGCTGTGGCCTCACCCTCAATAATAATTTTACACTCGTGTCCAGCTGCCTTCATTTCCAGGCCATTAAGCAGGACATGGATAAAGCACATGGGTTGCCCCTGAAATGCCACAAGCAGAATCCTTTTCATCTTTATATACCTATTTTTTAAAAATATTCAAGAACATGATGACATACTCGGGCGTTACCCATCAATGGTCAAAATCATTTTTATACTGCCTTGCTCTGATTCTGAAAATTGCCCAGTGCAGGGGTTATCAAAAGACAACCCCTGCAGATCTGCTTACTCTACTTCAGAGAAATCATCCTTACTTGCACCGCAGACCGGACACTCCCAGTCATCGGGAAGGTCCTCAAAAGCTGTCCCTGCCGCAATTCCTGCCGCATCATCTCCCACCGCGGGATCATACACATAACCACAGATATCACATCTATACTTTTTCATATCAGCCGCTGCTCCTTCTGTTTCAGTTTTTTTCGCATTAGTACTGTGTTCGGCATGAACGGAACCTGGCCCGGCCAATGGTCGGAAGGCATTTTTGCTTGCCCCGCAGACAGGACACCTCCAATCATCGGGAAGATCCTTGAACTGTACCCCCGGTTTGATCTTGCCCTTTCGGTCGCCCTTATCCGGGTTATAGATATACCCGCAGTTGACTGTCTGGCACTGGTACATTTCCTCAGGTAACGACATATCACCACTCCTCACATCCGTGATGCACCTGTAACAAAACCGCCCCAAACTTGAAGAGCAGGGGACAGCCTCATGCATTTTTCTTCGGCTCTTCTCAGGCCTTCCAAACCCCATGCAGATTACAATGTTCCCGTGCGATTACTGAATCAGCCGATACCGGGAAAAATGCCTCCGGCGTATCTCCTGGATTAAGAAACTGCCTGTAGCAGGTATCACCAGCAATGAGTTCTATCCACTCAATATAATGTTCATCAGTCATGGGATGGGCAACGCTCCCTACGCTAACTTTATATCCCCCATCCACCTTCTCTATCACTGGGACGTGTTTTTCCTTTGCGGCATCCACGGTATTTTCGCTGAGATAAACCATTTCCGCACCACAACAGCTCAGATCACCACCGCCGGCATGCAGCACTTCCACAATATTTCCACAGATGTTGCACTTATAAATTCCAAGTTTTTCCGCCATTTCTACACCTCCATCTTAGATAACGTGAGAGGCAAAACAGTCGTGTTGTCCCACATACAGACAGCATCCGGTTTTTGCCTTTTTTTAACCGCCACCCTCCAGTCTCGACTCCCCACTGAACTGCAGAAAAGAGATGCCGAATTGTGACAGCTAGTACTATACTATCAATCCTTTGCGTGTTCGGAAAGGTATTTTGCCACGCCTTCTGCCGTTGGCTGCATCGCATCATCGCCCCTGTTCCAGTTAGCCGGGCAAACATCCCCGAACTCTTCTGTAAACTGAAGGGCATCAAGCATACGTAACGCCTCTGTCACATTCCTGCCCAAGGGAAGATCATTGACCACCTGGTGACGAATAACTCCTTCCTTATCGATGAGATAAAGACCACGGAGAGCAATTCCAGCATCCAGAAGCACTCCATAATTTTCGGAAATGGATTTATCCAGATCAGCCACCAGCGGAAACTGGATATTGCCTATTCCCCCCTTCTCCACCGGGGTATTTTTCCAGGCCAGATGACTGAAGTGGGAATCAATGGAAATCCCGACCACATTACAGTTCTTTTTCTTAAACTGGTCAACGGCCTTATTAAAGGCAAGGATCTCAGACGGACAGACAAACGTAAAATCGAGAGGATAGAAAAAAAGCAGCACATACTGGCCGCGCATATCTGATAGCCTGAACTGCTCGTTAAAACTATTGTCAGGCATAACTGCAGTTGCTGTAAAATCAGGCGCTTCATTAGTTACAAGCGGTTTCATACTCAATCTCCAGTATTGGGTCTTTGATGTTTATTTTATTATGATATTAATGCTTCAAGCGAAGAAAGCTACCAGTTCTTTGGCAGCAACTCAAAACAGGCCTGAAAATGGCTGCAGGCCTGATATTTTTTTTTGAGATGTGGTCTCTTCAGATTTCTACTACGGCACAATCATCTTCTTTTTTTGGTCAGGACTTTATGGCAGTTTTTCCTTCACTGGTGATTGCATATTTACACCTGACAGGGCTGTCTACATACCCTTTTTTCTTCAGAGCCGTAATGCGACAGCTCACCTCTTTGGCCTCAAGACCCGTGGCTGAGGCAATATCCTTGGAAGCACACGGTCCGTCACACTTGGCCATTGCTTCGAGAACCTGTTTCTGCTCGTCGGTCAGACTGTCTTTCTTGCATCCGCAACCCATAATGTTGTCTCCTTTTTGGCTTGTTGTTTTCTTTTTTGTCTTTGATAGTTTTTGCTGACATTCGGGGCAAAGTCCGGTCACTTCCAACCTGCACCCTGTGATGGTATAGCCTTTCACGCTATCCGGCGTCGGCACCTTCATTCTGCTCTTGTCTATCAGCAGATTTTCTATGTGATGACACTGAACACAATAAATGTGGTCATGTTCTTCAATCTCACTATCGAACCGCTTTTGCCTTCCACTGATCTCCAGCTTACGAACAATACCGGCCTCGGACAGAATCTCCAGATTCCTGTACACTGTTGCCAGACTAATTCTGGGCATACTTTTTCTCACGCGCTCATATAGTTCATCAGCAGTGAGATGCCCCTTACTCTTATTCAGTTCCCGAAGGATCATCTCACGCTGGTTTGTCATTCGTAGTTGCATAACTCCTCCTTGCGATAATAATTTCCAAGTGTAAGTGATAACTGTTTGCATGTCAATAATTTTTCCCCACATCCATTGGTCTTTCAACAAAGAATCACAATATCTCCATTAGAAATATATTCCGTTGCTATCTATATTATTCCGGCAAGATACACACACTCGCCAAAGAGCGTTATCTGTTTTATTCTCTGACAGAGATCACAAAACAACTCACAGAGGAAACGCTTCGCCATTCAAAATAAGTGTTCAGTATTTATTACTGAGCAATGATCCATTGGTATAAAGACAAAGATGTATTATTCTCTTCTGTACGCAGCAAATACTTCATTATCCATCACAGAGAAAACATGGACCCCATACTCGAAGTCAGTCATCTGAGAAAACTCTATCGGCAGACCGAAGCCGTAGCCGATGTTTCCTTCAGCGTCAAAGAAGGTGTCTGCCTCGGACTTCTTGGCCCCAACGGTGCAGGGAAGACCACAACCATGGAAATGGCAGAGGATATTATCCAGCCTAATGAAGGAGAAATCCTTTACCAGGGCCATCCCCGCACAAATTCTTTTCGAGAAGAAATCGGCATCCAATTCCAGCACACTTCTCTCCTTAACTTCCTCTCGGTCGAAGAAACCCTGCAAACCTTTCATAAACTATTCCGGGAGCCGGAAGATCTCAATCTGCTCATCCAACGCTGCGAACTCGGATCGCTGCTCAAAAGACGTAATGACAAACTTTCCGGCGGTCAGCTGCAGCGCTTAATGCTTGCTCTGGCCCTGATCAACAAACCCAGGCTGGTCTTTCTCGATGAACCGTCCACTGGCCTTGACCCCCAATCACGAAGGAACTTGTGGGAGATCGTCCTGCGCATCAAGGAGGAAGGCAAAACCATCATTCTCACCACCCATTCCATGGAAGAGGCTGAATACCTCTGCGACGAGGTCGCCATCATGGACCAGGGACGTGTTATTGCCTGGGACAGCCCGAAACAGCTGATCCAAACCTATTGCCAAGGAGCTGCCTTTATACTCCCCGAGAGCGCTTTCAGGTTGGACCTGGACCGCCTGCCATTTTCCTGGAAACAAAAGGATGGTCAGATCATCTTGGAAATAACTCAAATTCATGAGGGATTGAACACCCTGCTCAATCTAGACGTAGATCTCTCAGGGATGTCGGTACACACGCCAAATCTGGAAGATGTCTTCATCCATCTTACCGGCAAGCAACTCAGAGACTAAAGGTATGCGTCCACAGGTAGAGCATTTCTGGCTGCATTCCCCTGTGATTGGCAATTAAAAAGGATCAAAGTAATGAACTTTTCACGGATGTGGGCCATGTTTACGGCCAGGAACTACGAATTTTTCCGGGACAGAGCCGCCTTTGGCTGGAACTTTGCGTTTCCGTTTCTCATTATCCTGGGATTCGGCTTCATCTTTGGCGGCCGTGAATACCAGGATTTCAAGGTGGGTCTCTTTCCAGTCGAAGCTGGAGATGAATTCTTTTTGAAAAGCAGTGTTCCTGACGCATTTCAGAATGGCAGATATCTCGAATTTATTCCCTTCGCCGATCTCCGATCAGGCGAGGGAAAATTACGTCACCAGAAAATCGACATTCTGATAGATCGCAACTCCCCCACTCATGCCTACTGGATCAACGATTCTTCCCCTAAAGGCTACATTGTCGAACAGCTGTTCCTCGCCTCATTTGAAAAAAATGAAATCCGGGCAGAAAAGCAGGTCGTTCAGGGACTGCAGGTCCGCTATATTGACTGGCTCTTTCCCGGAATCCTGGCGATGAACATGATGTTTTCTGCCCTCTGGGGGGTAGGGTATGTGGTGGTGCGTTATCGAAAAAACGGGACACTGAAACGACTCAAAGCCACCCCGCTCACCGCCTTAGAGTATCTAAGTGCCCAGATGTTTTCCCGCATCTTTCTCCTCATGTTCACCCTGGCCGTGGTCTGGCTTGGATCTGATCTGATCTTTCACTTCCAGGTATTGGGAAGTTATGCAGCGCTTGCCTTTGTCTTCTTTCTTGGCGGCCTCAGCCTCTGCGCCATGGGACTGGTCCTGGCCGCCCGCGGCACCAGCGAGGAATTTGCCTCCGGCATCCTGAACTTCATCACCTGGCCCATGATGTTTCTCTCAGAGGTCTGGTTTTCCATGGAGGGTGCCCCAAGCTGGCTACAGAAACTGGCCAGTTTTTTTCCCCTCACCCATCTCCTTACTGCCGCGAGAAAGATCATGAACGACGGTGCCAGCCTTAGCGAGGTGAGCAGTGAATGTTTCATCATGACCCTGGTTACCATCCTCTGCCTGCTGCTCGCCGCCTATCTTTTTTCCTGGAACGAATAAGTAGAGCCCGTATTCAACCTGGTCTCAGTGAAGAATTGAAAGTGAACAAGAGATACCCTCTGTTTGCAGGAGAAGGCTTGCAGCCTGCTCCTGCGCGACGATATTGACCAGCAAAAGCTGACACAAGCGAAGTGCCCCTACACAGCCAGGAGATTATCGTACTCATCACTCAAATACTTCAAATGCAGCTTCTCCTCTTTGGCCATAGATTCGAAAAACACCTTGCTCTCCGCATCTTCGCTTGTTCGACTGAGACGACTGTATAAATCCAACGCCTGAAGCTCGAGCATCATTGCCAGCTGAATAATATCTTCCAGCTGTGTGATCTGATCACGGTAGTGATCCAGGATCTGCTGCCGCTCAAAGCCGCCTTCCAGCAGTTCACTGTCAGTCACCTCATCAACTGCGTTATCAGGAAATCTGGACCTGAGCATGGCCTTATGCCCTTCCTCAAACTTTGCCAGTCGTGCAAGAAGTACCTTGGCCGTGTCATCTTCGACCAGATCTTCCAAGGCAAGATAGAGCTGCTTCAAACCCTCTTCCATGGCATAGCTCATCTGAAAGACATCGGGGAAGTTTTTGCCGACAAAGTATTCCATGCCCTGACTTTCATCGCCAGCGACCTTCCCTCCCTGATAAGCGATAATGCCACCACTCATATTGTAGATGTTGGCAAAACCCTCTGCCTGCAGGAGCTGTGCAGCTGCCTTACTGCGCACTCCCGAGTGGCAGTACACAAGGGTCGGTTTCACCCTGTCCAGCTCACCCATTCGCTCTGTCAGCTCCTTTACAGGAACAAGTATCGCTCCGGGGATATGGCCTTTTTCATACTCCTTCAACTGCCGCACATCCAGGAGCTGATACTCGTCGAGTCTATGTTCTGCCATAAAGGCCCTGGCCTCATCCGGGCTCATATTGGCCCCTGGTGTAAACAAGCTTTTCCAATTCATCCCATTAACTCCTTATACATCTCATCATTATATCCGACATAAAAGACCTTACCGACGCGAAGGGTTGGAGCCCGCAGATTACCGGTACGCCCAAGGCTGTCTTTCAGGATTTCTTCTTGAGAAGCAGGACCCGGGGTAAAGACCACGGTCTTCTTTCCCTTACCCACATGTATGCTGTCTCCATCCTGAAAAAGCTTCCAGGCCTCTTCGGCTTTCATTACATTGTTGCGTGCGTCAACAACCTCGACAATCCCCACCTCTGCCCGCCCAAGAGCCTCCTGGGCCTTTGTACATGAAGTTCAACCCTTGCGAAAATATGCCCAATCAACCATCATTTCGTTCTCTCCTTTATCGTTAACTTTCCATCCTGCTACTGAAAATCTCTCATAAATTTTCTGTCAATCCAATCTTTTATCCTGAAGGCAACCTCCCCGGTGATTTGGAACCATTTCTTGCGCAGAACTCCCTGCCTGTTGCCGAGATTAAAGATGAGCAGATAATCCCCGCCAGGATCAAAGGCCTGCAGGGATTCGCCCTGGAGAAAGGCCTTGAGATTGTGAAAAAGGACCGGATTTTCCCGGACGGCATAGACGCCCACCTTATCCAGAGGTTGATCCTTGAACCAGATACAGTCTCCACCGCCGAATATCTCTGGATAATCAGGATGCTGCAAAAAGCGGTTCACAAGCAATCCTCCATCCGGACCGGTCTGCAGACCTGCCTCCCGGAAAAACGGTGAGGGGTGAACCCCAGTGGCCAGAATGACAAAATCAGCAGCCACCTCAGGACCGGAATCAAAAGACAAACAATTATCTTTGATAGCAATGAGATGCCCCTGCTCCTGAATGGAAACTCCGTTTTTTTCCAGGAGGCTCCGAGTCTTCTCACGAACACCCTTGGGAAACCGAGCCAGCAGCGAACGTCCGGCAAAAAGGAGCACTTTTGAGGGAAAAAGAGTTTGAGTCAGAAGCTGGGCGACATTCCCAGCAGCCTCAGCACCTGCCGGTCCGCCACCGACAACAGCAACGGTGACCGATTGTTTTTGGGCCAGAGACTCAATCTCAGTCCGAGCCTGATACAGACGCTCAATGGGTTTGACTGTATAAATCCGTTCCCGGCTCCCCTCTATTGCCGGGATATCCACATGACTGCCGGTATTGAAGGAGACCACATCATAATTCACCGCCTTACCTGACTTCAGACGCAGTTCACGGGCAACAGGATCTACCCCCACAATGGAATCAAGGACAAAGACCCCTCCCTGCTCTTCCACTTTTTTCCTGGTGGCAAAGCGAATGTCATCCGGTTCATACCCACTTCCGAGCATTCCCGGCCCCATTCCGGAATAGTAATGGTAATCGGAAGGGCCAATTACTGTCACTTGATGGCCCAGAGCGCGAATCATATGAATGTTGGCCATGGTGACCATATGGGCATGACCGCCGCCTGCCAGAACAAGATGTTTTCCCATAGCAGCTCTCTTTACAAAATCATTGTCATGTTAAAAAAAAATCGCATAGCGAAAGGCAGCGGAAAAAAAACCGTCACAACTCGACATGCACTAGCCAATCTTTCGTTGTTCTCTTTCTCACTTCCGGTCCGCCATCTCTTTTGGCGGTAGAATCTCACAAGTGCCGGGAGAAAAACAGGCTGCAGCATCCTGAATCCTGCCCGCCAACGTATGCTCCATGTAATCAACAACCAGAGGAATCATCGTATCCAGATAGTCACCGACCTCCTTCTCTCCTGCCGAGGTCAGGGTCTGGCCCAAGAGACAGTTACGCTCTCCGCCGCCTGTGGAGGGCAATCCGAATTCTTCCAAAAGATGGCGCACAGTATGCCCATCCTCGGTCGCGCCATAAAGAGGAAACTTAGTGGTAATTCCGAATAACGTGGAAAAGGCGGCAATGCGCTCCATAAAGACGTCGGCCTGTTTCGGACAACAGGTTGAACTGGAGGCATGACCGGCCAGCAACTGGGGGACATGGTGATTGATGCAGTAGAGTACACCTTTGGCATACATTCCGAGGTTACAGGCCACGCAGACAAGATTTTTGCCACCGAACCGGGGCATTAGCTCTTCATACCTGTTCAGCCACAACCCCTGAAACAGACGTCCCATATCCAGTTCCAGACAATTTGTTTCCGGGGCATCATCAGGCCGGGGTAACTGTCTTTCAAGAAGCCCCTGAACGAGCTGATAACGAGCCTGGGGAAAGGAATGAAACCTTCCCATACCATTGAGCATATGCAGGAGGTGAATGGTATGGGGACGGGAGATTTCGGGGTGATGGCCTGCCATGGCCAATGCATAGAGAGCCAGCGAGTTAGGGCCACCGGAGTAGAGAATCGCCAGATCTTGTTTTTCCATAATGAGTTTTCCCGGGTGCTGTTTGCTGATATTTGTAAGTTCAGCAGCCATAGTGAGAGCGTCAGGAGGTCACATCCCTGATCATTCTTTTACCATGGCTGCCAAGCTCCTGCTCCTGAAGCCAAGCCAGGTCAGCAGTGCGGGCAAAACACCTGTCTTGTTCTCACAACCTGACTCAGTAGCAGATCCATATTGTATATAGATAGGTTCAGTATAGCAAAAAAGCAATCTATTCCGGAAAGATCATACTCTATTTGTTCTCTGGACAAGACTGAACAGTTCCGGGATGAACATGTCAGGAAAACAACTTCTCCCAGGCCCTGCAGCTCCTTTTAACAACATTCCTGAAATACAAAAAAACTGCCCTGTTTCCCAAAACAGGGCAACAGGGCAGACAAGAAAAACAACATGGTGTCATCTGATAACTTACACTTTGAATCGGCTCATCATCTTCTGAATCTTCACCGCAATTCCGGACAGATCCCCTGAGCTGTTATTGACCTGCTGAGAACTTTTATTCATTTCCTCGGTAACAGAGCTGATCTGGCTGATATCTCCAGCGATCTCTACAGCCACCATTGAGGTCTGGGCCACATTTTCATTGACCTCTACAATCCCCTGAGCCGCCTGCATGACATTGGTTCCGATCTCACCGGTGGTGGCTGCCTGCTCATCGACTGCCTTGGTAATTGTGGCCACGATATCATTCACCTTGTTGATGACCTCAGTGATTTCCCGAATCTCGGTAACAGTCTCACCCGTGGAGGTTTGGATGTCCTCAATCTGCTGCTTGATCTCCTGAGTAGCGTCAGATGTCTGACGGGCCAGCTCTTTAATCTCGTTGGCGACTACGGCAAAGCCCTTACCGGCTTCACCCGCACGAGCTGCCTCAATAGTAGCATTCAGGGCCAGGAGATTGGTCTGTGCAGAGATTTCAGATATCACCTCAGTCACCTTACTGATCTCATTTGCAGCCTTACCTAAAATATCGACCTTTCCGGTGGCACTCTTTGCCTGAGCCACGGCAGAGGTTGCAATAGTACTCGCTTCAGCAGTATTGGCAGAGATCTCAGAGATCGTTGCCGTCATCTCTTCGGTGGCCGTGGCCACCATGTTCACGTTGGTAGATGCCTCTTCACTGGCTGCAGCCACTGAATTCATGTTGACGCTCATCTCTTCTGCTGCTGCAGCCACCGCGTTGGTCCGTTCGGCAGCCGATTCAGCACCAGCCTGCATCCCTTCTGCCAACGTAGAAAGTTGAGTTGATGAGGTGGACATCTCCTCGACACTCCCCTGGACGTCTACGATCAACCGCCTGACATTACTTAAAAAAGAGTTGAACGTGGTGCTCAATTCGGCAAATTCATCAAGCACAGAAGCCTTATAAATTTTACACTCACGACAACTGGAGTACTCTCCCTTGAGTATCTTGGGGCATTCCACATTGGTCGACAGAGAACCACTCTGCTCCCAACATTTGGTGCTTTTGCCATAGCTGGAACACTCTGAGTTTCCGCATTGCATGATATCTGAACAATTGGCAGAATGGAGGTTTTTACTCTCCATAGTCGCCGTCAGATCACCTTGGCCTGCCTGTTGAAACTTCTCCACCAACTCCTTCATGGGTTTGTTAATGAGAAAATCCATCAAGAGATAAAGAGCTGCCAGAGTAATGATGAGCACGACCAGCCCGGCCCCGACCATTTTGTAGAGATTAGCCCGGATAGCCGCCATGGTACCTGTAATATCTGTGGGAATGGCCAGCACCCCGATAGTTGCACCACTGTAATCCTTCAAAGGGCCAAAGGCCGTCATCAAATCCTTCCCGTTCTTATGGACCTGCTTGAATTGTATTTTCTCCTCTGCCATCACCTGTCTCAGCCAAGGAAAACTCTTTTCAGGAATAGTAAGAGAATGGGTTTTGGCCAGATACTTGAAGCCATCGCCATCCGGGATCACTACAGAGATATCCACCCCCATCACCTCTTTCAAGGGCATGAGTAAGTTATCATCAAGTTTAATACCAAACTCCACTGACCCTGTGTGGTTCCCTTTCAGATAAACCGGCACCACTCCCCTGATACCGAGACCGGCACGTCCCTTTTCAATACCGGAAATCGTCTCTTTACTCGCATTTACCTGGACCACGGTATGACGAATGGAGGAGAGATCATCACCGAATTTTTCAGGTTTGTGGAGTCTGAGAAAAGAGGTGGCGGGCGGGAGATGGAACTGAAACTGGGCCAGAGAAAGACGTTCCTTCTCCTTTTCAAAAAAGGGCAAGGTCAAATCGCTTAGCTGTTGCCGATTGCGAAGGCCAAAGGCGTTCTGCACATCGGGCATGGCAGCAACCACCAGAGCCATGGCCGTGGCTGCCTGGGCCTTGTCTTCAAAGGCCTTTTCCACCCCATTATACTTGGCCATTAGTTTCAGTTCTTCGGCCTGCAGAAAGGTCTTCTTTCGTTCAATGGCCGTGGATATAACAATGGCCGCAATCAGCAGACAGAAAGAGAGCCCGATCAGGGTCATCAGTCTGGCCTTTACTGTTTGCGGTAAGAGTCTGCTCAGCATGGTTCCTCCAAAATTTTCCCATTCAATGTGCGTTTCAGTTCATCAGATCTGTTCAGTATATGTGTTGAGAAGAGAAAATTGAAAGAAAAAATTATTATTATATATTTCCCCTGTGTCTTCAACCAATTACATCCTGCACGACGGAGACATTGCTGCTGAACATCACCGCGGATCTTCTTTCGAAAGGCCTCCGGCCATCTGCTGGACAACAATCATAGCTGAAAGAACAATGACAATACCGGGTAGAATCTTCAGTTCCGGCAAAGGTCCACCGCAAAGCAGATCCAGTATGAGAACCAGTGCCGGGTAGAGATAGGAATACGCCATGACCCTGGTTGGGCCCAGAAAGAGGATACCGTATTGGGTAAGGAAAAAAGAAACGATGGTGGAAAAGACGGCAAGATAACCAATTCCAAGCCAGACCTTTGTTGAGACATCGGTCCAGGAGACATAGACGAGCTTGGGACCGGCCAGAAGCAGAAGCCATAAGGTTCCGGTAACCATAATCCAGAAAGCCATAAGCGCCATAGGCTCACCCCGATGAAGGAGACGAATCAAGGGGGTATAGAAGCCCATGAACAGACAACCGATGAAAAAAACCAGATCACCCCGATTCCAAGCCAGGCTTGTCAGCTGGTTAATATCGCCTCTGAAAATAATCCACAAGGCTCCTATCAATCCAAGAAACAGCGCGATCAGGCGAGCCCTGCCCAATCGTTCCCGGTTCAGAACCATGGCATAGAGCCCGGAGAGAGAGGGGACCAGAGTAAAGATGGCACTGGTATTAAGAGCTGTGGTGTAACGGAGGGAAAAAAACATACACCAGAAAAAGATCACCAGGGCAGCGGAGATCAGGGAGTACCGGGCCAGGGCAGGAAAGGAAACAGCAAGACCGTGACGATACCAGATAATGGGTGCAAAAAGGATACTGGCTGAAAAAAAACGAACGAGAGTCAGCACTGATGGGTCCAGATCATGACTTATAGCCGCCCCTACAGGAAAGGAAGCCGATACCAGCACGGCACAGAGGAACATGAGGAGGTGGACCGTAGAAAAACGTAATCGTCGCACCTTGTTATGCCTCTTTCCTTCCAAAGGAAAATAACTTTAAATCAAACTGAAGAATATCAAACAGAAAATATCGAACGTCGAAGTTTTTTTCTTCTACGCTGCAAAACTCTCTCTTCGACATTCGACATGCAAAACAATCCGACTAACAGCCTATACCTCCCGGCCTTATTCAGATGCTGCTTCCTGCTCCGCCTCAGCAGACTCCTCTTCGATGATCTCTTCTTCCACTAGATGAGCAGAGCCAAAGAAGAGCCGGTAAAGAACACCAAGACCCACAAAGAACATGGGTACTGTCCAGATCAGTCCCAGACCCAGAGGAATTGCGGAGACAAGATAAATCAAGCCCATCACCAGATATAAACCGAAGACCGTCCACCATTTTTTATGGATAGCCTTGCGCGACGCCTCAAGGGCCTGCCAAGGGCCAAGTCCTTTCTCCAGGATCAGAGGTAAGGTCAAGGCATAGCCAACAGACAGATAAATACCTGGAAGGATAAGGAGACAAAAGCCGATAAGGACAAGAAGACTTTGCAGAATAAGGGCCATGGTTATGGAAAGGGCTTTTGAAAATCCGGCAAAAACCATTTTCCAGCTCACTCTCTGCTCAGCGGCCCGTCTGACTCCAATCAACATGATACCGGCGGTAAAAATAACGGAGAGACAGGTAGTGACCAGTTGCAATCCGGCGTTTATACCTATTGCCACAGTCGGATCGGAATCAACGACCAGCCCTTGCAACGCGAAAGGCGCACCAAAGACAAGCCCGAAAAGAACAAAATACATGACAGCCATACCAGCCCAGGTGGCGCCTTTTGCCCCTTTGGTCTTCTGCCACGCCTCTTTCAGA
Source organism: Pseudomonadota bacterium (assembly GCA_018820855.1). Taxonomy (GTDB): domain Bacteria; phylum Desulfobacterota; class Desulfobulbia; order Desulfobulbales; family Desulfocapsaceae; genus Desulfocapsa. The sequence continues at coordinate 4,102 of JAHJNL010000103.1, read as the reverse complement.
ACATCACCGATAGTAAAATCAGGGACATCACGCTGCTCTTCCTCTTCCACGTCCGTCTCAGCTGCCGCCATGACCTCAGCAGCGGTACCTGTCCCCTCACCCTCAGCATCTGACTGTACTTCTATCACCTCAGGTTGGCAGACCCCGCAGTAAAGCCTGGAATCAACCTCCTGAAGAAAATCAGGATGAAAACTCTCTCCGCAGACCGAGCAGACCTCCTTGAGATATTCAGCCCCACCAATTTCACCCTCCTCACTCAGCAGGGTATCAACAAGATCTGTTTCAGCTGCCGCTGCCTCTTCATCTTGGTCAATATCGGCCTCTCTTGCCCAGGATTCACTGTCACTCTCTTCATTCCCCGCATCTTCAGGAAGACAGAGGGCACAATAGTGTTTAGAGCCAACGCGTTCCAAAAATTCAGGATGAAGTGATTCCCCGCAGCCTGAACAGGTTTCAAGTTCAGGATTTTCCTCAGCAAGGTCCTCCTCTTCGGCGATCTCAACTGTTTCCTCTTCTTTCTGAGGTTCAATCTCTTCTTCCTCAGATTCTGGCTTACAGAGGGCACAGTAGAGCCTGGAGTCGACCTCCTCGAGAAAATCAGGAGCAAAAGACTGCCCGCAATCCGAGCAGACCTGTTGATTTAAATCATCATCGGCTGCAGTCTCTGCAACAGCAGTATCCTCTTCCGCGTCTCCACCTTCATCTTTTTCAGCAACCTCCTGCAACTCAGCCGAATCCTTCTCCTCCCCGGTTACAGAGCCCTGTGGTTCATCATCATGGAGTATTTCCTGACGCATCAATCCAGCATCATCCGATTCGGGAAAAAGCTCCTCAGCAATCAGGAAAACCTTGCTGCATTTCGGACATCGCAGCTTTTTCCCGGCCAGAGAATCATCTATCGAACCATGCACTCCGCAATGGGGACAATCTATCTTCATTCACAACCTCCAGATATCTTAATCTTTTTCCTTCTCTTACGAAACAGGAAGCAGACGAACCTTTTCCCAGACAAAAATGACGCAAAACAGGTATAATGGCAAAGTGTAGTACATAAGGGTAGAAAAAATACAGAAAAAACAACGATTCTCCCTATTTTTTTACATTTTTCGCGGAAGCAGCTGCCGGAGTTTCACAATGGAAATCATTCTCATAGCCGCTATGGGTCGCAACAGAGTCATCGGTCGCAATAACGCCATACCCTGGCATATTCCTGAGGAAATGCATCATTTCAAAACAACCACCATGGGACATGCCGTGATCATGGGCAGGAAGACATTTGAATCAATGGGGAAGGCCTTACCGGGACGTTTCAATGTGGTACTTACCAGAGACACAGACCTGCACTTCCCCGGATGCACAACAGCCGGGAATTTCACAGAGGCCATACAGTGCTGCCAGGGACAGGAAAAGGTCTTTGTCATTGGAGGCAGAGCCATCTACCAGGACTCAATGACTGCAGCTGACACGATTCTTCTCTCTGTACTGGATGAGGACTATGAAGGCGATACCTTTTTTCCAGCTATCCCCGAAACACTCTTCCATCAGGTTGCGGAGAAACGAATCGGTCGGGCACATCCTTACACGCTTTTTATTTATAAGCGTAAGGACAGAGGATGATCAACACGGATCTTCCTGTCCTTACTGTCCTCCCAGTGCTGCGCAAATCTCTGGGCAAAGGGCATGTCCTTCTCAGTGCCCCTCCGGGATCCGGAAAAACCACTGCTGTTCCTCCTGCCCTTCTCCAGGAATCCTGGCTGGCAAACAAGACCATTCTTCTGCTGGAGCCAAGACGACTGGCCGCCAGGGCCGCAGCTCGAAGAATGAGTTTCCTTCAGGGTGAAAACGTTGGTCAGGTGGTCGGTTACCGCACCAGGTTGGACAGCAAGGTCTCTGCAGCAACCAGAATAGAGGTGGTCACCGAAGGAATCCTGACCCGCAGACTGCAAAGAGATCCCGAGCTGCAGGGAGTCGGCCTGGTCATCTTTGATGAGTTCCACGAACGTAATCTCCAGGCAGATCTTGGTCTTGCCCTCTGCCTCGATCTCTGTATCCTGCGCCCGGACCTAAGAATCCTGGTCATGTCAGCCACCCTTGACTGCAGGGAGCTGAGCACAATGATGGATAACTGCCAGGTCATCGAGGCCCACGGCAGGACTTTTCCCGTAGAGGTTTGCTACGTACACCCTATTGCCGATTTTTTCTCCATTGCCAGACTAACGGTTCGCGCAATCCTCTACGCCCTGCAGCAGGACAGTGGGGATATCCTTGCCTTTCTCCCTGGAGCCGGTGAAATCAAAACGTGCCAGAAACTCCTTACCGAGGCTGGCACCAGCTGTTCTATCCTGCCCCTTTACGGCAACCTCAGCGCACAAGACCAGGACCTGGCCATCACTCCTTCGCCAGACGGGTTACGACGTATCATCCTGTCCACCCCCATTGCCGAGACCTCACTCACCATTGAAGGGATCACCGTTGTTGTGGACAGCGGTTTTGCTAAACGCCCCCGGTTTGATCCGGCAACAGGCCTTGACCGTTTGGAAACAGTACGTATATCCAAGGCTTCTGCCGAACAGCGCCGGGGACGTGCCGGACGCCTTGGCCCAGGGATCTGCTATCGTCTGTGGAACAAGAATATTGAACACTCCTTACAGGATTTCTCCCCACCGGAAATCTCCCTCTCCGATCTCTCTGCCCTGGTCTTGGATCTGGCCCTCTGGGGAGTAATCGATCCGCATGAGTTACAGTGGCTGACCCTGCCTCCGGATGGTGCCTGGCAGAGGGCCAAAAATCTGCTGCAATCCCTGTCTGCGCTGGACGGAAAGGGACGTATTACCGACACTGGTCGCAATCTCGCCAGACTGCCTCTGCACCCCCGTCTTGGCCACATGCTTCTGCATGCAAAAGAACAGGGACTTGGGGGTACCGGCTGCCTACTTGCCGCCTTGCTCTCGGAACGGGATATCTGCAGAGGAAAAGGCAGTTTCACAGATATTGGCGAACGGGTACGGTTTGTCACAAGCCGGGACAACAAAGCCTCCGCAGGCAATTTTGATCTGGGCCTCTGTCGCCGGATCACCCGGCAGGCAGCCCAGTGGCAAAAAATCCTCGGTTGCCCTGCCAGTGAAAAGATCAGACCCGACGAATGCGGACAACTGCTGGCCTCCGCCTTCCCTGATCGTATTGGAATTCTTCGCGAAAAAAGCAGAGATCGTTATCTTATGGCAGGCGGGCGGGGCGCCATCCTGCCGCCTGGAGACCTCCTGGCAGGCAACAGGATTCTCATCTTCCCGCATCTTGATGCCGGCCAAGGAGAGGGCAAGGTCTATCTGGCCGCTCCTCTCAGTCTTGATGAACTGCAGACCTTTCACCCTCACCTTCTTTCCAGCAAAAAGGAGATGCAATGGGATGACACCGACTCCCACATCATCCTCCGTCAAAACAGTTACCTTGGCAAGGCCGTTGTTGAAAGCAGCCCACTCACCGATATTGACTACGACCAACTGCTTCACCTCTTCCTGCAGGGAATACAAAAAACAGGTGCCAGTTGCCTGCCTTGGTCCAAAAAGGCCAGAATCCTGCAGGCGCGTGTCGAATCCCTGTCCTTCTGGAAGATTGGCAACTGGCCGGATCTAAGCGATACCGGACTGCTGCGTGATCTGCAGTGGCTCGCCCCCTACTGCCTGAAAATGCGCCGCCTCAATCAGCTGGACCAACTCGACCTCCACTCCATTCTCCTCTCCCTTCTCTCCTGGGACAGGCAAAAGGAACTGGACCGACTGACTCCGGAACACTTCACTGTGGCCTCCGGATCCCACGTCAAGCTTGAGTACAGTCCGGGCCATCCTCCTGTTCTTGCAGTCCGGCTCCAAGAGCTCTTTGGCCAGACCCAGACACCGGAGATCTGTAACGGCCGTATTCCCGTCCTTCTCCACCTCCTCTCTCCTGCCAGACGACCTGTTCAGGTCACCGCCGATCTCGCCTCCTTCTGGTGCAACACCTACCCGCAAGTAAAAAAAGAACTGGCCGGTCGTTACCCCAAACACTATTGGCCGGACGATCCCTTAATTGCCCAGGCAACCGCCCGCTGCAAACCCAGGTAAGA
>JAHJNL010000015.1 GCA_018820855.1 Pseudomonadota bacterium | reverse complement strand
CCTGCACTCTCTTCCCACAAACCAGCAACCTGCTCACTAATAAAGCTCAACAAACCAGGCAATCACAACTACATATCCTCTACACATGTGTGGGAGCGGCTTCAGCCGCGAACTTACCCATCACTACGCAAGCAGACTCGCAGGTCCGCGCCAACCCTGTTCGCGGATTAATCCGCTCCCACAGGAAAAGCACAACTCCCTGCACTCTCTTCCCACAAACCAGCAACCTGCTCACTAATAAAGCTCAACAAACCAGGCAATCACAACTACATAACCTCTACACATGTGGGAGCGGCTTCAGCCGCGAACTTACCCATCACTACGCAAGCAGACTCGCAGGTCCGCGCCAACCCTGTTCGCAGATTAATCCGCTCACACAGGAAAATGGAGTTGAGTAAAAAAAACGAAGGTGAATGACCTTCTGGAGAAACAATACAAAGGAGGGAAAAATCGGCATTGCAAATGGCCTGGAAGTAGATTTCCAGGCACAAAACACCTGCACAACGCCTTGCGAATCTATGTGGCCAAAGGCAGCGCCTTTTCGTGAGATCCGTTATGATCACAAGAAGTTACGTCACCTGTAGCAGCACTTAGATCAGAAGATTGTTTTTAATACCCAAAACACGAAAAGACCCATACCCATGGATCCATAGAGTATGAGTCACGGAATACAGTCTGTACCGTATTTTTTGGCAATAACTGCAAAGGTGGCGATCCCTGCCACCCCTGCAATAATGAAAAAAAGAATGTCCTCCATAGAGATCACCCCCTGATACGTACACCTGATTTTTTACGCAGCCTGATTGATTGCGGAGTCACTTCCACCAGCTCATCATCATTAATATAGGCGATGCAGTCTTCCAGGGTCATGGCTACCGGAGGAGTAAGGTTCACTGCCTCGTCTGATCCTGAAGCCCTCATATTGGTGAGTTTTTTGCCTTTGGCCGGGTTAACCACCAGGTCTGCTGCCCGGCTGCATTCACCCACGATCTGCCCCTGATACATGGGGAATCCGGGACCGACAAAGAGCTTACCGCGATCCTGAAGGTTGAACAGGGCATAGGCCACAGAGGTACAGGCCTCCATAACCACCAGAACACCGTTTACCCGATTTTTGATCTCTCCGGCCCAAGGTCCGTATTCGGCAAAGACATAACTCATCATGCCCATGCCCTTGGTGTCGGTCATAAACTCTGACCGGTAGCCAAGCAAACCCCTGGTAGGAATCTTGAACTTCAAGCGTACCATGCCGTTCTGGGTATTCATTTCTTCCATCTGACCGCGCAGCTTACCCAATTTCTCAATAACCGGGCCCTGAAACTGCTCATCAACATCGACGGTGAGTTCCTCGTATGGCTCCAGAGTCTTTCCATCCTCCTGCCTGAGAATTACCTGAGGACGAGTTACCTGGAGTTCATATCCTTCCCTCCGCATCTTCTCGATGAGAATGGAAAGATGCAGTTCGCCACGCCCGGAGACGCGGTACCCTACCCCTTCCGTGAGCGCTTCCACCTGCAGAGCCACATCAGCCAGAGTTTCTCGTTTTAAGCGTTCCTCAATATGACGGGAGGTCACGAATTTCCCTTCCTTACCGGCAAAGGGTGAATCATTGGGGATAAAATTCATAGAGATGGTGGGCGGATCGATATCGATCAGAGGCAAAGGCCGCGGATCATCGGGATCGGTAAAGGTGACGCCTACGGTCACGTCTTCCATTCCGGCCACTGCAACAATCTCGCCGGTGGTAGCCATATCAACGGGTATTTTTTCATCGCTGGAAAAACGATAAATCTTTGAGATACGCACTGGCTTGATTGATCCGTCACGCCGAGCCACGACAATGGGCTGATTGATAGACATGGTTCCGTTCACTACCTTACCAATACCGAGACGTCCCAGATATGGGGAATAATCAATGGTTCCCACCTGCATCTGCAGAGGGGCGTCCGAGGAACCGGAAGGTGCAGGAATATGATCCACAATCATCTCTGAGATGATATGCATATCGCCGCCATCTATTACAGGGTCGTTATGATCTCTCAGTGCATATCCCTCCTTGGCCGAAGCATAAACCACGGGGAAATCCAGTATATCGTCAGGGGCATTGAGCTTGACAAAGAGGTCAAAGACCTGATCTATAACCCAATCACAACGGGCTGCAGGTTTGTCTATTTTATTGATAACCACAATGACCGGCAGATTATTAGCAAGGGCCTTTTTCAGAACGAAATAGGTCTGCGGCATTGGGCCTTCCTGGGCATCCACCAGGAGAAGAGCGCCATCGGCCATACGCAGTACGCGTTCCACCTGGCCGCCGAAATCAGCATGCCCCGGGGTATCAATGATATTAATCCAAAAATCTTTATATTCGTATGATCCGTTTTTGGCTGTAATGGTAATCCCGCGCTCCCGCTCCAGATCCATGGAGTCCATCAACCGCTCGGTTACCTTTTGATTGTCCCTGTACATCCCGGAATATTTAAACAACTCATCCACCAGGGTGGTCTTGCCGTGGTCAACGTGAGCTATGATAGCCACATTACGAATCTTATCCTGTTTCATCTTCTGCCTCTTATAAAACCGATTCAGCACATTCAGATAATGAGCTGCAAAATAAAAAAAAGCACCCGTTCTTATGCGGATGCTTTCGACGCGCGCCCATGATTTGGGACACAAGAACCAAATAGAATAACAAAAATTCAGGAGTTTGGCAAGAGAATTAGGAAAAGCTCCATTTCCTCCCCATAACTCAACAAAATAACTGTTGCGCTTCGGATTCGGTTTTTTGGACTTTCCAAAAAGAATGAAAAAGCAGGAAGATCAGAATGAGGCCAGGATTTTCCTGCGACTTTCGGCAGAACGATTGAGCACAGAAACATCCTCATCTACGTAATCAAAGACCCGGGCCTGTTTGCCCTCTGCAGGACGCATGATCCGCCCCAGAACCTGAAGGAGGCGACCTTCAAAGGTGATAGGAGTGGTTAGGAACAGCGTACTCAACCCTGAACAATCAAACCCTTCGCCAATGAGCTGCAGAGTAGCCACCAGAACCTGTACCCGCCCATCCTGCACCTCTTGAACCATCACGGCCCGTTGCTCTGCAGGAGTCTGTCCGGTGAGCATAACCACCTCAACACCGCGTTCCCTGAGACCTTTTTCAAAAACCTGACAATGACTGATGCGATCCGAAACCAGGAGCAATGTCCCACTGTTTTCCATCCGGCTGACCCGGACGACATCATCAATAATCTGTTGATTACGGCCTGCGTCCTGAATCAAGGCCGTAATCAGGGGCTGATAATCGCCACGATAACGATATCGAAAAGCAGTCTTCCTCCTTATCAGCTCCGGTTTAACAACGGCGCCAGTGGCCTCGAGTACCCCTTGGTTTACCTGATGAATCCGGTCGCCCATATAGAAATAGATAAGTTTGGTCAGGCCCTCATCGTTACGAAAGGCTGTGGCAGACAGGCCGAGGAGATAGTGGCCGCCAAAGTTGCTGACCACATCAGTAAAGAGAGCGGCCGGGACCCGATGACACTCGTCCACCACCAGATGGCCAAAACAGGGTGCCAGCTCCTGAACCCGTTTCCGAGCCGTGTTGACAATGGCCACACTGATCGGCTGCACACTGAAATGACCGTCCCCCACAAGCCCGGCTGAACATCCAAGAAATTCATGGATACGTTTCTGCCACTGATACAGGAGCTCCTTGGTGTGGACTACTATCAGGGTGGGTTGACGACGGGCGGCGATAATAGCCAGAGCCATCACAGTTTTGCCGCTGCCGGTGCCGGCTTCAAGTACTCCAAAAGAACGTTTTTCCGCGGCAGCCACTGCTGCCTCCTGATATGACCTCAACGCTCCGCCAAAAGAAAAATCCACCTCAGGCAAAAGCAGCCGCTGGTCATGAATATCCGGGGTCTCCTGAAGAATTTCGCGGCACAGGAACACTGCCTGATTGGCAAAACCCCGGGGGAACCGAAGCCCTCCGGGCACGGGTTCATAGAATTTCAGCTGTGGCTGCAGCTGCTTCCCCACCCAGCGACCATACTTTTTGGCAGACACATACTTAGGATTATCAATGGTCAGCCGGTCCTTTACTGCCTTTTCCAGGGCAAAAGGAATGTCTTCCAGGAGACAGTCTGCTGCGATAGTGAGAGAGGGCATGGTAGCGGTATTTAGGCTGAAGGCTGAACGAAAAGATAACGCGGTTCAGTTAAGGGTCGCTTGAAAAACAAACAGGACATTCACCAAATCAACCGTAGAGATTCAACGCCGGGACAGCAATGACAGAGAGCGAAGGGTTAACAAAAACTTTTCAATTGAGAGGAGAAGAGGTATCTTCTATGATCAAGACACCGCCTGCCGCCGCGTTTCCCAAACTAACAACCCACAGGAATCTCCTCTTGCCCAACACACTGGCCCATATCGGAATACAGACACCTCTGACCGGATTCCTGACAAAAGAGGTGCCGCTGCAGTGGATTGTTCTGGGCTGCATTATTCCTGACATTCCCTGGATTGTCCAGCGGATTCTCCACACCATTGCAGACATCGACCCTGTCGCACTGCATCTGTATGCGACCACCCAGGCCAGCCTCGTCTACTGCCTCATACTCTCTCTTGCACTGGCCATGCTGACCCGTAACAGCAGGACAATCTTTCTTGTCCTTGCCATGAACAGTCTTTTCCACCTGCTCATCGATGCCACTCAGATCAAATGGGGAAACGGGGTCAACCTCCTGGTCCCTTTTTCCTGGAAAACACTCCATTTAAATCTGTTCTGGCCGGAACATTTTTCAAGCTACCTGCTCACCGGTATCGGCCTGCTCACCCTCCTGCTGCACTGGCAGAAAGCGATCCATTGCGACCTGAACCTGCAGCGACCGAATCCGGCCAAAATATTCTGTCTCATTACCTGCCTCGTTCTTTATCTTTTCAGCCCTCCCCTGCTGACAGATCGCGCCTACGAGGCAAATACACACTACAGTAAGACCCTGAGTAGCCCGAAAACCAGGGCAGGCATGACAGTGGCACTCGATCGGGCGAAATACAGTGCAGAGACCCACACTCTCAGAAGTTACAGCGGCGAACAATTCAAGGTTGCCAACCCGCCACCGCTGAAATCAAGCATACTTTCCATCCGGGGCCGCTTTCTAGACGAAGTTACTCTTGAATTAAGCGACTACCATTTGCACCGTCCCTACCGGGATCCGGCTTCTTATGCAGGATTGCTGCTCGCCCTGCTTTTCTGGATACACTCACTGGTCCACCACAAACCCCTCAGAACCTCTTGCAGGAGCACCCAATGAATCCCCTGAAAACAGTCATACTATCCCTTCTTTTTATCTTCCTTACCGGTACAACCACCGTTGCAGCCACACAGCAGAAGAGCATTACCATGTCCCTGCCTGACAGTGTGCTCAAAGAGGTCATCCGCAAGATTCTTCCTCTGGATTTCGGGGTACAATCCGAGACCCTGCTCGGCTCGGTGTCCATTGACAAAATCGACAAACTGAAGCTTCTGGAAAACAAAGTTTCCAGCCATATAACACTGTCCGGACATAAACTGAATCTGGTCACCAACATTGCCGGTCATGCCATACGAATGAAGATAGGGACACTCACCTTAAGCTTTCAATGCGATGCCACCATCCGCTTTGATGTCCCTACCCAAACCCTGTATCTTCGACCCGTGATCACCGAGGTCCAGTCTGCGGACAGTAACAAGGCAGACGTTGCCGCTGCCCTTGCCCTCCTCTTTAACAACCGGGAATTTCCCATAGCAATTGAGAAACTCCAGCCTATCATGGCAGACACGGGCAGTAAAATGCTTAATATCTCAATGCATATCGCAAATGTTCAGCTCCACCCCAACATCCTGCAACTGGACATCACACCAAGGATAATAACGACAAGCAAGGTGAGCGGCAACTAAACCTTTAACCAGTTCAAACAACTTCCGGACCCACAGGGGTAACCTCGATACCTGCACCTCGCTCAACACCTGTGGGAGGGACTTCAGTCGCGAATAACCCCGTGCGGCGGAAACAACCCCCGGGCCGTAACCAGTTCTCATTCGCGGATAAATCCGCTCCCACACGGCCCCCCCACACTGGGTTGCCACATGGAAATTCCACTGGGAAAGCCAACATGTCTCCCACTGGGGCCTCTCACTGGGTAATCCCACAGGGGGAAACCCCAATACCTGCACCTCGCTTAACACCTGTGGGAGCGACTTCAGTCGCGAATAACCCCGGACGGCGGAAACAACCCCCCGGGCCGCTAGCAGTCCTCATTCGCGGATAAATCCGCTCCCACACGGACCCCCCATACTGGGTTCCCACATGGAAATTCCACTGGGCTCCCATAAGGTAATCCCACTGGGAAAGCCAACATGACTCCCACTGGGGCCTCTCATTGGGTAATCCCACACGGGAAAACCCCAATACCTGCACCTCGCTCGACACCTGTGGGAGCGACTTCAGTCGCGAATAACCCCGGACGGCGGAAACAAACCCGCGGGCCGATAGCAGTCCTCATTCGCGGATAAATCCGCTCCCACAGGGCCCCCACACACTGGGTTCCCACATGGAAATTCCACTGGGCTCCCATAAGGTAATCCCACTGGGAAAGCCAACATGTCTCCCACTGGGGCCTCTCATTGGGTAATCCCACACGGGAAAACCCCAATACCTGCACCTCGCTCGACACCTGTGGGAGCGACTTCAGTCGCGAATAACCCCGTGCCGGCGGAAACAACCCCCCGGGCCGCTAGCAGTCCTCATTCGCGGATAAATCCGCTCCCACACGGCCCCCCCACACTGGGTTCCCACATGGAAATTCCACTGGGCTCCCATAAGGTAATCCCACTGGGAAAGCCAACATGTCTCCCACTGGGGCCTCTCACTGGGTAATCCCACACGGGCAAACCCCAATACCTGCACCTCGCTCAACACCTGTGGGAGCGACTTCAGTCGCGAATAACCCCGTGCCGGCGGAAACAACCCCCCGGGCCGTAACCAGTTCTCATTCGCGGATAAATCCGCTCCCACATGGACCCCCCACCACAGGACGTAACCATCCATTAGACTTGGACAAATCCCCCATGGAAAGCTTCAGCCTTCTACAGAACAAAAAAAAACGGGACTGAAAGTATGTTACTTTCAGTCCCGTTTTTAATATTATTGGTACGCCAGGCGCGGTTCGAACGCGCGACCTACGGCTTAGAAGGCCGTTGCTCTATCCAGCTGAGCTACTGGCGCTCACTCTGTCTGCTATAAAATATAGTGCTCAAAAAAGCAACTCCATTCTTTACCTGCGCCTCACCCAGGAGTGTTCCGAAGGGACCAGCAGGCAATCAGGATGATAAAAAACAATTACTCTTTGAGAGATTTTTTTCAAAATTAAAATTGTAGAATCAGAGGAGATGAATCAATCAATGGCAAATCCGACTTCCGCTGCGAACAACCATTCACATGGCTCAACAGGCATGCGGCCCGCGCCACGCCCTGTTCGCGGATAAATCCGCTCCCACAAGGAAAAGTGCGCGTTTCCTGCTCCCCTCAACTCACACAACCGCCCGGTGCGCATCTTAACAAAAGGCAACTCCACCTGCAAAACGAAGCTGTTACCAGAACACATCAATCCAGCAATAACGTATTCAAAAAAGGTAATACTGCTGTTTTGTCCTGCGGATGAACAGAAACATCGGGCACATACTGTTTGACGAAACTGATCAACTCAGAAGTCCGGGTGTAAACTCCATACCATCCATTATAATCCGCACATGTCGTTCCATATGAGACCAGACCGACATGAACCCAGGCCCCTTCGATCTGGGCCACAATCGGTCCTCCGCTATCGCCGTTGCAGACATCCTTTCCCTCATAGTATCCGGCACAAAGCTGCGAAGCAATAAGGGGCGTCGGATAGATATTATTGCAATAACTGTCTGCCACTACAGGCAAATCGACCTGGCGAAGCTTTTCCGGGTAATACCAGAAAATTCCGTCGTCAGCCATGCCCCAGCCAATTGCAGTTACCATTTCACCCAACACATCAGGCTGTCCGGAGAAAAGAGGGAGTGTTGTCTGGCTTGAAGGTTGATTGAGTTCGAGCAGGGCAATATCATTCTGGCTTGTGTTGGCGTTATATTGCGGATGAACGCGTATGCTTTTCACTGCGATCCGGCTGCCGGAATAATTACTCAGGTCATACACGCCAACCGCCACATCAATCGCACTGGTTGTCTGCCCGACAACACAGTGCGCTGCCGTTACAACCCAGGTATCGTCGATAAGAACTCCAGCACAGAATTGAGCGTTATACATATCGGCCTCGTCGGCATACATAATGGCTGTAATCCATGGCCAATCACCTGTTTTTGATTCGATGCCACCGAGTATCTTCTCCGAATCCACGATAATTTCGTCAGCAAAAACAGGCTGTGCGAAGAAAATCAGTATCAGCAGGAACCGTAATATATTCATGACGTTTCTTTCCACTCTTGAGTTATGGCTGAGCAACTAACGGCAACTTTTGCCCGCCTGCAATCAATCCTCGCCCACCCGCTGCCATACCGGGCCTGTCGCCGTATCGATAATCTGGATACCCTGGCGAATAAGTTCATCACGCACCTCATCTGCAGCCTTCCAGTCTTTTTCCTGACGAGCCTTTTGTCGGCGCATGATGAGTGCATTGACCGAAGGCGCCAGCGGACAACCCTTAAGACGAAAAATCTGCAGAATCTCGTTCATCTTCCCCAGACTTTCTAAAATATATTTTTTCTGATCTCCGTCCAGATGGTTGACGTGAAGGATAGGATTGGTCCGCTTGATAAACTTATAAATGGCCCCCATCCCCTTGGACACGTTGAGATCATCATCCATGGCCTCAAAAAACTGCTCCTCCATGGCAGAGACAAATGTCGCCACCTCAGGATGAGGTCTTCCCGGAGGCAGACAAAGCAATTTACAGGTGAACTCATCCAATCGGCGCAGGGCAGTCCGCACCGTGGTCAGGCGGCGATACGAAAAATTCAAGGGTTTACGATAGTGCACGGAAAGCAGCATAAAACGAATATCGCGAGGGGTAAATCCCTGCTCGACAATATCCTTTAACGTCACCACATTTCCAGCCTCTGTCGACATCTTTTTGCCATCCACAAGCAACAGTTCGGAATGAAGCCAGTACTTGGCCAGCGGCTTTCCTGTCATGGCCTCGGCAATGGCAATCTCATTTTCATGATGGGGAAAGATCAGATTACGACTGGAGGTGTGGATATCCATGGTCTCGCCCAGATACTTGGTGGACATGGCGGAGCACTCGATATGCCAGCCCGGCCGCACGTTTCCCCAGTCGGTCTCAAAAAATATGCCCTTTTTCAGTTCTGCCAGGGTGGATCGTTTAAGCAGGGTGAAATCGCGAGGATTGTCTTTCTCGTAATTGTCCAGATCCACGGTCTTTCCCAGCTGGATCTTGCCCAGATCAATGCCCGAGAGACGGCCGTATTTTTTAAACTTAGAGATATCAAAATAAATAGAACCGTGCTTTTCATAGGCAAAGCCCTTGTGCAGCAGGACATGGGCAATTTCGATCATGTTTGCCACATGCTCGGAAGCCTTGGGATAGACGGTAGCCCGCTTTACATTCAGGGCATCGATATCCTCCATGAAGCCATCAATATACTTGGTAGTAAACTCCTGCAGCGACTCCCCGACCTTGCTGGCCCCTTCGATGGTATTATCATCAAGATCGGTGAAATTCATACAGGAATTCACCTCATACCCCTTATGTTCCAGATAACGGGTTATGAGATCAGAGACGACAAAACGTCTGCACAAAGAGAGACTGGCCGGCTCATAAGCAGTCGGACCGCAGGTATAGAAGGTGACAACCTTGTCCTTCTGAGGCTGGAATTCTTCTTTTTTCTTGGTCAGGGTATTGAAAAAGCAGAGTCTCGACTTTTTTTCTTCCACCTTATTCTTGCGGGTAAAAAGCGGGGTGGAGAGATAGCGTTCACCGCCGTCCGGAAGGATCGTAACGATGAACCCCTCCTTCAGTTCCCCAGCCAGTTTCAGGGCCGAGAACATGGCGGCACCACTGCTCATGCCGACAAGCAATCCTTCCTTACGGGCCAGCAACCTCGCCATGCGAAAGGCATCCTCATCGTTGATATTCACAATCCGGGCAGGCAATGATTTGTCAAAAATCCCGGGCCGATAGGACTCTTTCATATTCTTCAGGCCCTGGATCTTATGACCGAGGAAAGGTTCCACGGCAACGACACACACCTCAGGGTGCTTTTCCTGAAACCACTTGCAGAGCCCCATCACAGTACCGGATGTACCAAGTGTGGACACTACATGGGTAACCTTCCCCTCTGTCTGCTCCCATATCTCAGGGGCAGTGTGCAGATAGTGCGCCTGCCAGTTTGCCTCATTATTAAACTGGTCGGTGAGAAAATACCGGTCAGGAAATTCGCGGGCCATGGCATAGGTCTTTTCTATAGCCCCGTCTGTACTTCTTTTTGCAGGGGTAAGAAGGATCTCCGCACCATAGGCCTTCATGATCTGCCTCCGCTCAAGAGAGGCGGATTCCGGCATAACGAGGAGACAGCGATAGCCCTTGGCAGCACACACCATGGCCAGACCGATACCGGTATTACCACTGGTGGCCTCAAGAACAATTTTATCCGGCGTCAATTCACCGCTTGCCTCTCCTGCCTCGATCAAAGAAAGGGAGACTCGCTCTTTTACCGATCCACCCGGATTCCGGGATTCCAATTTCGCATAAACCGGTATGTTGCTGGAATTGAGCCGATTAATCCGCACAAGGGGAGTATTGCCAATGGCATCTAAAACAGTATCACAAAGCATAATTAACCGGGAATATTTCCTTTTCTTAAAATTGACAAGAATGGGCACCAGCCCCTATTCTAGTGTGAATTATTGCTGGACGCAAGAGAGAAGGGATGAAGGTTAAATATCAAAACACTCTTCTAACCGAAGACACTACCCTCGCCCGCGTTCACAGTCTAGGAAAACCGCACTATCGGCGACGGCTCAACAAGGAAAGGGCCACATTATAGGCGGTCCGGAATGAACCACCTTGTAGCCAGCCAATACAGTGGGAGTGAAAGTGGGAGCGGTTTCAACCGCGAATGGCCCCCTCACTACATAGCCAGGCACGCGCGTCGCATCAACACCGATTTCGCGGATAAATCCGCTCCCACAGCTCTCACAGTTCTCACAGCTCTTACAGCTAACGCTGCTAATGGTCGGCATTTCACAGAATTACGACAAGCCAAGTGGGAGCGGTTTCAACCGCGAATGGCCCCCTCACTACATAGCCAGGCAGACGCGTCGCATCAACACCGATTTCGCGGATAAATCCGCTCCCACAGTTCTCACAGTTCTCACAGCTCCCACTGCTAACGCTCGGCATTTCACGGAATTACGACAAGCCAAGTGGGAGCGGTTTCAACCGCGAATGGCCCCCTCACTACATAGCCAGGCACGCGCGTCGCATCAACACCGATTTCGCGGATAAATCCGCTCCCACAGTTCCCACAGTTCTCACTGCTCTTACAGCTAACGCTCGGCATTTCACAGAATTACGACAAGCCTAGTGGGAGCGGTTTCAACCGCGAATG
>JAHJNL010000102.1 GCA_018820855.1 Pseudomonadota bacterium | reverse complement strand
TGCATCAACTTTGCGGGTGGGCTCAGTAAAGGCAACTTCCGGCATGGTCGTTGCCCAGGGCAGAGTTACCCGGGCCAGGGAGCAGCAGCTGTTATGGACCGCAGTGGGTGAGGAGCAGGAACTGAGTGCCATCCCATCATCAGGTCTGACCGCTGTCTGGTATGGAAATGAGGCGGCAGGACTCAAAAAAAGCGGACTGAGGACAGTAACGATATCGGGCGGGGTGCTGCCTGCTCTGTCTCTGGTCGGCTACTCTGTATCCTTTGCCCTGTATAAACTCATCACTCCCCTTGTTGAGCTGGGAGCGGATGAGTCCTGGCCCATCACCATAGTTGCCGAAATGGAGGCAGTTGCATGATATCGATAATCGTCCAGCGTACCCCTGCAGATCGACAGGGACCTGATATCTCGGATCCGCTCATTGCCACCGAGGCCCAGGCCCAGGCACGGGGCAGAGCTGAGATAGATCAAAATGCAACAGACAGGGTGCAGAGCTCGGAAACCTGCCCCATGCTGGGCTATATGCCTCCTGGTTCCATCCTGTCTGTGACCGATGTGCAGCTGGGCCAGTACCGGGCCATGCTCAAATCCTTTGCCGTCACCATCGACAGGCAGAAGGACGGAAGCTTTTCGGCTGTCACCAATATCACCAAGGAGCGTGAGAAATGAGGCAGGTCATAGATAATCTGTTTCGCAGTCAGGAGCAAGCAAAGCGATTTTGCCGGATAGTCAAACCGCTCACTCCAGGCCGCTATCAGGTAGAGGATACCCAGGGCCGGAAAATAGACGTGGATGCAGACACAACATGGCAGATCGGAGACGGAGTGACCGTCTCCCAGGGCCGTATCGTCAGCCGTGCTGCCCGATTTATTAAACCAAAAGTTTACGAGGTGTGAAAATGCGAAAATTGATCAATGTAGGTTGTGGAATCCTGGTCTTGTTTTTTCTGGCTGGCTGTGGTGCAAATGTCCAGGAGGTTATCGATGGTACAAAGTTGGTATGGGTTGGAGATAATGCCCTGCAGCCTGATCCGAAGGCAGAGGCGATTTTACTCGAGGCTTTCAGTCAGTCTGATATCGCTTGGGACAAACAGCAGATGGCAGAGGCAACTGGTGCCAGAGATGCTATCCAGTCCCAGTTTGCGTTTCTCCGGGAAAAGCTGAAGCTGGATGGAACTCTCTCATATTACACCTTCAAATCGTCATTTGAGTTTATCCAATACAACTACAATGTGCTTGAAGGTATCCTTGATGAGCGTATTGCATCCGGGGCTCTGGATGAAAAATCAGGGGTGATCTACGGCTATGTCAAAAGGGATATCAATGTAAAGCTGGATATCCAGCGGGCGAAAATTGCCGAGGCCGAGGCTGATATCAATGGTCGTGTCACCGAGTTGAGCATTGAGCAGATGAAAGGGGTGTACGATACCCTGCGTCTGCTCATTGCTGCTGCTTTGTAGCCATGAAATACACAATCAAAACAGTATGGCTGCAGGGGTGCCCGCTCCTTGCTCCCATGGATTTCGAGTTGGCTGCCGAGTCGTTCGCCGGTTATCCGTCTTACTGTGGTGCCGGTAATGGTTGGGGGGATCGGCTTATTCCGGAAACACTGCTTGGTTTACCTGTGTCTCCTGCCTGCCATATCCATGATAAAACATGGGATCTCTGGCGGGGAATTGTTGGTTTTCTCCTTGGTAATGCCCTGTTCCTGGTCAATATGACATCGATCATCTACCATCGCTCTGCATTTTTACTCAGGCCATACAGATTTGGCAGGGCGATCCTCTATTTTATCGGAGTGACAACGTTTGGCAGATCGGTGTTTTTCAGCAAAAAACGGCTCTACATAGCAACATCGATCCTGGAAATCGCGATATTCTGCGCATCCTTGATAGTTGCTTACTACTACTATTTTGGGTGGAGATGAGCCGATGACCCCGGAACAGACAGAGCGAGTTGTTCACGCATTGGAAAAACTCGCTACTAAAACACAAACATACACTATCACAGGTGCGGCAGACTGGCCTATCCTTGTGGTCTTGGGTTTTATCCTCGTGTCTCTGATTGGTTTTATGTGGAGAGACCTGCGAGGCTATATAAAAGATAATAGATCCGACTGGAAAGAGGCTCTGACAGAGCATAAAGAAGAAGGGAAAAAGGAGACTCAGATATTGTGGGATGCCATTCATGATTGTCAAAGTGACTGCTGTCCCAGGGCGAAGGAAATCAAAAGATGAGTTGTCCAAACTGTAAAAATACACTTCCACCTGGTGCAACATATTGTCCGGCGTGCGGATGGAGTCAAGACGATGAATGCTGATAGTACGTTTGCCATGGCCGGGGGCTATGACGCAATTAATGAGGTCGTTTCCAGAACAAAAATACGCGAAGGGTTCAGCTCAACTCCGTACAAGGATAATAGAGGTGTCTGGACAATAGGCTACGGATTCGCACTGACAGGAGGTATCACCAAAGAGGAGGCATCAGTCCTCCTTGAGATGCGGATTAAGAGGATCCAGCACCGGATGCCTATGGTAGTACCATACTGGAATGATTTGTCACCGGTAAGACAAGGGGTACTGATCAGTATGGCCTACAATCTTGGTATTCGTGGGATGCTTGGTTTCGAAGACATGCACACTGCAGCATCACACAAGGATTTTGAAACAGCCGCTTGTGCTATGCTCGATTCTCTGTGGGCCATACAAGTGGGTGATGAGCCAGGCCAACGGGCCTACGAGTTGGCAGTTTTGATGCAGAATGGATAAAAAATGTACGAACTAAAAATAAACCACCAGGCCTGCAACGGCCTGACCAGCTGTGGATTATGCAACGAGTACATTCCAGGGCTGATAACAGAGCATAATGGAAAACTGCCAGTCAGAGAGGCAGATTTAAACTTAATTAGTGTCAATATAACAGCAGCACTGGAAGACTGCCCAACAGGAGCGCTGATATTAAAAGAATCTGAAAACGAATAGCCAGACATTTTCAGAAAAAAAATATTGACAGCAAACCGCTATGCGGCTATTATCGCGGCTGTTCGGTATTTGGGTAACGAAACATCGGGGAGTTAAATTTAGCCTCGAACGATTTTTTTTAAAAATCGCCTTAGTTTTCAGGTCGTTACGTTGAATACAGTTATCCTCGATAGCTCAGTTGGTAGAGCAGGTGGCTGTTAACCACCTTGTCGCAAGTTCGAGTCTTGCTCGAGGAGCCAAAAATACCAAGCCCGATCTTCGGATCGGGCTTTTTTGCCTTTTTTATGAGTCGGGGCGTAGCGCAGCCTGGTTAGCGCGCCTGCCTTGGGAGCAGGAGGCCGTAGGTTCGAATCCTACCGCCCCGACCACTAAACAGTATAAAAGCCGAACAGTTACATGCTGTTCGGCTTTTTTCGTTTCTAGACCCCCTTCCATTTGACGATCCTTTGACGTTTTAAGTTTTTGCTGTCTAACGAACTCAATTGTGTAGCCGCGCACAAGGTTTGAAACCAATTTGCACGAGGTTTGAAACCAACATTGCGTGTTTTGAAGTTAAATCCACATGAAACGTCGAAGAGCCTGATTCGTTGGCTTTAATATTCCCCTCTTCATCAGGAACTGTTCGTTTTCACGCTTAAGCAGTTTGATATCTGCTTGTAATTTTGTTGTACTCGGTGTGTAACAAACAACCTATGGTGATCAATTTTTTTATCCATCTTTCTCTGAGTACACCTTCGAGGATTCCGATTCTCTGGCGGCCTGTTGTCTAGTATCTTTGACCTTTTACCAAGTTAACAGCTTCATCCTTGGATTCGTCAGTATATTTTCTACGCTTCTTTTTCTGTACCACCTCAAGCTATGGCGATATGATTTCTGCAATGCGCCTTTTAGATGCGTTCTACAAAAGAAACGGTTTGAAGACAATAGCGTCCGGTGTCGTCTGCGCTTCTGTCAATAACTCGATTCTCCTCCGCAGCGCAAATTATCACACGTTGTAGTAGGGATAATTTGATAATCGCGAAATGATCAGTATACTCATAAAGTACGATGAATCACGAACGGATGGCGGATTTGAGCGATGATGGAGTCTACGTCTACTTCCAGGATTAAATTTTGAGTGCAACGAGAGCTTAGGGGGAAGGGGAGTTTTTGGTAGGAAATTCGTTAGTTCTGTCTTTTTGCTGGGTGGATTCTCATAAAACAACGTTATGAAAAACAAACATTCTTTGGGAATTAGAAACAAACTCATCTTGATTTTCATACTTATCAAGGTCCTTCCCCTATTAGCACTAGCCTGGTTTGCATGGTATCAAATTTCCGGATTGGTCGAAAAAATGCAGAGTTCATTTGAGACTGCAACCCTGGAAGGCCAGGAAATGGGGGAAGAAGTTGTACAATTGGCGACGAAAGACTCTATTCGTGCCCTTGATGAGAAATCTCGTGAAGCAATTGAAAGGCTTACGGTGGAAACGGCCCAGGATGTGGCCAGATTTCTCTATGAACGAGACCGTGATATCCAACAGGCTGCTTTGTTTGAACCTTCGGAGGCAGACTATCGCAATTTTCTCACCTCCAGATTCAGCCCGATTATTGAACATGATCCCCTTGTTATGGATAAGGAGGGGGAGCGCTGGGAGATGCAGCAAAACCTTCATGCACCATCTGAAATAGTTCGTTCGCGCAACAAGGACAATGCCAAAGATTTTCACTCCAGCCCTCCGGAACTAACCGGAAAGCCAGTCGATCGTCCACTTTACCTGGAAATGACTTTCATTGATCTTGCCGGCAGGGAAAAAATTAAGGTTACAACTTCTGATTTTCTTGCTCCCGACCTGCAGGATGTCTCGCTTAAAAAAAATACCTTTTGTAAAGCGGAAACCTATTTCGAACAGCTTCAGGATCTTCAACCTGGAGAAATATTTGTTTCTGATGTCATTGGCGCGTACCAAAAAACGGATCTGATAGGGATCTACTCTAAAACACGGGCCGAAAAGGCAGGCATTGATTTCGACCCCCAAAATTCCGCCTATGCCGGCAAAGAAAATCCTGTAGGAAAACGGTTCCAGGGGCTGGTTCGCTGGGCAACTCCTGTGGAGCGTAATGGACAAGTTATTGGTTTTGTGACTCTTGCCCTTGATCATACCCATATTATGGACTTTACGGATCATCTCGTTCCAACCGAAAAACGCTATTCTGCAATTTCAGATGCAGGGAGTGGAAATTATGCCTTTATGTGGGACTATCTGAGCCGAAATATCTCTCATCCCAGAGATTATTTTATCACAGGATATAACCCGGAGAGCGGTGAACCCGCCATACCCTGGCTGGAGGCAAAGCACTATCAGCAATGGCAAGAAGGGAGTTTAACTATCTCTGATTTTCTCAATACTCTTCCGCTCTATGAAGATCAGTCTCTTGATAAAAAAGCAGCACCGGAGCAAACCAGCTCAGGCTATGTTGGGCTGGACTGCAGATACTTGAATTTCGCCCCTCAGTGCGATGGCTGGGTCAACCTCACCCAGCATGGCGGTTCCGGCTCTTTCCTCATCTTCTGGAGTGGATTATGGAAACTGACCACAGCTGCGGCTATTCCATACTACACGGGCCAATATGCCAAAAGCGCCAGGGGATTCGGTTTTGTCACTATTGGTGCCAATGTTCATGAATTTCACAAAGCTGCCATAGGTACGGCAAAGCAGATCGAAAAAATCGGTGCAGATCATATCACAATTCTTGACCAGCAATTTCAACGCAATCGAGAATTCCTCAAAGCTTCCTTGAAGGAGACTACCAAAAATTTGACTGTTTCTACTATGGCTATGATTTTTGTCATCATCATCATTGCCATTTGGATGGCTTCCACTCTGACAGGGCGAATAACGCAGATCATTAAAGGCATCAGTCGTTTTCAACAGGGTAACATGGACCAGCGTCTCCAGATCCACTCAGGTGACGAATTGGAAGATCTCGCTTTGACCTTCAATTCCATGGCTGACAATATACAGCAAGCAATGACTGACATAAGGGTCGCCCATAAGCAGTCCGAAAAAGCCAACCAGCTATTTTTAGAAGAAATTTCAATTCGGAAAAAAGCAGAAAAAGAACTGGCCCGGCATCGGGATACTCTGGAGCAAATGGTCTCTGAGCGCACCAGCGAACTGGAACTGGAAATTTTAGAGCGAAAGCAGGCAGAACAGAGCAAACATGAGATGGAAATACGACTTAACCGTGCGGAAAAAATGGAAGCTATCGGGACGCTTGCAGGTGGTGTTGCCCACGATTTGAATAACATTTTATCTGGTATTGCTACTTATCCTGAACTTCTTCTCCTGCAACTGGAAGAAAAAGATCCAATGTACGGACCGTTGCAGACCATAAAATCTTCGGGATATAAAGCGGCTGCTATTGTCCAGGATTTACTGACACTTGCCAGAAGAGGAGTGTTGATAACAAAAATTTTAAATCTGAATAGCATTATCACCGACTATCTCTCCAGCCACGAACATCAGGAACTGTTGCTTCATCATCCGAATGTTCGAGTGGAGACCCATCTGGCAAAAAACCTGATGGATCTCATGGGATCTGAAGTACATCTATCAAAGACCTTGATGAATTTGGTCAGCAATGGCATCGAATCGATGACAGGTGACGGACAGTTGACGATTCAAACAGAAAACCGTTATCTGGATAAGCCCTTGAAACTTTATGACCAGATCCTTGAAGGAGAGTATGTAACCTTACTCATTTCAGACACGGGTTCAGGAATTAGGGAAGAAGATCAAAACCGAATATTTGAACCATTTTATACCAATAAGAAAATGGGGCGCAGCGGTACCGGCCTGGGAATGGCAGTAGTTTGGGGGACGGTTCAGGACCACAAGGGATATATTGATTGTCAAAGTCAGGTTAATCAGGGGACGGTATTCACCTTGTATTTCCCGGTGTGTCGCGGTGCAGTTGCCAATGATGTTTTTGATCCTGAATTTAAAGAATTGACGGGCAATGGAGAGACAATCCTTCTTGTCGACGACATCCAAGAGCAGTTAGAAATAGCCTCTATGATTCTAACCAAATTAAAGTATACCGTATACACGGTTTCAAGTGGTGAAAAAGCACTGTCTTTTCTTGAGGAAAATGTCGTAGACCTCGTCATTTTAGACATGATAATGGAACCAGGAATTGATGGACTTGAAACCTATCAGGCAATCATTAACAGATGGCCTCAGCAGAAAGCTATCATTGCCAGCGGTTTTTCCGAAACCGAAAGATTAAATGAAGCGTTGCAGCTTGGGGTGAAGTCGTATCTTAAGAAACCCTATTCCGTCAATAAGTTGGGGCAACACGTTAAAAAAGGACTTAGCGACACCTGAAGCTCAGGAAAGAAACAGGTGTTGGTCGGCAATAGTGGATATCAAATTCATGCTGCAAGCATATATCTTAAACTGGTGGCAATCAGCTTTCAATATTTCTGAGTTTTTCTGCCTTACCGGTTTTTACCTACCCAGTTAATGCTTGTCGAGTTAGGCATATAAAGGCGCTTTGAAGCCTCGGGATCGGAAAGACCTTTTTCTGTTACTCGCCTTGTCTTTTCTTGTTGAAATTATATAGAATATCTCTCCTGGGGGATGCTAATTCATAATGACACCTTCACTTTCTGTTCAAAAAGAATGCGATTTGGTGTCTATTTTTTTCAACCTACCTCAAATTGTTAAACTGAGATGATCTGCCCCCCATCGAACCATCTGTTTATGAGGTCTGGATTCTGTATAAGCAGGGCCACTGTTGAAGATAGTTCCAGCTGGGCTGACTGTCGGTCCAGTTGCTTCATTGTCCGCTCGAAGCTTATGGAATAGGCTTCATAGCTTCTTTTTAGGTCGGGGTAACATGGAATAGCTGTTATTGCTTTTTGCGAATATCCTTTTTTGCATAGTTCCATGTCCAGTGAGTGGTAACTGCGGCAGGTGAATGGGCGTACTTCATAGATCCTGCAGAGTTGCCTCCCTTTGTCTAAGAAAAGACATGGGACCCTGTTTTTTACCCACCAGTTGATGTTTTTGTTTGTTCTTGAAGAGAAAAAGTCAGGAGAAGCCTCAATCTGTTCATGATATAGAGCAAGTTGCTTATTTTTCAGAAGAAAGTCATTTATGATGAGCGCCTCTGGTATGGATGCAGTCACTCTCAAATGACAGCAATACCCACAACCTGGTGAGCATTCTATTTCAGAATTATCCATGCTGATCTGATGGGATAAAAAATGGCGATACAACACATTAAACGTGCTGATATTCAAGCCTTTCAGGCGGATCAACTCATGAATTGTCTGACAGTTTGCTTCTATAAAAGGCTCAAATTTGTCATATGATTTCATAGAATAGCTGCTTGTAACAGTAAGGTAAAGTGAGGCTAATCCGGTCAATAATTAATGGAGCGCTGCTTAATAGTTTTCTGTAAAAGACATGGGCGCTCACATGGTGTTGGAGCCATCTCATCCGGAAACTATTTTAACGTTGCGTCTTTTTAGGAAATTTTGAGAAATCGCCATTATTGCGCCTGGTTGCTCTGGGGTGTGGATTCTCTCTGATGTTAACTTTCTGTTTTTGTCTTGGCTGTTGTGGAGTGCTCTTTTGGTGGATTGACTGCAAATTTTTCAATGAGATGTCCAACTGTCAATCCTTGGATCAGGATAGAAAATGCCATAACGGTATAGGTAATGGCGATTAAGCTGTTACGTTCAGGGCCTAGGGGTAGGGAGAGGGCAAGGGCCACGGAGATGCCGCCTCGAAGACCGCCCCAGGTCAGGATTCGAACGGTTCCTCGGTTAATATTGTAAAACCTTCGTAAAAAACTGCTGACAGCACCTACGCTGAGAAAACGGCTGAGCAGAACCACTGGGATCATAAGGGTTCCAGCCAGGAGAAGCCCTATATCATGCGGAAGAATGAGATACTCAAGACCGATAAGTACGAAAAGAACGGCATTGAGTATCTCGTCGATTAATTCCCAGAAGGTGTCCAGGTGGCGTCTGGTCAGAGGGGACATACCGAAATGGCGGCCATGATTTCCTACGAACAGGCCGGCCACTACGATAGCCAGAGGAGCAGAGACATGGAGAAGTTCGGCGGAGCGGTATCCACCAATCACTGTGGCCAAGGTGATAAGGACTTCAACCTGATACTTGTTAATCCGTTTGAGTAGAAAATAGGTGATATAGCCCACCAGTGCTCCATAGATAATGCCACCAACTGCTTCAACCAAGAATAAGTGGACGATCTCGTTTAAGCCTGGGTTGTCTCCTCCCTGCACAAAGGCTAGTAATGCGAGAAAAACAACAACTCCGATACCGTCATTAAAGAGAGATTCGCCTGTCACTATTGTTTCCAGGCTTTTCGGAGCCCCGGCTTTTTTCATGATTCCGAGGACTGCAATGGGATCCGTTGGAGAGATGAGAGCACCAAACAGAAAACAGTAGATGGGTGGTAGTTCCATACCGAGTACAGCCAACATTACCCAGGCAAGTCCACCGACAATGAATGTGGAAAAGAGGACGCCGGCCGTGGCAAGGAGGGAAATGATAGTTTTTTCTTTGAGCAGGTCATCGAAATTGACATGCAAGGCTCCAGCAAAAAGGAGAAAGCCGAGCATTCCATGCATGAGCGTATTGTAGAAATCAAGCTTGGAAAGGAGTTCTTGAGCATATTCGGCAAGAGAGAAATAGCCCATTTTTCCCAAAATCATGAGGACAAGGGAAAAAATTAAGGATATCGCCATCAGGCCGATGGCCCGTGGCAGTCCAATATAGCGTTCATTGGCAAAGCTGAAGACTGCTGCAAGGGTAACAAGAATGGCAACGATATCAAAAAAGGTCATGAGTCAGCATACCTCGTTGCATGTTTGGAAGGCAAGTATGTTTGACTTTTTCTGACTTGGAAATTGTTTTGTGAAGATTGTTACCTCACTGTGGGGTGGCACGAGAAGAGTGCAGGGGGGAGATTGCGGTTTTCACGGTCAGGGGAAATACTATTCCTCTTCTTTACTGGTGCCAGACAAAAAAACGGGAGCAGAAGCTGGTTGTTTCTGCTCCCGTTTTGGGAGTTATGTAAGCTCTCTCTGCGCAAGAGAAAAGATACCTTGTTTCTTCAGGTCAGGTGCGGTGGAGATCGTAAAAACTCATATGTCATCATCGAGATCTGTACTGTCGAAAGTTGTA
Organism: Pseudomonadota bacterium; assembly: GCA_018820855.1. GTDB lineage: Bacteria > Desulfobacterota > Desulfobulbia > Desulfobulbales > Desulfocapsaceae > Desulfocapsa. Next base: position 10,655 of record JAHJNL010000102.1, on the reverse strand, counting down.
TCATCCAATGTGTCGTCATCATCGTCAGTGTCGTCATCATCGTCGGTGTCATCATCGTCATCACTGTCAACACTGCTGTCATCATCGAACTCATCGTCAGTATCGCTGTCTTCCAATTCGTCCTGTTCCTGCTGCAGGCGCACGGCTTTAGGTATTTTTGACTCAGGAAGAATGAGTTCAGTGATTTTTTCTATCTCTCCCTGCAGGTCAGGGTCCTTCAGACAGACAGGACATTCTCCGGCGTGACTTTCTATAAAAGATACCATGCGGGCTGGGGCCATGGTTTCATTGCTCACATGGATATACCATGATTTTATCTGCTTAATGAGTCTTTGGCACTGCATACTTTTCTATATATACCTGTACAATGTTTAGGATGAGAGAAAAAATGATTTTTAATTTTCCTCGCTTTATCAATTAATTGCAAAATGCAAAGAATACGCATTTTTTCCTGAGAAAGCAAATTATAAAAAATATATCATATTAAAAAGTTGTCTTCCACCACGATTATTATTACAGTGAGAATTATAGTGGAAGTGGGCAGGGCACTGGTGGCCCTCCCGGACTTCAAATCCGGTGTGTCGGGTTAATAGCTCGACAGGTGGGTTCGATTCCCATGCACTTCCGCCACTCCTTTTTTTATGCTTTCTCGGTTTTCTTTATGAGAGGGTGTCCCATCTCCTCCCGTTGAGTGACATACTGGCCTGCCACTTGTCTGGCAATATTTCGTATTCGTCCTATATATCGTGTTCGTTCGGCCACACTGATAGCTTTTCTTGCGTCTAGAAGATTGAATGTATGAGAGCATTTCAGGCAGTAGTCGTAGGCTGGAAGAATCAGCCCTTTTTCTACCAGGTTGAGCGCTTCTGATTCATAGGTGTTAAAAAAAGTTATCAGTTCTGCCACATTGGCTTCTTCAAAGTTGAATGTGGAGAATTCAACCTCCGCCTGGTGAAAGATATCTCCGTAACTGACTGAATCATTCCAGGCGATATCATAGACTGAATCGACACCTTGAAGGTACATGGCGATCCGTTCAAGGCCATAGGTGATTTCGATCGTTGTCGGAAAAAGATCGATGGAACCAGCCTGTTGGAAATAAGTGAATTGGGTTATTTCCATGCCATCAAGCCACACTTCCCAGCCGAGACCCCAGGCGCCAAGGGTCGGTGATTCCCAATCGTCTTCGACGAAACGGATATCATGTTCCAGTAGGTCGAGGCCGAAACGTTTCAGGCTTTCGAGGTACAGTTCCTGGATATCCAGGGGAGATGGTTTAATGACCACCTGGTATTGATAATAGTGCTGAAGGCGGTTGGGGTTTTCTCCATAGCGGCCATCTGTCGGACGACGGGAGGGCTGTACATAGGCTGCCTTCCAAGGCTCAGGACCCAGGGAGCGAAGCAGGGTAGCGGGATGGAAGGTCCCTGCACCGACTTCCATATCGTAGGGTTGCTGAATGACACAGCCCTGTTTAGCCCAGTATTTGTTAAGTTCAAAGATGATATCTTGAAAATTCATTCAATTTTCCTGTGATGATGAGAGGTTGATTTTTATGCGATCTTGATTATTTTGCAGAGTCAGTAACAGTATTTCCCGGAACGTTTCGTAGGTGGGGTGTACTGCGCAGCGGGTTATGCTGTTTGAAGGCTATGTTGGATAGGTTATTGTATCTAATCGAAATTCTCCTGGCATCTACGCTTTTGAGCACCTTGCTTCTCTGTATAAATGTCTCAAAAAAAAGTCTAATCTGGCATATTTACCATAGCCATTATCAGGGGTAAATCATTTTCTTTCTGCAGTCGAGAGAACTTGCCGGAATCATCATAAATATTTTCCAGGTCTTGGTCCATGTTACCACTCAATTCCATGCAAGTGATTAATGATATTCTTCGTTCCAGTTCTTCTATCGCCGTGGTAGGTTTTTCTCCAAAAGAAAACAGACCAAGTCATATTGTCGGAAAGTATTTAATAAAGGCTGGGTTTCGAGTTTACCCTGTTAATCCAGGTGTTAGCGAGATCCTGGGCCATGTCTGTTATCCGGATCTGTTTTCTATTCCGGATCAGGTTGATGTGGTAGATATTTTCAGGCGTAGTGAGGATGTGGGTCCCATTGTTGAAGCGGCCATTGCTATTGGCGCCAAGGTAGTGTGGATGCAGCAGGGCATCATTAACAAGGAAGCAGCAATTCTTGCTGAAAAGGCGGGGCTGCAGGTTGTCATGGATCGTTGTATCAAGATTGACCATATGCAGCTGGCAGGCTGAAGGGTACAAAATGGAACCCAAACAATTAAGTATTCGCGGAGCGCGGATGCATAACCTCAAAAATATCAATGTTGATCTTCCCCGTAATAGTCTGGTTGTGTTCACCGGTCTGTCCGGCTCAGGAAAATCCACCTTGGCCTTTGATACTCTCTATGCAGAAGGTCAGAGGCGTTATGTCGAGTCTCTTTCCACCTATGCCCGGCAGTTTCTCGGACAGATGGATAAGCCTGATGTGGATTCCCTGGAAGGCTTGTCACCGGCAGTGTCCATTGAACAGAAAACGACATCCAAAAATCCGCGTTCAACGGTCGGTACTGTTACGGAAATCTATGATTACCTTCGTTTGCTTTTTGCCCGTTGTGGACGTCCATACTGCCCGGAATGTGGTGAGGAAATCAGGTCGCAATCCATAGAAGATATGGTGAACAGCCTGTCGGTTTTGCCGGAAGAGACAAAGGTTATTCTTTTGGCTCCTCTGGTGGCTGCAAAAAAGGGGCGCCATGAACAGTTGCTGGCTCGTATCCGAAAAGAAGGTTTTGTAAGAATCCGAGTTGATGGTGATATCATTCATACCGATGATATTCAAGCATTGGACAAGAATAAACGGCATACCATTGAGGTCGTTGTAGACCGGGTGGTTATTAAACCATCAGGAATACGTCGGCTCAGTGATTCCGTAACCACTGCGGTTAAGTTTACAGAAGGCTTTCTCCTTGCCCATTTCCCTGATACAGGGGACGAGTTGTTATTCAGCGAATTTGCAGCCTGTCACCGATGTGGTATCTCCATGCCCCGCCTTTCCACTCAGCTTTTTTCTTTTAATAACCCACAGGGGGCCTGCGAGGAGTGTGGTGGGCTTGGAGTGAAACAGTTTTTTGATCCATCTCTTATTGTGCCTGATCCTTCACTCAGTCTGAGTCAAGGAGCCATTGCTCCTTGGGGAAAACGAGCAGGAAAGAGTTATTCCGGGCAGATGTTAACAGCTGTGGCCAGGCATTACTCTTTTTCCATGTCCACCTCCTTTGCTAACCTCTCGAAAAAAATACAAAATATTTTGCTTTATGGCTCAGGTGCAGAGGTCATCGCATTTCGGTATCAAAAGGGACGCCGGTTGATGACTACGGAAAAACCATTTGAAGGTGTTATTCCGCAGCTCAATCGGAGATTTCATGAGACCCAGTCGGCTATGATCCGTGAAGAGCTCGATCAATATATGAATGAACAGACCTGTCCTAAGTGTCATGGTGCACGATTGAAACCCGAGGCCCTTGCAGTCAAGATAGGGGCCTGGTCCATCCATGAATTAACTTGTCTTTCCATTGAGAAGCTCCTTGGCAGTCTCCCCATTATTCCGTTCAGTGACCGAGAGCGACAGATCGGTGAACCGATCTTGAAGGAGATTGTTGATCGCCTTTCATTTCTCGAGGATGTAGGTTTGGGGTATCTGTCATTAAATAGAAGATCCGGAACACTTTCAGGAGGTGAGGCGCAACGTATTCGTCTGGCCTCCCAAATCGGTTCCAGGCTTGCAGGAGTCCTTTATATTCTTGATGAGCCGAGCATTGGTCTGCATCAGCGAGATAATCAGAAACTGATTAACACTTTGATTGAGCTGCGAGATTTAGGAAACAGCGTGATTGTGGTCGAGCACGATACAGATACCATCCTGACCGCTGATCATGTCCTGGATATGGGTCCGGGAGCAGGAGTTCATGGCGGGGAGGTAGTGTATAGCGGAGATGTCCCGGGCCTTCTCTCGTGTAAGGAATCCGTTACCGGAGATTATCTTTCAGGGAGGAAGGAGATCGCGATCCCCGTAACCAGGAGGAAGGCCGAGAGAGGGCAATTTCTGCGCCTGAAAAATTGTGTTGCCAATAATCTTCGCCATGTTGATGTCTCTTTTCCTCTCAGGGTCTTGACTTGTGTCACTGGTGTCTCTGGGTCGGGCAAGAGCTCGCTGGTGGTAGAGACCCTTTTTCGGCTAATGAGGGAAGGGCTGGGGCGAAGGGTTGACCGTATACAGGTGGAGGAAACACAACTGTCGGGTTTAATGAAGGTGGACAAGGTCGTTGATATAGATCAGAGCCCTATCGGGAGGACACCGCGTTCAAATCCTGCAACTTATACAGGTGTCTTTACGCCGATCAGAGAACTTTTTGCCAGGCTTCCCGAATCCAGGGCCAGAGGCTATAAGCTCGGGCAATTCAGTTTTAATGTCAAAGGAGGGCGATGTGAGGCCTGCGAAGGGGAAGGAGTCAACAAGATTGCCATGCACTTTTTGCCTGACATTTATGTCGTGTGCGAGGCCTGTCAGGGGAAACGCTACAATCAGGCAACTCTTGAGATTTCCTATCGAGGGAAAAATATTCACGAAATCCTTTCAATGACCGTAGAGGAGGCATTGGACTTTTTCAAGAATATTCCACCTGTTAAAAACCGGCTTCAGACCCTCTATGATGTCGGGTTATCCTATATTACCTTGGGACAATCATCAGTGACCCTTTCAGGTGGAGAGGCTCAGCGGGTTAAACTTGCTAAAGAACTTTCCGGAAGGGCCAGTGGAAACACAGTCTATATTCTAGATGAGCCAACGACAGGGCTTCATCCTGCAGACATTAAACATCTCCTTGCAGTACTGGGGCGACTCGTGGACAATGGCAATAGTATTGTAGTGATTGAGCACAATCTTGATGTTATTAAGACCGCAGATTGGGTGATTGATGTGGGCCCGGAAGGAGGAGACCAGGGAGGCATGATTGTGGCAACTGGAACTCCGGATGAGCTTGCCTGCAACGAAGAGTCTTTCACTGGATATTACCTACGTAAGGTGTTAGGGCATGGAACAGTGGGGGAAAAGGTGTGATTTTCTTTGCGCAGAGATAGATTATGCTGTTAAATAGTGTTTTAGACTCCATTCTGTGCAAAATTGTACAATAATTCAAGTGGACAGATCATTTTTGATGATAACAGGATAGCATGTTCAATAATATGCTATCCTGTGAATTAGCTGTAATAGTCCACCAGGGACTTAAACCTTGGTACCATTAAGAACTGTAAGAGATTTCTTGCAATCATTTCAGAATCTAAAATTGAGGAAAGTTAACATGGCAGAAGATCAAGGCAATAACGGAGCTACCGGGGACAACCCGGTATTCCGGATGCAGAAGATGTATATCAAGGATTTTTCTTTTGAGAATCCCAACGCTCCCGAAGTATATCAGTCGCAAAACCAGGAACCCAAGGTTGAAGTCAATCTGAAACTGAATAACAGAAAACTTGATAATGATCATTGGGAAGTTTCCCTGCAGATCACTGCCAAAATTATTGACAAGGGGAATAATGATAAGACCATGTTTATCATGGAAATTGAACATGCTGCAGCATATCTGCTGAAGAATATTCCGGCTGAGCACTTGGAGATGGTACTTGGCGTTGACTGTCCTACCCTTCTTTTTCCTTTTACACGGCAGATTGTCAGTCAGATATCGGTAGATGGTGGTTTTATTCCTTTTCTTATGGAACCGATTAATTTCATGGCCCTGTATCAGAATTCAAAGCAGAAAAATGCAGAGAAACAAAACTGATTCTTTGTTTCTTGTTTGTAGAAAGCACAAAGGCCCTTATCACCATCGGTGATAAGGGCCTTTGTGGTAAGGCGGGGTTAGAGTTAGTACTCTCTAACGAAGTCCAGTAGTTACAAAGTTGTCGACCAGAGTTGCTACTCCTTTATTGATAGCCTGATCAAAGAGAGCGTCATACTGACTGTCGGCAAAAACGGTTTCAGGGGAGACCTTCACGTCAACGCGATTGGTCCACACCACATTACCGGTGGATGCTTCTTGCACCCAAATACGCATCTGTACCACTGCCTGAGTAAGGTTACCACTGTGTTTGGACATATGGCCAAGGCCTGCCCCAACGGCCCCCCATAAGATTGTGTTGGCTGTGGCATCACCAGTGATGCCAAGAATGGAGTCTCCACCCTGAGGATCCCAAGGACCGCCGACATTATGACCGATGATTGCACCCCATGTGCCACCGGCTGCCATCATCCCCATATTGTCGTATTTGTCTGATTCGGCAAATCCAAAGGCGATCTGGCTGGTGGTACCACTGATAAATGGAAGAATACCACGTTTCCAGGGTGCCCAACTGTGTTCTTGCCTGGTTTTGAATTCAAGAATACGACCACGCATGATATAGTCTGCATTGAAGTTACGCCCAATCTTGGAAATTACTCCCTGGGTTATGCCATGGGAACCAGGACTCTCAGCTACTTTTCCGCCACTTTGACTTTTTTGCTGGTTGATATAATAGTCAATTTCATTTTTCATGGCATCTGACCAATCGCTTTCCAGTTCATTAGAAAGAGAATTGTATGAGCTTGTATCATATTTGGCAATATTGATAATATTCTGTTCAATCATGTAGTTGAATACATCTTCCTGCACAGGCAGTCCGAAACCATTACCCACCAGATTATCTGTTAAGGCCTCGGTGATAGAGAGGTTGCGGCGGTGAGCGGAGGCTAATGAGTCCGCATAGCTGTAATCGGCAAAGGGGAGAATAACCATGGTCATTCCCTGTCCTGGCCCGTTTGGATTTGCATCCGGTACTTTTAAAGTTTCAACGACAGTCTGTCCACAACCTGTCATTGCAAGCAATAACATCCAGACCAAAAGATAGGTAAACCGTTTCATAAGCATGCTCCCAACCAAAGAGTGTGTTAATGTGTAGTATTGTTATGGATGTGTTTCAAGTATTAAAGGTTATATGATACGAGGCCGTAAAAGGATGATAAGCTCACGTTTTTCAGCAACTTTATCTTCGTAGCCAAACAGGTACCTGATCAGAGGAATTTGACCAACCACGGGCGCAAAGTTCGCATCTTTTTCGTTAATATTGCTGATTAAACCGCCAATCACCAGCATCTCTCCATCTTTTACACGAACGGTGGTGCTCATTTCCCGTACATTGATGATGGGCAGACCCACTTCGCCTAGACCAAACTGTTTGTACTCAATTGGTTCTTCAAGCTCTGAAGTAACAGGTACCAGACTCATGATGATTTCATTGTCATCAAGGATGTTGGCGGTGAGGGACAAGCCTATGCCTGACAGGACTCGCTCAGTATTAACCGTATAGGTAACCACTCGAGTTTCGTTATTTACGTCTGATTCAACTTTGTCGATGTAGGTGACATTGCGCCCAACAGTGATGAGAGCTGGCTGTCCGTTCAACACGCTGATTTTGGGGTTTGACAGAATTTTTGTTTGACCTTCTTTCTGCAGGGCATTGAGAAAAAGGGTGAAGTTTGCAGGATTCAGACTGATCTTTGAAACAAACTTAGAGCCTCCATCTGCAATGGGTATCCATGGGTACACCTGTCCGTTTGTCCCGAACCCTACCGTGCCATCAATCTGAAAACTGGATAATACTTTATTCCAGTTGATACCGATTGAGGAGTTATCTGTCAGGTGAACCTCAATGATTTTTGCTTCGATTGAGATCTGTTTGTACAGTTCTTTTTTAAGGTTATCAAAATAGGTCTCTAGTTTGTCAAGAAGGGGTCTTGGAGCGTGGACGGTTATCAGTCCAACGGGTTTGTCGATGGTATACCGGTTGCCTGAAGCAGAAACCTGTCTGGTAACAGACGGTGTATTTTCAGCAGTAGCGTCGTCGGCTGCGGCAGGCGCAGCCTCGGTAGTGACGGCAGAAGTGGACCAGATGTCGAGAATGGCCTCCATGTTGTCCTGAATATTCTGCCATATATCGAATTCGTTTCCTTTTGAATCAAGACGGATAGTTCCTTCAATATTACTTGAGGCATCATTGCTCCCCAAGACGTTACCACCGGTTCCGGTTTCGTATAGCTGTTTGGTGAATGGCATGGCAATATGAAATTGCCTGGTTTCTTTATACTTTACAACAATAGTAGATCCTTCCATGTCATGGTAATAATCTACCTGACGGAGAAGGTTTTCAATAGCGTCGTAGAAGTCATCGTTCGCGCTGATATCGACATCAACGAGGACGTGTTGATCTACATCACTGGCCCAGGATACGCTCATCTTTTTCAGAGAAGCCAATCGTTTCAGTATATCCCATAAAGGTTGCGGGCCCTGCGTAGAACGAATAGAGGCGCCTACTTTTATGGCAATATCATCCACCTCGGCGTCAATATTGTCTTTACTGTCTATGTCAACTCTGTAGGACGGCTTCTGGTATTGTACAGGCAGTTGTCCTTCCTGTTCGGCCATTGGTTCTGATGGGGCAGCTGGTGGCACAGGTGTGTCAATCTCTGGGTCTGTTGTTTGAGGACTACAGGAGGTCAGGAAAAAAAGAAGAATAAGGAGGCTGCTTAACTGCGCCATTGGTGTTCGAAGCTTCATGGAAAACCCCTTGGGCATTGGAAAGGATAATGTTGGTCTCATCTCTGTATTCATATTCTTAGCGGCAATCTATTGTACAAGTGAACCATCTTTCATAGCTAACCGGCCCTGGATATATTTTTTAAGTCCAGGAACTAACTGATATCCCGAGTACAAAAGTGTTTTATACTGCTCTTTTGCTTTTTGGGTCTGGCCCATATTGTCATAGATCCTTGCCTTGGAGATCATTGTGTCAACACTATCGCCATAGACATTACCATATCGACTGAGCAGTTTAAGGGCTGCTTCAGGTTGACCTTTTTCTTCGCTGAAAGCAGCATAACTGACGAGGGCCTCTTTCATGGGTGGTTCACCACTGATACTCTGTGAGAAAAATTCGATGGCCTCGGGGATTTGCTCCATGTTGGCCGATCCTATGGCTGCATAGAGTGCCGCCTGGTAATTTTTTGGATCTATTTTGAGACTCTCTTTGGCATAATGTACTGCCTTGGCATTCATTCCAAGGTTGGCAAGACACAGGACTGCCAATCTATTAGAGATATGGGCATTGGTTGGCCATAGTTTGAAAGCTTGCTCATATAAGGAAACAGCGTCATCAAGATCATCATTTTTTTCTTCTATTTTTGCTTTTCGCAGCAGTTCTTTTGCATGCATAATTTCAACAGGTTGATTCGTTGACTGTTGAATAATCAGGGCTTCCTGCTCTACGACTTCTATATCTGCTTCAAAAGAGAGGTTGTCTGTAGCTCTGTCCGGCCAGATGAAAGAATTTTTGGCAGGGTATATAACAATAGTGTTGTGACGTTCTTCTTTTTTTAGGTTTTTCAGGTTCAGAATAATGTCCAGGGCAAAATCCCAAGGGACATCGTTAAGTGCCAAGGTCAAAGAACCGCTTACAGCTTCATCGACGATGAGATTCACGTCACTTATCTGGCGGAATAATCTGAAAACATTGTGTAAGTCGATCTTGTAAAAATCGACGCTGATACGTTTGCTTTTGTAGCCGGAAAACTCGAAAGAGTCTTGCATTGCCTCGGTAGCAGTTGTATCGGTAGAGGCAGCCTGAGGTCCGGTGATTAATGCGGCTTCTGATGACCCAATAAGTGCTTCGAGTGTTGGGTCAACCGCCATGGCTGAGGGCGTCGCATCTCCGACGCTTGGTGCAGCCTTCTTCTTTTTTGCTGTGCTCTCATTAATGGTTACCAACAATCCCTGTGGTGCCGTTTCAACATTATAGGTAAAAAGTCCTTCCTGTCCTGAGTCAAAAACAATGCGTACTCCTGATCCTCTGGTTGCAACACGGATCTTATCCAGGTTGGTGCCAACATTTTTTTCTCTCACCAGTTCGGAGGCATCGATATTGTTGATGTCAATGTACATTGCGTCCGGAAGTCCATTGCGGTCGATGAGCGTGTCATGACGGTAATTCTTTATTGGACTGTCGGCGAGTAAAAGAACTTCTGTCTGGGCGTCCTTTTGTCGAACAACTATGTCGTGAAGTGAAGGCACTGTTTCTTCAGCTGTTGCCAGAGCCACCTTACTCTCTGCTTTATCGGCAGCAGTTTTTGGAAAAAGCTGAACAGAGAGGTTGTTCTCTATTCGGTCCACTTTGTAGGTATGGCTTGGGGCAAGGGTGATTTCAAAACGGGTAATCTCAGGTCCCTGATCTTTCAAGGTTGAAACCTTGAGGGAGGCGAAGTCATTTTCCGGAAAGAGGTTCGTCGTGGTGATATTTTCAGCCAATTTTGTTTCAGCAATGTCAAGGACTAGCCTTGATGGATTGAAGAGCTCATACATGGTATAGGCTGGAGCGCTGTCTCCCTCCAGGACCATGAGTAATGCCTTGTTCTGCAGGTCAATCTCAATGTTATTGATGGTGTATGCTCCTGTTTGCGTGGCTTCAGCTTCAGCCTGGGCAATGTTCACTGAAAAGATGAACAGGGAGCAGAAAATGGAAAAAATTGCCAGATGGTATGTGGAGAGCTTCTTGTACATTGT
>JAHJNL010000014.1 GCA_018820855.1 Pseudomonadota bacterium | reverse complement strand
TTGATGCAAGGTCACCCAGAAGTTCGCGCTCTTCTTTGGTGAGTGTCACAATGTATTTGTTCATAATCGAACCTCCTGGGTTGAGTATGAACAAATTATAACATTTATTTACGACATTTCAAGGTTGACGTGACACTAGTTATCATATTTTTATTGTGTCACTCTGCTCAAGCCTTGGCCGACGAAGTAGACCAGACGTTGATGATAATATTTAAACAGGCAGGGATCGCATGGGACGTGCAGCAGAAGCGCAACGCCAAGGCAGGCCTGAAGGCTGCAAAGAAAAACATCTCAATAGACAACTGGGACAGTTTATACCTGAACGACTCAACTGACCCCTCGCATTATATTAACCAGGCCCTGAATTTTGGATTGCAACAAGCAGCAAAAAGAGACGCCCTGCAGGAAGCTGCCAGGAAAAAGGCCATAGAGGAAAACGATTTTCTTTCCTATCTGCCTGGAAAGGATGCGGCGGATGCCTTAAGAAAAGCAGATGCTCAGGATGGATGGAGAAAGGCTCAAAAAAAGACCTATGTGAAAAACTGGGTGGATGAAGAAGCTTATGCCCACATCGGCATGTTGATAAGCGCTGCCATGATAGATAGCCAGGACAGACAGTATCGTCGGCGACAGCAGACATCACCTTCCGACACTATTCAGCAAAAGAGACCTACCAGCAGCACAGTTCAAAAAAACAGTCAACAAAATGCATATGAATTACTCAACCAGCAACTCATCAATGCTGCAAACTCGAACAATGAAAACGCAACAGAGCAGATCTTCTTGCAAATGCAAAGTCAAGGTGTGCCCCTGTTTCCCGCAGCACAGAGCGCCGTTGACGCCTTTGGCGATCGGATGATAAACCCTTATATACAAGACCTGGAAAATACCTTACTGCAGTTACAATAGTTTTTCACTTTTCTCCCGGCACAATTCCAGAATCCCATTTCAACCAGAAACATTCGCCTACCCATCCAAGGAAAATATATTGTCAAGCGGTGCCAGTATCACCCATTTAATCATTATTTGGGATTGCAGCGCTATACCGCGATTCAGCGGCAGCTCAGTTCACTGAGCCAACATCAACCTGGGACCAACCCCGGTATAGATTTTCCAGCCAAGTTTCTGGAATTCTGATGTTGACTGTTTGCTCAAGATGCCAAGAGCCCAGAGTTCAAAACCCTTTCCTTTAGATTCATCGGTTACAGCAGTTACAATCTCGGCGACCCGTTTATCCCAGATAAGGTAATCGATCGGCAGAAGCACAACTCTTGTCATATCTTTGCGTATTCCCAGGGTCACCCTGGCCATAGGTTCAAAACCTTTAAGCGGGGCTATCTCTTTATGGTAGCCTGCGGACATGACGGCAATTTCGGTAATGGTTTTTGCCATATCAGAGGTACTGGCCTGGAGGGCTACTTTGATGAAAAGTTCACGATTATCCACCTCTTTCATTGATTCCAGAGCAGTGACAAGTACTGTCGTCAGAACAGGAGAAAATGACGGATTGTTAAGACAAAGCTCCACCGTGTCGGTGTTCATCCCCATGCTCAGCAGCTTGTTTTTATTCTGCAGCCACAATTCAGAGGCCGGGGTGGTGTTAATCGCCTCATTCAGCAGGCGGGTGGTGCCGGAGGTGCTCAAAACCAGGCCGCCGACTCCGGGGACAACGCTTGTTGCCACGCCAACCCCGAGCCCACCAAGGTAATCAGCCTGCGCCAGACGGTCGAGTTCTTCCTGCAGTTTTGGGTTGCGAGAGTACATATTGACACCGTATCTGGTGGCAATTTCACCTTTCACCTTGGACACGCCGACCAACTGTTCAAACCGACTGTCTTCGGCACCGGTTGGTTTTCTTTTGCCCACAGTTTCCTTGGCACGATTAAACAGGCTACCCACCCCCGAAACTGCTCCTTCAACGGTGCCTTGCGGATCATTGATCAAGTTTTTTACTCCGGTGACCGTGTTTTCTCCCGACTGTTTTAATGATGAAACCACAGTGTCATCGGACCGCACCTGCTTCATGGCGGCAATGGCATTAATCTCGTGAATAAGTATTTTTAAACTATTTGTCGAGTTTGCACGAAAAGTGCCGAATCGGGATTCAACTGTATAATGGTTAAACAAGCCGTCATTGATTACCTGCTCCGTGACCGTGTGATATTTACCTTTAAGTAACTCCGGTTTGAGGATGGCACTGGCTTTGAACTGACCTGGCTCTTCAAAGCCAGTGTCTGCCGCCTCGCTCTTTGACGCCATAACAGGCCAAATGCTAAAGAAAATCAAAAATAGCATACTGATCCTCAGTTTTCCGCCTACCGATCTATTCTCATAGTAAATCATATATCATCCATGTATTGTCAGATTTCATACTGTGTTTACAAATCATTATTACACACCACGAGAATAGTATTCGTATTTGCAAATAACAACCTGCCCGGGAAACAACTTTATTGTTTTTCCAACTCACCTTGTATCTCTTCAGAAATAATTTCAGGGCTCCATTTCAGCCAGGAATCTTCCGGTTCACCGAAGAGGATAAAGAGATGTCCATCTGTAACAGCATCACCCATATTATCGTTATTCGGCGTTGCCAGTGCTATACCACCGGCCATCAGGGCTTCAAGTGATTCGGTGGAAACACTGAGACCGGAAAACACCCCACCGCTGACACAAACATCGCTGTCATTCCAGAATGTTGTATTCTCACGAATTACCGGCAATAACGGTTCATAAATATGGCTCTGTTATGACATAGATCGTGCCCCACAATACTCCCAAAATAAGGGAGAGACATAGTGTTGCACTGATAAAGTTTGCCTCTCCATGTTTTGCTGAAAAAACATATTGAAAAATAGAGTAAACAAGAGAAAAGAGACTTGAACAGGTATCGCGAAAATAACAAAAAATTCATAGCAGCCTCCCCGGTATTTCTAATACATTTCAAATACCTTTAGCAATACGGTGTCTGATCATGCCAACTCATTAATTGGAAGGTGTTTCATCATCCCGTATCAAAATAAACACCGAGTCTGTACGACGAACAATCATCCGGTCTCCTTTTTTCACCTTCTTTAACTCACTTATTTTTTTATCAATTTTCAATGAGATAATGCTCCCATCATGCCACCTGAGCAGAAGCAGGTTTTCCTTCAGAGATATACGTTCCACATATGCGATTATTTCGGCAGACTCTGCTTCATCATTTTGTAACTCATTGCAGGAATGACAGTGAGAAAGAACGATGAAACTGCACACCTACGCTCCTGCCGACGAGTTCCGTCTCATAATAGTCTGCCAAATCATACATTTTGACAGTAACAGGTTCACCTTCAGTAACCTGAATGGTCATGGTTTTTGCTGTCCTGTCTGTAGAGATAATTTCCCCGCTGAACTTTTGCAGATCATTCACTATGATCGGTTTGCCTGGAGCACACCCGACCATAACCGCAAGCAGTACTCCTGCTATGAGTGTTATGGCCAGGTTGAAGGAGATCATATTGACTTTTCTTAAAAGAGATAATGTTCCAGCAACCAGACTAATCATTATTTGACGGTATCCCCCCCGCCCCGACAACTGCTCCGGCCGCTGCACCCCGTGCCGCACCGCGAACGGCATTATGGCTACTCTGCGGCACAGGAGTTGAACTTGATTCTGCGGCAACGTCAGCAGAATTAACACCGGATTGCTGGACGGCCCATTCATGACATTCGCCCTGATCTTTTTATTAACTTAAAATGACTAAAAGGCAAAGTATGAGAATCTAATCGACCAGACCGACATTCCCCCTTTCAAATGAAGGAAACAAGAGGTACGTGGCAGCCAATTACGTAATACAACAAAGAACATCCTCCTTCTTCAAGATTCATTTCATATGCTGCGCAGTCCCCAGCTTCCAAATACAAAACCAGGCAAAGATCAGAACGACAAGAAGCACTGCAAGAAAACCATTCCAGCCATATTCTGCATAGGCATAACCAGGAAGTACTGAGCCGAGACTCCCCCCTGTATAATAAAAAGAAATATAAAAGCCATTGGCCAGGGATTTGTTTTTCGCGACAAGGGTATTGACATAGCCGGAGAGGAGGGCATGGACCATAAACATGCCGAAGCAAAACACAAACATTGCTGCAAAGAGAAGAACTGGGTCAGTAACCAAAAAGAGCAGGGTCCCTGCAGCAAAGATAAGGATTCCACACTTTGCCGCCCGAATCTCGTTGCCGAAGAATTTTATAATCATGCGCACATTCAGTGATGCCACGATTCCCATGCTGTACCCCAGATAAATAACTCCGATCCCGGATTCTGTGAAAGAACTGTTTAATTCTTTCAGACGAAAGGGAAGGAAATTCATCAATGCGGCAAAGGAGAAAAAGATACAGAATATGGTGAGATAGAGCCAGATAGTGTTCTTACTGCCAAGGAGAACGCCCACATCTTTCCTGCTGGGTCGGGCATAGTGGAGACTGACATCCCGGGTCAGCCTGCCAAGGAGAAAAAAGGCAAGAAGCAGGAGCCCCCCCAGCACAAAGAAGAAAAAACGCCAACCAAAGAGATCCGTGAAAAGCCCGGAGAGAAAACGACCGAGAAATCCGCCCATGATAGTGGAAGAGATGTATATACCAATGGACTGCTGGACCTCATGCGGTTCTGAAGTGAGAGCAACATAACTCATCAAAGAGGTAAGGATTGCTGGGATCAGCAGGCCCTGCAAACAGCGGATGACGAGGAGAGACAGGTAGTTGTCACTCAAGGCAAAGAGGATCTCAAGACTTCCGAGAAGGAGGACAGCGCCCCTGACCAGGATCTTGGCGGAAAAACTCTCAAGCAGAAAACCATAGATCAACGGGGCGATCCCCAGGGGGGTCATAATCAAGGTGGTAAAAAGGATGGCCTGGAACTGACTCAGACCGAATTCACTTTGAAAAACCGGCTGGATGGGTTGTGCGGCATACAGGGAACAAATGGTAATAATGGTGCAGAAATAAACGATGCCTTGTGGGCTACGAAGATGTCGAGAGGTCATAGCAAAAGACATTCTTCAAGAGAGGACAGGATGGGGCAAGGACTGCCTCTCCGCTTATTCTGCCGAATGGAGAAGATCCTCTTCCATTCCCTGGTAGCGATCTTTGATGGTTAACCATTCATTTTCCTGCCTGAGAAAGGAATCCACGACAACAGGATCGAGATGTTCTCCTCTCTCCTCTCTAATAACCTCTCTTACCTTAGCATGGGGATAGGCATCCTTATAACAGCGTACGCTGGTCATGGCATCATAGATATCTGCCAGGGCCATGATCCGGGCGCAGATGGGAATTTCTTCTCCCGCCAGTCCTTGCGGATAACCTTTGCCGTTATATTTTTCATGATGAAACATCGCCACATCGCTGGCTGTTTTCAGGTAATGCGACCCCGTTCTGGAATAGATATCCAGCAGCATTTTGCCACCAATGACCGCATGAGTTTTCATTACCTCAAATTCATCAGCAGTCAAACTTCCAGGTTTATGGAGGATGTTATCCGGAATGGCAACCTTACCGATGTCATGGAGGGGGGTTACCAGTGCTATTTCATCGGCAAAAGGCACAGTCAGCGAAAGTTCCCGGCAGTTTGCCACCAGATCACGTGCCAGCAGACTAGTATAACACTGGACCCGCTCCAGGTGATAACCTGTTTCTTCGGAGCGATACTCAGCAAGTTTTGCCATGGACAGAATCAATTCATCCTGGCTCTCCAGCTTAAGGAGCCGTATCCCACTGTTAATTCTGAGTTGCAGCTCCTCATCCAGGGCCGGTTTGGTCAAAAAGTCATCGGCACCGTCGTTGAGTGCGCGTACAACAGAGATCTTTTCCTCATTGGATGTAAGAACAATGAGATAGATATAACGAGTCTGCTCCTGCCTAATCCGTCGGATCAGTTCAAATCCATCCATGCCTGGCATCTCAAGGTCAGTCACCACCAGCCTGATATCAGAATGAATCCGAAAAAGGTCCAGGGCCTTCAACCCATTTTGTGCAGCCAGAACCTTGTACCCCTGCTGTTCAACCAGCATACGCAAGAGCATAAGTTGAGCAGGATCGTCATCCACCACCAGGACAGAAAATTTTGAATGATATGATGGTAAATGCTGTTCTTTCATAACCTTCCTTTCTTAAGCAACTGGGAAATATAGAAGCTAAGCTCCGTTGTCAGCTTTTTACTCCCCGGCAGCCATCTCTGCAACGAGCGCTGAACTCCTCATTATTATTTCAGATCATATCGACAAACAACGAAAGACTGGCAGCAAAACCCTCTTGAACACACTGTTTACAATCCATATTCATACTACCTCGAACAACAGATGACGGGCAACTCTTTTTACAACAAACACATTATCAAGCATAACTCATCACCGGTCACTTGGAGCATGGTCATTTCAATCAAGAAGTTGTCTTACCTTTTTCAGTAAATCTTTCAAGATCACCGGTTTCTGTAAAAAAGCTGCCACCCCTATTTCATCAGCCTTCTCTCTATTCATTGCTTGACTGTAGCCGGTACAGAGAATAATCGGGAACCCCGGATGATTCCGAAGAATATTTTTGCTTAACTCCTCCCCGGTTATTCCAGGCATGGTCATATCCGTGACCAACGCCTGATAAAGATCCGGGTTCCGGTCAAAGGCTTCCTGTGCCGACCTGCCATTTGCAAAGCAGGAAACGGTATACCCATGCATTCGCAATACTTCTTCCAGATAATGTCTCACGTCCCTTTCATCATCAACAACCATTATTGTTTCCGTTCCGCACAAAGACACATCTTTCTCAAGCAACTCAGGTACCGAGAAAGGAATGTCTTCTCTGCACTTAGGCAGGTACACTTGAAAAACTGCCCCTTGTCCCGCTTCACAACTGACCCTCACGTCTCCCTTTAACTCTTTTACAATTCCATGGACAACGGCCAGGCCAAGCCCGGTTCCCTTCCCTTTCTCTTTGGTGGTAAAATAAGGTTCGAAAATTTTCTTTATACACTCAGAATCTATGCCAAGGCCGGTGTCACGTACCTCCAGGAGTATATACTCTCCCTGTTCCAGTTCCAAGCCAACAAAGGTATTAGCGGTCACACACAGTTCAGAAAGATTCACTGTCAGTTTACCGCCCATTTCTCCCATGGCATGATAAGCATTGGTGCACAGATTCATCACCACCTGATGAATCTGTGTCGGATTGGAAAATACCATTCCTTCTGTCTGAATATTCTGTTCAATGCTGATGGTGGTGGGCAGAGTCGAGCGCAGCATCTTCAAGGCCTCTTTCACAATCGAAGAGACATGGAGAGGCTGTTTCGGCACGTCCGGTCTTCTGCTGAACGTCAAGATCTGGTTCACCAGATCACTGGCTCGCTGACTTGCTTTTTTTGCTGTCTCCAGGAAAGACTGGAACTTCTCCGGAGATTTTTTCTGCAGGAGTGCCAGTTCAATATTGCCGATAATGACTGAAAGAATATTATTAAAATCATGAGCAATCCCGCCGGCCAGAGTTCCGATGGCCTCCATTTTCTGGGCTTGAAAGAGTTCCCTCTCCAACTCCCGACGCTGAGTTATATCGGTTCCGACACTAAGCATCTCCTTGAATCGACCACTTCCATCAGTTATTGCCCTGTTGCTCCACTGGATATAGACCCTTCTTCCATCTCGACACATATTTTCGTTTTCGTTGAGCTCGTAATTCTCCGGATGCTCCAGAATATCATTGATCATGAACGACAGATCCCTGCCACTGCCTTCTGTTTCCGGGACAATGGTATCCATCACATGCCGGCCGATAATTTCTTCGGGTGTATAGCCAAACAGCTCCAGGCCAAAGCGATTCAGAAAAACAATCATCCCGGTGCTGTCCCAACGCAGAATAACAGTATTCGCACTCTCAACCAGACTTCGATACTGTCTTTCGCTGAGATCGAGTTCCCTGGTCTGCTGCCGAAAACGAACACTGAGGATTCGATTATTAAAAAAAAGTACAAGACTGACGACGACCACAGCAACAAGGGTCCAAAGAAGCCAGAGCGGAACAATACTCTTTTCATAGTTCCTGGCCCCCATCCAGTGAGTTATCCGTCTGTTATAGTATGAGTTTTCTTCCAGTTTCCAACGTGCAAGCTGGGAATCTATTTGCTTGAGCAGATCAAGATGCTCTCCCTTACGGGTGGCAAAGTAGATGGAAAAGGGGGCAAACTGAATGGAACTGCCTATCAATCCAAAATCTCCGGCATGACGAAGCCCATAATGCTGTGGGGCTACCCCGGCGACCACTTCACCTTTTTTTACAGATTCAAATACGGCTGCATGTGTAGGAAACTTTATGATCTCGCAGGAAACACCAAACTGCCTGCTGGTTTTTATAAAATTAAGGCCATTAATATCCTTCTCCATTACCGCGATTTTTTTTCCTTCTAACTCAAGGATATTATTAACATCGGAACCGGGCCGTAAAAAAATCTGACCCCAGATATCAAGGACAGACTCCTGACTGTAATCCAGCAATTTTTCGCGCTCCGGGCTATGAGCCACAGTGGTCAGAAGATCTATATCACCAGTCAAGAGACGATCCATGGATTCGGCCCAGGTCCCTGCGACAAATTCCAGCTGCAAGCTATTTTCTTTGGCTATCTGTCGAATCAAATCCGGGTACAAACCGTCGGCCTGACCACTTTCGTTGACAAAATTCAAGGGAGCCAAAGGGAAGACAGAAACACGGATCGAGCGATTCGGGTAGGCATCGTTACCCAGGACAGGAAAACCGGCCAACACCCAGAAAAAAAAGAAAACCCATAAAAGAAAAACCTTTTTCAACATATATCCTCAACAAAGACGGGGAGAAGGAATTTATTTTACAAACTTTAGCACATCATAACGAAAAAGCACAAAAAATAAGAAAGCCCTGGTCAGACAAAACCAGCTATGCTACAAACCTACTCCTGACTGAGAGTTTGCAGAATCTTTTACCAGGAACATTTGGACAGAATCAGGACACAGACATGGATATCGTTACACTGACGGGTATTGCCATAGCACTGGCCATGGACGCCTTTGCCGTTGCCCTTGGGGCAGGCGTCATTCTTCAACCGCTCACCGGCAGACATCTCTTCCGTCTGGGATTTCATTTTGGACTCTTTCAGGGCTTAATGCCCATCATCGGCTGGATGGCAGGGCTTGGCATGCAGACCTTTGTCACCACCTGGGCTCCCTGGATTGCCTTCGGACTTCTGAGCTTTGTCGGGGCCAAAATGGTCCATGAGGCACTGCAGGACAATAACGAGGAAAAAGTCAGAAAAGATCCCAGCCGGGGGGGCACCCTGGTCCTGCTCTCAATCGCCACCTCAATAGATGCCCTGGCAGTGGGCTTCTCCCTGGCCCTCATCAGTGTCACTATCTGGTATCCCGCTCTGATTATCGCCCTCTGTGCCGCGATCCTGACCGTGGCGGGGCTGTTGCTTGGCAATACAGTCGGTGCGATCTGGGGAAAACGGGTGGAAGTCCTCGGAGGCATGATCCTCATCGGCATTGGACTCAAGATTGTTTTGCAGTCCTGATCTGCAATGGTGAAGCTAAAGAAGGTAAAGAGCTTAGTGATAAAAATAGCGGTTCGGGCTACACCAGCTTCGCCGCCGATGTAGTCCCTGATATTGCTGAACAGTTACCTCTTATCAAGCAATGTCCGAACAGCAGTTGCCAGAGCCATGGCAGTCAATGGCTTTTTCAAAAGAATCCTGTTTTCCGACAGGAAATCCTCATCACTCTCCACCATGGTGGTATCACCGCTGCAAAGAATAATGGGCAGGTCAGGGTTCAACTCACAGGCCTGCCTGCTAAAACCAACCCCTCCGAGATTGGGCATATTTTGATCTGTAATGACCAAATCAAAGAGCCGAGGATTGGAATGAATCTTCTCCAAGGCCTTGAGACTATCTGTTTCGCCGTATACGGTATATCCTAATGCTTCCAGGATGATCGTTACCATGGTAACGATCAACTTTTCGTCATCAAGGACGAGAATCCGCTCACTTCCTGTTGGCAGCATTTTTTTCGAGTCTATTTTTCCTTCCTCAACGGATCTCAATGCCATTATCCTGCAATGCCTTTTTCACCTCAGAGATAGGCACTTCCCGTCGATGAAAAATCCCAGCGGCAAGGGCAGCCTCAGCATCGGTTTCCTGAAAGACTTCCACAAAGTGCGCTGCCGAACCGGCACCTGATGAAGCGATAACCGGAATGGAGACTGCCTCCCGTACCTGTTTGATCAGTTCCATATCAAAGCCGCTGTTTGTCCCGTCCTTATCGATACAGTTCAGAAGAATCTCTCCGGCCCCCAGGGCCTCACAGCTGGCAGCCAGCTGCACGGCATCAAGATCACGCCCTTCCCGTCCGCCTTTGACAGTGCATTGATACCAGCAGAATTCCTCTCCGGCCGGTCCGGGGAACTCTGTTTTCAGCGTATTATGACTGGTCTCTTCAGGACTCTTGACATAGACTCTGCGCGGGTCCACGGAGATAACAACGGCCTGGGCTCCATACACAAAGGAGATTTGTTCAATGGAGCTCTTTCCCGTTTTTTTACCTGTACGCAGATACTCTTCAGCGATATAGCAGGCATCAGAGCCTATGGAGATCTTGTCGGCACCTGACCTGAAGTATTCGGAAGCCACATTCAGGGCGGAATAGTGTTTGCCGTTGCTATCGGTAAACTCACGAATACCGCCGCCAATCGTCAGGGGCACAAAGACATTTTCAGAGGTTCGGCGCAGAACCTCGAGCATGGGCTGGTCCTGCATGGGAAAATCCCTGAAACCGGTTATATTGAGAAAGGTTATCTCATCAGCCCCCTCTTCATAATAGCGTTTGGCAAGTTCCACCGGTTTGCCGAGATTTCTCACCTCACCCGCATCCCGGACGTCATACTGATCCCCCTTGGTTACCACCAGGTCTCCGTTGTCATTGCTCCGCACATCAAGGCAGGCAATAACGCGTTTGGCTATGCTGGTTTTTACCATCTCCCCTGCTTTTTCGCGGGATGACACGGTAAGCGGCGCTGTTGCCCTGTCCTGCAGATACTTCTCCAGGATATCAAGCCCGACCTTCCCGCTCTTTTCAGGATGAAACTGAAAAGCGGAGACATTTCCCAGCTCCACCCCACTGACAAACTCCTCACCATAGTTAGTGGTGGCTAGGAGCCATTCCCGATCCTCTTCCATGAGAGTGGCCCGATAGGAATGCACAAAATAGAGTTTTTCTCCCCTGTATGAGGAAAAGAGAGATGAATCCTTGTGCAGATTCACCCCATTCCAGCCGATCTGGGGCACTGACAGATCACCACTTTTAAAGCGTTTGACCTGCCCCTTGAGAATAGACAATCCAGCTACTCCTGGAGACTCTTCACTCCCTTCAAACAGGGCCTGAAGGGCTACACAGATTCCGAGAAAGGGCTTGTCGGAGCGAATCCGTTCGATCAGGGGTTCTACAAAGCCATCTCGCTGCAAGCGCTCCATGACCGAGCCATAGCTGCCCACACCGGGGAAAATTAATCGTTCTGCCTGCAGGATATCTGCAGAACTTTTGACATCCTGGACAGTGTATCCAAGTTTTTTGATGGCATTTCTGACGCTGCGGATATTGCCGGCACCATAATCGAGTAATGTTATCATGTTAATCAAATATTCACATTGAGTGTTCAAGAGGTAATAAGAAAAAATCAGGCTTTCCCATTATGGCCTCCATTCTTGGTTCTTTCATAAAACAGTCTGACAGAACAATTTTCACATAGTCGAGAACTCAGTTCACAGGCTGATAATATTTCCCGTGTGCACAGCCCCGGCAGAGAATTCTATTGTCTTTTTCCACATCTCGGCAATCCTGCACCCAGTCGCCACAGCCCTCGCACTGAACGCGCCGAAGAGGCCTGCCCGGCATATCCTCTTTGGGAATATCTACCGTTACCTCCTCTACAGTGAAAAGCTCATCCTGGGGCATGACCCGGTAGGCCTCAAGCTGCCGCGCATACTTATTCTCGATATTCGGGCAATATTTCATAGAAAGCTCTCGTGACTCTTCTCTGGCCACGATGCGTACAGCCTTCCCAGTCTCAAGGTTTACAAAGGTGGCAGCCATGATACCGTAGTCAATCCAACGCATGGACCGTTTGCCAAGACTGCAACCGGTAACCGACTGGACAGCATCTGTGGCACAACGATCAATCTCAACCAATACGTAGAGTTTTTTCCGATCCAGTCCGCGGGGGTCCTGGATACCAATGGCTTCAAGACCGATGATGGACATACGTACCCCGATCACCTGTCCGGCACAGATATGTCCATGCACTTTGGTTGAACGCTCTAACAATACATCAAATGACTCCATTGTTCCCTCCGGGAAATACGGGCCAAATCTCTCCTACCAGCCCTTTAATCAAGAGTAATCAGAAAAAAAACACAATACCCTCGTAGTCATCCGGTGTCAACAAAGGCAGGAATCAGCCTCTTAAAAAAGCGGATCATTCCCTGAAATCCGGAATTTCGAGGGGAAGGTCTCTGCCTGTTTTCACCAGCAGTTCACGGCAATATGAACATGTTGCACAATTTTGCCCACACCGACTGAGATGTTCCCTGAACCCCTCAGGAATACGGCTGTTATCCACATAAAGGGTCCTTGCCAGCCATTCCGTGGTATCAAACAGTTGCAGGAGATTCCCCTGCTGTCGCCCCTGACAGTATGCCTCGATTACCGGTTGCAGAAAGGAAGGCCCCAGAGTTCTGCCACAGAGTTTCAGGACGTCTACCAGCCCCAGATAGTAGGCCGAATCTTCCGGTCGGATAAAAGGAGACTGAAAAATCCGGGCAGGCTGATCCCGCAAGAAACGGATACATCCCAGCATGCTGTTAAGCCTAAAGTTCTGCTCTCCGACAAGTCCTGTATTGGCAAGCCCGATATGGGCATCATGAGTAAGTTTGAAAGGACAGTGCAGGATACACCCTTCATTGGCCAGAAGTTCCAGATGCAGATCAGGCCATGCCTGTCTGCACTCCTGCACCAGATTGAGCAGGAGATCCGGACTTCGATTCAGACTGCGGTCCAGAACAATCCTGGTGGGCAGACGAAAGGGCGTAGCCTCTATGTGCAGAAGACGGTTATGGATTTTGGTGTAGGACTGCAAGAGAGAGTTGACACCGGGAACCGCTTCCAGGCATGTTGCTGTCTCCGGGCTGAAATCGCCAAGGGCCTGGAGAAAATAATAATCATTAAAGACCAGGCCCTGCAGACAGCCCTCGGCAAGGAGAGTCTGCAGGCGTGAGACTAGATCAGCCAGAAACTTTTTATCACTATAGAGGGCCGGATGGAGGAAACGATTGTTGCAGAGTACATACTTGCCAGGCCCCGGCAACAGGGAGAGAAGTTGACAGAGATGTCCGACTTCATGACAGTCAAAGGAGTGCCGGCCATCCAGGCCATACGAAGTATAGAGGCTGAAGTGCAGGGAATGGAGAAATTCCAGATGATCAGCAAGGAAGGCAGTATAGTCCTCATCAGGAACAAAGGGGACATCAAGAAAGGGGGAACGCCCAGCCTGCATCAGAATTCAAAACCCTTCTGCGCCTTGACACCCGATTTGAAAGGATGCTTGACCTCGGTCATCTCTGTGACCAGATCGGCTGCATCAATCAGTTTCTGCGTGGCGTATCTGCCGGTGATGACCACATGCAGACCCTTCGGTTTGTCCGCAAGCGCGGTAAGGATCTCTTCCTCAGCAAGCATTCCATAATGGGGCAGGTAAGTAAGCTCATCCAGGATGACCAGAGCGTATCGGTTTTCCTCAATAACCTCCTTGGCAAACTTCCAGGCTTCCAGAGCTGCTGCCTTATCTTTCTCCAGGTCATCCGATTTCCAGGTAAAGCCCCGTCCCATGACATGAAAATCAAGAAGCGGGGAAAATTTTTTAGCAGCCACTATCTCCCCGTATTCCCAGCTGCCCTTGATAAACTGAATAATACAGACCCGCTGTCCGTGTCCCAAAGCCCTGAAGGCAAGCCCGAGAGATGCAGTGGTCTTGCCCTTTCCATTGCCGGTAAAGACTGCCACTAACCCCTTAGTCTTGTGTTCCTTTTCGTGTACCATGACTGAAACTCCTATCATATAACTTGGAAACAGCATGCAGTGCAGTATCTCCGAAAACCTCGCCTACACAGATGAGGGCCGTCTTTCTGATACCTGCCGCCTCGACCCTGACTGCAATATCTGCGAGCGTCCCGACAATGAGCTGCTCATCCTCCCAGGTCGCCTTTTCAACCACGGCAACCGGCGTGTGCAGAGGATAGCCGCCAGCGGTCAGTTCGTGAACCACAGTCTCAATCATGGATACCGAGAGGAAAATAAGCATGGTGGCCTGGTGACTGGCCAGAAGCCGCAGCTTTTCCCGTTCAGGAACCGGAGTCCGTCCTTCCTGCCGGGTAATTATCACGGTCTGCGAAACCTCCGGCAAAGTCAATTCTGCCTTCAAGGCGGCAGCAGCACCAAAGGCTGAACTCACTCCGGGTACAACATAGTAGGCAATCCCCAGCTTATCCAGGGCCTGCATCTGTTCCTTGATGGCACCGAAGATGGATGGATCACCGGTATGCAGCCTGACCACACGCTTTCCTTCGCGCCACGCCGCAGCCATAATCTCTACGATCTCGTCGAGATTCATCCCCTGGGAATCATAAATATCGGCCCGGCAGTCTTGCAGCAGCTGCTTATTGACCAGACTTCCGGCATAGACTATACAGTCGGCCTCGTCCAGGAGTCGCCTTCCCTTCAAAGTGATCAGTTCAACATCACCTGGTCCTGCGCCGACGATAGCCACAGGACAACTCTTCTCTTTACTCATAAACGGGCTCCTGAATCTCTTTTTTCCCAACAATGATTTTGATCGGATTATACTGCTGTCGTTCTCCCTCCGGATAACTGAAGCGCTGCACGACAAGTTCTCTGACTTCCACTTCAAGCCCACGGCGATAAAGGATTTCCGGAGCTTGTGTTGCAGTCTTTTCAATCACAGCGTTTACCACAACAATTCCACCGGGCAGGAGTCTGGCCACACAAAGATCAAGGATCTGCTCCAGATTCCCGCCACTGCCGCCGACAAAAACCCTGGTCGGATCCGGTAAGTCATGCAGTACCTCCGGTGCCATCCCCTTCACCAGCTCCAGGTTCCAGGCCGCAAAACGTTTTCGATTTGTTTCGATATTCCGCCACTGCTCTTCTTCCTTTTCAATAGCCAGGATCCGAAGTTCAGGAAAGAGACGGGCCACCTCCAGGCCCACTGAGCCGGAACCTGCCCCGACATCCCAAAAGACACCGTCTCTTGACACACGCAGAGCATGTATAGATGCCGCCCGCACTTCATTTTTGGTGATCAGGCCACGGCTGTGCTGAATCTCGGACTCCTGCAAACCGAAACAGGGCGCAGTTTGAAGGAAAGGACAGCGGTTCACCAGGATCATCACATTGGGATCGACAAAATGCTGGGCAGCGATTGCCTCAAGATTCCCACTAACCAACCGTTCTGACTCAAAGCCGATATTTTCCCCAACATGAACTTCTATCTCTGTGCTCTTTTCTTTAACGCACTCCTTCAACAAATATCGGGCGATCATGTTGGGACTGTTCTGCCTGTCAGTGAGGACAAAGACCTTGGGCCACCTCAGGAGGAGGGCTGATAAATTCTCAGAAGGCCTTCCATGGAGGCTGACAAAGTGTGCATCATCCCAGGGAATCTGAAACCTGGAAAAGGCAAGCTGCATGGAAGAAAGGGCCGGAGTGATTTGAATCTCAACTTCAGGAAAAACACTGATAAGCTTGCGGCCAATTCCGAAAAAAAGTGGATCACCAGAGGCCAGCACCGTCACATCGCCATCCTGAATAGAATCCTTAATCCGCTGCAGTGCCGTGTCGAGTGGGACAACGGGAATATGTGGCGGAATATGCTCCTCTGGAAACATTGCCGTCAATTTTTGATACAAACGAGTGGAGGCGACCAGAATCACAGAAGAGCGAAGCCCATGAAACAGAGCAGAAAAATCGTGGCCGGCACTGTCAGCAAAACCGACAAGATGGAGTACAGATCCCATTTTCAAACCTCCCGCTCAGTAGTGGCTACAATCGTGGAAGAGGCATCCACCAGATAGACGATGACATCAAGCCCGGAGACCTCCTGGCAGTAAATTCGCGCAGCCTCACAAACACTTAGAATCACTTGGTTTTCTCCCTGTTCTAGAAGACGGCCATAGATTTCACGGGCGGTGTTGGAACCATCCAGGGTCTGCAGGAGTTCCGGGCTGCAGCCAAGATCACCAAGAAATTCCAGAGCGGCCTTGATCTCGAGGGCCCCGTTACGTACATGGGTCTGCGGAATTTTCATCCCCCCTTTCATCACCTTGGCCCACATAGCAGCCAGATGAATCCTGTGAAAGTTGTGGCGAGCCGCTTCCTGCAAAGCAAAATGGAGATAATCCCCCATCATCACCTGCGCCTCCTCAGGCAGACCAAGATGTTCCTGTACCGCCCGTTCCGATGTTCTGCCCGTGGAAAGGATCACGTCGGTCAGTCCCGCTGCACGGGCCACATCCATGGAGGCGGTAATGGTTGCAGTCCAGGCATCTGCTGAAATCGGGCGTACAATACCGGTGGTCCCAAGCACAGAGAGGCCACCCACAATACCAAGACGATGGTTAAGGGTCTTTTCTGCAAGTTCCTCCCCCTGAGGGATGGAAATGGTTATATCCAGACAACAGTCCTGATTTGTTTTCCCCTCAACAAGGGCTTCGCTGACAGCATCCCGGATCATCTTCCTCGGCACCGGATTAATGGCAGGCTCACCAACCTGGACAGCAAGTCCTCTCTTCGTCACAGTCCCCACGCCAACCCCGCCCAGGATACGCAGCAATGCACCTCTTTTTGTGTCGTTTTCGCCATAACAGACAGAGGCCTCGATCCTGGCACCATTGGTCACATCGGGATCATCTCCGGCATCCTTGATTACGGCAGCCTGGGCAGCACTCTTTCCGGAACCTGCAAAATCCGAGGAGACAAGACTGAACCGCACCCGTGAACCATCGGGAAAGGGTATTTCCACCGAGTCCTGTTTTGTACCACTGAGCAATAGCAAGGCTGCAGCCTTGGCGGCGGCTGCCGCACAGGCCCCTGTGGTATATCCGGATCGTAGTTTTTTCATAAGAACAAAAAGGCCACCCTGCCCTGCAAAGATGGCCTTACACTTTTCTCTTTATTGCTCTAACAATACTTTATAATGATCGAAAGGAGAGGATTTGAATATCTGTCATGGATAAATTCAAAAACGATACTAAATCAGGTTTGGCGAAATTGAAACCTCGAAGCTCTGCCAATGACAAAAAACATTCCCCGCAGCGACGTATGTCGGTGCGGGGAATGTCGAGGACTGAATGTTATGCGATACTGACCCAATCAGGTTTTCACACTCTACGAAAACCGAAACAGTTTCTGCAATTCAACATTGAGTGGTGCTTTCTCTACCCAGGATCCTCTTCAGCCGCACTTTTCTTTTTGATTTAAACAAGCCTCAAGGTTTTGCTTTATTTGTCACGGAAGGTAGAAACAGCGTTAAAACAGCAAGAAACAGATAAAACCTTTTATTTTTTATTAACCGTTTAATCCTCCGGTTACGGATCAAATAGACTTTCCTGCATGAATACGCCGAGCCGCCAGACTGATAAGGCAACTCAACCATGCAATCAAACCCACAGATTTCCACCCCAGACTTTCAACAGGTTTGACTGTATCATAAAAGTATATGACAAATTACAATCTTATAAAGAAACAGTCAAACAATGAGATATCAATCAAGGAATAATAATGAAGCATAGTTGTTTTCCCGAATAATTGAAGAAATCAAGATCCAATCTGACACCCACAACTCGCAAGATTATATAGATTCTGACAGTCATCCTGGGAACTGGTCATTCCGGACCATCAGGAATCATCTTACAGGCCAGAACATGGCGATATGTTCATGTGGCCAACACACCTCTTGGTACTTTGTAGATTGCAGAAGGTGGATTATAACGAGGTAGACGTTGGATATTTCTGTCTGTTGGAAATCTGCACAAGTGGCTGTTTCACCGACGTGTAATCAATTACCGCCGGTGAAACAATTGGTAGCAATACTATTCCCGCCAATGCTCAGGCTCATTCAGCGCATCTGAGCATTGCACTGCCCCTCTTTCAACTCCAATGATCCCAGGATATAATTCCTGCACCATCCAGGCACCAGAATGTTCCTCTGGAATTGGATATGGTGCATCATAACCACGTTCCCCTGCAGGAGAAAAGCCGTAACGTGGATAGTAACCAGGGTGACCCAATACAAATACTAATTTAACCCCTGATTTCCTTAATTCATCTATGCCTGCTTTTACCAACTGACAACCAATCCCTCTATTCTGATAGTCAGGCAATACAGCCAGTGGGGCTAAAATTTGAGCGGGAAGTCCTTCACTAGCCCCATTAATTATGACTTTGGTAAAGAGAATATGACCAACAATCATATCATCTTCAACGGCCACAAGTGAAAAGCCTGGCTTTGCTGTTATGTCTTCAAGCAGACTATCGACTAATTGTCTGATTACGATACCTTTTTTCTCTCCAAAGGCTTTTTTATGAACATTTAAAATTTCGGAAGTATCTCCCTTAACTGCTTTTCTTATTTTCATTAGTTTCTCCTTTTCCTTATGGATTTTATTTTTTGGGAAACACCTTTCCACCTCTCTCTTTCCACCCTGGCTGCACCTTCGTTTTCCCGCTGCAAAAAATAGTTGAGTTCGCTCTTGATCTTTTGATAATTTTTCAATCTGTTAAGAGATATCTCCCCGCAAGAGACGGCCTCCAACACCCCACAATCAGGTTCATGTGTATGACTGCAGTCCTTGAATCTGCATAATCGCGCACTGGCTTCAATATCAGGGAAAGCCGATTCCGTCCCTTCATCGTCAAGAGTGAGCGCAATTTCCCTTATACCGGGATTGTCGATCACCATTCCTCCCGAGGGGAGAACGATCAGATCGCGTGTGGTTGTAATGTGTTTTCCTTTCCCTACCCTTGTGCCAACCGAACCTGTAGCCCTTATCTCTTTTCCGGACAGGCGATTTATCAAAGTCGATTTACCTGCACCCGATGAGCCGATCAGAGCCGCTGTTCGCCCCTGAGGTAGAAGATTCGCCAGTTGAAAGATGGCGTCGTTATCATTTGCTGAAACCGGATAAACAGATACCCCGCACGCGACTGTTTCCACTGCATTGACAAAATCGCTCGGATTCTGGTGAATGTCGGCTTTTGTCAAGATAACCACCGGTTCTATGCCGCAGTTATAGACCATCGTCAGATAGCGTTCGATTCTTCTCAGGTTGAAATCCCTATCCAACCCGCATACGATGAATACTGTGTCGAGGTTGGCCGCTATCACCTGATCGCCCAGGTAAGTTTCACCGTTCTTGCCGGATCTCCCTCCTGACGCCTTGCGTGATAAAGCGTTCTTTCTGAAAAGTACCGTAGTGATAACAGATTCTCGGAGGAGTACCCAGTCGCCGACGGCAGGAAGGTTCGTATCAGACCCATGGAAAAGCTTGCCCGCCAGGGTTGCCTGTATCTCTTCATCTCCCCGTTTCACAAGGTAGATGTTTTTTCTCACTCCCGAGACTCTTGCGGGGGGTTGTTCTCCGCTCTTACCAGTCAGTTGTTCTTGAAAAAATGAAGACCAACCTAATTGGTTTAGAGGTGAAAACGAGCCCTCGTTGCTCAACATATTAAGATTACTAGATGATTCCATGACCACTTCCAAATAGTTTATTTATTGAGATAAACGATTAAATGTTGCCGTTTGGTGCTGTTGAAAAACGCCAGGCAACAATCAATCAAGGCACATAACGTGCTGTGATTACTATAGGGAGAGTGTTACTGAAAGAGAACGCAGTTATACTGCAGAGGTTCGCTTGAACCAAGTGATAGAGAGCAACACAAAGATGTTCGTGAAATTATCTTGAAAACTGTTGCTTCGAATTACTGATCAACCGTCTGTCTGTTACGCTACTTTCTTCCAGTAACGAGCAGCACAAGATCAATTGAATTAATTAACATCAAAACCTCCTTTGGAAACGTATTATGCAGGCGAACCTACCGCTCACATATTCATTTGTCAATCCGGAAAAATCCATTGTCCTTAAATTTGCCATGGTCAATATCATCTGATTAGCTGTTGAATTTAGAGTTACTGCTATAATCTCATAAGCTAGAGTTATTCTGTCAAATTGCCACGGTCAGATCTGATCGCAACTCAGGCTTACAGCATGTCAACTCAGATCAGGGTTGTTACAAATGCATTCCATGATAGCTTCCACCATCACTTATGGTGTCCTTTCTTCAACCAGCTGCAGGCAGGCAGCCGTCCCATCTTCAGGTAATTTGTTCTGTATGATCCACTGCAAAGGGACAACGATATAAGAAGTGGCCAGACGTATTACAGTGCCGATCACTCCACCCGGTGCAATCCTGGCCTCAAGCTGAGAAAAATTACCATGTATTTTGATGGGGGTTGACAGACTATAAAATTGAGGCCGCTTGGGGATTGGTCTAAGGGTTGCATCGATCACTCGTTTATCAAAATCAACCTTAACCACCCCTTTGACCTGAACCTGAGAGGTATCGATAAGAAAGCCATCCTGGCTGAGCAGTCCGTCCTTGATGTTAAAACGCCCCGCCACACAATTGATTTTTGAGGTGCTGCCAGAGGTCAACATGGGGAACAGATAAGAGAGAAGATTAACTGACCACAGATCAATCACTCCTGCCCGGATTTGCTGGGGTTGCAGGGAAAAATCAAGATATCCTGAGCTATTGGCCATGATGCTTTGCGCATCCGGGCTTTTTGATTCCAGGAAAGTCCTTACATTGATAATCCCCGACATATCAGTACCCGGTTTGAACATCCTGGCCATGACCCCATATTCAAGCCCTTCGACGTCTATATTCAACGTATAGAATCGGTCATTGCCAGTTGGGCTCATTGAAAAATTGATAGTTACATTGCCGTCCGGCAACCGCAGGTGCAGAGGGGATATCTGAAACTTTCCCTGCTGCTGCTCCATCTTCAGGGTGCCGCTGCCCAGATAATCAGTACCGGACAATACCTCATTGACCTCTATTGCTATTGAGGCGTTGTAGCTGTCAAGGACTGCTTGATCAGTCGGGAACTTCCCCTTTTCCTCTGGCCCCCCATCTTTTTCATCCTTTGCTTTCTGTTCGCCGACTGAAGCCTCTTGAGGCTGCGGCAGAATTGCCTGGAAATCATCAAGCTGGATGCGCTGAGCCTCCAGTCCTAAACGCACCCCCGGCGGGACAGCCTTGGTATCCACAGAGCAATCGCCTTTCATTGTACTGGAGCCAACCCGGACCTGAATCCCATCCAATCGGTATCCTTCCTCAACTATTTTGAATGTCCCGTTAACTTCATAGGGTCCAAGGTCAGGAAGTTGTACCTGCAACAACCCGTTCAGATTGCTGAGTCGTTCGCCAGCCATCTTACCGGTCAACACGATACCTTCTTTTCTGAAAGGCAGGGGGATGTTACCGGAAAAGTCCAGTTGGGTGTCGGCAAGCTGGCTATGCAGGGTAACAGACACCTCCTTGACGGATTTCGGTGGCTCATCGCGGCGGTCATCAATTTCCACAACAATTGAGACGGGGTTGTCGGCAATGAACCCTTCTGTTGTCAGGGCAATTTTCTCTCCGGGTACACCCGATATCTCTGTATTGTTAAGAACAATAGGCAGCACGGCCCCCGTATTGGCATCTATATATTCATAATTGCCGTCCTCTGCATGAAGACGGAACACCAGATTATCAAACAGCTCGCCCAGCGTCTTTCCGCGGGTGTTAATATCTGTCTTTACCTTGTTGAGAGACATA
Organism: Pseudomonadota bacterium; assembly: GCA_018820855.1. Lineage (GTDB taxonomy): Bacteria > Desulfobacterota > Desulfobulbia > Desulfobulbales > Desulfocapsaceae > Desulfocapsa. The sequence continues at coordinate 20,276 of JAHJNL010000014.1, read as the reverse complement.
ACAAAATTATCAGCAAGCTGACAATCCTGCAAGAACCCGCCGACATTAAAGAAAACCGAATCGAGATGAGCTGAAAACTTCGGTATATTGTCATCTCTATCAAATGAAAAACAACCGTTAAAAGGTACATTTTTAAAGGTTACCGCAACGGGTGACTGAACAATACGGCCATTATCCATAACTACATTGAGGCGCACATCCTTTATTTTCTCAGCCGCTATAACCAGTTCTTTGATATCAAGGTCAAGGGACAGGTTTTTGAGGGGAAAGGTGTCCGGAATGAGTATGTCATCACGACTGATTTTTGCTTTCTTTGTTTTTCTTGCCGAGCCGCCACTTTTTTTCTTTTCCCCGGCAAAGAACTCCTTCAGTTCGTCAAGGTTCAGCCTCTCACCCCGCAGCATGAAGTTATACTGAGAATCCTGGGAACCAGGATTTTTCGCAAACGTCGACAGGGCAAGGATTTCTTCCCCTGCCTGTACCTTTTCAAAATCCGCACGTATTTCCTCTCTGGACAACCTTGTGCTTCCCTGAAGAGCGAAGGACTTGTTTTTGGAACCGTGAAGACCAAAGATTGATACAAGATCATCAAAGTGTTCTCCGGACAGGGAGAGATCAGCTGCCACCTGCTGCTCCGTTGCCTCTTTGGCGATGGCGCCGGTGATAGCCGCAGCAACACTTTTATGGCTCACATGTATTGAAAACGGCCAGTCAGTGTCAAAGGTTGCCAGCTCAGCCAGAGGTCCTCCCTCAAGTTCTGCCCTCAATTGACGGCCATTCAGCATGGCCTTGATCTCCAGCTTTCCAGGGGCATTTCTGCTCAAAGCGCCCCTGCCTTTTTCAAGTTGAAGTGTCACCCGCTCCTTGGTCTCACCCAAAGTTATGGTGGCATTGATATCAGTGAGGTCAATAGCGCCGGTTTGCCCCAGCCTAAAAGGCATGCCCTCAGTTTGAGGTTTGTCCCCTTCTTCTTTGTGGTCCGCAGACTCTTCCTTTTTCCCTGCAGTGAGAAGATCAAAGGTCACTCCGTGTACGGCAAGACCATCCAGATTAAGCTCACATGTAAACAGGGACCAGAGATGCACACGTGTCTGTGCGGAGTTGATTTCTGCATTCAGCCGGAATTTTTTTTTGCCGGTCAACAGCAGTGATCCATCTTCCACTGACAGAGTTGTCCAGGCACCGGGAACGAGAAAGCAGTGCCCCTCAATCACCTGCCGACTGCCGGTCAGAGCACTGAGAAGGGTGGAGGCAGGGCCAAAAAGAAGCCCCAACGAAATCGGGACATGCAGCAGAAAAACGGTGACCACGGCAACAAGGAAAACAGAGAGCAACCCACCTAAAATGCGGACAATTGTTTTTATCACGGATGACCTTCCTCCCTAAAAAAGATCAATCTCAACAAAACACATCGACCGTCACTGCAGAAATCAAGTCTATACAGAAGGAACCGACCACCGGCACAGGACAGCTTACAGAAATCATACTAGTAAGTTACTAACGTTTCTAATAAATTACCAGTGTATCTGATGTACTCTCCAGTTTTTCTGACCCAACAACACCTGATCAATATCCAGAGAACAGGGGTACAGGAAATACAGTGTCGTTAATTAATACAAGCCCATTTTTAATCATACGACGTTATCCTAATCACAACAATTCCTTCCGATTGTGATATCTTAAGGAGAGTTTCGAAAAAAAGATGCAGCAGAGAAAGGAAATGGTGATTCAGCTCCGGACACCCCATTCCCTCTCGCTGATACTCGAGGACTTACACTAAGAGGCAATCCATCATGAAGATCTGTTTCCCCCTTCAATTACCAGTATATTTCATGCTGATCCCATTGCTTTTCTCTATCAACGGCTGCGCTCTTTTCGAGATAGATAAAGAAGTCGCTGAATTTGACGAAAGTTTCGGACTTATCGGGCAAGTGGAGGGCAGAAGTTCACAAAACGCTTCGGTTGTCGTCGCCCTTTATCAGAAAAAGAACGGGAAAATAGTCACATCCCAATATCTGATAGCAGACAACACAAACCATTACTCCTTCATCGTCCGGGAAGGGACCTATTGCCTGAGTGCATTCGAAGACGCAAATAATAACTTCATCTATGATCCGGGAGAACGTTTTGGATTTTACGGAAAACCGGATTATGTAACCGTTAATGAAGGAAGTATGGAATCCGCAGAGTCGAAAGCAATACGCACTCTGAATATTGAACTTGCAGAAATATCAGAATACCCGGATGCCTTTCCCCGTCGTATTACCGATGGGAGTCTGGCAGTGGATTCTTACAAAAAGATTGGCCTCGTGAAAAGCCTTGACGATCCGATTTTCAAACAGGAAAACGGGTCACTCGGTTACTGGAAACCGGTTTCGTTTCTTAAAACCATCGGTTTCGGCATTTATTTCCTCGAAGAGTTTGACCCAGACAAGATCCCGGTGCTGTTTGTCCATGGGGCCAATGGTACACCTGTAGGCTGGAAAGCGATAGTGGAGCAACTGGATCAAAAACGGTTCCAACCCTGGTTTTACTTTTATCCTTCCGGCGGGCGACTGAATGATATTGCCGGCGGATTAAACAGATTAATCAAAGAACTGCATCGGCAATATGAGTTCAGGACGATGTATGTCATTGCCCACAGCATGGGAGGGCTTGTCTCCCGGTCCTTTATCATTAAAAACCTGATTGAGGACAGGCAGGATTATATTAAAAAATTCGTTTCCATTTCAACCCCCTGGGGAGGGATAAACAGTGCCGCCCTCGGGGTAGAAAAAGCTCCGGGTGTGATCCCTAGCTGGTATGACGTTGCTCCTGACAGTGCATTTTTACAGGAAATTTATTCCAGATCTTTGGCAGACAGAGTGGATTTCCACCTCTTTTTCGGTGTAAAAGGAAAGTGCAGCATGATGATGGATAATAACGACGGGACAGTGGAGATTGCCAGCGAAATTGATTATCGGGCACAATATGAGGCTGCCACCCTCCATGCCTTTGATGAAGACCATATGTCTATATTGACCAGTGACCGGGTGATTTCACGACTCAAGCAAATCTTGAATTAACAAGAGAGTGAGGTAAATCCAGGCAATGCCGAACACCTGGCTGTTTATCTTTACACAATTGATGATATTTAAAGTGAATTCAATTTTCATATCAATTTATTGCATTATTACGATATGGTATGACATATTTTATTGTAAATGAAATTTCCATTAGCCATTTAATCAATCAATATCTATTCTCATCTTTCACTGATCTAATAGTTGTGCAATCCATTTAACTAAAAATCGGTTTCATTAGATACAATATAGCGATTCATCAAAGTCTATTTTTAGTCATGCAACACTTTTCTGATCGAGAAGACACTTTACCGCAGATATATATTAAGAAAATACTTTCAATCTTCCTGCAACAATCGCCAAAAACAATCCAGAAGCACTTCAATTCCGTCTCGGCGACACGAGTATCGAATCCGGTGCCACACAATTACTGTCAGTGAGACATTTTTAAACTGATCGATCGTCCTAGTATTGCAGTCCGAGTTTTAAGAAACTTATCGGTCCGTCACAACAAACAATCAGGCCACAATCCAGAAGGAGGTGGAAATATGAATTGTTCCCAGGTCAAGTTATTCCAGTCAATATTTTTTTGTTTCATTCTTTTATTACTGTTCGCATTCCCGGCCCACTTTGCAGCAGAGGAGACCAATCAATGGAATTTTCAATTGGCCCCCTATGGATGGCTTTCCGGCTAAAACGGTACAGTGGCAACTCTACCAGGACTCCCACCTGCCGATATTGATATTGACTTTTGGGATGACATTCTCGGAAACATCAACGGAGCGCTGTTGTATGAGCTTACACAAGACACCGTCGGCAGTCGATATGCGTATCTTATCGTTCGCACCTTTATTGATGCAGATAATCCAAAAGATATCAAAGCTGCCAACGCTGCTCAGGATAAAATCAAGATCGAAGGAGGCGGTAACGGGCCGCTCGATATTCCAAATTGGAATATGAAACATTTGCTTGCCATAAGAGGTGCCCTGAACACCCTGGCAAAACATGGTGGAAATGCGGCAATGGCATTCGGAACGAAGGAGGAGACACGTCCAATCGACCATTTGGTTTTCGCAGGAGCAGGCTGGGGTGGGCTGCCACAGAAAAACGCCTTTTACGAGACGCTTCAGTCACAAACAACGATGGTACGCCTTAGACAGTTACGGTTAAAGACGTCCCCGTTGATGCCTTCTGGTCAGTGACCATATACAACGCAGATGGTTATATCTCGGCAAATCAGCTGGGAGTGTACAGTTTCAATAATGTCACAGCAAAACCAAACAACGATGGCTCGATCACCATAAATTTTGGTGCCTGTGAAGACGGGAGGATCAATTGCCTGCCGATCTCCGAGGGCTGGAATTATGCCGTACGAATGTATGAACCGCGTCAGGAAATTCTCGACGGGTCCTGGCGCTTCCCGAGCATAAAGCCAGTTGATTGAGATGGCGATTACCGGGTTTGTATCTATAAAATCGACACAGAAGAAATCTTACATTTCCTCTGTGCGGAACATGACGCAACGGCTAGCAATGATGGCCCAGCATTAATTATATTCCAAGAAAAACAACACGCTTTCAAGCTGGTAAAAAAAAGGGCTTTCAACATGCTATGTTGAAAGCCCTTTTTCCGTCATATGGTCGGGACGAGAGGATTTGAACCTCCGACCCCAGCGTCCCGAACGCTGTACTCTACCAGACTGAGCCACGTCCCGACCTAATTGATATTACTTTATTTTTTTACATTTTCACTACTGCCATTTTCCTCATTTTCTTGCACCCATGGGTGCAAACTTGGCAGCTTATGGATAGCATCTTTGCGGGCTGCATCCATACTATGTGCGTAATGCTTTAGCATAGTGCCAACATCGTGTCCAGAAATATCTGCAACTGTCCGTAAGTCTACACCTTGATGGAGTAAAGCAGTGACAAAAGCATGCCGTAACGAGTAAAGCGGAATCTTCCTCCCCCCTACCCCAGCCCGCCGTTTTGCGCTGGCAAAAGCTGTTTTAAGGCTCTTAATCGGCTTCCCTTTCCAGGTAATAACGTACCCACCATTATTCTCTCCATCTGCCTCATACCATTCTCTGATCGGCAAGGCAGGATGGATCGGTACCTCCCTCCGTTGCAATCCGCCTTTTTTTGCAGATATGATGGTAATACTCATGACCGACCAGTTTACCTGGCTATATCTTATTGACAGTAGCTCAACTGCACCTGGCCTAAGACCACAGAAATAAGAGAGCAACATAGCCCTGCGCAGATGGTCAGCAGAATGTTCTATAATAGTCTCGATCTCTTCATGAGCAAGCGGCAGGATCGTTTCATCATCCCGCCTGGGCATCTCATATCCAGTCATAGGACTATTTGAAATCAATTTCCGCTTTACCGACCAGTTAAGAATAGCTCGAACATCTGATAACTCCCGGTGAATCGTGGTCATTTTGACCGATACTGCCCGGTTAGCAACATATTTATCAAATGTCCCGTGATCCATTCCCATAGTCTCTATACCACCAAGGATCGGCAGGATTACACCTGACATCTTGTACCAGATATTTTCCGCGCTAGCGGCTGGCATGGCCGGAGATTTTGCCTTAAGGTATTCGTTAACCAGATCTTTAAAAATTGGGCTTGATGTATGCCTGGGTGCATGGCTGGTGACAATATCATTGTATGCCCTTGCCTTGACCTCTGCCCCCAACCCTTTCCCGAAGTATTTCCTCTTTTTCTTCCCATTCTCGGACCACTGTACAAACACTGTCCCATCTTTTCTGGTGCAAACACTCATACTAGATTCCTACCACCTGGGTTCAAATCCGGAATTTTTTTTTTTGAACACGATCTTCTTACATCCTAGCAGTGAAAAACCATTCAATGAGACAGATGTTACCCACAATTTCACGGGTCCTTTGGGGAGATAAAAGGCAATACGGTTCGAGCCACCGCGGGGTTTGACTACATGTGGTTTTGAAAATGCTTTGCATTTTAAACGTGTGAATACATATGGTTATAAACTTTTCTTTATTTGTGTGAATTTGTTTGTTTGATGTGGTTTTAGTTCCCTGTTTTCTGAAGGTATTCGACTGCTTTTGGGTGGCCGAGTCTGGCTGCGGTTTTTATGTCTTCCAGGGATTTTATTTTGTCTGCTAGTTTTGAGTAGGCAACGGCTCTGAGGTAGTAAATTTCTCTGTTGTTTAGATCAGTTTTTACTGCATAGCTGAGGGCTGCAATGGCTTGTTTGTACTCGTTTGCCTTTATATGTTCCTTCCCGATGGAGAACCAATCCGTACCTAATTTCTCTTTTTTCTGTTCAGGTTGTGGATGAGACATATTTACAGAAGGGCCAGAATGCGACGGCTGGGGTGGTGCTGTTACAGCAGGACCTTGATGCGATGGCTGAAAAGTAGATTGAGTGGAATCTATTGTCTCCATGGCCTTTCTCCGGAAGACCAGTGGATCGCTAATGTTTGGGATAGGGGTATGGGCTCCTCCTGTCCCGTTAACAATGATGGTACCAAACCCAAAAATTCTACCAGCTATACCCTGATTCACGTTGAGACTTTCTACTTTATGATGGTTCAACTCAACTGTACTTCTCCTGATGAATCCCATCTTGGCAATAACCCGCTTCGAGGTAACGGCAACTTCTGTTGAAATTTTAAACAGGAATGCCTTTACCAATAATACGAAGGCTACAAAAAAGAAGATAACTGCCAGTGGAGCCACTTTTGAGTCTGTCAACAACATCAGGCCAAATGATGTAAAAAATACACTTGGAATAAAAACAAACCAGTGTATATCTCCTTTGTGGAGCACTCGCTCCTGTGACATCAAATTGCTTTCTACGTATCCCATTAATGCACTCCGTATTTGTTATTTTTAATACAACACATGCCTTTTTTTACTAAAAGACATTACGTAAAATTCATCAGTTTATCTGATGTATTACTTTATTTTAATAGGGATTGTGTCCTTGAAATTCGGTAAACCGTGGTCTGTCCCGTATTATTCTTATTCCATCTGGGTGTATTTATATTTTCTATGCCGAACCAAGTATCTGAAGCAGGGTCATAAAGGAGGTCAGAAACATCCATCGAAATTTGTCTCACAACAAGTACACTTCCATCAGAAAGGAGGGGAGCTGTGTGCTGGATTTTTGGCTCGGGTAAACTTGGCCCCATTGACCAGCCTATAGCATGGCTTTGTTCAGACTTGAGTAGAATGAATACTATGCCCAATAAGAAGAAAACTATCCTATATATTTTAAGAGAACCTTTCATTGATTTTGGCCTGACTTGTGACATCCTCTCTCCATAGGTCGAATTTGCGAACATGACTATGCTGAAATTATTGTCGATAATTTAGTATGTTTTCAAAAATCGGGGACACCATACTTAATTATTCCTTTTTAGGACCTGGCTTTTGTCTTCTGAGTACACGTTTAGTCAATATTTTTTTAGTGTTAATGAGAAGTATTGTTTAAAATGTTTGGAAGGAATAACGGCCATGAGAAGTATTTGAATATAGCTGTAACATTTCTAGACTGGTTGACTGTTATATTACAGGTCAGCTCCACACCAGTGCAGTCCCCTGACCATCCAATAAAGGACGAATTTTCACCTGGTGTAGCTGTCAAGGTCACATTTGTACCGTAATCAAAAAAATCGCTGCATATCCCTGGACAGTTTATATTGCCAATATCACTTGTAACAATACCTGATCTATTTCCCTGATTACCGATTGATAACTGGTATGTATTTATAGCGAACACTGCGCTGATAGTGCAGTTGTCTGTGATCGTCTTAGTTGTTTCCGTCTTGGTCGTTACTGTATTGTCTGAGTTAGTATAGGTTATGCCACAGCCAGTAATATTGGCAACATGATACCCAGTGTCAGCATTGAAGGTAAAATCAATTACAGATCCATAACTAACGGTCTGGGGAGATGTCGTTGTTGCATCGAGATTCCCATTTGTTCCAGCAGAAGCAGATACAGTATATTGGTTGATGGCGAACGAGGCGTTGACGGTGCAATCATCAGTGATGGTCCCAGTTGTTTCCGTCTTGCTCGTTACAGTATTGTCAGAATTGGTATAGGTTATCCCGCAACCGGAAATACTGGCAACCTGATAGCCTGTGTCAGCGTTGAAAGTGAATTCAGTTGTCGAGCCATGAAGTATTGATTGGGGTGTCGGAGTATCTGTATAGAGACTTCCATTTTCTCCTGCAATTGCTGATACATTGTAACTATTGCGAGTGAATGTTGTGGTTACTGTCTTTGATTCAAAGAGACCAAGGAAAGTACATGTGGCTGTCGGTGTTCCATTACCTTCTGCCTCTCCGCCTTTACTGACACAATCTTCCCAGGCCACAGTAGAGTCAATATTTGCGGTAGCTGATAAGGTAACAATATACCCTATATCAATTTCCGAACTGGTACCTGTTGATATTGTTGGGTATTGGTAGTCAATATCGCCAATGTTTGATGTTACGTTGCCGCTTCCATTTCCTATAGCATTAGCAGAAACAGTAAATTTTTGGGGTTCAAAGATTGCCGACACAGATCGGTCTTGATCCATAGTAACGGTACATGTAGGAACATTGCCCGAACAATCACCAGTCCATCCTTCAAATGTTGTATATTCATCCTGTGTGGCTATAAGATTAACAACAGTTCCGGGTAGGTACGCATCGCTACATTGACTATAGATGTTAGTGCAAGATATTCCAGAAGGTATGCTTGTTACGGTACCATTAAAAAATTCTTGACTGGTAATCGAAACATCTAGGCTATGGATATTTAAGTCTCCAAATTCTATGGTGTCATTAAGAAGCCCTGCAATAACAAGGACTCTACCGTCTGGTAAAATATTTGAGGTATGGTATCTGCGCCGAGAGGACATATTTCCTGCACTTGTCCAACTTCCTGTATATGGGTCAAAAACTTCTGTGTAATTGTCAGGTATAGTATAATCGCTACCGATAACCAGAACCTTGCCATCAGGTAGTAAATTGCTTGTATGATGCCACCGACGAAACCCCATATTTTCAGTAGGCGACCATGAATCAGTAATAGGATCGTAAAGTTCACATCGGTTAATATCATTAAAGAAGGAATCACTACTATATCCACCGGCAACAAGAACCTTTCCGTTATTGAGGAGTGTGGCAGTGTGAGAGTGACGTATATCTATCATTGCTCCAGCATTTGACCAGGTATCAGTTACGGGATCGTATGTTTCAGTGCTGTTATTAAGGGCAACGCCATGTGTTGTACCTCCTGTAACCAACACTTTACCATCTGGTAAGAGTGAGGCTGCGCTTTCAGCTCTGGCTGTTATCATATCTCCAGCATTTGACCATGTATTGGTTACTGGGTTGTATAATTCTGTACTTCGAGAGGAGGCAAATTCACCTTCATCAACAAAACCTCCGGCTACTAATACCCTGCCGTCCTGTAGAAGATTAGTTGTATGATCTCTCCTCAAAATACTCATATTCCCCGCACTTGACCAAGTGTCAGTTGCAGGGTCATATAGCTCAGCAATCAAAGTAGTCCCCCCCGCCACAAGCACTCTGCCATCTAGTAATAGGGTTGCGGTGTGGTAGGAATGTCCGGTAGCCATACTTCCAGCATCTGACCAACTGTTTGTACCGGGATCATAAAGCTCACATTGGACGAAAGCGCTATCGTAATTCCCTCCTGCCACTAGTATTCGTCCATCTTGAAGGGTGGTAGAAGTATGGGCATAACGAGAAATATATTTTTCCCCAGTGGTCCAATTGTTTGAAGCGTAAACAGTTCCACAAGTGGAAAAGAATATAACAAAAGCTATTTTGCAGAATATCTTAATTTTTTCCATTTGTTCCATTATCATAAGTTGACAGGTGGAAAATCACCTTTACCTAACAGAAAATGTGTTAATTTTAATTAAATCAACACCTGACAATCAATGTGCCACAATTTCTTTTAAAATCAAAATATGGATTTGTTACGTATACGCCCTGATTATCTACGATTCACAGGGAGGGCCAATATTTTTCCAAATATTCCGAAGAAACCGTGACCTGCCCCACACCCACTTCAACTGATCGATAAGCATTTCTGCATATTCAATTGATACCAAGGCATTTTTTGTATTTACTGTACAGCTTGAAAGATATTTCTTAAAACGATCACCTTAGGCCTTTAATTTTTGCCAGTATTTTTTCTTTGTAGAGCATGCTTAAGACTTCGGAGTGGGCGTCGATTTCGCGTTTGATGCAGGCTTCCATGCGGGCAGCGTTGCGGAGGGGGGCGATGCTCACCATGAGTAGGCATAATGATACCAGCAGAAATGGAGAAACTGAAATTGGCTTTGTACTCAATTGGCCGATGGAGATGATCAGAAAGATGGCAACCAGGGCAATAAGCGATAATTTAAACAGGGTGTCCCATACCAATGTTTTCAATATCTGTCGTTCATAGCGCCTTGAAGCTGCTTTGAGTGCATCTGCAGTGAATTTTAGTGCTCCGTCAAAATCGCTGATTTTATCTAAATCATTTGTGACCATTGTGATGAAAATATTTTCCTTTACGTCGTTCCCTGCCTGGACAGCTAATTTGTTCTTGATGGCCGTCTGGCTCATACCCTCCTCTCTTCCATGCATCGTCGTTCTTTACTAATTGTCCTCAAGTAGATTTTTTATTTTCAGGAGTCGCTCTTTGAAGCTCTCGATGGTCTTGGACCCGCCGTACTGACGGATTAAATCAATAAGCTCCTGTTCCTCGTTAGACAACCCCCCTGCACCACTTTCCACTATATTTTTTTTGGCATCTCTTCCGGCTTGGATTGAGATACCGTTGCCACTAGATGATTGGATAAGCGTCTCAGCCTCTTTGGTTGGCAGTTTGACGAGATCTTCTCTTGATATTCCATATTTTTCTTCAATGATTTCAAACCATCTATCAGGAATCTTTCCTTTAGTAATCGCACCAGAAACAGATGGTTGTTTGATACCTAAAACTTTTGCAAGTTGCGCTTGGTTCTTCACCCCAGCAGCCCCTATCATTCTTTCTACAATGATTTTAGCGAATTGCGACTGACCCATAACAATTATAGCCTATATTTATGATTTTATAGTTGACTTATAGCCTATATATTGGCTAACATACTCGCATGAACGGTACATATTTACTCTTTCTTGCAACCAAGACAAACGGTGAGCCAACCGGCAAAACAATAGATCTGGAGCCTTTGCCGGCAGGCACCACGTCGGAACACTTCCTGTTCACCGTTAGTGTTTTGAAAGAAACAGGCATAGTTAGTGTTTTCTCTGAGCGCACCGGCACCTTACTGGAGATGCATAAAAAAGACCTGCCGGTGCTCATAGCAGCTCTCCATGATCTTGATCAATGGGAGCAACACTCCTGAACTTATTTGGATGAACAACATTTGGAAAATCCATAGTTATCAGCCCTTACTCACCTTCAAGCGGAGAGAATAATGGATACGAAAAAACCCCAGGACGTGAATTCTCAAGCCAGCCGTAAAACTGAACAGCAATACCAGAGGATTGAGCTTTCTGATAATGCAGTTCTTCTAGTATTTCCAACTCGCGAAGCTGCTTTGGAGTCGGCGCGAAAGCAGCTTGTTCCTTTACAAACATCCAGTTTAGCCCTGAAAGGTGATCCCGGGCAGAAGCTCTTGCCCCGGTAGCAGATATTGAAAATACCCATATGTAAACCATAGCTCCTGCCAAGCCCTCGGCCTTCTTGTTGTCCGGCCTGGGTTTGGCTTCAAAAATGAAAAGGTATGGCTGCACTGATATCCTTAGTCAAAAAACAACTTATTAGTGATCAAAAAATTCTCATTTTTAAACAGAGACAATGAGCAACCAAACAGTATTTCAAATCAAAGCAAATCTGCAGACAACAAAAGCTGTTTTGGAATTAAAGAAGGCTTTCCATTCAACTGACCAAATTCAAGCACGTTTTCATGTTGCAGCAGGCAGATTTCACAAGGCAAAAGCGCGTCAGATACTTTCTTCAATTTCACCACCGTTAAGGAACACTCAATGACCAAAGTACAAATCATCGGTTTACTCATGTACCGCACTAACATGCGGGTTGAGCAGTGGGCAAAGTACAAGGGATTTACCATGTCTACCGTGTACCGGGTTATTTCCTGCCAATTGACAAAAGGGTCGAGCACGGAACGAGTGAGGAAGGAAATCGCTGCTGATGTGGAGATGGATCAGGCCGAGATTTGGCCTAAAGCGGCAATGACTCAATAATTTCAGATTCCCCGGCCCCTTGTTCGTTCTCTGAACGTAAAAATGGCTTTGTTTGTTGGCACTTACAATCCTAGCAGGGGGCAGGGGTTTTTGGCAACTATATTTTCCCATAGGTACAGAATAGCATCATTGGAGGTCAAGTAAATGCCCAAAAAACTCGAAACATGGCAGTTATGGCATGCCATGAAAAACCATCTTGGCGAAAGCTTTCTCATCAACGTATTGGGGCGCAGGAACGGGCGTACCATCAGGCTTTATTCCCAAGATCCGCACTTTACAGAAGACCGGTGCAAAGACCCGTTGCAGGCCATGCACATCATCTTTTCGGAGCTTGCCGATTACGGCCGGGCCGATGTGGCCAGGAAGGCAATCGCCTATCTGAAAACCGCTCTGCCGGAAGATGACAGATTGCCCACTGCCGTTGCCAACATGAAGGCTACAATCAACGAGGAAGTTCTTGCAGACTTCAGCGCTGTTGAGGCCTTACGCAAGGCCATTGACGATGACCAGGATCAAAAAGAAGTGGAATCACGGACCAGACAAGCGGTTGAAGAGATAGAACGCACCTTTGCCCTGTACATGACCAACAAGAGATAATGGCCCTGCAACCCCTCCCACAGGCAGCATTTACCGCTGCAAAGCTTCGCGAGATGGCCCGCGCCCTCATTCTTGAGGCAGAGGCCCTGGAAGCAAGCCTGCCTGCCATCCCCAGGAGCCGTAAAGACACGCCACTCTTTGATCCACGCAAAAAGAAGACCAACAAACCACAAACGCCACGAGGTTCAAAATGACAAAAACAGAACGCAGGCTGATCCGTGACGAGATTATTGCCTCGATTATTCTTTTTTTCATCTTCACCGGTGCGCTCTGGATAGCAGGTGACGCCATATCCGGGAACGGGTCAGGGACTGTTGCCCACCAGGATATCATCTCTGCCCAGGGGCACGCTCTCCTTACCTCCGATATTTCACCTCAACCAGGTCATGGGCCCAGAAGGTATGCAAGCAGTCCGGCCTATGACCGCCCTTTCTTCCCGTCAACAGAAGACATTATGGAGGAACGCGGAAATGGCGTACATTAACCCCTACCGGATGTTTCAGGGGATTTTTATCCCCAATGCCGTCCTGCGGCTGCGCGATCTTTCCCAGTCGGCAAAGCTTATGTTGGGACGGCTTTTTCAATATGCCGGCAAAGACGGAAAGTGCCACCCTTCCATAGAAGTGCTGAGCCTGGAGATAGGCCTCAAGGTGCGACAGGGTAAAGCTGTCATTGCAGAGCTTGAAACCTACGGCCTGATAGAGGTTGTCAGGCCAACCGGCATAGACAAACTCCTGCACAAATGCAACTCCTATTTTTTCATTGATCATGGTTGTTATCATGATCCAACGCCTAACAAACCATCAGACGACATTCCGTCCCCCGAAGGTGACGAACATTGCCCCTCCGGGAGTGCGGAAAACTGCACCTCCGAACCTGCAGCTAACCGCCCCTCCTTAGAGGTGCAGAAAACTGCACCCAAAGAGAATCATATAAGAGAATCATATAAAAAGAAGTCGAAGAATGCTTCGCATGTCTCCGACGCGGTTTTTTTTGATGATTCTGAAAGTGCAAAAGAGGAGCAATCTACTGCATCCAAAAAATCGGCTCCTGAAGATCTTTCCCTCTCAGAAAAAATCTTTCAGGCAATTTGTGCCATCAATCCCACAGTCAAAAAACCGAACATGGACAAGTGGGCCGATGTGATCAGGCTCATGCGGGAACGTGACAAACGCAGCCATGACGAAATCTGGCGGGTATTCGATTTTGCCAACAAAGATCAATTCTGGCGCCAGAACTGTCTTTCCCCATCGTCCCTGCGCAAGAATTACTCAAAGATTGCCGGGAAGTTCCTGGACAGCGGCGGCAGCCTGCAGCCACCAGTAGCGAAACAGGCCGAGTATGTCTGCAAAGATTGCGCATTCATGCCAATGGACCGTGCCATCTGTGCCGGAAAGGGCAAGGCGGCACCCCATGCCGATGCCTGCAACCTCTTCCGCCATATAGACCCGGAGATAGACGCCAGGCTCCAGGCCCACATCAGCAGGTTGTGCGCATAGGTCATGACACAGCCAATAGCCAATATCCCGCCCCAGGCCCTTGAGACCGAAGTGGCCCTGCTCGGCGCCTGCTTTCTCTACCAGGAAGTGGTTGGAGACGCCCTGTCTAAGCTGATTGCCAAAGACTTTTACAGGACATCACACCAGCTCATCTTCGAGGCCATCACCAAGCTTTTCCAGAAAAACGAGCCGGTTGACCTGTACACGGTGCACAACATGCTCCAGGCAGATGGGTACCTGGATGCTGCAGGCGGCATGGCCTACCTTTCCGAACTCTCGTCTGTGGTGCCCAGTGTCGCCGGGTATGGCGCCTGGTCGCGCATTATCCGGGAAAAGTCCATGCTGCGGCGGATGATCATCATGGGTGCCAATATCCAGCAGCTTTGCTACCAGGGCAACACCCCCATAGACGAGGTGATGGCCGAGGCGGAAGCAGCGCTCTTTGCAGTGACCGGTGCAAAAGATGAAGAAATCGACAGCATAAAAAAACTTATTCCACCGGTGATCAAAACGGTGACCAGCAGGCGCGAGATAGGCTCGGCAGTAACCGGCATTCCCACCGGATTTCATGAACTCGACAGGATGACAGCAGGGTTGCAGGCAACCGACCTGATCATCCTGGCCGGACGTCCATCCATGGGCAAGACCGCCCTGGCCATGAACATTGTCCGCAATGCCAGCTACCACTCAAAAGTGCCCTGCCTCTGCTTTTCTCTGGAGATGTCGAAAGAGCAGCTCACCGAGCGGCTGATCTCCTGCCACGGCAAGGTGAACAGCCAGGGCCTGCGCACCGGTGGCCTGCTGGACAGAGACTGGGACATCATGCTGAAGGCTGCAGACAATCTGGCCGACATCCCAATTTATCTCGATGACACCCCATCCCTGTCCATCACTGACATTCGGGTCAGAACCAGACGCATGGTGGCCAGGCACAAGGTTGGGTTGGTGGTGATCGACTACCTGCAACTCATGCGCGGGCATGGTGGAGCAGGAGCAAACAGGCAGCAGGAGATTTCTGACATATCCCGCGGCCTCAAGACACTTGCCAAGGAATTGAAGATCCCGGTTATTGCCCTGTCTCAGCTCAACAGGAGCCTGGAAACCAGGGCAGATAAACGGCCAATGATGTCGGACCTCCGTGAATCAGGCGCAATAGAGCAGGATGCAGACGTGATTGCCTTCATCTACCGCGATGAAGTCTACCGCAAGGATTCTGCCAAGCAGGGGATTGCCGAAATCATCATCGGCAAGCAGCGACACGGCCCCACCGGAGATTTCTCAGTGGCCTTTATGAAAGAATTTTCCAGATTTGAAGATCTCACCAACAACCACAGCGAACCATGGAAAAACAGAAAGTAAAGCAGAGTACAGACGACCTGATCCTGGAAATGTGCCGGCTGATGAAGGCAGGCAACATCAGGATCTGCATCCACAGTGAAGGGTGCGGCCAGCGGGTGGAATGGAACGACCGCTTTGTCACGGAACAGCGGGAAGCAACAGCCAGGCTGCAGGACCTGTTTTACCGGGTGGAAGATACAGCCGCTCTTATTTCCCGGCTGGATGACGGATGGTATGGGCCAGTGGAATTATGGCATAAATTTATCAATTAAGGAGATGACCAATGAGTCTATGGAAAGAGCCGGAACCGAAACGTTGGTATTCGTTCGTCGTGGACGGAAAATGCATTGCTACTGTCGAAGAATGTGCAGCGGTTGAAAAGGAAATGAAAAGGCTTTCCGGTCTCGCAGGTGTTCAGATCGGCCTTGCCACAGATGAGCAGCTCATTCATGCAAAGGCGCTGACACGGTTACCCAAAAGGATAACCGACAAGATGGAAATGGCAGCGGCGCAGAAACGATCATGAGCGTGAAAATCTTCAAAGGGTTGGACCCTGCCCCATACACCCCGAGCCGACTCCTCACCCTGCTCGACCGCCCGGCGTGTATCGAGTGGCTGCTGGGCCAGCTTCATCCAGGCGGTTTGGGCTGCGCGATATGCGGGGCAACCAGCAAGACCGGGAACGGCAAAACGGAGAAGGGCCTCCCCCGCTACCTCTGCGGCGGGTGCGGCATTACCTACAACCTGTTTTCCCATACTCCCTGGTCCGGGTCCAAACTTGGGCCCAGGCGCATTGTGCTTTTCATGTTCCTCCTGGGGCAGGATGCCCATCCTGCGGAAATCGGTGAGGCGGTTGGTCTGGACAGGACAACGGTTATCACCACCTGCCGCAGACTTGCCGCCTACCGGATGGCAGGTGAGGAAACCAGCGCATGAGCAAGATCCTCAGACAGCAGTATGATTCTTTGAAGAAGAAGGCGCAGGCCGGGGAGCACCTGAGTGTCAAGGAATTGAACTCCCTGGCCAAGCTGGAGGCCGACCTGGAAGACCTGGACGCTGATGAGCTCTTTGATACCCCGGAGCAGGTTGCAGAATATGGCGGCTATAAGCCACGCACCGTGTATGCGGACGTGAAAAAGGGAGTGCTGATCAGGCAGGATGACGGAACATTTCTACAAGACGATGTGGACACCTGGCTTGCCGCCAAGGGCCGGATGCCGGCAATGAAAGACCAGGACAAAGACGAACAGGAGGATGGTGAAAAGACAAAGTGGGACAAGGCGGAAGAAGAGGCGAAGTACCGTCATTACCGGGCAATCAGAGAAAAGCTGCTGGTGGAGAAACTGAAAGGTGAGCAGTTGCCGAAAAAAGAGGTCATCCGCCAAAATGTCAACCGGGCCCATGAATACAAAACATCTCTGCTCCTCTTCTCCCGGGCAGTCTCCCACAAGATCGCCGCAGCAAGCGGCATAGAAGCAAAAGTGATATCCGCAATAATCGACACCGAGGCAAAAAACATCCTCACAGCCATGAGCAGGAGGCTTGATCTGCATGTTGATTGAAATTCCGGCAGTAGATATCCAATGGGATCCATGTATTACCAATGAGTGGCACGATGGCCTTGGCTTTGAGACGCTCTCCTTTGCCTGGGAGGATGCGGAACGGGAGGCCTTTGCCCCGCCACCGGATATCACCGTCTCTGAATATGCCGATCAGGACAGGGTCTTGCAGGCCGGTGTTTCCCGAAATCCGGGCCAGTGGCGGACCGATTACACGCCCTATCTCAGACAACCCATGGACAGCTACAATCTGGAGCATGTCCGCCATATCATCCTCTGTTTCGGTACCCAGCTTGGCAAGACGGAATTTCTTTACAACATCCTGCACTACATCATCGGCCACGATCCTTATTCCACCCTGCTCATGTACCCCAGGGAGGATGACGCAAAGAGTATCTCCAGGACCCGTGTGCAACCGATGATCGATGACTGTCCGGACCTGCGGGCAAAAAAACCGGAACAGGCAGACCTGTATCAGACCTTGGAGATGCATTTTCCAGCCATGGTCCTGCATCTGGTCGGGGCCAACTCCCTGGCCGCCATTGCCCAGAAATCGTGCCGGAATATCCTCCGCGATGAGCTGGACAAATATCCTAAAAGACTGGGCAAGGATGCTGACCCGCACTCAAAATCCGCAGAGCGGGCAAAATCCTACTGGGATATCCGCAAAGAGGTGGATGTTTCTTCCCCTACGTTTAAGAAAACAGGGATCCTGCGGCAGATAGACCGCTGCCATGTTGTTTACATCCTGCACCACCCCTGCCCGCACTGCGGAAAACTGCTCAAACTCGATTTCAAACAGATCCAGTGGGATGACAGACCGGAGGATCCGGACCGCATCATGATTGCCAAGCAGAGCGCCCACTACATCTGCCAGAAATGCGAAAGAACAATCGACAACGGACACCGGGCCAGGATGATTGCCGACTGTAAATATGTTGCAGACAGAAAGATTGACTACCTGCCGGAGCGCATCGGCTTCTGGGCATCTTCCCTCTCCTCCCCCATCCTCACCTGGGGTGAGATTGCCGAGGCCTTCCTGGAGGCCATGCGTGAGATGGAAGAAAACCAGGACAAGAAACCGCTACAGACGTTTGTCAACGACTGGCTGGCCAAGGCCTGGGAAGAAAAGGTTGTGGTTGCCAAGCATGGTGAGATCTTGAAGGCCAGGGTCAGCCTGCCTGGTGGAATGGTACCGGAAAAGGCCGTGGCGCTCACTGCCGGTGTCGATGTGCAGAAACACGGGTTCTGGTATGTGGTTCGGGCCTGGGCAGCGGATTATACCTCATGGCTTATCGACTATGGCGAGCTGGAAACCTGGGAAGATGTGGACCACCTGCTCTTTTCCACCAGGTTCCAGGTGCAAGACAGTGAGCGCACCATGGGCATCTGCAGGGCCGGAGTGGATACAGGCGGCGGTAAGTCGCAGTGGTCCAATGTCTCCACCACAGAAGAGACCTATCTCTGGCTGCGCAGGAACAGACTGCGCCCAGGCATCCGGGTCTATGGGGTCAAAGGCGCATCCAGGCCCCAGGAAAACCCGGTCAAGATCGGCCAGCCGTTTGACAAGACCCCGTCAGGCAAGGCCCTGAATGGCAGCTTACGTATCTACACCGTCGATACCGAGTATTACAAAGACCTCTACCACGAACGGCTGCAGGCAGCACTGGGGGAAGTCAACAATGCAGTCCCTGCCTGGCTCAGTGCCGACACGGATGAAGACTACGCCCGGCAGATCGCGGCCGAGGAAAAGCAGGAAGACGAAAATGGTGTTGCCAGCTGGGTGCGAATTTCAAATGACAACCACTATTTTGATTGCGAAGACTATGCCATGGCCGTTGCCTCCCCCCAGTGGCCAGGAGGTGGAATACACACCATGGCAGCGATGAAACCGAAACGGCAGCGCAGGGTTAGATCAACAGGAATCACCGTATAGGAGCAGAGATGGGCAGAGACATGATGGAATTCACAGATGCACTGGCAGTTGCCAGGGCCGGGGTAGACTATTCCCCAAGGTTTGGCGCCGTGTGCCCTGCCTGCGGGACAAAACGGGCAAAAGTTACCAGCTCCTGCGGCTGGGAGGAAGGGTATAAGATCCGGTATCATAAGTGCAGGAATGATAGCTGCACCATGGCTGTGGCTAATATCTCCATTAAATCTATTGAGAAAGATTATGTCACGGGGACAAACGGCTGAAAAGTGTCCTAATGTAGCGCCATGATTTCAAATAGGTATAGGGATAAGAAGACGGAATGAGTGGCCCTATTTCCTCTACAAAAATAACCGCGCAGGAAAACGGAGTCTGAACCCTATTGTTCACCTTTTTCCGTATTGTTCCGTGGCTCATGCGAGAAGCATTGTTAGAAAAATAGCAAACATCATAATAGAAAATGAGATAACAAAAACCTTAAACCACAAACCAACTATGCCAGTTTTTGCTTTGGTTTCTTCAATATATTCCCCAAATACATTCAAGAGACCAGCACCACCCCACTGTGCATCACTTCCTTTAGCTTTTAAGTAAAAAAACATCTTCAAAATACTTAAAAAGGCAGAGAAAAAACTCACCGTCACGATAAATAACAGAAAATCAATCATATATACTCACACAATACACAATGGAGGAAAAAAGCAGTGAGTTTGTTTTTCACAACAGCCTACTTCTTCAACATATAAGAAGAACGGGGGAGGTTCAGCCTGTCCCCTATTGTTCCAAGTACAGAGGGAAATCCGGGGACACATTACTGTTTCTTAATAGGCTTTACTTGCCACCTGAAATGGTATTGTGTCCCCGGATTCTGCGCACACCCAGAAAGCAAGTTACCATCAGTTAATCGCACACTCCGGCACCGGTGCAATCGAAATCATCGCAGTCAGTAAAACCGTCACCGTCATTGTCAATCCCGTCAAAACAGTTCGTCAGGTTGTTTTCTTCGCACACTCC
>JAHJNL010000101.1 GCA_018820855.1 Pseudomonadota bacterium | reverse complement strand
GGTCACCGCCGATCTCGCCTCCTTCTGGTGCAACACCTACCCGCAAGTAAAAAAAGAACTGGCCGGTCGTTACCCCAAACACTATTGGCCGGACGATCCCTTAATTGCCCAGGCAACCGCCCGCTGCAAACCCAGGTAAGATTTATCCTTGCATCTTCTTGAAATCGTTTTATCATATGAACAGATGCTCATATGATAAAACGAGGAAGCCAATGCCACATAGGAACGATATGACAGATCTCTGCGACTGCCGCTGTATCCATGAAAAACGGGTTACAACTGCAACTGCTGAAGCCCTGCCGGAACAGGACAATCAACAGATGGCCCAGCTCTTCAAGGCCATGGGAGATGCGAATCGCTTGAAAATCCTTTGGGCCCTGGATCACGGAGAGATGTGCGTCTGCGACATTGCTGCCTTTCTTCAGGTCTCAGAGTCAGCAGTAAGTCACCAGCTACGCCTGCTGAGGCAACTGCAGCTGGTAAGCAACCGCAGAGAAGGGCCGATCCTTTATTATCATCTCAATGATCACCATGTTGCAGCTCTTATGCAGACAGCTCTTGAACATACCAGGGAGTAATGATGAATTTTATACTATTTATTACAGACGCATTAGAGGCCAGTTGGCAGCTGCTGCTCCAGTCTGCCCCTTACATGCTGTTTGGCCTGCTGGTGGGTGGTTTGCTTAAGGTCTTTCTCTCGCAGGAGTTTGTGAACAGGCATCTCGGATCGGGGCGTTTCAGCTCTGTAATCAAAGCATCCCTTTTAGGTATCCCCATTCCCCTCTGCTCTTGCGGAGTTCTGCCCGCTGCCGCCTCTTTAAAAAAGCAGGGAGCCAACAAGGGAGCAACAGCTGCATTTCTCATCTCCACACCGGAATCCGGAGTGGATTCCATTGCCATCACCTATGCCCTGCTCGATCCCATAATGACCGTGGCAAGGCCGATTGCCGCCTTTGTCTCAGCCATGGCCGCCGGAATCGGCATCAATCTTCTCCAGCCGCCTGCAACACGGGAAAGACCAGCGCCAGCGCCACCGACACCTCTGCAGACAGACTGCGGCTGCTCCGGAACATGCTCTGCCTCCAAAGCAAACAGACAGCCCGGGCTCATGACACGATTGGGAATGGGGATTCGCTATGCGGCCACAGATATCTGGGGCGATCTGGCAGGATGGTTTTTTGTCGGAATCTTGGCTGCTGGTATCATCACCGTCCTTATTCCGGACGAGATTATTGCCAGCTATCTAGGAGGCGGGCTGAGCTCAATGCTCCTCATGCTTTGCCTGGGAATCCCTCTGTATATCTGCGCCACGGCGTCTACCCCCATTGCAGCAGCCTTCATCCTTAAAGGAGTCAGCCCCGGCACTGCCCTGGTCTTTCTGTTGGTGGGTCCGGCAACCAACATCACCTCCCTCTCCGTACTCTTCGGAATACTGGGAAAACAGGCTACCGCCATCTACCTTACAGCCATCGCAGTGTTTGCTGTACTCTGCGGCCTCGCTCTTGACCTGGTTTATGCCTCTCTGGGCATATCAGCCATTGCCATCATTGGAGAGGGCAGTAAAGCCCTGCCGCCGGCAATATCCCTGGCAGCAACGCTGCTTCTCCTTATCCTTTCCATCCTTCCCCTGGCAGCTATCGCAAAAAAGTGCTTTTCAAAAAAAGAGGGCGGATGCGGATGCAGCGGAAGCACCTGTTCAACGACTGGGCATATTTAGAAAAGGAAAAAGGGAAAAAAAGAAAGAATTGAAGGCTGAAGGACAGCACGCCTCATGCCAAAACAGTTTTTCTTTTACAGCACGACATGGCGACAATGCACTTATTGTGCCGTAAATCTTCATCCCTTGGCCTTCAGCCTATTCCTTCCCCCCTCACATCCGCTGAACGTAGTAATCATACTTGGCCAGATAGATATCAGTCAGAGTAAGAAATGCGGTAATAATGAGCGGTCCATAAATAATCCCCAGCAGTCCGTAGACGCTGAGCCCACCAAGGATGGCAAGAAACACCAGCAAGGTATGCATGTGTACCTGGTTCCCTACCATCTTCGGCTTGACCAGGTATTCTATGGTAAAAGACAAAACAAGATAAAAGAAAAAGAGAAATACTCCAGACCCGACACTGTCATTGAGCATAAGAATAATTGCTGCCGGGATCATTACCAGGCCGATGCCAAAGATGGGAAGAAAGGCAAGAATGGCCATGATCCCGCCCCAGAGAATGGGAGAATTGAGGCCGAGGATAGAAAAGACTACCCCGCCCAACACACCCTGAATAATTCCACAGATCCCGTTACCCTTCAGAATAGCGTTGGCAATCTCTTCAAATTTCTCCAGGAGCAAACGATCTTCGTCATCGGGCAGAGGAGAAAGATCAATAATAAAATTGATCAGCCGTTCCTGATCAATGAGAAGGAAGAAGATGGTCAGGATCATCATAAAAAACAAGAAGAGAAACTGCAGAATATTAGCTGCCCAGGAGCTGGCCTGATTGTAAAAAAAGAGTCCGGCCATCTTGGCTAGATAGGAAAGTGCCCCAGTGAGCTGGGCAGGCTCAAAGCGGAAACCGAACTCATCCAGATAGACCTGCAGTTGGGCGATCAATGGACTGTTCTGAATAAAAAATTGAAACTTCAGCCCAACCTGAGTATCGCGTCCCCAATGATACAACCCCAGAGCCTCGTTGGACAAGGCCCCTACAAAAAAGAAGAGCGGGATAAAAACTATAAGAATAATCAACAGACAGGTGAGGATTGAGGCCAGGTTCACCGGCATTTTCCTGACAAGAACACTATATACCGGACGAAAGAGACTGGTAAGCAGGAAAGAAAGGACCAAAATCGACCAGAAAGGCCAGAGGATACGGCCAAGAAAGATAATGGAGACGAGAAAGACCAGGAGAAAATACCATATTCTCATGGAATTCGGTCCCTTTCTCTGCCCGCCCGGAGCTATTTCGTGATTAATCATTTCACTACTATCTCATTACAGTATTATGCCCTACCGCAGGAAAATGTTGCATTTTTTTCGGACCTGAGTAATTTTACGCCTTCGTTAGTCAGTGTCGGGAAGAATTTTTTTTTCAATTACCCAACACAACATCTATACTATATATTGGACTGCAGTTTAAGAAAAGTGAAATACGTTAGCTGAGCTAAAAGAGGTATATTATGTGGGAAAATATAGAAGTAGCGGTAAACAAATGCGATTCTGACAAGCGCAAAGACAAACCGGACCAGAATGCTCTCGGATTCGGTAAACATTTTACCGATCATATGTTTCTCATGAAATGGGATCGACAGAATGGCTGGCATGATGCCGAGATCTGCCCCTACCGCAATTTCAATCTGGACCCGGCGTCCATGGTCTTTCACTACGGCCAGGCAATATTCGAAGGACTCAAGGTATACAAAGGGGAAAACGACCAGATATACATGTTCAGACCGGAGGACAATCTGGAGCGCATGAATACTTCAGCACTCAGGATGTGCATGCCCCGCCTGCCTGTAGAGAAAGTATTGAAGGGCCTGAAAGCCCTTGTGTATCTGGACAGAGAATGGATTCCGACAAACCACGGAGCGACACTCTACGTTCGTCCCACCATGATTGCCGTTGAACCGGCCCTTGGTGTCCGACCTTCAAATGAATACTATTTTTTTATTATCATGTCTCCTGTGGGAGCCTACTACCCAGAAGGCTTCAGCCCCACCAAAATCTGGGTCACGGACAAGTATGTCCGGGCCGTGAAAGGTGGCGTGGGCCATGTCAAGACCGCAGGCAACTACGCAGCCTCTATCATGGCAGCAGAAGAGGCGCATAAGGCAGGCTACACCCAGGTCCTCTGGCTCGATGCCTGTGAACGTAAATATGTTGAAGAAGTGGGAACCTCCAACATATTTTTCAAGATTGGTGATGAACTGATCACCCCACCTCTGGACGGATCAATCCTTGGTGGCATCACCAGGGATTCTGTTATCCAGCTGGCGCGCAGTTGGGGAATCAATGTGGTGGAAAAACAAATCAGCATCGATGAGGTAATTGCAGCCTGCAGTGACAGCAGTCTGCATGAAATTTTTGCTTCCGGTACAGCTGCAGTGATCTCCCCGGTGGGTGAACTCTGCTATCAGGATAAACAGTATATAATAGCCGACGGGAAAACCGGAGAACTATCCAGGCGACTCTTTGAAGAACTGCAGGCAATCCAAAACGGAAAGCAGAAAGACCCCTTCAAGTGGATTGTCCGCATCGGCTAATCATACCCGCCTTGCTGTGCGACGTGAAGTAAAGTGTAAGCCTTGAGATAAACACTCAGCCACCTCCGCACGTGACACAGGTCACACAAAAACCATAAATTCAAACAGTTGGGGCGAACACTTTTTTTTAGTGTTCGCCCCTTGATTTTCATAAAAGCCAACCTATAGTTTTGCGCAGTTTAGGGAAAACCGAAAATCCTTTCGGATTGCTATCCCTGCCCATAAGGGAATACCCCAAGCATTAACACTTAACATACGTTTTACAGGAGGATCTCAATGAAAATTCGTCCCTTAAATGATCGTCTTCTGGTCAAGAGACTGAAGGAAGAAGAAGTAACAGCCGGCGGCATCATCATCCCTGACAGTGCCAAAGAGAAACCCGCAGAGGGTGAAGTAGTAGCAGTTGGACCAGGCAAAACAGCTGATAACGGTGAGCGCGTTGCCATGCAGGTAAGTGTAGGTAATCGAGTCCTGTTTTCCAAGTACGGCGGTACCGACGTCAAGCTCGATGGTGAGGACTTCCTTATCATGCGCGAAGATGACATCCTTGGAATCGTAGAATAATTTTTTGTCAACTATACTCTATACCAAGAGTTTATTTTTTTTTAGGAGAATCAAAACATGGCTGGAAAAGAGCTAAAATATGGAGTTAAGGCCCGCGAGTCCATTCTTGCCGGCGTTAATATTCTTGCTGATGCAGTAAAAGTTACACTCGGTCCCAAGGGACGTAATGTCCTGATTGAAAAATCTTTCGGTGCCCCCACCATTACCAAAGACGGTGTGACTGTTGCCAAAGAAATCGAACTGACCAATAAATTCGAGAACATGGGCGCACAGATGGTTCGCGAGGTTGCCTCCAAGACTTCTGATGTTGCTGGTGACGGCACCACCACCGCCACGGTCCTGGCCCAAGCCATTTACCGTGAAGGCGCCAAGCTGGTAGCGGCCGGCATCAACCCCATGGAAATCAAACGCGGTATCGACAAGTCCGTTGAGGTTATTGTAGCAGAGCTGAAATCCATAGCCACTCCCACCAAGGAGCAGAAAGAGATTGCTCAGGTCGGAACCATCTCCGCCAACAGTGACGAGACCATCGGTAATATCATTGCCGAGGCCATGGACAAGGTCGGTAAAGAGGGTGTTATCACCGTAGAAGAAGCCAAATCCATGGACACCACCCTGGATGTGGTTGAGGGTATGCAGTTTGACCGCGGTTACCTCTCTCCCTATTTTGTTACCAATGCCGATCGCATGGAAATAAACATGGAAGACCCCTACTTTCTCCTGGTTGAGAAAAAAGTCTCCAACATGAAGGATCTCCTGCCAATCCTTGAAGCCGTTGCCAAAATGGGTAAGGGTCTGTTTATCATTGCCGAAGATGTTGACGGTGAGGCTCTGGCCACACTGGTTGTCAACAAACTGCGCGGCACCCTGAATGTTGCTGCTGTCAAGGCTCCCGGCTTTGGCGATCGCAGAAAAGCCATGCTCGAAGATATCGCCACCCTCACCGGCGGCCAGGTCATTACCGAAGATCTGGGCATCAAACTTGAGAATGTAACCGTTAACGATCTTGGTACTGCCAAACGCGTGGTTGTTGACAAAGACACCACCACCATCATTGACGGTGCCGGTGACAAAGTTGCCCTCGAGGCACGTGTCAAACAGATCCGCACCCAGATCGACGCTTCCACTTCTGACTATGACCGTGAGAAACTGCAGGAACGTCTGGCCAAACTGATCGGCGGCGTTGCCGTAATCAATGTCGGTGCTGCTACCGAAATCGAGATGAAAGAGAAAAAGGCCCGTGTTGAAGATGCACTGAATGCAACTCGCGCTGCTGTCGAAGAAGGCGTGGTTCCCGGTGGTGGCATTGCCTACATCCGTTGCCTGAAAGCCCTCGAGGCCATCACTCTGGTAGGTGAGCAGGAGCATGGCAAAAAGATCATGCTTCGCGCCCTTGAAGAGCCTGTTCGTCAGATCGCATCCAATTCCGGCTGCGAAGGTTCTGTCATTGTTGAGCACGTTAAAGGACTCAAAGGCCCTATGGGTTTCAACGCTGCCACCGAGCAGTATGAAGACCTGATTGCTGCCGGTGTCATCGATCCTGCCAAGGTAACCCGTACTGCACTGCAGAACGCTGCATCTGTTTCCGGCATGCTGTTGACCACCGAGTGCATGATTGCTGACAAACCTGACGACAACGCCGGAGGCGGCATGGGCATGCCTCCAGGTGGAATGGGCGGAATGGGTGGAATGGGTGGAATGGGCGGAATGGGCGGAATGATGTAATTCCCCCTGGTCGGTTACCTAGGAATGATTTTCCTGTTTTTTAAGAGAATCATTTCGTGAAGGTACTTCCCCCTATTGAAGAACAAAAAAAGGGTCTCCTCGTGGGACCCTTTTTCTTTTGGTACAGTTTTTTTTCACGGAAAAAAGTTGACAGCAGAAAACGAATGAGGTATCTATTTTCCTCCTCATACATGGCGATGTAGCTCAGATGGTTAGAGCATACGGCTCATATCCGTAGTGTCCGGGGTTCAATTCCCTGCATCGCCACCAAATCATTAAAAAAGCCCGTTGAAATCCCCAGTGATTTCAACGGGCTTTTTTACGTTTACCCTTCTCATTGCCTATCATTTCCAGCATATCATGTTGTAAGAAATTATTGACCTGATATTCTTGACAATGTCCTCTTTCCACCCTCAATATTCCGTTGCTTTTTTGAGCACCTCCCTGTTTTTCAAGGAGGATTAAAATTTTAAAAAAAGACTGCTAATCTAAATTTTCTATTGAAAATATTTATTTTTGTGTTTTTGTTTCTTATTCAAGTACATGAGAGTTCAAAGTGACTTGAACTAACCCTGCAAAGCAGGATATGTGCTTTGGAAAAGAGCAACTTCCAGGTTGCTCCTTCATGCGTGGAAAACAGATTCTCATTTAGCAATAAAAGGGTGCTGCCATGTCTGAGAATTTTCTTTTGTTACATGTCAATGAGTGGGCTGATTTTGAAAGTTCCGATGCTATCCCACTTTCCCAGGGATATATCCTGGCAAATCTGAAAAAACACGGCTATAACGGGCAAATAGTCGGTGATTACAAAGACCGGCCTCTTACACCACATCATTTTCATACCTGCATGCAGGAATTGCATCCCAAGGCCATCGGTTTTTCCGTTTACGAAGAAAATATCAACAGGGTACGAGCCTGGGCCGCTTTGGCAAAAAAAATTGACCCGGAAATCCCTGTGGTGCTTGGCGGTCCACAAACAACCTTTATGCCCGGCGAAGCCCTCGAACAAATGAATGAGGTCGATATTCTTTGTCGTGGAGAAGGAGAAACCGTGATGCTTGAAATTGCCAATGCCCTTGCAGGCAATAGGACTTTCAAGGATGTAGCCGGCATCTGCTGCAGGGAAAATGGTTCAATAGTTGAAACAGGAATCTGTCCAGGCTCTGAGAATCTGGACAACCTTCCTTCCCCCTATCTAGATGAAGCGTTTGATTGTAGAGGAAAAAGCAGAGCAATTCTTCTCTCCTCGCGCGGCTGTTCTTCTGCCTGTACCTTCTGTTATACCCCCCGCGCCAACGGCAGGAAAGTGCGCTTTCATTCTGTAGATCGGGTTGTCGCTGAAATGCAGCATCTGCAAGGAAAAGGTATCAATGACTTTTGGTTTGCTGATCCTAATTTTGCCCATTCACGGGAGCGCCTTGAAGCTTTTTTAGAGTCTATCATCAATAAGGTCCCCGGGGCCTCATTCTGGTGCCAGACACGTGCTAATCTCGTTGACGCCAACCTGCTTGCTCTCCTGAAAAGAGCCGGGGCGCATACTCTGGCCTTTGGCCTGGAATCAGCCCATGACGGAATCCTGAAAAAAATCAAGAAAGGAACGAAGCTTGATGAATTATCCAAGGCAATCAAACTCACCCAGAATGCCGGAATCAATGTGGAGTTGTTTTCCCTGTTCGGGTTACCCGGCGAGTCATTGGAAAATGCCCAGCAAACCCTTGATTTTGTCAAACGACATGATGTCGATATTGACGGCAACTCAATTTCGCAGCAACTACACGTCTTTTTCGGCACTCCAATAAGTGAAGATCCCGTCCGGCACGGTATTAGCGCTCTGCCCATAACCAAACCCGCCTATCAAAGTCTTTGCCGTGATTTTCAAACGGACGGCATGACGGAGGAAGAAATTCGCCAAATGAGTCTTATCTGGCGACTAAACCGCAAGGACTTTGCCGAAGACATCAAGAATGGGACGAACCTGTTTACGATTGCCGGTTTTATTACCCGTCACAAAAAATATTTTGACACCCGACCAGAAGCAGACATGATGCTTGCCAGCATTTATATGCATCTTGATGAGTGTGGCCCGGCAGCGGAATGCTTCCTGCGTCTGCGACAAAAATTTGGCAGCGATCCCGCAGTCGAGAGATTTCTGAACCGTCCTTTTATTGGCTACAGAAATAAACGAAGGGCTATCGCCAGGAAAGGCTGCAGGATTATTTTTGACTGTAAAGGGCTGCTTGCCGGAACTGTTGTCCCTGAGACAGAAAGTCATTTCAACATGGCGACTCTTGGCGACAAAACGCTTCTTGCAGATTTTGAAAAAGGCGTGGATGGGGTAAAGGCGGGCAGTGCCACACAATTTGAGGTTATTTTCCCTGCTGATTATGGCAACAGAAAACTGGCTGGGCAAAAAGTCTCTTTCCAGGTCTACCTGCATCAGGTGCTTGAACCCGTGGTTTATACCAACATTGAAAAAATTTCCGAAAAATATCCCCGCAACATGTTCAGGTTTGAGGATCTGTTTAACCTGAAAAAACACAATAAAAATCTCTATTTTATGGTGTTGCGTGATTCCGTGCTCCACAGTTACACAGGCAATCTTCCCCATCTGATGGCGCTGTTCAACTATTACCTGAAACTCGGCTTTAAGGAAAAGGCCCTTGATCTTGCCTATTCCCTGCCTCAGGAACCTTCTGTTCTTGGACATGCCGGCAGAGTTCTGCTGGCTAACGAATTACCTGAAGAAGCTTTGGAATTCCTGCAGAAAGCGGCAGACAGTAGTGCTGAGATGGAAAATCAGCGGCTTAAGGCCCACATCAAATTAAAACAGTATGAAGAGGCGGAAAAGATAGGAGCGGATCCACGTCTTGCCACCAGCCTGCAAACCATGAATTTACGAGTCAACCTTGCTTCTCTACGGCAACTTCCTGTGGAGCGTTATCTGGAACGGATGAACAGGCTTCTGAATAGCCAGGTAAAAATGATGGCCGCCAAGATGTGACAGTGCAGAAAAACTGGAACTCCTGGACCAATTCGTGACGCCTCGACAAGAGTTGCCGAAATTTTCCTACATTTTCATAACGTGTTCGGCAATATTGTTTGCATGATCGCTTATTCTTTCAAGATCCTGCAGGATTCTTGGGTACATGGCATCCTTAGCCGGTATGATCAGATCTGTTTGCATTCTCCGAATAAATTCTTTTCTGTATACTTCTTCAAGCGTATCCACCGACTCTTCCATACGGGTAATATCAAGCACGAGAGACTTCCTGTGCTGTTTTAATGAATTGATGGCCGCACTGTATATCTGCTCGGTTTTGTCGAAAAGTCTCTCAATCTCCCTGAGCGCCGTGTCGGAAAAAACAGCGTCTTTCTGACCGGCATATTCGGCAAGATTCTCAGCAAGATCCGCAATCCGTTCGATATCCCCAATGGCGTGAATATAAGATCTTTTTTTTCTTCTATCCTGTTCACTGAGCATGATTGTACTGATCTGACTGAGATAATTTCCAACTTTTTCATAAATCATATCCACAGCCCTTTCATTTTCCAATACGGCTTTCAGGGCATCTTTATTGCGCAGGAAAAACGCCTGTCTGGCAGCTTTGAGCATTTCCTTGGTGATTGCCGCCATTCTGTTAACCTCTTCCTCCGCCTCCATCAAGGCAAGAGAGGGTACTTTCAGAAACCTTTCGTCGAGGATACCGTAAGTTTCCGCCTCAGATCGCTCCCTGCCGGGAATGATCTTTTCAAGGATCTTTATAAGGGGGACGACAAAGGGCATGAGTATGAGGCTGACCGAAAGATTGAACAGGGTATGGGCGTTGGCAAGATGACGCGGCAGTTCATGAGCCGTATGTGAAACAATTTCTGCAAAGGAATTGATGAATGGGTAAAAAAGCAGGGCTCCGATTATATTGATGAGAAACTGGGCCATTCCTGTTCGCCGTGCTGTGACGTTGGTGCCTATCGAGGCTATCAACTCCAGAGTGCAGGTACCGATATTTGCTCCGATCATCAGGGCAATACCTGAGCGCAGATCAATCACTCCTTCCATGCCCATGGCGATAATCAGGCTCGTTGTCGCCGAGCTGCTGCTGGTGACAGAGGTGAATATTGCGCCAACAAGAATACCGATAAAGGGGAAGGCACCGAAACTGCTGAAGGCATCAATCACCAGCGGAAAATCCTGCAACGGCCGGGAACCGTCAGTCATCAATTTCATAGAAAGGAATATCAGCCCCAGGCTGAACAGTATTTCACCGAGATTCCTCTGTTTTTCCTTGCCGGCAAGGGAAAACAGAAGAAAACCAGCCATCAGGAGGGGATAGAACAGCATCTTGACTTTAAAAGCCACGATCTGGGCAGTAATGGTCGTTCCGATTTCAGAACCAAGGATGACATAGACAGCCTGCCTGAGGTTCAGGGCTCCGGCGTTGACCATGCCCAAGAGCAAGAGCACCGTAATGCTAGAGCTCTGGACAAAGAAGGTGACAAGGGTGCCGGTGGCAGCACCAAGCAAACGGTTAGCGGTGGCTTTTTGGAGAATCTGCTTGAGCCTGACACCGGCGATTTTCTTGAGGGTGGAGCTCAGCCTGTTTATACTGAAGAGAAACAGAGCGAGTCCACCGAGAATTTGTGTCGTGATTGAGAAAATTTCCATAACGCAACGTCTTTCCCTGTGGTTTCAGTCCGTCTGGATCGGTGAGGATGACAAAAAAAACTGTTACCTCCTTAACAGTAGCAGGTCTTTTCTTATTTCGCCAGATCGATTTTTTTTGTGGTATAACTGTTCCTCTTGACTGCTTTCTTGTTTTCATCAGAACTGAGATATCTCCGACATCAGAGCAATGATCTACCCTTTGGGTCGCTCAACAGCAAGAGTTACCTGAACCGCAACATCCTGAAACAATTTTTCCCAAAGATTGGCTCTGCCGTACACTTGAGCAGCACATCGCGAAAGCACCAAAAAGAATACAACACTCTCATAACCGATGAGAAGATGAAGGATAGACATAGCCTAAAATATAGCTGAAGAAATGAAACCAAGATGTTGTCGTAACAACGGAGAGATATTTAAGAATGATGTCAGATTCTATGGTATTGTTATGTCTGTGCGAACAATAGCTTAACACAGACAAGTGCGGTCTGACGTCAAAATGCAGAGTAAAGATCCGGCAGATCATCTCAACTGTTTTCTCTGGTAATTTTTCCTGATGATGATATTACAATACAGGATACAATGCTTTTTCTCGCGTCATTCTCCTCAGTTTCAGATGATAACGTGTCAAGATCGTGAAAGGAACAACGAAACAGGCTGTCATGGATAGAAAGAAGACCTCAATTACCAGCGTCACCCTTGGCGTCAACGCCGAAGCTCTGGCCAAATTCACCACCCTGCTCCAAGGCGGGTTTCTCCTTGATGTCCCTCAAAAAACAAGCATCGGCGAACTCCTTGTCTCTCTCCCCGGATTTAGCAAAGACTACATAGCCCAGAGGGTTCAGACAATTTTTCTTGGCGGACTGCCAGCCGATGACCTGGACCAACAACTTTTGGGCATCGATGCTGTCCTTGCCATATCTGCGGCAATGCCCGGTCTGGCCGGTGCCATCTTTCGCAAAAACGGCGTGCATGCTTCACTCCGAACCAGTGCTGGCAAAGTCCCACTAAAATCCCCTGAAACAAACGGTCCTGTCAAAATCCGTCTGAAACTGTTCAATATGATTGCAGTGGAAAAAGGCGAAGGGATATTGAACAGTGGCTGTATCATTCCTGCCTCAAGTCTTCAAAAATTTCTCACCTATCGCAACACTCTCTCATCCCAGATCAGAGAGCGTGAGATAAATGGTAAAGATTGCAGCCTGCAGGAACTTCTTTCTCTCCTGGAGCAAGAAGATACGATCAAACTCACAGTCAGAGGCAACCATGACAGCTAAAGGACTCAAGGACATGCTGGGCCGCCAGGGCCTGACTCCGGTAGAAGAAGCCCTGACCATCCTTCTGCGAGAGCTGGCCGCCCTTCCTTTGAAGCGGGAACGGCTCCCGCTCCCTGCGGCCCTGGACAGGGTCCTTGCTGTTGAGATTCGCTCACCCGAAGATCTTCCCAGTCACCCCCGGTCCACCATGGACGGCTTTGCAGTCCGTGCTGCCGACACATTCGGCGCCAGCCAGTCCATGCCTTGTTACCTGGAAATCGACGGAGAAATCGCCATGGGCCATGCACCAGAGGGTGAGGTGCACAAGGGCAAGTGTTTCCGCATCGCAACAGGCGGGCTCCTGCCACAGGGCAGTGATGCAGTGGTCATGTTCGAGCATACGATCCCAGTTGACGACAGGATGATCGAGATCATAAAGAGCGTGGGAGTGGGCACTAATCTCATTGACCGAGGTGAAGATATCAAAAAAGACCGGGCTGCGTTGTCCCAAGACCATCTTCTCCGCCCCCAGGATCTTGGTTTGCTGGCCGGACTGGGCATTGGCGAGGTAGATGTGTACCGGCAACCCAGGGTTGGAATTCTTTCCACCGGGGACGAAATCGTGCCCTGGGCTCAGACTCCGCCCCTTGGCAAGATTCGCGACATTAACGGAATTACTCTTTCGGCCCTTGCCAGCCGTTGCGGGGCACAGGTCACCGATTACGGCATTGTTTCCGACACCGAGGAAATCTTTTTTGCCGGTGTCCGCCAGGCCGCACAAGAAAACGACATTGTCCTCTTTTCCGGAGGCAGTTCCGTGGGCATGCGTGATCTGGGAGAACGGGTGATAGAAAAACTTGGAAATCCCGGCATCCTGGTCCATGGCGTGGCCCTGAAACCCGGCAAACCGATTCTCATCGGCCTGAGCAACAGTACCGCGATCTTTGGCCTGCCCGGGCATCCGGTCTCAGCCATGGTCTGCTTCGAACTCTTTGTAGGCCCGGCCCTGCGCTTGCTCTCCGGTATCCCGGTCTCAACAAAACCCTTCAAACCCACCATCAGAGCAAGACTCGACAGAAACATCAACTCAGCTGCCGGCAGGCTGGATCTGGTCCGCGTTCAGCTGAAACAGCAGGAGGACAGCTCCTTCCTGGCCGTTCCGGTCCTGGGAAAATCCGGTTCCATATCCACCCTCTCCCGCGCCGATGGTTATTTCTTTATTGATACGCAGTCTCAAGGAATTAACAAAGATACAGAAGTTAAGGTACATCTCTTACAATAAAACAGAGTTTACCAGCACCGCCCATATAAGCAAGAACACAGCAACCGACCAGGCGAAGATGGGGCACGGTAACCTCCTACCATACAGAAAACCAAGTAAATTGATTCGATTGCCGGAGAACGTTTAAATGAAACAGAAAGATATCTATGTAACAAATATGCCGCTGCCGCAGGCTATGGCAACCTGGCAGGAAGCCCTGCACAAAATCAACTTTTTCACTGCAGGCGCAACAAGGACGATGGCTGTTGACAAGGCCCTGGGGCAGATTACCGGAACCCCTGTTTTTGCCGCCCATTCCTCGCCTCCCTTTAATGCTGCGGCCATGGATGGGATCGCTGTTCACTTTACAGATCTAGCCGCTGCCAGCGAGGCCTCACCGATACGCCTTGCTGCTGACCGCTTTCACCCGGTCAACACCGGCAACGCCCTGCCCCATGATTTTGACGCAGTGGTAATGATTGAGGACGTGCACTATCTCAGTGCAGATGAGGTCGAACTCTCCATCCCGGCTACCCCCTGGCAGCACGTCCGAACCATTGGCGAAGATATCGTGACCACCGAGCTTATCCTTCCTGAAGGCCACAAAATCCGTCCCATTGACCAAGGGGCCATGCTGGCCACAGGGGTTACTGAAGTCCTGGTCAGAGAGGCGCCGCGGATGACGGTCATTCCCACCGGCTCTGAACTGATCCAGCCCGGGGAGACACCAGCACCAGGCCGGATCATCGAATTCAACTCCCGAATCCTGGCAGGCTATCTCAACGAATGGGGAGCAGTTGCCCAACGGGCTGCCCCTGTCTCCGACGACAAGGACAAACTGCGACAGGCCATAGGAGACGCAGTAAAGAACAATGATATCGTCATCATTAATGCCGGAGCCTCTGCCGGTACCCGCGATTACACGTCAACAATACTTGCTGAGCTAGGGGAGGTAGTGGTCCACGGAGTCGCCATCAAACCGGGTAAGCCTGTTATTTTGGCCATCGTCGATAACACCCCGGTGATCGGTCTTCCCGGCTACCCGGTCTCAGCCATTCTTACCATGCGCCTCTTTGTCCAGGATATGGTTTACGCCTTCATGGGCATGCAGAAACCTGCTTCACAATGGGTCACCGCCCGCATGTCAAGACCCATGCACTCTGCCATGGGGGTGGACGAATTTGTCCGCATCACCCTGGGCCAGGTGGGAGAAGAACTGATGGCCACTCCTGCCGGTAAGGGGGCCGGGGCAGTCATGTCCCTGGTCCGAGCCGATGGTATCCTCACCCTGCCTGCAGGATCGGAAGGAGTGGGGGCAGGAGAAGAGGTACAGGTTGAGTTGCTGCGACCACTTGTTGATGTGCAGTCCACTCTGGTGGCCATCGGCAGCCATGACAATATCATTGATGTACTGGCCAACCAACTCCACAAAGAGCGACCTGTCATCCGTATCTCCTCGGCCCATGTGGGCTCCATGGGTGGAATCATGGCTATTCGGAGGGGAGAGGCCCATCTGGCCGGAAGTCACCTCCTGGATGCGGAAAGCGGCGAGTATAATATTTCCTTTATCAAACGTTTTCTTCCGGAGACACCTCTGCAGCTGATCAACCTCTGCTACCGACAACAGGGTTTGATTGTCGCAAAAGGGAACCCCTTGGGCATCAAAGGATTCCAGGACATCGCTGACAGGAACCTTACCTTTATCAATCGCCAGAACGGGGCCGGCACCAGGCTGCTGACCGACAAGACCCTGCAGGACCTGGGCCTGCCCGCCACAGCCATTAGCGGATACGAGCATGAAGAATACACCCATATGAGTGTAGCCGCCGCCATTGCCTGCGGCAGCGTAGATAGTGGTATGGGAATCCTGGCCGCCGCAAATGCCCTGGGCCTGGACTTC
The DNA here is from genome assembly GCA_018820855.1 of Pseudomonadota bacterium. Classification (GTDB taxonomy): domain Bacteria; phylum Desulfobacterota; class Desulfobulbia; order Desulfobulbales; family Desulfocapsaceae; genus Desulfocapsa. Next base: position 46,253 of record JAHJNL010000101.1, on the reverse strand, counting down.
GTCCCTGTCGCTGAAGAACGCTACGATCTCATCATCCCCAAACAGTTTTTAAATGATAAGAAAATCCTGACCCTCCTGAAACTCATTCGGAGCAGCGCAGAATTTCAGATTTTGGTGCAGGGGCTTGGTGGTTACAGCCTGCGTGATTGCGGGAAACTAATGTATGAACAATAAATAAAAACCGTAACGTTAAGGCCTTGGCCTACAATCCACGTCACGGTTTCGATCTGTCCACCGCCGATTTTGGAGACCCAGCAGGAAAAGGACTACCACAAGGTGGAAATTCCTTGCCCTTTCCAAATAGGAATCAGTATACTAAATGATACTCTTTCTTCTCTTCTAAACTTTTAAAAAGGAGTCACCCATGCCAGAGAAAATTTTCCGCGTGAACCTGACAAACCTTTCCACTTCTCTTGAAGCAGTTCCCGCTGACTGGGCCGGGCTCGGCGGCAGAGGTTTGACTTCCACCATTGTCGCTGCCGAAGTCCCTCCCACCTGTCACCCTCTGGGACCCAATAATAAATTAATCTTTGCCCCCGGCCTCCTGTCCGGGACAGCAGCTGCCAATTCTGGCCGTATTTCCTGCGGAGCCAAGAGTCCGCTTACCGGCACCATCAAGGAAGCGAATGCCGGCGGCACCTCTGCCCAGATCATGGCCAGAATGGGTTGCAAAGCCCTTATCATTGAAGGACAGCCCAAAGGCAACAGCTGGTATTCTCTGCGTCTGACCCCGGAAGGGGCCATCATTGAAAAAGAAGAAGAGTTGATCGGTAAAGGAAATTTTGCTGTGGTCGAGACCCTTGCTCAGCGTCTCTCTGGATCCATTGGGGTAATGAGCATCGGCCAGGCCGGTGAGATGCAGATGGCTGCGGCCAATATCTCCATCAAAGATCCTGACGGGCACCTGCGTTCCTGCGGCCGCGGTGGCCTGGGTGCTGTCATGGGCTCCAAAAAGATCAAGTTCATCTCACTCGATGCCGGAGAGGGCAAAGTTGAAATAGCTGATCCGGAAAAATTCAGAGCAGCCAACAAGACCTTTGCTAAGGCCCTGGTAGACCATCCGGTCAGCCAGGCCCTTGGAACCTATGGTACCAATGTCCTGGTAAACATCATCAACGAAGCAGGAGGACTGCCCACCCGAAACTTTACCGCTGGCCAGTTTGAGGGCCATGAGCAGATTTCGGGTGAAACCATGCATGACCTGATTGTTGAGCGCGGAGGGAAACCCAGGCACAACTGTCACAAGGGCTGTGTCATCCAATGTTCCCAGATCTATAATGATGCGAATGGGAATTTCAAGACCTCTGGTTTTGAATATGAATCCATCTGGGCAATGGGAGCCGATTGTGCCGTAGATGACCTCGATCAGATTGCGGAGATGGACCATATCTTAGACGATATCGGTATTGATACCATCGAGACAGCCGTGGCCTTTGGCGTGGCCATGGAAGGCGGGATGCTGAAGTTCGGCGACAGCAACGAGATGATCCGCATCTTGAAAGATGAAGTGGCAAAAGGCACACCTCTCGGCCGAATCATTGGCAGCGGGGCCGGTAACGTAGGGAAGACTTACGGGGTTACCCGGGTTCCTGTGGTCAAGAACCAGGCTATCCCGGCCTACGATCCACGGGCCATCAAAGGAATCGGCATCACCTATGCCACCTCCACCCAGGGTGCCGATCACACCATGGGCTACACCATTGCCACCAACATCCTGAATGTCGGCGGTTCCGTGGATCCCCTCTCTAAAAAAGGACAGGTGGAACTCTCCCGGAATCTGCAGATTGCAACAGCTGCCATCGATTCCACCGGTATGTGCCTCTTCATCGCCTTTGCCGCCTTGGACGACGCCACCTGTCTGCCGGCCCTCATCGACATGATCAATGCCCGTTTCGGCATCAATCTCACGGCCGCCGATGTCACCAACCTTGGCATGAATATTCTCAAGACCGAGCACAACTTTAATCTGGCTGCAGGCTTCACCAACAAAGATGACCGCTTACCTGAATTCTTTGAACTGGAACCACTTCCGCCTCATAACGTTGTCTGGGACTTCAGCGGAGAAGAAATCGACACCTACTGGAACTTCTAGATGCAGGTACAGGTCAAACTCTTTGCCTTTTTCCGCGAAGGCCGCTTCAAAGAAGAAGGCAGAGAGCTTGCTGACAACACCATTGTAGGTCAGGTTATCGACGACCTCGGTATCGACAGGGAAGAGGTGGGGGTACTCATGATCAACTCCCGCCACTGCCAGTTTGATACGGTACTTCGGGAAAACGACATCCTGGCCATCTTCCCGGTAATCGGCGGTGGCTGAAGAAAGTGATCTGCTCAGATTTCTTCAGGAGCGCTCAGATGGCAACCTTCTGAGCCTGACCGCCCAAAGGGAAGCCGCCAGACAATTTGACTGCTCCCTGAGGGATATTGAAGAGACTGCGCTCAGTCATTCGATTCTGCCCGAACGCTACCAACGCAACGGCCTGCTCCCCGCCCAACAGCTCCTGCTTTTTCACGCCAAAGTCGCTATTATCGGCAGCGGCGGCCTTGGCGGCAGGGTCGCAGAGCTCCTTGCCCGCATGGGAGTCGGTAATATTTTTCTCACCGACCCCGACATCTTCAACGAATCCAACCTGAATCGGCAGAACTTCTGTACCACAGAAACCCTAGGGGACTACAAGGTTGAGGTGGTGGCCCGAGAATTAAAAAAAATCAACCCTATCCTGAACATCGAGATGACGAAGGGTCTGTTTTCCGAAACTTCCGTCTCTGCTGCCGACCTGATCGTCGATGGACTTGATTCAATTGAGGATAGACGTCATCTCTCACAACTCTGTATGAAATACTGCCGGCCCCTGATCCATGCCGCCGTAAACAAATGGTATGGACAGGTCGGTGTCGAACAACTGAAGAGCAATCTCATTGCCCAGCTCTTTCCCTTACAGGCTCAAGCACTATCGCCCCCACAAGTCCTGCCGCCGACCGTTGCCCTTCTTGCAGCCATGCAGGCAGCAGAGGTCTGCAAACTGATTCTCGGCCAGAATTCGCCTCTGACCGCAGCCTGGCTCCACTGCGACCTTCTCAACTGCGAATATCATTTGCTCCCTTATAAATAAATTTTAAACTTTCCAGTTACTCTTTATTTAGCAAAGGCATGGCCCCAATACTCGCCCCCTGTCACGTAAACCAACTATCTGAAAAGACATAAAAAAACAAATAAAACCACAGGCAAGTATGCTTCGTAACCAGAACTCCGGGAATGCACCTTCCTAAACACCTTTCATCGACCTAAAAATTGATGTAATAAAATTGATGATTATACTTAGAATGTTATTCATCAATGAGATAGGGTTACGAAAGGATTGTCAGGTTCGCTTGTCCCCTGACAACAACATTATAAGTCTACGCAATGAGCTGACAGATCGAACCCCCGTCACTGACATCCGGCCTTTTTTATTACAAAACATAACGCCCGATTGGCAGTCAATCATTATGGAAAAAATTAAAAACAATTATGGATTAATGAGTATCAGGAACCGCATTCTTATTTTCTCGGTTCTGGTTACATTCATCCCTTCGTTCGGGATGGGATGGATTCTGAACAGTATGATCCATACAACCATAACTGAGAAGACCGAGCAGAAACTGCTTTATTCCGCCAATATCATTGAACGGGAGATTGCTCTCTGGTTCAAACAACGGAGTTATGATCTGCATGTTTTCTCCAACTCATTTATCATTTCTGAAAATTTAGGCAGGCACCTCAGCGCAAAAAACAATACAGACACAGACCCATCCGACCCCTCTGTATATTCTAAAAACATTGCCACATATCTCAGCTCGGTGCAAAACCAATTTGATGACTACAGACGCCTGGTTGTCCTGGATAATGAAGGGGTTATTGTTGCTGCCTCAGAGACAACGGAGAAGGATCATCCGATTCAGCTACCGGAAAATACTGCTGAACAAATTGCTGCCGCGAACTCCTTTAAAGGAGATGTATACTTTGACGCGGAAAACAACTCCCCTCTGATGTTGATCGGCATCCCGCTTTTTTCTGAAAGATACGACGCGTACGCCGGGTTCCTTGCTGCTGAAGTACGTCTACAGGGAATATTGCCGCTCTTGCAAACTGCGCTTTTTGACACCAAAAATGATCTCCATATCTGTGGCTCACTTATAAATCTTCACGATGGAACTCATTTTCTTTCCACCGGTCACTCCACAGATTTCGGATCGCCTGAAATTATTACCAGCGGCACGGCTCAACTTTTTGACAGCCCACCCCAGCTGCAGGATTTTTTCAATTCTCATGGCACTCGTGTTGTCGGGATAGCGACGCCCCTGGAAAACCCACTTTGGGGCCTTCTCATTACTGAAAATCATGATGATGTATTTGCCAGGGTTACTCGTGCCCGGAATCGAAATGTCCTCATTATCTGTTCTTTTTCCCTGTTCATTGGCTTGGCAGCCTACCTCTTTGCCAGGCAGATCATTACACCCCTGAGAGCTTTGACCAACGGTGCCCTGCAAGTGGCAAACGGAAACCTAAATGTAACTTTACCTATTCAGAAAAACGACGAACTGGGGTTCGCCACCAAGGTGTTTAATGAAATGGTTGCCGAGCTCAACCTGAGCCACACCAAACTGGAACAACTTGCCACCACCGACGCCCTTACCCAGCTGGCCAACCGGAAACAGATCATGATAAGTCTGTCCAAACACTTTGAATACTACCAACGCTATACGGCCGAATTTTCAATTTTAATGATCGATATCGATTATTTCAAAAGAATAAATGACACATATGGACATCTGGCAGGAGATGCGGTTCTCTTACAAATGGCCAAGATTTTTCAGGAGACCTTACGAAATGTTGACATGGCTGGCCGCTACGGCGGGGAGGAATTTCTTGTTATTCTGGCTGAGACGAGTGGAGAGAAGGCGCAACATACTGCGGAACGAATCAGACAGGCGGTGGAAAAACATATATTCACCTTTGAAAACTGCTTGATAAAGGTAAGTATCAGTATTGGTGTTGCCAGAATTTTGGAAAAAGAAAAAAATGAAAACAGTCTCGTCAGCAGAGCTGATCAAGCATTGTACCAAGCAAAAGAAAATGGCCGTAACCAGGTTGTATATATAGCGGATGCCCCCTGAGACAACCACTCTCAGAAGACTCTATCACCTTCCTAGACTCCGCTGAGAAGTGAGAAATGGACCCATCCCTTATCCTGTTCTTCAGTCATCACCTGCACCCACTGTCCCTTATAGCCAACAGCAATCACATGACACCCTGTTTCCAGAACACCCTTCACTTTTGCCTCTATTGATGGAGCATCCCTGAGATTACTGCTTTTCAATAACCTCATCGGCAAAGGTGCCGCAAAATTAACAAGAATATCATCCTTCAATTGGCCATCAGAAGCTAACTGCAGTCGCATTGCCTGTACCTGCTGCAATGCCTGTTCAGCAAGAGACAAAGCATCCTCAAAATCACCTTTATCCAGCGCAGTCTTGCTGCCAGCCAGATACTGCTCGGCCCGAAGCAAGGAATCTTTCCGGCTCCCTGTGGGTTTGTTCCCTTTTACCATGTCTATGACCGTTGTCACCTCGGCAACAAATCTCACAGTCTCCACCTTGTCACCTCTGTTCCACAATTTTGCCTTATTATGCACAAACTCACGGACAAAACGCTCCTGTATCACGGTAAGCCTGTCAATTTCTGCATGTTTTGCCAAAAGGCTCATCTGTAACTGAGCTGTCAGTTGTTTCTGTTGCTCCAATTCCTTCGCCAATTGCTTATTGACACTCTCCAACTCATCATATTGCTGAAAGAGCAAGAGAGGCGTATCCTGTTCTTTGGTCATTACACAACCTGAAACCACAAAAGTCAGGCTGATTAACAGTGAAAACAAGAAAGGGAAAGAGTGACAACAAGAAGTTAAGCGTTTCATAATAGTAACAAGAACCTATCGGCTAATTACAGGAAGATATCCATCGAATATTATGACTAAAGTCCATTTCACCCAATCAGCTGCTGCCTCATAACAGGGGAAATTTCTTACCAACAATCCAGAGGAGGAATGTAACTCTTGTCACTGAAGTTTCAAGCACCAGTTTAATTGACAGGAGCAAAGACCAGGCGCGAGCTTCTTTCACCTGCCCCCCAAATCTTCACCACCTAAGACCAACAGACAAGGTGTTAAGAATAAAAGGGAAAGCAGAGACGGAAATCATTTTTCCCAGTAGGGATACAGACTTAGGGCCTTCTGCATTTTTTTCTTTTGCATAATCAATTTTCTTACGCCGAGGACAATCAGAATTCCTCCTGAAACGGAACTCCAAAGGGCACTTTCAGACTCTATTTTCCCAACAACTACAAACGAAAGGGATACAATCAGAATCACTCCCCCTATACCGAACATGGCCCAGGCAGAATGGAGCTCTGAACTGAGCACGGAAAATGTGGTTATCCAGCCACTATTTTTTTTCACATCACTGCCCTTGGAAGTCAGCAGCTCTCCGGCAGGCAAGTATCTCATTTCCGTACCGCAGTTCGGACAGAGATAAGAGGTTGCACCGCTTATATAGTCTTGACCACTCGTTTCCCCACAAGTTAAACAGTGTGGCATTGGTATATTTTTTTTTGTCATCTTCTTGATTCACTCTACCTTGAGAAGCTGTTGTTTCTTCCAGCTGAACGACTCCGTGCAGGAAATTATATCCTGTATTATTGGGTAGCTACCTGACCATTCGACAATCTCTGATCCAGTTCAATCTTCTAATTGACAATCATGGTGCGGGTAACGGTCACACATAGTTTCATTATTCATTAATATCTAGTCTAATCCGAATGAGTTATCAATGCATCTCAACACATTCCTTCATGTTCCACGCGGTGACCACCACCTGAGATCAGTTAAAATTTCCAACGGCAATCATAAGCAGCTGAGAAACTAACAGTTACCTTACACTCTTCCTTGTTTTCTCAAAAATCGTCATATTTCCCTTCGAAGCCTTTATCGGTTCCAGACAACAGAGACACGGAATATCAACAACATACCGAGATTGCAGACATTTTAATTTAGGCCTGTCTACGCTTTAACAAGACCATCAGGAAAACTCGGCCCGCAAACGGGCCACGTCTTCATCTTCCAGATAGGCATCAAAGGGCATCATCCGGTCAATTATACCACCGGGCAAAAGCTCAACGATCCTGTTCGCAATGGTGGAAACGAACTCATGGTCATGGGAGGCAAAGAGAATGACTTCAGGGAAGGCAATGAGACCGTTGTTTAAAGCGGTGATAGATTCCAAATCCAGATGATTGGTAGGCTCATCCAGGACAAGGGCATTGGCGTCTGAAAGCATCATCTTGGCCAACAGACAACGGACCCGCTCTCCTCCCGAAAGGACTCCGGTCTTCTTCAAGGCCTCCTCTCCGGAAAAGAGCATCTTGCCGAGAAACCCTCTGGCAAAGGACTCTCCCTCTGTTATCGGAGTGTATTGACCGAGCCACTCTACCAGAGTTACATCATTTGCAAAATAAGCGCTGTTTTCCTTGGAAAAATAGGAGTAAGTCATGGTCACCCCCCAGCGAAAGCTGCCCCTGTCCGGTTCTATCTCGCCGGTCAGAATCTGAAAGAGTGTGGTCTTAGCCATGCTGTTGCTGCCGACAAAGGCAATTTTATCACCCTTGTTCACGGTAAGGTTCAGATCCTGGAAGAGGGTTACCCCATCAAGTTCCTTGGCAAGGTCCTTTATCTCCAGGATGATATCGCCGCATGGCCTGCCGGCCTTAAAAGATATGAAAGGATATTTTCTTGAAGAGGTCGGCATCTCCTCCAGAGTAAGTTTATCCAGCAGTTTTTTTCTGGAAGTGGCCTGTTTGGCCTTGGACGCGTTGGAAGAAAAACGCTGAATAAACTCCTTGAGTTCCTTGGCCTTGGCCCCGGTTTTTTTATTCTCATTCTGCTTCTGCTGTAGAACCAGTTGGCTGGCCTGATACCAGAAGTCATAGTTACCGACATAGATCCGGATTTGGCCAAAATCTATGTCTGCCATATGAGTACATACCTGATTGAGAAAATGCCGGTCATGGGAGACAATAATAACTGTATTCTGGAATCTGCTCAGGAAGTTTTCCAGCCAGACAATGGACTGGATATCGAGATTGTTGGTAGGCTCATCCAGAAGGAGGATATCCGGAGTACCGAATAGGGCCTGAGCAAGGAGGACCCGCACCTTCTCACCGCCTTCCAGCTCCTTCATCTTTTTGTGGATAAGGTCCTCGGTAATACCAAGACCACTGAGCAAAACCGCGGCTTCGGCCTCAGCCTCGTAGCCATTCAATTCGTCGAATTCTGCCTCCAGTTCACCGCTGAGTATCCCGTCTTCCTCGCTGAAATCGCTCTTGGCGTACAATGCTTCACGCGCAAGCAGTACTTCATACATGCGCTTATGACCCATGATGACCGTATCCATAACCGTTACCTCATCAAAGGCAAATTGATCCTGTTTCAAGACCGCAAGCCGCTCCCGGCTCCCCATAGAAACGGTGCCCCGATCCGGTTCAAAGTCCCCCGCGAGGATCTTCAGAAAGGTAGTTTTTCCGGCACCATTGGCCCCAATGAGGCCATAGCAGTTACCGGGGGTGAATTTTATATTAACGTCCTGAAAGATAACCCTCTTCCCATAGGAAAGGGCGACATCAGTTGCAGTGATCATAATCTCTTCCTTGTTATGTCTGTAACCATTTAATTTTTTTTAACCCATTGTTACTACGTAGAAGATATTTCTCACATGCCTACCGGAATCAAAAGCAGAAGACAACAGCTAGTTTCATAAGCAGAAAGCGCCCCTGCCCGGTATTACCGGGCAGGGGCGCTTGTCGTGGAAAGGAACACTCAAAGAAAAAATATTTTCTTATTGCTTCTCAAGCTTAGCAATTCTTGGGCGCCATGCACACCAAGAGAAGACAAACCGCTAAAATTCAGTGGTAAGCAGGGATCTTTTTTACATTTCTCAAATTCTACGCGTGCCCCTATCTTAACCTAAAAACAAGAATTTAAAAATACCTTTCAGGTACAGACAGCTATTTTCTCAAATATTCACAGTACAGATTGAGAAAATACAGGTGAGAAGAGAAGGTGTTCCTTGAGCCCACGGTGCCAGGCGTACCGTGGGCTCCCGTCAATCAGATTGCCCCAGGGCCTCGTCCAGCCAGTCTTAGATACGACCGGACGAAACAGCCAGGCAGCCGTATGACAAACAGATAGTCTGGTCATCCGACATCCCTCTTCGCTGATGAGAAAAACCGCCTGCAGGACAGACACATGAAAGAACGCAATGAGTTGAACATACCCCGCTACTCTACAATCCGTTCCGGGGCATTAAAGACATTGAGCCGATCCGGGCGGGCATAGCCCACCAACGTGACACCGGCACGACGGGCAATGGCCAGACCAAGAGAAGACGGGGAGGTACGGGACAGGATAATGGGGATGCCGATACGGGCGCACTTGAGAACCATATCAGAAGTGAGACGGCCAGTGGTATAAATCGCCCCTCTTGCCGTGATTTTGCCAAGCAAAATAGCACCGATGACCTTGTCAACAGCATTATGGCGCCCCACATCCTCGTAGAATCCCTGCAATTTACCATCTGCCCAGAGCCCACAACCGTGTACGCAGTGAGTCGCCGGACCAAGTGGTGATTTCTGCAGCACCTCCCGGATGAAGCGTTTCACCTCATCAAAGCTGATAGTGCACTCCTGAAGCGGATCAAAGGCCCCCTCAAGCATCTCCCTTGATATCTTCCCGGTACCACCACAGCCTGAAGTGATAATCACTTCTTTTGGCTCAACACCTTCTTCCACATCGGCATGCACGGAGATACGACCCTCCGGACAGACCAGTACCTCACGCACCTGGCCAGGTTTGGTAACATAGCCCTGACCAAAAAGAAACCCGGCCCCGAACTCCTCCAATCCGGTTGCCAGGACCATGGAGGCTCCGATGTCCTTGTCATTGAGGGCGACCTTATACGGGACTTCGATGGCCAGCGTTTCCTCTCGTTCTTCACGACCGCTGGCGCTGATAACTGTTGTCTTTTGTACCAGTGTAATCTGATTATCCATATGCTTCAAAATTAAGTACCGGGTATCGGGTTTATCGTTCCTGACATCTGTTTTCAGTGAGAAATGAAGATCCTTTCATGCTTCATCGTTTGTTCTGCTCTTTTCCCTGAAAAGCCATGCCTCAGCAGGAGTTCCTTCTCCGATCACAGCGCAGCCCTCAGGTATCTCGATCAGGGCATCGGCTGTGGCCATAGCTTCAAACCGGCCCATGCTGCGTAGGGGAACGGCGACAAGGATTCCGTTTTCATATTTTGTTCTGCTATACAGCAACTGGGTCCAGTTTTCCTGCCCAGTAAGTTCTTCTGTCACTACAACCTTTCTCTTTTGTGGCAGGGGATTGGCAAACCCCATCAATCGCCGAATTCCCGGCAGGGCCAGGAGAAGCAGGGCCACATGGTTGGATGGCGGACCACCCGGCAGATTAAACACGATCGTCTCACCAACCCGTCCCATACAGACGCCTTTACCCGGTCCTATACGAACACGATGGAAGATTTTTTCCATACCGATCTGTTGCATGGCTTGCAGGGTGAGGTCTTTATCCCCGTCAAGTACTCCACCGCAGGTGATCAGGATGTCAACCTGACGGACAAGATGGCCAAACTGCTCCTGCAGCTGATCAAGACTGTCACGCAAGAGAACAGTGGAAGCGGTAATGCCCAATGCCTGCATCTCAGCGGCTGCTGTAACCATGTTACTGGCGGCCACCTTTCCGGGAGTCACAGGTTCACCAGACCACACCAATTCGCTGCCCGTTGCGGCAACGGCAACCTTTGGCAACGGGTAACAGGTGACTTCATTCACCCCGGCTGCAGCCAGCAGGCCAAGATGGGTCGGCCCAAGAAGGTCTCCCCTGTGCAAGACCACCTGATCCTGTACGATATCACTGCCCTTGCGCAGGATATTGCGGCCTGGCCGGGCATCAGCCCTGATCGTCACCAGTCCGCCTTCGACCTGCGCAAACTCAGATGCCAGCACAGATGTGGCACCACGAGGGAGAGGGGCACCGGTCATGATACGTACCGCCGTACCCTGTTTGACACGGAGTCTATCAGCATCAGCCCCGGCAGTCAAGGTACCAGCAACAGAGAGTGTCACCGGATGCTCGGGCGAGGCATCTGCAATATCCGCAGAGAACACTGCAAAGCCGTCCTTCAGCGAGGAATCAACCGTTGGGCAATTCACACCGGCACGCACCTCCACTGCACAAATCAGACCGAGGGCCTTATCAAGAGGAACAGCAACCGGTTCCAGCGAACGAAGCATGCCGACATACTGATGGGCCTGGTTCAGAGAAATCATGTGTTTTCTCTCTTTTATCATTTAGCGTCGACAAATGAGTATAACCGGCCATAGCGGCCGGTTCACCTTTCCTTTTCCTCAACATCGCAGAGCGGCTAAAACTTTTCCTTGGATTTCATACCCTCGTTACGATACATTTCTTTTACATGATCTCTTTGTGAAACGAAAATCATATTAATTTCTTTTCACAGGCAATGCGTTTCTCCCTGATATGTAACCTATACTGGAATGATACACGCCAAAACAATTAAAGACAAAAGAACAACAAGAGTTTTTCCACCCTGTTCTCTCTTCCAACTGGGCATGATCTTCTTATTGCTCTTCCTGTTTGCCCAGAGTTCACTTGCCAAGGAGGATCAGCAGCGTAGTGTTTTGCTGCTTGGCCAGTCGTGCGCTCTGAGCGGGCCTGCAGAAAATCTCGGCCTGGAAATGCGGGCCGGTCTTCAGGCAGCTATTGCTATAATAAACGAGAAGGGCGGCGTAAAGGGCCGAAATGTCCTCCTGCGCAGCATGGATGACGGTTACGAGCCAGACAGAGCAATCAGAAACACCCTGGAGCTGATCCAGGACGATCAGGTCTTTCTGCTCATCGGTGAAGTCGGTACCCCCACGGCCAAGGCTGTTGTACCCATCATTGAAAAATATAAGATTCCCTTTTTCGCCCCTTTTTCAGGAGCTGAATTACTGAGGAATCCGTTCCACCGATATATAATCAACGTTCGTGCCAGTTATTATCAGGAAATGGAAGCACTTGCCGCCTACTTTACCGAACAACTGGGGATGCAGCGCATTGCCTGCTTTTATCAGAACGACAGTTATGGTTTTGCCGGCTTAAAGGGCATCGAACTCGCCCTGCAGAGAAGAAATCTACAACTCGTCTCCCAGGGAAGTTATGAGAGAAACACTGTTGCCGTCATGGGCGGTCTGCAGGAAATTTACAGGGCAGAGCCTGAGGCGGTTATTCTTGTTGGTACGTATGCCGCCTGTGCCGAATTCATTAAACTGAGCAAGGCAAAAAAACCGGGCCCCAGAATATTTGGCAATATTTCTTTTGTTGGAACCGAAAGCCTCAAAAATGCCCTGGGTACCTACGGTGACCATGTAATTGTTTCCCAGGTTGTTCCTTTTCCCTGGGACAACCGTATTCCTCTTATCCGGGAATACAGAGAGGCCATGCACCGCTACCAGCGCGACTTCCCCATCAGTTTTATCAGCCTGGAGGGCTACATTGCCGGTAAACTTTTTGCAGCCATAGCAGATGCGGTGACAGGTGAGCTGACACGGGAAAAATTCATTCAGACCATGCAACAGAGAGCCCACTTCGATCTGGGTGGGGTCATCTTCCAGTTTGGTGAAAACGATCATCAGGGTATGGATTCCATTTATCTGACCACCATCTACCCTATCATCCAGAAAGTAACGGACAACTGAACCGGCATGCCACAAGACAAAGCAACAGCTCCTGACAATAATGCCGCTTTTCATTACTCGCGTAAGCCACAGCACAGAAATATTGCAGCTTCTTATCGGATAATGGATGCAGGTTCACGATACCCATCATTCTTCCGGGTGGCATAATGGCTAAAACACGCCGCCCCACGCTCTCATCCGCTCCCTTCCGTGCTTCCCTGACTGTCATCCTGGCACTCGCTGTCTTTATTGGAATATTCTGGATAATCAACGAATACCAGACGTACCAGGAAAGCATCGCCAATATACAACAGAACTACAAGGAACTCTACCAGACGAGGGCCAGGGAAGAGGCGAACAGTGTCTTGGATTTCATAGAGCAGCGACGTTCTCAGGCAGACCTGCGCATCGAAAACGAATTGCGCGTGAAAGTCCAATCCGCATATACCATAGCCTCTCACATCTACCGGATGTACAGGGAAGAAAAGGACATGCTGCAGTTGCGTTCCATGGTCGCCGAGATACTGCGTCCGATTCGCTGGGACAACGGTCTTGGCTACTATTTTGCCGGGCGAATCGAGGAGGATGTCATTGATCTCTTTGCAAATGACCCCCTTCTTGAGGGACAAAGTCTGTGCCAACTCAAAGATCAAACCGGCAAACCGGTAGCCCTGAATATTGTTAAGATGCTCAAAGAAAAAGGTGCAGGCATATTCCGTCACAAGCACATGGAAGACGACTCCACGAGCAAATGCTTTCCAGGCATCACCTTTGTCAAATACTTTCAACCATTTGACTGGTACATCGGGGCCGGCATATCCAGCGCAGCCATGGAGAAAAATCTGCAGGAGGAAATACTTGCCACCGTACAGGATATACAGTTTGGCGGAGACGGGCATATCCTCTGCTTTCGTTTTGACGGGACGATCATCAGCCATCAGAACAAAAACTTCATCGGCAGGTCGGTCACAGACCTTACCGACATAGAGGGAAAGACCTATGGACAGACTTTACTGAAGACAGGACTGGAAAACAGTTCCGGTGGGTATGTCCTGTATCGCAGTGCAAAGATGTATCCCGATGAAGGCCAGCAGCGTCTCAGTTTCATCAAAGCGTACCCCGAATGGAACTGGATACTGGCTGCCGACATATCCATGGATGCCATGGCAAAGGCCATCCATGATGAAACTCTGACCTATACCGCCATTTCCTTCAAAAATGTGTTCATCTTTATCGGACTCTTTGCCATTGCCGTTCTATTGCTCCTCAGCATGACCTATTACCACTCGATTAAGATCAAACACGGAATCAGTCTCTTTACCGATTTTTTCAGAAAAGCCGCGCATACCCAGGTAAAAATACAGGACACGGACCTTGCCTTTTCCGAGTTTGAAGATCTGGGCAGGCTTGCCAACGCCATGGTGGATGATCGCATTGAAAAAGAGCGGATCCTGCACCGTGATGAACTGCGACTTGACACCCTGCTCCAACTCGGATCGATGGATGAATTCGACATCAATGACAAATATGACTTTGTCCTGCACCGTATTGTCCAGATTACCGGCAGCACAAGAGGCTACATCGCTCTGGTCAATCACGCCCAGACTCACACTACGTTATGTTCCCAGGTGACCATTGGCCTCGGGCAAGTCGGTCTCAGCCCTGATGATGACAGCATTAACCCCAGACGCCTGGCGGATAGTGGTTTGATCGGCAGTTGCATACGGCAACAAAAAGTCTGCATCGTAAACGACGGCGATAAAACAAATCCTGATGCTTACCCATACAGTCAGAAAATAGAACGCCGGGTAGATGTGCCGATCAGCAACAACAATCAAGTCGTACTGGTGGCTGGAGTGTGCAACAGTTCCAAAGATTACGACAATTCTGATGTGCGTCAGATGACCATGCTGCTTGAGGGCATGTGGCTCCATGTGCTCAAAACATGTTCTGAAAAAGAAATGGCCAATCTGGAAAGACAAATCATTGCCATAAGCGAAGAAGAACGAAGCAAAATCGGCCGAGACCTCCACGATGATCTTGGCTCCCACCTAAGCGGCGTAGAAATCTTAAGCAAAGTCCTGCAGCAGCGACTGGAAACACATGCGCCCAAAGAGGCTGGACAGCTGAGCACCATCCGAGACCTGATCCGCGAGGCCATTGAAAAGACACGTTGGCTCTCGCGGGGATTGTATCCGGTACATGTCATAGAACATGGACTGGAGGCTGCCATTGAGGAGTTGGTTGCTGAAATAGAGCAGCTGTATCCCGTGCACTGCAGACTCTCGTTCGACCGCCGAGCCGAACCGCTTGCCAGTAATATTGCTCCACATGTATATTATATTATCAGGGAGGCCCTTTTTAATGCCGCCAGGCATGGCAGGCCGGATACGATACGAATTATAATTCTGCGCCATGACAACCGCCTGTCTGTAACCATCATCGATGACGGCCAGGGTATACCGGAGCAGGGTCGAAAAAAAGGCCTGGGATTACATACCATGCAGTACCGGGCAAAGGCAATTGGTGCTACCCTTGATATCCGACCCGGTGACAACAACGGTACACTTGTGACTCTTTATGGAGAGGTTTTCTCATGAAATCCAAGATTCTTATTGTTGACGATCACCCCATTTTTCGGATGGGCATGAAAGAACTGATCAACCAGGCAGAAGACTTCACGGTCTGTGCTGTGGCTGCAGACATCTTTGAAGCACGCAAGGCACTTGCCGCAGAGGCACCCGATATGGCTATCATCGACATTTCCCTGGCCGAGGATAACGGCCTTGAACTGGTAAAAGAGATAAGCGGTTCCGACAAAAACATTCCGGTGCTGGTATTATCCATGCACGATGAATCTGTCTGGGCTGAGCGGGCTATCCGAGCAGGAGCGCGAGGATATGTCATGAAAAGAGAGGCTTCCGAATCGGTAATTTCTGCTCTTCGGAATATCCGCGCAGGCAGAATCCACGCCAGCAGTAACATGGTTGCCCTCCTGCTTGACAAACTGCAGGTCAATCCAAATTGCAAGGGCGTATCAACGGTAGATATTTTGACTGACAGGGAACTGGAGGTGTTCCGTCTCATCGGCGCCGGCTTGTCTACCAGAGAAATTGCCAATCAGATGACACTCGGCGTCAAGACAATTGGCACATATCGTGACCGTATCAAACAGAAACTCGGTTTGAAAAATGCTACAGAACTGACCAGACGTGCAGTCTTGTGGACGGCTAATGAATGTTTCCACAAAAGACACCCTTCCTTGTAAGGCCTGCACGACCTACAGGAATTGTTGTCTTTACCCTACAAAAAAAAAGGTCCTCTCCCTATTTCTTTCCTTCATTCTTTATCATAGTATTAATTTACATTCCTGATCTTTTCCAGGAATGAAACTGTTTCAGCCTTGAAACGAAAAAACATTTTTGCGGTCGCTTCACATAATCAGGCAAGGTGACCCTTGAGAGAAAAACGTTTATGAAAAACTATTCAGGACATCTTCTGTGCTCGGGTAAGGGTGCAGATCCGATTTTTTCCTCTATCCCCATTCCTGTGCGTCCGGGTGAAGCCTTCAGCTATCGACAAGGGTCAGACAAGGACGTCCTTCTCGCTGGCGGGTTCCCCTCAGTCCACCCCGATTCGTCATTTCCCCTTTCCCCGACTTTGCAGCTCAACGGAGACCTCGCAGACTACAGCGAAACAGCCATGGCCGCTATCGCCAGGGCTGAATTTACCCGCAGCAACAGCCAGGCCTACCGAACCTATACCCTGGAGCCAGATCCCCGTGTGACTGTCCTGGGAGCAGATGCGAACTCCTTACAGACTTTTACAGATACCTACGGCGGCGTCCTGCAGATCGACCCATTACTTGTGCGGGGCTATCATCCGGAAATGGTCACTGCCGAAGCGTTGGAAATTACAGAAACACAGGATGGTTTCCGACTCCGCTTCATGGTCAAGCAAGCTGTTGATCTTAGCCGCTGTACTTACTGCGGCGATTGTGGTCCGGTGTGTCCCGAACACTGTTTATCCGAGCAGCTGTTTCTTGATTTTTCCCGATGTACATTGTGCAAAGAATGCGTAGCCGCCTGTTCGCACGCAGCGATTGATCTGCATGCCGTAGAAAATAGAGAACTCTTGACCCCGGCTATTCTTCTTCTCCAGGGAGCCAAGGCGGATCTCCCCCAAAACAAGGATAAAATATACTCTGAAGACACTCTTCCCCGCCTCTTCAAGTCTATCTATGCTACGCAGGTCGAAGAAGCCATAACCTGGAATCATACTTTCTGCCAATATAGCGCCAAACGAGGAATAGGCTGCACGGCCTGTCTCAATGCCTGTCCCCACAATGCCGTGAAGCAAGACCAAGACGGTGTACAAATAGATCACCTTGCATGCCTTGAATGTGGCGCCTGCCTGGCCGCCTGTCCCACAGGCGCACTGCAGTACAAACGTTTTGATGACATGCATTTTGTTGAATATTTCAGAACCTTCGCCCTCCCTGCCGGAACAACTGTAATCCTGGGAAGCGAACACGATTTGCACCGTTACTGGTGGTACACACCAGCACAGCGGACTAACAACGTATTTTTTCTGGAACATCCGCAACCTGATTCATTAAGTGCCATGCAGCTCCTTCTGCTCTTTGCCATGGGAGCAGGACGGATTTTCACCCTAGGAACAAAAAACAGTAAAGCAGGACTTCAAGTCCAATTCGTCAACACTATTCTCCAGGCCCTTTTTCACATACAAGATGCGGTACGTATGATCGAAACGCAGCAGCTAAGCGCTTGTCTCGCTGAAGAAAAGAGCCCTGGGCCGCTAACCAGCTTCTATCATGATTTTTCCTACACTAATCGTAGAGAGAAACTCATCGACCTGCTCAACTTTCTCAGGCTGCAAAGCGATGCCGAACCAGTCCGTCTAACTGACACTGTCACAAACAGTTTTGGTGAAATAATCTGCGATGAAGAAAAATGCACTCACTGCAGCGCCTGTGTAGGTGATTGCCGTGTAGAATCATTGACAGCCGACAGCAGCAATTTTTCGCTCAAACATTATCCAGCCCTTTGTGTGCAATGCGGAATATGCATTACAGTCTGCCCGGAAAACGCCCTTACAGCCCTACCCGGCCTCTCCTTACAGGCATCATTTTTCGAGAAAAAGACTGTGGCTCAAGCCGAGCCAGTCAAGTGTCAGGCATGTGGCAAAATATTCGGCACACGTAAATCGTTGGAAAAGGTAATTTCCATTCTCGCTGCCAAAAACATGTATGACAGTCAAGATGATTTGCTGAAATACTGTGATAAATGCCGTGTTGTTAACCTATTCGAGAGGCATGAGAAATGACTCAAAACACCGAACTATCAGATCGTGACCTTTGCTTGGTACGCCTTCGTTTTCTGGATCTTTTCAAATCTTTTTTCCAGGATACGCCCGATGCCGAGCGGATCAGCCGCTGGCGGGGAATTTTTGCCGCTCTCAACAAGGAACGCATCAATCAACAGCTCGACACAGTTATCCGTGAGCTTGGCGAAATGCTGGACAATAAGGACCTCAGGGAATTGAGAGAAGAGTACTACGACCTCTTCGTCGATCCTTACAGCAAACACCTTCTCCCGTTAAACGCAGCCTTTTATCTTGATGGCAAGAGTTTCGGTCCAAGTCTCGTCAGCTACCGTGAACTCTTAAAACAAAACCAGCTTATCAAGAACGATTCCATCACTGATTCTGAAGACTCTCTTCTGCTCATGCTGGATACGCTGATTACCCTTGTTGAAGAAGAAAAACAGGGTTCGGATATGGCGAGAGAAGTGCAGGACCAATTATTACACCAGTTTCTCCTGCCAACCGCACATCATATAGAGAAGAGCATCAAAGGCAATCCAAAGGCTGATTTCTATCAAAAGTGTATGGCCTTTCTCTGTGCCTACCTTGAGCTGGAGCAAGGCCTCTTACAGAACAAACCCGAAACAAACTGGCAATCTATTAATAACTAAAAGGAAAAAATTACACAATATGGCAATTGGCCGGCAAGGCAAGTAGCTCAAATGTTTCCATAAACCTTATGGAGGAAAAGTATGCAGGAAAAAGATGACAACAGGCGATCCTTTCTCAAACAGATACTGGCTGGCTCGGCGATAGTCGCCGGCTCGACCCTGGTTGGGACAAAGGCAAAGGCCAAGGAACAGATGAAAGCCAGGCGTCCGGACGAAGTACTCTACCGGAAGTCAGAAGCCTTCAAGAAGTATTACGACTCACTGCGTTAACCGAAAAAGGAGACTCTCAAATGGCGCAACGAAAAATTCACAGTTCCTCTACCATAGGAACGAAAACCAGTCGGGTAACCCTGAATCCCAAGGTTGCCAGACGCTCATTCCTCAAACTGTCGGTAGCAACAGCTGCCCTGACTGGCGCGGCTATGACAACAAGGATGACTGCGAAAGCAGCCTCACCTGCCGCCGCTAAAGCAGCCTACCCCGATTCTAAAATGGTTCGTTCCATCTGCACCCACTGTGCTGTAGGCTGTGGTATCAATGCTGAAGTCCAAAATGGCGTCTGGGTGAGACAGGAAGTAGCCCAGGACCATCCTGTCAGCCGAGGCGGCTACTGCTGTAAGGGTGCCTCAGCCATCGACATGGTGACCAGTGAAAAAAGACTCAAAAGCCCGATGAAGCGAGTCAATGGGAAATGGCAGAAAATCACCTGGGATCAGGCGATGAGTGAAGTTTCTGCTAAATTGACAGCCATCCGTGAAAAAGACGGTCCCGACGCCCTGCACTTAAACGGCAGTGCCAAGGTCTCCACTGAAATGGCCTATCTGCAAAGGAAATTTGCTGCATTCTGGGGGTCGAATAACGTCGATCATCAGGCCCGTATCTGACACTCCACAACGGTGGCAGGTGTCGCCAATACATGGGGTTACGGAGCAATGACCAACAGCCTGAACGATATGAGGCATGCAAAATCATTTATTTTTATCGGGTCCAACGCCGCTGAGGCGCATCCGATCTCCATGCAGCATATTCTGCATGCAAAGGAGGTCAATAATGCGCCAATAATCGTGGTTGATCCGCGCTTTACCAAGCTCGCTGCAAAAGCTACTGAATTTGTTCGCATACGTCCAGGTTCGGACTGCGCCTTTATCATGGGGCTTATCAACGAAATCATCCAGAACGGTTGGGAAGACAAAGAGTTTATCAGCACCCGGGTGGCCGGTTACCCCGAGATGGTTGAAGTCGCCAGCAAATACACACCGGAAGAAGTCGAAAACATCACCGGTATTCCGGCAGATCAGGTCAGAAAAGTAGCCAAGATCCTGGCCACAAACAGACCTACTTCCCTCACCTGGTGTATGGGTGGAACCCAGCATTCTATCGGTTCCTCTATTACCCGTGCCTTCTGCATTCTGCAGCTCGTACTTGGCAATATGGGTAAATCAGGCGGCGGCACCAACATCTTCCGTGGACACGACAACGTACAGGGTGCAACAGACATGTGTGTTCTGGCAGACAATCTGCCCGGGTATTACGGGCTGTCAGACGGCGCCTGGAAGCACTGGTGCCGGGTCTGGGATGTCGATTACGATTATATCGCATCCAGATTCAAAGAAAAAGAGTGGATGAATGCCAAGGGATTTACCCTTGCCCGCTGGTATGAAGGTGTTCTTGGAGAAGAAAAGATAGAGCAGTACACACCAATCAAGGCCATGATCCAGTGGGGCTGCGGTTCCAACTCCAACTCTCAATATAATAGAGTAGTTAAGGCGTACAACAAGCTTGATCTCTTTGTTATTATCGATCCCTTCCCAACCATGGCGGCAGCGACCTGCACAACAGATAACGTCTATCTGCTGCCCTGCTCCAGCCAGTACGAAACATCGGGATCAGTGACTTCAACTTCACGCCAGATCCAGTGGCGTCACAAAATCGTTGATCCGATAGGTGGCTGCAGAGACGATTACACCATCATGAAAGACCTGGTTGGACGTCTTGGCTTTGCAGACGAATTCTACAAAAACATCAAGGAAGTGCCTGAGGACATCACCCGCGAGATCAACAAAGGAACCCTGACCATCGGTTACAACGGTCAGACCCCCGAGCGGATCAAGAAGCACATGGAAAACTGGCACACCTTTGATATTGAAACCCTGCAGGCCAAAGGCGGCCCCTGTGACGGTGAATACTATGGTATGCCTTGGCCCTGCTGGACCGATACGCATCCTGGGACACCTATCCTCTACGATATATCCAAATCTGTAGCAGAAGGCGGTCTTCCTTTCAGAAACCGATTCGGCTTGGAGACGTCCTATGTCATGTCCGGACGCGCGGAAGGTCAGCTGGCTGCCGCAGGTGTCTGTAATCCTGGCAGTGAGGTCAAGGGTGGCTATGCTGAATTCAAAGACGTGGTTCCCGGCACCAACTGGAAGACAGATCTGTCCCAGAAAACGATCAAAGATGCTCTTGCGCGCGGCATGGCACCGTTTGGTAATGCCAGAGCCCGCTGCGTGGTATGGACCTTCCCTGATCAGGTGCCGATCCATCGTGAACCGCTTCATTCACCACGACCCGATCTCATTGAAAAGTATCCTACATACGAAGATAAACCGAACCATTTCCGAGTATTCACACGGTACAAAAGTGAACAGAATCCAGATATGGTCAAGGAGTTCCCATATGTCTTGACCACCGGACGCATGGTCGAACACATGGGAGGAGGAGCTGAAACCAGAAGCAACAAATACCTCTCCGAACTGCAACCGGAAATGTACGCCGAGATCAACCCTGTCTTAGGTAACAACTTAGGACTTCGAGACGGTGAGATGATGTGGATCGAATCCCCGGAAGGTGGCAAGGTCAAGGTCAAGGCATTTTTCACTGAACGAGTTGATGATAAGACAATTTTCATGCCGTACCATTTCGGTGGTACACTCATGGGCGAATCGCTGGCGGGCAACTACCCTGCAGGTCATGAGCCGTATATCATGGGTGATTCAGCGAATGTCTGTACCAACTACGGGTATGACATTATCACCCAGATTCAGGCAACCAAAGACGGCCTATGCAAGGTCAGCCGGGCATAGCCCAGGGAGGAATAAGAAATGGGACGCATGAAATTTTTATGTGACATAGAGCGTTGTATTGACTGTAGTGGTTGTGTGGTGGCTTGCAAAGAGGGTCACCACATACCGGTAGGTGTCAATCGACGCAGAGTAATTACCATCAACCAGGGCAAACCGGGAGAAAAATCAATCTCGGTTGCCTGCATGCACTGTGCAGATGCACCCTGTATAGCAGTATGTCCAGTGGATGCCATCTACCAGCGCGACGACGGTATTGTGCTGGTCAGCAAAGACACCTGTATCGGCTGTGGCTACTGTTTCATGGCCTGCCCGTTCGGTGCGCCGCAGTTTCCAAGTGGCCAGGTATTCGGGGCACGTGGTGCCATGGATAAATGTACCTTCTGTGCCGGCGGCCCTGAGGAGACGTTCAGCGAGAAAGAAAAAACTCTCTATGGACAAAACCGAATCGCCGAGGGCAAGGTACCGCTTTGCGCCGCCATGTGTGCAACCAAGTCCCTGCTGGCAGGGGACGCTGACGAGGTGGCTGACGTGTACCGAGAACGCGTCTTCAAACGCGGTTCAGGCACAAACGCCTGGGGCTGGGACAAGGCCTACAAAAAATAATAATCCCTTTACGAGGATGTTCATGAAGAAACTCATTCTTCCAGGCTGCATCCTTTTCTGGGCAATGGCCGCACTGGCCATTGCCCAGTCACAAGGACAGCTACTAACAAGCTTCAGCCCGGGTCCATCAACCGCTGCCTTTCACGAAATCAACGGTTTATTCACTGGAGACTGGCAGCAGTACGGGCAGCTCTTTACCTCACTGCAGAGTAAGCTTTTTTCCCAGATTTTTCTTCTGGTGATAACCGTTGTGCCCCTGATTTTTTTGCTCCATTACATTGTCATCGGGCCAATGGTGTTTTCCCACGAGGGAAAACAAGTCTATTATTTCAACCTTTTTGCCCGATGTATTCACTGGGTTGCCGGCATCTCCTTTGCTCTGCTTGTGATTACCGGCTTACTTATCATCTTCGGCTCATGGGTAGGTGGCGGGACTCTGCCACGCAGTGGCAGAATCGTTCACCTTATCTCGGCAGTAGTCTTTTCCGGGAGCGCCGTGTTCATGCTTCTCATCTGGGCCAAAGACATGATCTTTACGCCCTATGATTTCTTGTGGATGCTGATCCTGGGCGGCTATCTCAGTAAGGAGAAAAAACCGGTGCCGGCCGGCAGATTCAATGCCGGACAGAAATGCTGGTTCTGGTTGGCAACCATGGGCGGTGCGGCCATGGCCGTCACCGGCTATTTTCTTTATTCTTTTCAGGGATCCCCTGATACCCTGCGACTCTCGGCAATCATACATAATGCTCTGGGAGCCGTTATGGTAGCAGTATTTTTTGTCCATCTCTACATGTCTCTCTTTGCCATCAAAGGCGCTATCCACAGTATGATCAGCGGCTACAAACCTGAGGCAGAGCTGAAAATTCTTCACCCCAGATTTAAAATCTAAAACTAACACCCCTCTCCCTGCAGCAATGGGGAGAGGGCTCTTTTTCAAACCCTGCTTGCTGTTTCCTGCCAGATAAGATAATCTTCTTAAAATACCAGTAAATACTCCCACCAATTTAGCACTGTTTTATTTTCTGAGGTTTTTTTATGCTCCCCATTGTCACCTTTATCGGCTGGCACGACAGCGGTAAAACCACCCTGGCTTCACAGGTGGTCCGCCATCTCAAACAGCTCGGCTATCGGGTTGCCGTAATCAAATCCACCAAGGAAACGGGTATCGTCTTTGATACACCTGGTTCAGACACCGATACCCACCGCAAGGCCGGGGCAGATTCCGTGCTGCTGGTGGCCCCGGACCAGATAGTCATGATGACTGACAACAGCGGCTACTCCCTGACCACACTGGCCTATCGCTATTTCCCCGAGGTGGACATCGTCATCGGTGAGGGTTTCAAGGAGGCGAGACAGGTCGCCAAAATTGAAGTCTTCCGCAACAGCAAGGAACTTCTGCGTGATCAGGTTAGCGGCGTAATCGCCGTAGCCACCAATGAAAAGATCAGCGGCGACTATATTTTCCGCCTCAATGAAGCAGCAGAAATCGCCTCGTTTATAGAGAAAAGATTCCTCCAGGATACCGGAAATGGAACAGACCACACCACTCTTCTGGTCAATGGCAGCCGTGTACCAATGAAAGATTTTGTTCAGGATGCCTTAGCAGGATCCATTACCGGTTTTGTCGAATCCCTCAAGGTCAACAGCGGCGATATCAAAGAAATCGAGATCCGGATCACCGTCCCCAAAAAAAGGTGAATACAAACAAAATATAATTAAGGTTCCGGCTTTTTCCTTTCTTAACCACAAGGTACCAAAGAGCTACCTGTCTCTCTCACCTGCAAAGACATATATAAGAATAGCGACACATGATCAGTGCTGGGAAGCGCCCCCTTTGGGCCCCAGTGCGGCCTTGACGGCCAGGGCCAGGGTTTCCATGGAATACGGTTTTCTTACAAACTCTGCTGCCCCCAGATTTTTCATGTGCTCAACGTTCAGACTTTCGGAGAAACCACTGACGAGTATCGCCTTCTGCTGTGGCCTAATCTCCAGGATTTGACGATACGTTTCATAGCCGTTTATTCCCGGGTCCATGATCATATCCAGTAGCAGCAGATCACTCTCCTGATGCTTTACAAACTCCACTGCTTCTTCACCTGAGGCAACACTCTCTGCCTGATACCCGTAAACACTCAAGATCCTGACAGCCAGATCTCTTTGCTGGGCTTCGTCATCAATGACCAGGATACGTTCACCATTTCCCTGCAGATCCAGCTCCTCAGCTTTCATCACATAACCGGTTGCTCCCCCCTGAGACAAAGGAAAAAAGAGTTCAAAGCATGTCCCCCCCGCGGCACTGCTCGTGACCTGAACCTCACCGTCATGATCATGCATGGTGTTCCAGACCACGGTCAGACCAAGGCCTGTACCGCTCCTCCCCATCTTCTTCTTGCTGTAGAACGGCTCAAAGATATGTTCAATATCCTTTTCAGCAATTCCGGGGCCATTGTCTTGAATCTGCAACACACCATAATCTATAGGCAACATGCCTGTTTTCTGTCCCTTTTTCCCACCTCGCTGTTCCCTTCTCGTGGAAATGACAATCTCCCCTCCTTCCTTAATGGACTCGGCAGCATTGGTTACCAGGTTCATGAGGGCTTTCTTGACATGTACTGGAGAGCAGAAGACAGGAAGTTCCTCGGGAGCAAATCGGCTCACACAGGAGACCTGCGGGTGATGTTTTTTCAGGACAACACACTCAGGCGATTCAAGATATTCGCGGCACAGCCAGTTGAGTTCACACTGTTCTTTTTTACTGGCAACCCCGCGTGCAACAGTCAGCAGGTCTGCCACCACGGCCGCTGCCCGTTCTCCTGAACGCTGAATCTCAACGATAGGTGCTCGCAATTCGCTGTCTTTCGGTAGCTGCAAGAGAAGCAATTGCGGGTAACTGATAATACCTGAAAGGATATTATTGAGGTCATGAGCCACCCCACCAGCTAACAGCCCAAGTGCCTTCATCTTCTGCGACTGCCTCAACTGTCTTTCCATTTTTCGGATTTCCAGTCTCATCTCTTCTTGTGCCTTGAGACTTTCTATATACTGCTGAGAAAGACTGTTGAGATCCCGGCTCAGACTTTTCAGTTCCTTTGGTCCTGACCAGGAAAAGGCCAGAGGCGTCTGGTTATGGAGCAGAGCATGAAATGCAGCAAACAGTTCCTGGGCAAAGGCATCAATTACAGCAGATAATTTCATGGCAACCAGACAGACACCCAGGAAAACAAGGCCCAAGAGAAAGATCATCTGTCTCTGCCATTTTTGAACCCAAACCATCGTGTTTCCGGCATTTATCGGATAGGCAAGGAACACATTATCGTGCAGATGACCATCCACAAAAAAAGGAATGAGTGCCTGTGGCTGTCCGTCCCTGTCTTTGACCAATCGTGGTTCAATGAGATCTGTTTCAATCGGAAAATAAATATTATCTGCTGAAGAAACGGACGCAGTAAACGGAACATATTTATGTTCATCTGTTGAGTATTGAAGCAACGACCCGGAATAACGCTGCAACATGGGAGAAATGTTCAAATAAAGACAGGAAACACCGACCACTTCTCCCTGGTTCAGAAGCCCCACTCCCAGCTGCATAACAGGATACTGCTCATCACCTATGCCATCAACGAAATCAAAGCCGAAAGAAAACACTTTACTGTCAGAATACTGATCCGCCAAAGCAATCAGAGATGGTATGCGAGTGGAGTTGGCTTCCCTCTCCGGAAGCACAGCCAATACCCCGTCACTGCCCCGCTGCATGACATACTGTTCCAATCCCTGTCGATCAAAAAGTCGCATAGCCAGTACCTCAGGATTCTCCTGGTACCACTTGGCAACCATTTTCCCCACACGCCTTCTCAAGACCTGCCTGGGAATGTCTCCGGATGTGTGTCTGACCAAGTCAACAACACCGGCATTAAAACTCAGAGCCCTCAGACTCTCCTGACGCCACTTCATTTCCATAGCAATCTCCCCGGCATTCTTCTGAATCACCAGGAGCTGCCTGTTTTCTTCAGCAACTCTGAAGTGTGCCAGTACCCGTGGCAGATTCAAGCCCATGAAGACCAGCAGGGGAGTAAAGGCCAAAGCAAAGAGGCCAACAATGAGAAGGATACGAATTTTCATCAACTGAAAAGATCGGAGAAGGATATTTTATGTCCTGAACAGGAATACTTTCTTCATATTTTTCACTATATCATGAGAAAAATCCTGGACATAATTTTTTCTCCTTTTGCCAAAGAAAGGCGTGTCAAAAGAATATGAAAACACCTCACTTCTTTGACTTCTCAACGCAAGTCACGTAGACTATTACTGAAAGACCCTGGAATAACAGCGTGTAACCACTCTCCTCTGCAATGAGGGGGTATATTGGTCTCTTTCCTTCTAACGTCACTCTTTGATATGCCATGTCTTCCCCTATAATTCGCCGATTTTTTTTCCCCTCCCTGACCAGACGGTACCTCCTTCGTCTGGTCGTGTTGGGTCTTACCTGTTATCTGATTTTTGGCTATCTCCTTATCCCCCTGCGCATCCAGGGACATAGCATGGAGCCCACCTACCGGGACGGCGCCTTTGCCTTCTGCTGGCGGCCGCAGTATCTCTTTTCACCGGTGCAGCGCTTTGACGTGGTCACTGTCCGTTTCACAGGACGGAGTGTAATGTTACTGAAACGTATTATTGCTCTGCCAGGCGAGACGGTTGAATTCCGGCAAGGGAAACTGTTTGTAAATGGAAATCAGATTAAGGAGCCCTATGTCCATCATCATTCCGACTGGAACCTTGCCATGAGAACCATAGACCCCGGCCATGTCTATGTAGTTGGTGACAATCGCGGAACACCCATGGCCCGCCATCGTTTTGGTCAGGTGAGGATGAACCGTATCGTTGGAGGAGTCGTCTTATGAAGAACAGAAACTTTCTGATTCTCCTGGCAATCCTGCTCGTTGCAGGTGGAACTCTTTTCTTCCTGCCAAATGACGAGAAAAAGATTCGGCGCAACCTTGCCTCATTGGCTGACTACTGTTCTTCGTCAAGGGAAGAAGGAAGCATTGAGACGCTAAAGAAAGCTGCTCTGTCAGCAAAGCTGTGCAGTAATCCATGCCGAATCCAGGTTAAATCTTTCAATATCAATCGTGATTTCAACAAGAAAGACATCAGCGACCATATTCTCATGATGAAAAAAATGCTGGCCAACACGCGGTTCGATTTTCATGACACTGTCATCGACTTTCCTGATGATGACAGGGCTGAAATAATGACTACTCTTCGTCTTGAGGGAAAAACAAAAGACAATCGTTTTACTGACGCCTATGAGATGAATATTACTGTAACGAAATCAGAGGGAGACTGGTTCTTTAGCTCTTTTACCGTTGTTGAATTCATCGAACAATAAAGGGATGGTCAGGGACACCATTTGTTTTCCAAGCTTGAAAATAACTGGAGACCTGCTATAAAAAATCAACCGAAATTCACTTACTCAATCCCTTAATTTTGCAAAGGATTTTTCCATGTCATCAGCCTCTACAAATAATGATCTTGGTACCACCGATATAGCTTGGAACCTGGGAGACCTCTATGAATCCATGCAGGACGAACTGCTGCAGGACGATCTGGACCTCTGTCTGCAAGAAGCGGAGCTGCTGAAAGAGGGCTGTGCCGGAAAACTGGCAGAACTCGACCCTGCTGTCTTTGCCCGGACCGTCCGGCGTCTGGAACGGATTCAGGTCAATCTTGGCCGCATGGACACCTACGCATTTCTCAACTTTGTCACCCAGGTAAAAAACAGTGAGGCCGGAGCCTTTCTCCAACAGACCAAGGAAGCTGCAAGCCGTGTCAATCGTGAGCTGGTCTTTTTTGACCTGGAATGGGCAAAGATGGATCAGAAATCCGCCGACCGACTCCTTGAGGCCGCAGACACGGCGCCATACCGTCATTACCTCACCAATCTCCGTCGTTATGCGGCCCATCTCCTTTCCCGGACAGAAGAAACCCTGCTGGTCGAGCTTTCACCGGTGGGTCGCGACAGCTGGCTCACCCTCTTTGAAAAACTGATGGGCCATCTCGAGTTTGGTGAAAAGAAAAGAAGTGAAGAAGAGGTTCTTTCCGATCTCTACGCCGACAGCCGGGAAGTGCGCAAGGCTGCGGCCATTGAACTGACAGAGGGCTTGCAGAGTCAGCTCCACATCCTCACCCATATCTTCAACACCATCTTAAGTGAAAAGATGATAGATGATCGACTGCGCAGCTACCCTTCCTGGATCAGTGCCAGAAATCTCTCCAACGAACTCGATGACCAGACAGTGCAAGCCCTGGTAGCCAGCACCACTGAGCGTTACGATATCGTCCAGCGCTATTACAGATTGAAAAAAGAGCTGCTGGGCCTGGATAAGCTCCAGGATTATGACCGCTACGCACCCCTGCAGTCCCTGCCAAATCAACCAATTCCCTGGCAGGAATGCCAAGAAATGGTCCTTGAAGGATTTCGGGCCTTTTCTCCGGAGATGGCAGACATCGCAGCACTCTTTTTTGAGAAGAAATGGATCCATGCCCCTCTTCTTGAAGGCAAGCGCGGCGGGGCCTTTGCCCATCCGGCAGTACCGGATGCGCACCCCTTCATTCTGGTCAACTATACCGGCAACATTCGTGATGTTTCCACTGTCGCCCATGAACTTGGACACGGCATCCATCAATATCTGGCAAAAGAAAAAGGGTATTTTAACAGTGACACGCCTCTGGTCCTCGCCGAAACCGCCTCGGTCTTTGCCGAACTCCTTATCTTTCACAGACAGTTGACACGACTTGGTAACCCTGCCCAGCGCCAGGCCTTTATCTGCCAGAAACTGGAATCAATTTTTGCCACTGTCTTCCGGCAGATTTCCATGAACCGCTTTGAAAAACTGATTCACAACAGTCGCCGCGATAGGGGAGAACTCTCAAGCGAAGACCTCTCCGCCCTCTGGATGGAGAGCCAGGAAGCAATGTTCGGTGATACGGTTACCCTGGGAGACCATTATCGTATATGGTGGTCATATATCCCCCACTTTCTGCATACTCCCGGCTATGTTTATTCTTATGCCTTCGGAGAATTGCTGGTCCTCTCCCTCTATCGTATCTATCAGGAGAAAGGGTCTGCGTTCATTCCCAAATATCTCCACCTACTTTCTCAAGGAGGCAGCCAATCGCCCTATGAACTGCTGGCACCTTTCAACATCGACCTGAACAACTCATCTTTCTGGCAGGGCGGCCTCCAGGTCATAGAAGAGATGCTTCAAGAGGTGGAAAATCCCATATCTTGAAGATGTCAATATAGACTTGTTTTGAAAAAAAACCTGAAGGCTGAATGTTATACTAGCCCGGACATTATCAACTCGCACTAAGGAGCATTCCATGAAAAATGAAATCGGAGAACGTCTTGTCCATGTGCTGAAGGCACCTGATGAATCAGAGAGCCAGGAAAGTTTCGCCCGGGCCATGGAACTAACCAAGGCCTATGCAAGTTCAGGATCTGCCACTCATTTCAGTGCAGTGGCCAGGCTGTTCTATGACCTCTTTGAGATGTTTGAAACCGGAAAAGATCCCCGTCAGAACTAAAGCCAAACACCAAGAGAGCTATCACTGATGACTGACCCCTCTCCCCAAACAGCATTGCATGCTTTAGGAAAAAAACTGAAACTCTTTTTCCCGGAGGAAAATTATAGCATGGAGCAGTTAGAAGAACTCGTCTCCTGCGGTGAAATATTTACTGAAGCCAAACGTATCCTCCCCTATCTGCAGAGCGCCCTGCTTGAGGAGCAGGTCCTGGAAATAGAACTGGACGGTATGACCAGAATCTACATTACCCGTCTGAGCGATGCCCTGCCTGCTCTGATAGAAGAGATAGTTGATGGGGAACCGATCCTGACAGAACCGCCTTACACGGAGGGTGATTATCTCAAGGCTATGGGCTACCTCGTCACCCTACCCCTGGAACCCGGTATGGGCAACATCCACATCAAAGACTCCAAAAAGTTGGTATTACGCCTTTTTACCCGTTCCGGGGCCCTTGAATTCGGCACATTTTTTCAAGAAATGACCCTGATTCGAGACATTCCCCTTCTCAAACTGGCCTACCCTGTGGTGGGGAGACTGATCAAAGGAGTGAGGGCCTACAGGGCTATGGTACCGGCAGGTCTGGACGCCAAGATTATTATTAGCGGAGCCCACGGGGCAAAGGACCTAATAAGCAGGCCTCTTGAAATCAGTGCCCACGAGGTATTTTTCACTATAGAAAAAGAGGAGGGTCCCCTTTTTACTCCTGACGAACCCCGCAATATCCAAATTATTATAGAAGAGGATCAGGATGTGTGCATCTCAGGTTCCACCCTGCCGGTGGAAAAGATCAGGGGAAGGAAAGGGGTAGAATATCGTTGTGGTATTTATTTCGATCTGCAAACACGCTCCCTGGCGGCAGAAATCGAGGCTATTGTCGCCAGGGTCCAACGGGCCTATCTCAAAGAGCTGGTAGAAAAATCCGAAGCCAGTGGTCTCAACCTCCCCTCCTGATCGTTCCCCATGCGCTGACAGATGCAGCCTCAGAATGGAGGCTTTCGCCGTAAAAACTGCTGCAGACACTCAAGCTCATCTTCGCAGGACAGAGCAACAGTTTTTATATATTTAATATTATTATCTATATTCTCCATATATAAATTCCTGTCCAGATTCCAGCGTTCACGAAAATGGGTCCGCATCGCTTCAGCAATATTAAAAAACACCCGCTCCAATCGATCAATAATAACGTGATGATAAAAAAAGGTGGTGTGCTGCATAAGTTCCACAGCAGAATTATGGATGGTAATGCCCCCTTCCTTATGCTCTTGAAAAAGAAAAGGCAAACGTTCCAGATAATATCTATCAGCCATCTGGGCTAAGATATCAGCAGAGCCCACAACAAAACCGGCCAGCTTGATCTCCTCGGAGGGAAAGGCCAGGGTATCAGGATCAACTTTAAGATTCGTACATTGAATGATGAAAGAACAGTCTGTAATAAAAGAAGGGGGGAATTCTCTCTCTTGCAGATAGCGTTTCATAAAGAGGATGGAACGCTCCTCATGCTCCTTGGTATATGCCGCACCGGTGGTTGCATTTTCAGAATTTCTCAGCAAGAGCCCACAGTCATGAAAATAGGCACAGTAGAGTGCTTTTTTCAATGTTTCTTCAGAAACATGGCGCTCTTCGCAGGAAAGGCCGTGAAAGAGTCTGGTGGTCGCCAGAACAACGCTGTAAGTATGCCCTAAATTATGATATTTGGTGTTACTGGGCCGATATTCAGAATGATCTCCAGCAAAAAAATCTGCAATTTCCTGGTGCAGTTGGCGAAGAGACTCCTGAGAATAGCTTGGCGCAATAGAAGAGAGCAGGGTGAGAATTTCATCAAGGGGGTCACCACTAGACCCGGACTCGAATACCTGTGTCAGGTGAGAATGATTCATCTCTTCAGTAAAACCCACGCCGTTGTGTTCCGCCTTTGACTAAACGGAAAACAACCACCATGTTGCAGGTGGGCGGCAGGCACTGTCATCCCCTCATTATCCCAGCCATCATTTTGTTTTTCTTTCAAAGTCATAAAGAAAAGATCAATCAAGCGCAACTACCCAAGATACATATTAGATTATTGGACATCTTTACTTTTCAGCCTATACTTTTCATTCTCAGATTGCAATATACGAAATTTCCCAAATCACAAAATTTCAAAGACTATTGCCTGCTTCATCAGCATAACCGGGCTCTTTTCCATACCATCAATGGAGACAAAACCACCTATGATCCGAAACTACTCCGAAACGAAGTACAGACATAACGATTTAAAATGTCAGGCTATCTACCCAGGCGGTATCATTCATGATTCACCATATGCCAAGAGACACAGGCCTCCTGAGTCCCATCA
Organism: Pseudomonadota bacterium; assembly: GCA_018820855.1. GTDB lineage: Bacteria > Desulfobacterota > Desulfobulbia > Desulfobulbales > Desulfocapsaceae > Desulfocapsa. The sequence continues at coordinate 13,805 of JAHJNL010000101.1, read as the reverse complement.
CCACCTATACTTTGCTGCACCATGGATCGAAAAAAGTAATAATGGAAGAGAACTCTATTGATCCATCCTACAGCACTGAAAAACTTGACGAAAAAAAGCTCAATCTCTAGACTTTCCTCTCATGAAAAGATACACTGAAAAATAATCGAATTACAGACCATTTCAGTCAACAGGTCAACTTACAAAGACAAAATGAATCAAGAGATTGAGAGAAAAAATTTTGTTGTCCTTGTAGTGGATGACGATCCCCTTGTCCTGAAATCCCTCACCCTCCTCATTTCTTCACTAGGCTACAGAACTCTTTCTGCAGAAGACGGTATCAGTGCCCTGGAACTGCTCAAATCACAGATCTGTGATCTCATCATCACCGATATCGTCATGCCGCGCATGGACGGCCTCGAACTTTTGCAGCATGTAAGAGAAGAATATCCGGCAACCGGTGTCATTATGGCTACAGGATTCAGCGGCAGAGCAAGTTACGCTGAAGTAATCAGTGCCGGAGCCATCGATTTTATAAAAAAACCAATAGAACATGCTGAGCTTGAGGCGAAATTAACTCGCGCCTTACGCGAACAACAGATGCTCCGTGAGCTTGAAAAGCAATCCCTTTGCGACGAATTAACAGGCCTTCTGAATCGTCGCGCCTTCGACAAAAGATTTCCACGCGAGGTCGAACGAGCTGCACGGCAGCATTATCCACTCTACCTTGCGATACTGGATGTGGATCGATTCAAGAATTACAATGACTCCTTCGGCCACCAGGCTGGCGACAAAGTGCTGGCTGCAGTGGGAGAGATTCTGCACCTCTGTACCCGTAATCACGTAGACACCTGTTTTCGCTATGGCGGAGACGAGTTTGCCCTCATTCTCCCCCAGACCAGCATATCTCAAGCTATAAAAGTCATCGAACGTGTCCTGCAACGTTTTCGGAAAATGGCCTTTGGCAACACCGACCTCTCCATCGGCATGACTCCCTGCTCACGAAACCATGCCCTTCCCTTTACCAAAGACATGGCCCAGCTGATTGACAGAGCCGACAGGGCCATGTATCGAGCCAAAGGCAAGGGAATTGGATGGGTTATCAGCAACCCTTGAGAAATCCCTTATTCCGTATTGCTCACTAAAACCACTTACAAAGATGCTGCTTGCCGCCTGATCCAAAGAAAAAATAATTTTCCGCCAGCATCGCTTTAAATATCATGAAACACTAACAACAAATAGTATCTCAAAAAAATATCTTTTTTTAGTCTTAATCCATAAAAAGAAGAAATTTACTCATACGGTACAGACACGGAAAAATCCTGACAGACTGAGCGGGAAGTTCAATACTTACAAAAGACCATGCAGAAACCGTGCGCGGGTGAAGAAATAAGGCATAAAAATGCTACGCTACAATTTCTGCAACATCCTGAGCAAAAGAGATGAAGCGTTGCCACAACGCCATCATGCGATAGCAATACACTTCTGCGGGCAGTATGCAGCTGCTTCTTCCACCTTACCCGTCACCTCTGCATCAGGATCAAGCAAGATTGCCTTTTCATCACTCTCGTCCATGCCAAACACCTCTGGACATATCTCCACACAGGTACCGCAACCGTTACACTCATAGACATCAATGATGATATATTTCCTCACCCGCTTTTCTTAGCGCTCCAGGGCATCTTTGCGAAAATTTTTGTCCGGCTCCACAGGATAACTGCCATTAAAACAGGCCAGACAAAAATCATCTGCCGTAAGCCCGGTTGCCTCGACTAAACCATCCAAGCTGAGATAATGGAGAGAATCCAGGCCAAGGTAGGCAGCAGTCTCATCTATTGAGTGCTGAGCAGCAATAAGTTGATCCGAGGATGGAAAATCAATCCCGTAATAACAGGCATGACGGGTGGGCGGGCAACTCACCATCATATGCACCTCCTTAGCACCTGCCTCGCGCAGGGCCTTAACCCTGCTCCGCCCGGTGGTGCCGCGAATAATAGAATCCTCCACAATGATTACCCGCTTCCCCTTAAGAAAGGAGCGAACAGGGTTGAGCTTGACCCGCACATTAAAATCGCGCATGGACTGGGTGGGCTGGATAAAGGTGCGTCCCACATAATGGTTTCGAATCACCCCCATTTCCAGGGGAATACCGGATGCCTGGGAAAAGCCGATGGCAGCATAGTTTCCCGAATCCGGGAAAGGCATGACAAAATCCCCTTCCACAGGACATTCCCGGGCCAGGATCTCACCCATTCTCTTGCGGGCCTGATAGACATTAATACCAAAGATATCAGAGTCGGGACGTGCAAAATAGACCTGTTCAAAGATACAGAAACTGGTCTTCTGTTTGGGCCAGGGATAAACGGAAAGCATCTCATCTTTGTTGATAATCAAAACTTCCCCAGGATCAATATCCCGAATATACTCTGCCTCAACCAGATCCAAAGCACATGTCTCTGAAGCCACGATCCAGCCACCGTTATTCAATTTCCCCAGACAGAGAGGTCGAAAACCGGCGGGATCACGCACAGCCACCAGGGTATCTCCAGTCATCAGCAGAATAGAATAGGCGCCCTTGAGGCAGGAAAAAGACTCACAAAGTGCCCGCTGCAAACCAAGATGAGCGGTGCGGGCCAAGAGATGGAGAACCACCTCACTGTCCATCGAAGTCTGAAAGATAGACCCGTTATCCTCAAGATCCCGACGCAGCTCAAGGGAATTGACCAGGTTACCGTTGTGGGCAACCGCCAGAGTACAGCCCTTATGGGTCACCATCAGCGGCTGACTGTTTACCACATTGGAAGATCCGGTGGTAGAGTAGCGCACATGCCCCATAGCCATCGTACCCGGCAGTCCCTGCAGAATGGCCTCTGAAAAGATATCAGGAACCAACCCCATAGCTTTATGAATTGAAACATTTTTTCCGTCCGAGGCCACAATACCTGCACTCTCCTGCCCCCTGTGCTGCAGGGCATAAAGACCGAAGTATGTGAGCTTGGCCGCATCCTCGTGGCCAAAGATACCGCATACGCCACATTCATGCTTGGGGCGCCCGTCTTCCGGAGAGTGTACACTGGTCATATCCATCGAATATTCCTTCATTTGTAAGACCAGGGCCTCACCCGCCACAAAGGCAGGCCGAGACAGCTATTCCACAGGTCTTTAAAAAAGGGAAAGGCACAAAGAATACGATTATCTTTGTGCCTTTCCTCAAAATCTGATAAAAAGACTTATAATAAGTTCAACAGAAATTCAACAATAAAGCGCTTCTCGTCCATTTTTTCTTTTCTGTTTCCTGGTCAATAAGGCCCGGTTCAGCAAAGTGTGGCAGCAGACGACAGGTAAAAAAATTCCCCCTGGAAATAATAGTCAATGGTTAAACTGACATCCACAGTCAAGGCCTCGGGCTGAGCGGCAAAACTTGGCCCAGGGGACCTGGGACAGATACTTTGCGGCATTACCCTGCCCAAAAATGATCGGCTGATTGTCGGAGCCGAAACCTGCGACGACGCCGGGGTTTACCTTCTAAACGAAGAGACTGCTCTTATCCAGACCCTGGATTTTTTCACCCCCATAGTCGACGACCCGTATAGCTTTGGACAAATCACCGCAGCCAATGCCCTGAGCGATGTCTATGCCATGGGAGGCAAACCATTGCTGGCCATGAACATCCTGGCCTGTCCTATAAAAACCATGGACGCCGGTATATTCCGTGACGTGATACGGGGAGGACTTTCCAAGATCGAAGAAGCAGGTGCCCTGCTGGTAGGCGGCCACTCGGTGGAAGATACGGAATTGAAATACGGTCTCTCGGTCACCGGCGTGGTTCATCCGGACCGGGTTCTTCTCAACAGCGGCGCCATGCCCGGAGACCGCCTGCTCTTAACCAAACCCCTTGGCACCGGGATCCTGTCTACTGCCATCAAGGGCGGCCTGGCCGGCCCCGAAGTTGAAAAGCAGATCACGGAAATCATGGCCACCCTGAACCGGTTGGCAGCAGAGGCGATTGAGTCGGTCAGAGACAGTGGTCATCAGGTCCATGCCTGCACCGACATCACCGGATTCGGCCTGCTGGGACATCTCCATGAAATGACAGCAGCATCAAAGGTCAGCGCCCGCATCTTCAGCGACCAGATTCCTCTTATCCCAGGCTGCCTTGATTTTGTCGCCATGGGTATCATTCCTGAAGGAGCCTATACCAATCGCAAATTTTACGCCCAATGGCTCAAGAATATAAGGGGCGGAGATGACACGATGGAAATGGTTCTTGCCGACCCGCAGACCTCTGGCGGCCTGCTCATCGCAGCCCCTCCCGAAGCGGCCCAGGCAATTCTGGACAGGATGAAAGAATTAGCGTATCCGCTGGCTTACGCCGACATTGGTGAAATCATGACAGGAAAAGAAGGTTGGGTGGAACTGGCTGATTCAGACCAGAGTAATAGCCAGTAACAATTCTGTGAGACTGACAAGATCCCTGAGATCGAGGCACTCATCAGTGGTATGAACCTTATCCATGCCTGTGGCGATAATAGCGGTTTTCAATCCATAGCTGTTAAATATATTGGCATCCGACCCGCCCCCGGCCACCTGAAATACGATCTCGCGCCCCAGATGATCCCCCGCCTGCCGAACCCTGACAAGGACCGGATCATCATCCTCAATGTGCATGGCTGGATACTCCATCTGCACTCCGATATCCACTGAAGGCTGTTTTGCACCACCTGCCTGTGCCACCCAACCTCTCACCACCTTCTGGAAGGTACTTTTAATTTCCTGCGTATAATCTTCCAGTTTCTGGACAGAATGGGAGCGGACCTCCCCTTCTATGGTAATCAGGTCCGGGACAATATTGGTGGCCACACCGCCATGAATCAAGCCAAAGTTGGCAGTAGACTGCTCATCCAGTCGCCCGAGACGCAGGTCGGCAATGGCTCGCGCGGCCAGACAGAAAGCTGAAATGCCATGTTCCGGATTGAGTCCGGCATGGGCGGCAACACCATGCACCTCAATTTTCAGGCGATTCGCCGCCGGTGCTCCAACAATGACCCGATCAATTCCGGTGGAATCCAGCGCATATCCGAATTTGGCATGGAGGAGGCTATGATCCAGATGTTTTGCTCCCAGCAAGCCGATCTCCTCGCAAGTGGTGAGCAGGATCTCCACAGGCCCATACGAAGATTCATCCTCCTGCAGGACCCGTATCATCTCAATAAGGGCAGCTATTCCTGACTTATCATCTCCTCCCAGGACCGTATTCCCTGAAGAAGTAAAAACATCACCGGTCCGCAGCACCTCAATACCGCAGCCGGGCTCCACCGTATCCATATGGCAGGCGAAAAAAATCGGTTCACGTGCCACTGTCCCGGCGAAGCGAATGAGCAGATTTCCGCAGTCAGCTCCGGTCTTTTCTGCAGAAGCATCTTCTATTACCGCTTCCGCCCCCAACTCAGTAAAAACGGCGGTCAGATAATCAGCCACACGCCTTTCCTGACGAGAAGGGCTGTCGATCTCACAAAGCCGCATGAACCCCCTTGCCAGCCGTTCTCTGTCGATGGAACAGTTCATCCTCTTTTCTCCTTTCTTTTTCCAAGGAGAACAACAGCATGACAACTGATCCCCTCCATTCTCCCGGTAAAACCCATTTTTTCAGTGGTTGTTGCCTTTACATTCATGCACTCTGCAGCAACCGAACAGGCTTCTGACAGGATTATACGCATCTCTGCTATGAAGGGCGCCAACTTCGGGCCCTGACAAACCAATGTGATATCAGCGTTGGACAATTCCAGGTTTTTTTCCCCGGCAAGCTTTACCACATCTTTCAAGAGCTCAATGGAGTAGATATTTTTAAAACGTTGCTCCGTATCCGGAAAATGGGTTCCGATATCTCCTGCCCCCATGGCTCCTAACATAGCGTCACAAAGGGCATGGGTCAAAACATCAGCATCCGAGTGACCGGCGAGTCCCATCTCGAAGGGGATGGTTACTCCACCAAGCACCAGCTTCCGGTGCAAAGCAAAGCGATGGGCATCATAGCCATGCCCTATTCGCACTGAAGGAACATTTGATTTTTCCATGAGTTTTTCAGCAATGACCAGATCCTCCGGCCGTGTAATCTTGATGTTGGTCTCAGAGCCCTCAACCAGCTGAACTTCGATGCCAGCAAGCTCAAGCAACGAGGCCTCATCCGTAACATCTCTATCGCCAACACACTCATAAGCCTTTTGCAGAAGAGAGAGGCGTGCTGCCTGCGGCGTCTGAGCCTGCCATAAGCCATCCCGGTCAACAGTGTGGAGGATTCGATTATCAGATCCTCCTTTCTTCAGGGTATCCTTCACCGGTACGGCAGCAATGACTGCACCGTACTCGGCCGCTGCCTGGCAGCATCGTCCGATCAATTCAGTTTCGACCAATGGACGCGCACCGTCATGGACAAGGACGATATCCACTGTATTATCGAGAAGAGCCAGGCCGGCCCGCACAGAATCCTGCCGCCGTCTGCCGCCGGCAGTCACTTGCACAGAGCTATCTGCCAGATCGTAATCTGCCAGGAGTTGACACGTAGTATCAACCCGATCAGCAGGAACAACCACTACAATTTTATCTATACATGGAGAAGTGACAAACACCCGAATGGTGTGCACAAGAACAGGGGCACCGGCAAGAACATGATACTGTTTGGGATGATCCAGTCCCATCCTGCTTCCGCTTCCAGCAGCAGGAATTATGGCAGCAGCAGTGACCATTAAGAAAAAATAATACAGTTCCAAGAAAGGATTAATGAACCGAGCAGAGACTTGATCCAACAAAAACAACAAGTGGTCTTCACAACAGTATCGAAAGGAAACTGAAGCTTGCGCTCCCGCAAAAAGTAGCTTCACTAACCATCGGTACTGTAGGAGGTTACCAGTGCCTCATATTTGCATGATCAGTCTAGTTCACTATGTGAGCTAGACTGATCATGCGAAGATGGGGTGCTGGGGAACTCCCACAACGTCAAAAAAAAGGAGCGGGCTGTAAGCCGAATTCTGTTTCCCTTGCGGGATCATGGTCATTTCACTGTGGATACCGATCGCCCGGCACCTCTTGCAACCTACCCGAAGACCTCAGGCGGGCCGCCCTCAATCGTCTTCCTATTTGGTCTTGCTCCGGATGGGGTTTACCCTGCCCTGCATGTCACCATGCAGGCGGTGAGCTCTTACCTCGCCATTTCACCCTTACCAAGCCTAAAAGGCCCGGCGGTATCTTTTCTGTGGCACTTTCCGCCAGTCACCCGGCGTTCGCGTTACGAACCATCCTGCCCTGTGGAGTTCGGACTTTCCTCCCCGGCCTCAAGGACCGGAGCGACCATACACCCGCTCCACCGTTATTTATAGTAAGATTGCTCTAAAGTTGAAAGCGAAAAATATACATTAGGGTTCTGTCAAGAATCAGGCGGTTGCAGAGAGATCAGGCAAACACAGACTCGAGCCATCTCCCCGGGCGAAAAGACAATTTTCAAAGCCGCCTTTACTCCTCTGTTTCCTCTACCGGCTGATGATACATAATTCGCTGACAGGTAGGGCAGTCAAAATATTCATCTCCGCGAAGAAGAACGTTATAACGCTGAGGCGGAATGGCCATAAAGCAACCCTGACAGACCCCCTGAAGAACATTAACAACGGCAAGTCCGTTACGATGTTTACGCAGAGTGTCATATTTTTTCAGAAGCGACTTATTCAGTTTATTGGCCTGTGTCTCCCGTTTCTTTTCTTTAGTTTTTTTGCCTTTGCTGATCTTTTCTATGTTCTTTTTGACATTTTCCGTCTCTTCCTTCAGCAATTCAGTCTCACCTTTAAGAAGATTTTTCAGCTCTTTGATCTCTGCGGTCAGCCGTTCCACTTCTTCCATGATGACAACAATCTTATCTTCTTTTTCCTTAACGCCTTTTTTGCCGTCCTCGATCTCCTTGAGCAAAGCGGCTTGTTCACGCCCGGTTTGCACCTGCATCATCTTGGACTGTCGATCCCTTACATGCGCCATCTCATCTGCGGCTTCCATGTCCAGGGTGCGCCGCTCTTTCTCCAGGTTCTCTATTTTTTCCTCAAGGATGGCAACCGTTGCCTCTCGCTCTACCAGAGCAGCGCTCCGGTTTTCCAGGGCATCCTGCTCTTCCTGAATTTTAGAATCAATACTATCAATCTCATGATCAATAACCTGCAGCAATGTGAGTTGGACTATTTCTTCGTTCAAGACTTTTCTCCTGTATATTGATAATTATTCCGTAATGGTATCTTCTTTATGAATAAATGTAAAAACCGGCCGTTCAGAGTCGGCCTGAAAAATATTGAGATTCCAGCCCTTCTCTTGAGCAAGAACCCCTAACTTGTCGGCAAGCAGTGCCACTGCCGGTTGTTCTGTTCCATAATGTGTCCCGTCAACGATACAAAATCCGGACTCTTCCGCCCAGCGCGCCGTGGAATGTTTGATTTCTGCAGAGAGATAGACGTCCGCACCGCTGTGCAGGGCATCTTCGGCAAACTCAGAACCGCTGCCGCCACACAAAGCTACTGTTCTCACCTCGTTGGGTGGTTGTCCGGCAACATGTACCCCGACAATTCCCAACACATCGAAAACACGTTTCAGAAAATTCGGAAAAGAAAGAGGCGTATGAAAATCTCCTATTCTTCCCGGCCCGACACCGGCCATACCGGAAAATTCCACAGCACGCAGGGGACGCAAGTTCCTCAACCCCAGGCGGTCTGCAAGAGCATCGCTGACCCCCTCCACAGCACTGTCAAGATTGGTATGGCAGGCAATGACATTTATCTTCTGTTCCAGCGCCCTTTCAAGAAAGGCACCGGCGGGAGTTGCTGTGTTGACTGAAAGAAGAGGACGGAAAATACAGGGGTGATGGGTGATCAGGGTATCTGCTCCCTTTTGGAGAGCTTCATTAAGAAGGGAAAGGGTGGGGTCGAGCCCCAGCAACAGGGAGCGAACCTCTCGGTCGGGCCTGCCGATCAAGAGCCCCACGTTGTCCCAGCTTTCAGCTAGGCCAAAAGGTGCAAAGCGGTTAATTCCACCCAGGAGGTCTCTGACCTGTAGAATTGTCACATCACATCCCCTAATTTTTTGAAATCAGGAAATAAAAAAAGGTACAGCCCTCTCGGGTTGTACCTTTGGATTTCTAGCGGCCTGAAACAGGATCTTTCACCTGCTTCACCGATAATACGTATGAGGGGAGAGGCGAGCTGCCTCTCTCTATTTGCAAAAGATTCTATTCTATTCAAGGAACCTGGTCATCTTGTCAGATTCTGTAGTTACATGGTGGGCGCAGTAGGACTTGAACCTACGACCGACCGGTTATGAGCCGGTGGCTCTACCAGCTGAGCTATGCGCCCGCTCTGGCACGAAAACTCTATATATAAAAACACACGAGCAAAAAAGTCAACTAAAAAAGCACAGCCAATCACAATAACCCTGCACCAGCCCAATATAAATTGATACTTGAGAGACTCATCATTTCGTTTCTCAGGTTGAAAGAGCTCGCAGTGAACTGTATAGTCTCAATAACGAGATAAGAATCCACCAGCACTTCAGATATGCGTGAGCAACTCTCTAATGTTACCAACATGACCAACTCTTGGAAAGCTGCATACTATGATTCTTGTTTCAAAACCTTTACTACCGCGCACTGCATACGCTTTCCCCCCACTCACTTCTCCATGGAGTACGATCAACAGTGATCTACAACAACCTTCTCTATTTCCTCGTCGCCATCTTTCTCTTTACTGTCACCGGCGACTCGAATGAGCCCCTGCTTCACTTCTCAACTTCCTTTATTATACTCTTTTGTCTTCTTTTTTCCTATGACCTTATTTCCAGGAGATTTTTTTCAAGAAGCAAGGGCAAAGGATCCTCTGCTTATTTCAGTACAGAAAAGCGGCTCTCTCTTTTGGCCCTGCTCTTCTACTCTGCTGCCCTTTATTTCTGCGATATCCATTACTACCTGACACCACTCTCTCTGGGAGGACAGCTTCCTTCTCTGACCAATATCGGCGGACTCGTACTCTTTGTCCTCTTTTTAAGCCTGATGTGGCGGCGGGCACGATCAACTTATGAGACAGCCTTTGGGCGCAGCTATACGACACTGGCCTTTCTCTCATCCAATATCAGGACAAACCTGCCGATTGTTCTGCCCTGGATCCTTCTCACCCTTGTATACGACATCCTGGCCCTGCTCCCCTTTCCCGGACTCAAGGCCTTCTTTCATTCCCAAACAGGGGAATATTTTTCCTTTATCCTTTTCCTGATTCTGGTCCTGACTTTTTTCCCTCCTCTCATTCGTCGGCTCTGGGGCTGCATTCCCTTCCCGCATGGCCCTCTGCATGATCATCTTCACTCCTTTTTCAAAAAACAGCGTTTTTCAGCCCAAATTTACCTCTGGCCTCTATTTGAAGGCAGGGTTCTGACAGCAGGAGTCATGGGAATCATTCCCGGCCTACGCTATGTCCTTATTACACCCGCACTACTGGAAACCCTGACGCTGGATGAACTCGACGCGGTGATGGCCCACGAAATAGGCCATATCAAGAGAAAACATATGCTCCTCTATCTCCTGATCATAGCCGGCTTCAGCATAATTGCCGGATTTGTCCTGGAGCCATTCACCTTTTTCGTCCTTTCCAAAGACATTTTTTACCTTCTGCTGCAGAAGACAGGACAAACACCAGAAACCGTGCTCACTGTCATGATGACGACCACCACACTTAGCCTCATGGTCCTCTACTTCCGTTATCTGTTCGGTTTTTTCATTCGAAATTTTGAGCGCCAGGCCGACCTTCACGTCTTTGAGGCACTCGGCTCCAGTCATTCCATCATCTCCGCCTTTGAAAAAATTGCCATTCTTTCAGGGAATACCAGAGACCTGCCGAGCTGGCATCATTTTGGAATAGGTCAGCGTGTCGATTACCTGGAAAAATGTGAGGCTAACCCTGCCTGGATTCGCCGTCACAACCGAAAAGTACGCCTCTGCCTGCTCACCTACCTTCTGGTATTAGGCGCTCTGGCCTTTGGACAGAGTCTGCTCCCCTCCGACACCTGGGAAAAAATGTATGAAGAGAAATATACAGAATACATTATTGACCAGAAACTCATGCATGAGCCGGACAAGGCCCTATGGCTGCGCCTTGCCGGCGACCTGATGCAGTACAAAAAAATGGAGAAAAAGGCCCTGCAGGCATACGAAAAAGCCCTGCTCCTGGAACCATCAAACCCGGAGATACTCAACAATCTCTCCTGGCTGCTGCTGACAAGCGAGAAGCTGGAACTGCGTGATCCTCTGAGGGCATTAAAGCTGGCAAGATCCGCAGCCATGCTCGAACCCCGCGGCCATGTCCTGGACACCCTGGCCACTGCTTATTGGGCCAACAATCTTTTCAACGAGGCAATAGAGACTGAAAAACAGGCCATCTTCGTTGATCCTGAGCAAAGCGAATATTACCAGCAACAAATCAGAAAGTTTAGCAATAGCGACTACGAAACAAGTCTGAAAAGAAGCAATGAGAAAATGTGACTACACTCCCTAACAATAATCCACCCACAAAGAGGACAACAAACTTACAACACAGACTCTTTTATGCTACAATCAAACTCACAATCTCTCACCCAATGTGTTTTGAACCCACACTACTCGTTGACAGACAAAGGAGCTATTCCAGCCGCAACTCTTTCACACCAGCCCTAATTGCCATGCAGACAGGCAATGAAATCATTTCTTCTGGAGGTTTTGTATGAGTTCTTCAAAAAATACAACTGACAGCCAACAAGAACGCATCAACAAGCTGAAACGTGCCTTTGCCTACAATCTTTTTTACAAGCAGGGAGTCACCACCAGGACAGCAGGTTTGAATGACTATTACCTTGCAGTATCCTACACCCTTCGAGACCAGATGCAGCATCTCTTTGTCAATTCGGTGGAGGCTCTATTGGACAAGGATTCCAAGATTGTCTGCTATCTCTCTGCAGAATTCCTCATGGGCCCTCATCTGCATAATAACCTGATCAACCTTGGTCTCTATAATGACTTTGAACAAGCTGCAAATGAAAGCGGGCTGAATCTCAAAGAACTAATCGACCATGAAGAAGAACCCGGCCTGGGCAACGGCGGGCTGGGACGCCTTGCTGCCTGCTATCTGGACTCACTCTCCTCCCTACAGATTCCAGCCATTGGCTATGGAATCCGTTACGAATACGGCATGTTTGACCAGGAAATTGTAGACGGCTGGCAAAAAGAACTCAGCGACCGCTGGCTGCACCCCGGCAATCCCTGGGAAATCAAGAAACCGGACATGGCCTGTGATGTGGGATTTGGCGGCCACAGCGAAGTGTACCATGGCGAACGGGGAAACCGCCGGATACGCTGGATCCCTGCCCGGGTGATCACCGGAATCCCATACGACACACCTGTCCCAGGATACAAAGTAAACAATATCAACCTGCTACGCCTCTGGAGCGCCGAGGCTCACACCTCCTTTGACTTTGAAGACTTCAACACCGGCGACTACTATGGGGCCGTGGAAGATAAAATCAGCGCAGAAACCATTACCAAGGTCCTGTACCCCAATGACGAACAATTTCTTGGCAAGCAACTGCGACTGGAACAACAATACTTTTTCGTTTCCTGTTCCCTGCAAAATATGATCCGTATCCATCTGTTCACTCAGGACAGCCTGGATAATTTCTATGATTATTTCGCAGTTCAGCTCAATGACACCCATCCTGCAGTGGCAGTACCGGAGTTGATGAGACTCCTGGTAGACGTCCATCTCTACGATTGGCATAAGGCATGGGATATCACATGTAAAACCTTGTGTTACACGAATCACACCCTGCTGCCCGAAGCCATGGAGAAATGGCAGCTTGACCTGTTCGGCAGCCTCCTGCCCAGACACCTGGAAATCATCTTTGAGATCAATCAACGTTTCCTGGATGAAGTCCGGATCAAATATCCAGGTGACAAGGGCCGCTTAAGCCGGATGTCCATTATTGATGAGTCCGGCGCCAGGTATGTACGCATGGCAAACCTTGCCTGCATTGGTTCCAAGGCCATTAACGGGGTGGCCGCCATGCACACGGATCTCCTGCGCAAACACACCCTTGCTGACTGGAACAGCATGTACCCTGGTAAAATCCGCAACATCACCAATGGGGTTACGCCAAGACGCTGGATTGCAGTGAGCAATCCTCGCCTGACCCGGTTGATCACTGAGGCCATCGGTGAAAATTGGCTCACCCACCTGGATGAACTCAACGCTTTGGAAAAATTGGCAGATGATGCTTCATTCCTCGATGCTTGGCGCACTGTCAAAGAGGACAACAAGCAGGATTTTGCCGACCTGATCCTGCAAAGCCAAAACATGGCTGTTGACCCAAAGGCCATGTTCGATGTCCAGGTAAAACGGATCCATGAGTATAAGCGCCAGCACATGAATGTCCTCCATATCATCACCCTCTACAACCGGATCAAAACAACCCCGGATATCGATATCCCTCCCCGCCTTTTTGTCTTTGGCGGCAAGGCAGCACCAGGCTATTTCATGGCCAAACGGATGATTAAACTGATCACCTCGGTGGCTGCAGTGGTGAACAACGACCCTGACCTGCAAGACCGGCTGAAGATATTTTTTATCCCCAACTATAATGTCAAAATCGGCCATACTGTCTACCCCATGACCGACCTCTCGGAACAGATTTCCCTGGCAGGCAAAGAAGCCTCGGGTACCGGCAACATGAAGTTCTCCATGAATGGAGCGCTCACCATCGGTACTCTGGACGGCGCCAACGTGGAG
>JAHJNL010000100.1 GCA_018820855.1 Pseudomonadota bacterium | reverse complement strand
GTACCTTGAAAAATTAGAATTTTCGTTCAAAATCGAGGCATGAGATAAATTTTACCGCAGGCATATATCTGATATTCCGAGGATAAAATTTATTTCATAACGAAGAGTTTGGGCGAAAAGGCAATTTTGCAAGGTGGCCTTAAGACTTTTCAACCTGTTCTGCCTGTTCTTCATGCACCTGTAACCCGGCAGCAATATATACGGCAGCCAGAATTGCGAATATATAGGCCTGGACAATGCCGGTCAGCAAGCCAAGCATCTGCATGATTACCGGGAAAATCAAAGGTACGATAGCGAGAAGAATTCCTCCGATCATACCGCTACTCATGACATTCCCAAAGAGACGGACAGCAAGCGCCAGGGTACGGCTTATTTCACCCATCACATTGAAGGGCAGCATCATGGGGGTTGGTTTGATGTAATTCTTCAAATAAGCACCAATACCACTGTCTTGAATGCCATAGAGTGGCACCGCCACCATGACACAAATGGCAAGGCCTGCAGTTGTGGAAAGAGAACCCGTGGGCGCCTGAAATCCGGGAATAACTGAGAGCAGATTGCAAATGGCAATAAATATAAAAAGGGTGCCGATAAAAGGAAGGAATGGCCGGGGCTCCTGCCGGGTGACCTCACGGATCTGCCCCAGCAGCAGGGTAATGATGATCTCAAGCAGGTTCTGCCACCTGGGAACATGCGGACCGGTGGAAAGGCGCCTGGTGACGAGCCAGGAACCAAGAGTCAACAAGGTTATAACCAGCCAGGTGAAGACAATGGTGCCATTTAACGTTATGAATGTATTCTCAAAAAAGACAATACTGTCCGGACTAAGTCGCATGGGCCTGCCCCCTGCTCAAGTTTGAAACCCTGCGGATCATAAAAGAACGGACCCCGAAAAAACCGGGCAGCATAATAAGAAAAACACCGGGATTGACTCTGACGACAATAAACAGGGCCAAAAGTGTGGGCACAAGGCGGAGAGCAGCACTCCAGAGAAGAAGCCTTTTGGGATTGCTGCTGGCCGGGATCTTTTTGACCGTCAGCCAGAGGCCGCCAAAATAAAAAAACCCAAGACCTGCTCCACCTAAAAAACCGAGGAGATATGGCCAACTCGCCTCAACTGTCATCATCATCCCCCTGTTTATTGATTGAATCCCGCTCCTTCTGCAGCCAATACCAGACATTATAGCAACCCAGACCAAGGCCGGCAATAAAGAGCATCAGTGTCCATGAGTATCTGCCAGACAGATTACTGTCAATCCATATGCCGGCAAAGACACCGACAACAGCGGGCACAGCAATGGACCACCCCACCATGCCAAACATGCCAAGACCGAACCAGACACGCTTCCCCTGCCGTAAGCTCCTGAGTTTACGCTTTTCTCGATCCAGGACCTCTTTGGGAAAATTACTCACTGGTCTGTTTTTGGGGACTGCCATTCCAATTACATCCTCAACGCAATCCGGCACTATCGGATATGGTTTATTGGTTAAGGGGAGTTCAGTGACTGAATTCCATGAATCGTCTTAAAAATCCGGCCTCAAGTTTTGCCACAGTTGTTCTATTCAACTTTTCCTTCTCCTTTCTCACTTCAAGCATTTTCTCAACTTCCCGGTTGAGCATACCCAGTTCTCCGGCAACTGCCCGCCTTGCCGCAACCATCACCTCCTGACCTTTCTTCACCAGTATCCCATTATCAAGGGCCAGAAAAAATTCCTTCCCAGCCAGGTCTGTATAGGAAAAAATGCCGGAAACAAGGGCGGTGACATAGTCGATATGGCGAGGTAACAGGCAGAAGCCGCCAACAGGGCTTTCCCCCTTTACCTTCGCAACCTTTCTTTCAATAAATATGCCTGTCGGCAGGTATATTTTCAGATCAATGCCGGAGTCATTCATGCGGCACCCTGCTCTGCATCTGTTTTGGCCTCACTGATCGGCCCGATCATGTAGAGAGCACCTTCAGATACCTCTGAAAATTCATCGTTGAGGATCCGTTCACAACCTGCAATGGTATCGGCAAGATCGACCATTTTCCCATCAAGTCCGGTAAAATGCTTTGTGGTGAAAAAAGGCTGGGTCATAAAGCGTTCAAGCCTTCTTGCTCGATAGACGGTTTTCCTGTCCTCCCGGGCAAGCTCTTCTATGCCGAGCATGGCAATAATGTCTTTAAGATCCTCATAGGTTGCCAGCGTTTTTTTTACCTCTCGAGCCACGTCATAATGTTTCTGTCCGACTATACGAGGATCCAGCATCATCGAATGTGACTGCAGCGGATCAATCGCCGGATACAACCCTTCACCGGCAAGTTTCCTGGAAAGAACAATACTTGCCGAAAGATGGGCAAACGTTGCTACAGCTGCAGGATCAGTCAAATCATCCGCCGGCACATAAACCGCCTGGATAGAGGTAATTGAAGCCTTTCTGGAACTGGCAATCCTCTCTTCGAGATCAGCAAGCTCTGTTGCCATGGTCGGCTGATAGCCCAGCCTGGAAGGAAGCCTTCCCAGGAGGCCAGATAACTCCATACCGGCCTGGATGAAGCGGAATATATTATCGACAAGGAGAAGGACATCCTGACCAAGATCATCCCTGAAATACTCTGCCATGGTCAGAGCACTGTGTCCTACCCTGAAGCGGGCACCTGGGGATTCGTTCATCTGGCCAAAGACCATGACTGTATTCTGCAGCACCCCGGCCTCATCCATCTCCCGATAGAGCTCCTCACCCTCACGGCATCGTTCACCAATCCCACAGAAAATACTGACGCCGCTGTGCTTGCCCACCATATTGTTGATGAGTTCAGTGATAACAACGGTCTTACCAACTCCAGCCCCACCAAAGAGACCGGCCTTGCCGCCCCGCTCCAGGGGAACCAGAAGATCAATGACCTTTATGCCGGTAAGAAACACTTCTTCGCTGGTCACCCGTTGTGCCAGGGGAATTGGTCGCTGGTGGATAGAACGTTTTTCTGTAACTATGGGCTTGGGGTTATTATCAATAGGATCGCCAAAAAGATTGAACATCCGTCCCAGCAGCCCATCACCCACAGGAACTTCTATGGGAGCGTCGCTGCCCGTTGCTTCATCTCCTCTGCCAAGACCGGCTGTGGGATTAAGCGCAATACAGCGAACGGTATTCTCATCAAGATGGTCACTCACCTCAATGATCACCTTATTATTTTCACCAGTATAGAGTAGAGCGGTAACCGGCGGGATATCTTCAGCAAATACCACATCGACGACACTGCCCCTGACAGCTACAACCCGGCCAAGATACTTTTCTTCCATCTGATTCGTAATGCTCCTTTATGATGTCCTTCCAATCCGTAAAGGTGATCAGTCAAAAATCACATTAGGTCTTTTCCGTATTTCCCGCAAGACGGTATTCAGATTTATCCCCCCTGCCAACACCCCTTGCGCATCAAGGACCACCATATCCTGGAGGTCATGATCAACGAATCGGCAAAGGACATCATCCAATTCCTCGTCAGGTCGGGCAAAAACGAACTCGCCTTCCATCAACTCCTCGGCCGGCCCTAGCACAACACGCTCCATTATTTGACGCCGGGTATGGATAGGCCGATGTTCGGCCAACAAGAGGCTGGCAAGTCTTTTATGGGAAAGATGGCCCAAGACCAAATCCGCGCCGGATACAACATAAATATCCTGCACACATGGCCCTGCAAGCAGTTGATCCACCACCTGCTCCAGCGAGTCTTCAGGGTGTATCGTGACAATATGCCCCGGAAATCGGGAAATCCATTCAGATACTTTCATCACCCCTCCTTTCCCCGCTCTACACCCAGTTCATTTGCCCGCCCCAAGGCGAACTTTGCAGCCAAAGGACCAAAAACTTCATACAACAACGTTGTTGCCAGTATCACATTGACTATCATCGTACTCACTTCCTTAAAAACCGGATTATTGCCGAGGGTCAAGGCAAGCCCCACGGCAACTCCTGCCTGCGGAATAAGACCTAAACCCAGCCAGTGCACGATAGGTTGGGATGCGCCGGCAGCAGCAGCGCCAAGAGCCGCCCCGCCAATTTTCCCTATAATCCGTGCGCAAAAATAGACGAAAATCAAATCAAGATGCCCGACAAACACGGTGAATTCAAAGTGGGCACCGGCCAAGGTAAAAAAGATGAGAAATACCAGTTCTTCAAAATATTCCACTTGAATGAACATACGGCCACCGGCAGCTCGTGAAAAATATCGCGACGAGAAGCCCAGAGCCATTGTTGCCAGTAAAGGAGAAAAATTCAGAATCTCGGCCAAGCCAAGGGCCAGAAGGATATGACCAAGAACAACAGGAAGAAGCAATCCGCCCTGGTGGAATATTTTGCCAAATTGACAAAGAATGCGACCAACCAGGATGCCCAGTACCAACGCACCACCAATTTCTAATACAGCTGTTCCCATACTCAAGGCCAGCGATTCGCCGACCACAACAACCATCATCAGAGAAAACAAGACGATACCGATTGCATCATCAAGAGCCACAACGCCCAACAAGGTGTTTGCAACAGGGCCCCGGGCCCGATATTGATGAAGTATAGCAATGGTTCCGGCGGGTGCGGTGGTGGCGGCAATTGCAGAAAAGGCCAGGGCCAACTGCACTGCAGACAGTGCATAGGTATCAGGCAGTATCAGACAAAACGCGGCAAAGACACAAAGCACTGCCCCCAGAGACTCGCCTATTGCTGAGGTGAAAATAACCTTTCCGGAGCGGCGCAGTTGTTTCAGGGTTATGGAGCCGCCTATCAGATAGGCGATGATGCCCAAAGCCGTTGTTGTGAGTGGTGCCGCCCAGTCACCTATTTCGATCCACTCCAGCTGCCCCAGCAAATCCGGTGAGAAGATCATGCCGGCAATGACATAGGCTGCCACCCTCGGCAAGTTATAACAGGAAGCAATATATCCGAAGATCAGACCGGTCAACAGCAGCAGTCCAAGATTCAACGTGATAGGTGAGATTGCATCCATTGGAAAAATAATTCCTTAAAATTATCTTTGTTATTCTCGCGTAACCCTCAGAACCGATTCAACAGTCAACAATTTGAAAGCATATTCCAGGTAAACTTCATCCAATCAGATTTTCTTTTTCCCAAATCTTTTTTCTATCCTCAAACGTAGCCCAGAATTCCACAACCATATTCTATTATACCCTAACGGATACACTCATTGAAGACTATCTTGAATAATTAGAATTTTTCTATGATTTTCCTCTCTCCCCTTCAGACCACACTGTATCTCAGGTGAAATACCAGCAAAAAAAGAGTTGAATCGTTTGTCTCGGCCAAGAGGCAGTAATGGTTAATCAGCAAACAAGAGGAAAGACAAATCCACCTATAGCAACAGAATATTCATTCCCAAGTACTACAACACTTCTGTTGGAGTGAAACTACACTTTTCTGATCATATGCCACACAGATGATCATTGCAGGATAGGCATACCGCAAAAGTGTAGCGTGGGACGGCCATGCCTGTTGTTCATAAATATGTATCTATTTCAGGGTGATGTGTGGTTTTTTGAATTTATTCTACAGTTATCAAACAAACTGGCACTCCTTGTGCAAATCAAAAGGCAAAGAAAGAATAAATCAAATAAAATTAAGATAATACGGAGGACACCATGGCTGCAAATACACAAACCATCACTCAAACTCAAGTCAAAGTTGGATATGAAACTTCTAAATTTGCCCTTGGTGCAGGAATTGCCTCTGCCGCAATGATCGGACTCTGGGCAACGGCCTGTATGGCAAGCGCACTGTTCAGCACCGGACTCGGCGGAACCTTAAAGGCTCTCTTTATCGTAATCACCGGCAACTGAAACGAGAATCTGTAATCACACTCTTAAAAAGAGAGAAACCAGATACGGAGGACACCATGACTGCCAATACCGATACTACGACTAGAACCAAAGCTGAAATTGGATACGA
The DNA here is from genome assembly GCA_018820855.1 of Pseudomonadota bacterium. Taxonomy (GTDB): domain Bacteria; phylum Desulfobacterota; class Desulfobulbia; order Desulfobulbales; family Desulfocapsaceae; genus Desulfocapsa. The sequence continues at coordinate 11,533 of JAHJNL010000100.1, read as the reverse complement.
GACTTCTCAGTTTGCACTCGGCACCGGAATGGTAATGGCTGCCTCCGTAGGTCTCTGGGGGGCGGTATGCTTAATAAGCGCTCTGGTGAGTGTAGGGCCGCTGAACATTGTGAAAGGTTATTTAACCGCAATGCTCGGCTAACAGGTAGAAAAAAGAACCCCACTTGAACAGAACGACAGAGGAGAAAACCATGGCAGCTAATACTTCAAAAACAGCAAGCAGAATAATCTTGGCAACAGGTGCAATGATGTGTCTCTGGGTAGTAGCAGCCCTGACGAGTGCCCTTTCCCATGTCGGATGGTCTGTAAGTGAGCTGGCCAGTCAATACATGGTCGCAAGCGGGATGGTTAAGCCCTTGCATACCCTGGTTGACTACTACACCCATATTAAGGGTATTGAGTATCTGATCTGTGTCGCCTTTTTCGTCGTCTTCCCAGTCTTCTTTAAATATGTAAACAAGGCTTCGCAGAAAGCAGCAGCAATCAAATGAAAAGAGACCTTTTGTCTTTTATAACCTCCTGTCGCCGAACGAAAAAATCGTCGCACAGGAGGTTTTCTGATTTTTACTCCTTAGTTGTTATCGTTCCCCTATTATCACCCAGCCAACGCTAAAACAGGATGGAAAATTCTATTGACCAAAAAAAACGGGTTATTTCCATGGGACGAGGCATTTTCATCCTGTTGGCTGTTGGTATCTTACCTATCCTCTTTATGAATCCCGGACAGTTTTTCTTTGGCCTAGTCGTCTGCTACGGTATCGCCTTTGGACTGGCCTGGGTACTGGTGTAACTGATAAAACAAAAAAGAACCGGGGTGAGGTCAGGTCTTGAAATATCACTTTTCAACCGGTATCTTTTTCAGCACCTTACTCCCGGTTGTATAGTGGATGGATAGATGGTCAGCAATTTCTTTCAGAGTATCGCCGTGGAGAGTATGTGCCTCTTATTGAATAACTTGAGTACGTTGTGTGTATTGCACGACATGCGCCGTATACTTTTCACACTATTTCGTACCCTCTGTCTTATTCTATTTTTTTTTTGGGGGGGCAGCTTAATACAGGAAATGAAGAATGGAAATTATGCAGCAATAGCCTGGTGGAGAGGGATGGGTAATATTGTTGTCTGATTGTTTCGCGCAGGATAAAAACACCCCTCTTTTAGAGCAGAAACAAAGTCAGCACGATTACGAATTGTGTCTTTGAAAATGGTGCTAATCTTCCCAAGCTCTTCACGAGAATGGGCGTCTGATCCGCCAACCTGCTTGACCCCATAGCGCTTTTGCCAAGCCGCAACACGATCATTTTCCACATGAAGGTTTCTGCCATTGATCCCTTCGACAATTGTGCAGAGCCCCTCGTGAATAAGATATTCCCGGGTAGATCGATTGGCTCTGAAAGGATGCGCGGAAACAGCAACACCGCCACTGGATTGGACATGGCGCAGAAGTTCAGGGGCTGTAAGATTTTTTCTGATCTCTTCAAACGAACCGAAAATAAGAAAATCCCCGTCCGGGGTAGCGTATTCCATGCCGAAAATAACACAGAGACCATTGCTCTGTACTCCTTCCTGGAGAAAACGGCGAACCTCCATGCTATCATGGTCTGTGATACAGACGCCGTCAAGGCCTCGCTCTCCGGCAGAGGATAAAATTTCTTCCAGAGTTAATTGACTGCAAGGCGATATAACAGTATGAACGTGCATATCGAATTTCATAATTCTTATATGCTATAAAAAATGGTTTTAGTCCAATTGTTTGCTTTGATCTTTTTTGGTTCTGTTATAGACTTTTCCTATTATACACTTTCTTCTTTCCTCTGGAGCAGCTATGTCGCTAACTTGTATCCTGGTATTGCTTGATGGTTTAGGGGACAGATCTTATCCCCAACTGGGGGAAAAAACTCCCCTGCAATTTGCTTCAACGCCAAATCTTGATCATCTTGCTGGTCTGGGAGCCAATGGCATGCTCAATGCAATCCGCCCCGGTTTGTCCCTGCCCAGCGAAAACGCTCATTTCGCTCTTTTCGGCTATGACCAGCAGGAATTCCCCGGGCGAGGGTATCTTGAGGGGGCGGGAGCTGATATTGGTCTGGGAAGAGAAGATGTTGCCCTGTTGGCACATTTTGCCAGCGTAAAACAGCAGGAGAATGTATTAAACCTAATCAAGCATCGTCCGAAGGTGAGTCCGGACGATGCCGTCATGCTCGCAAAACTTGTTGCCCGTTACAAGAATGGAGCCATTGAGGCAACTTTCCACCCGACCCACGGTCTGGACGGTATAGTCAGACTGCAGGGTGCTGTTTCTCCGTATATAACTGATTCAGATCCCCTGGAACTGAATATGCCGCTTATGGATGTGCAACCCTGGGATATTGCCCGTGATGATTTCCTTGCTGCCGAAACTGCTTTGGCCTTACGTCAGTATCTGCTCAACTCGTATACAACATTGCAGAGTCATTCCTTTAATGAAGAACGAATGGCAAAGGGCGAGTTGCCGGTTAATGCTGTTATAACACAGCGAGCAGGCCAGTGGAAAGAGGTCCAGTCTTTTGCAGATCGCTGGGGGCTGCAGGCCGGTTCAATTGCCTCGGGACTGATGTATTGGGGCCTGGCGTCTTTTCTCGGCATGGATGCTTTTAAAGTAAAAGATTCAGCTGACCCGGGAAATGATCTGGCTGAGCGACTTGCCCTGGCCAAAGAACTGAGTGGAAAATGTGATTTTATTCATGTCCACACCAAGGCCCCTGATGCGGCAGCCCATTCAAAAGATCCGCACAATAAAGTCAAAGCGATCGAATCACTTGATCGGGGACTTGGCTTGATGATGGATCGACTTGTTGATGGGAAAACTGTTCTTGTCGTTACGGCAGACCACTCCACCCCCAGTTCCGGTCCCCTGGTTCATTCCGGAGAACCTGTGCCGATCACTGTTGTTGGTCCTGGAATCCGCCGTGATGCAGTGTCTCTTTTTGATGAGGTTTCCTGTGCCGGAGGGGCACTTGGTCATCTCGTCGGGAAAGACTTTATGTATTTGGTCCTCAACTGGCTCGACAGGGCCAAACTGCAGGGCTTAATGGATACCCCGAAAAATCAGCCGTACTGGCCGGGAAAAAGAGTACCTTTGTTGGTGTGAACAACTGGTTGTAGTTGACGCAAGTGCATCGAGATGCAGGGAGGTCGGGAAGATGGATAAGGCAAAGGTTGGCGTGATACACGGACGCTTTCAACTCCTTCATAATGATCATATGAAATATTTGCTGGCGGGAAAAAAGAGGTGCGATCATCTCGTGGTCGGCATCACCAATCCTGATCCGAGCCATACCAGGAATGACCCTGCCGATATGTCACGAAGCAGCATGGCCTCAAACCCCCTCACCTATTATGAACGCTACTGCATGGTACGGGAGGCATTGGCTGAACAGGGCCTGCATGATTCAATATCCATTGTCCCCTTCCCTATAAATTTTCCCGATTTATATCAACATTATGTGCCGCTTGACGCGCTGTTTTTTCTGACAATTTATGATGCGTGGGGCGAAAAGAAATTGACCTTATTTCAGGAGTTGGGGCTGAACACAGAAATCCTGTGGAGGAAAAAACAGACGGAGAAAGGTTTATCAGCGACTGATATACGGGGAAAAATAATAAATAATGAGGAGTGGGAGCAATTTGTCCCTCCTGCAGTGGTTCTATTTGTAAAAAAACATCATTTGGCTGAACGATTTTTCGCTTTAAGGGAAGTGGAGGCTATAGACAAATAATGGAGAAAGAAATTTTTGTTCATTTAAGCAACATCCTTTATCAATACAGTGCTTGAAAAAGTTAATAGAGTCGCTGAATGGCTGAGGCCTTAAAAACCGCAACGACTTCACTTCCTGGACGTACATCCAATTCATCCAAAGATTGGGGAACAATTTCGGTAATGATGGTATTCCCCTGGCAATCGAGCTCTACACCGACCAGCCAATCTGTCTGGTATGTTTTGCGCACGATACAGGGCAGCATGTTACGGGCACTTGTGGCCTCCGGATGCTTTTTGAACAGAAGAATGTCCCTGCTGTTCAATGCGAACTCACCTGCTGCCGGCTTCTCTGTTTTAACGAGCATCAGGGGAACATCTCCCCAACGATAACTCAATAGTTTGCCAAGATCTTCAGGAGATTCAAGACGTAGTATATTGGTGTACCCTCGACCACCGCAGCCAAGCTTCGTCCGTGCCAACTCTTCGGTTGACATCTGATTTTCTATCAGACCGTTGTTCATGACGAGTACTTCTTCGGTCATCAAGCGCATTTCTTCAAGACTGTGACTGATGAAAAGCATGGGGATGGAAAATTCTGCGAAAACCCTACGCAGGTGTGGGATAATTTGATATTTAAGCATACCGTCCAGACCGGATAACGGTTCATCAAGCAAAATGAGATGCGGACAGGCCAGGATTGTCCGGCCAAGTGCAACTCGTTGGCGTTCACCGCCGGAGAGTTTAGCAACACTGCGATTAAGAAGATTTTCTACCTGAAGGACACTGATGAGATGTTCCGGATCTATATTTCTTTGCTGGACTGGAATTCTGTTTAAACCGTAGAATAAATTTTTTTTCACGCTCATATGCGGAAAGAGGTGGGCATGTTGAAAGACGACTCCCACCCGACGTGCTTCCGCAGGGAGATTGATTCCTGCCTCCCGGTCAAAAAGTGTCATGTCGTTGAGTTTGATAATTCCCCTGTCAGGCTGCAACAGACCGGCGAGCATATGCATCAGCGTTGTCTTGCCACTTCCGGAAGGCCCAAAAACACCGCATTTTTCAGACTGAAGCGAGAAATCCACCCGACACTGAAAGCCCTCAAATTTTTTTTCGACATCGACATGCAAAAACACGATCTATCTCCTTGAGAGTTTACGATTCGCAGCTTCACCAATCAGCAGCACTGCAAAAGACAGGACAATGGATACCAGGCAGAGGGACAGGGCCATACTGTCCCCCCCTGGTGTACTGGTATACTGATAAATGGCAAGCGGTATAGTCTGGGTAACACCGGGCATATTACCGGCCAGAACGATGGTGGCACCAAATTCACCAAGACTTCTGGCAAACATCAAAGTCGTACCGGCTAGAATGGCCCGGCTACAGAGAGGGATTGTAATGGTGAAAAGGGTATCCCACCATTTCGCACCGAGGGTCCGCGATGCCTGTATATACTGTTTGTCAATACCTTCCAAACCGATACGAATGGAGCGAACAAGTAACGGAAAACCGACAACAGCTGAAGCGATGACCGCGCCACGCAGCGTAAAGATTATGCGAATGTCAAAAAGCCCCAGGAAATGGCCCAGCCAACCATTGCGGCCCAATAAAAGCAGAAGAAGATACCCAGTAACTACCGGCGGCAGAACAAGCGGCAAGTTGACGATCCCTTCCAGGACCGCCTTGCCGCGTACGTTTGTTAAAGCCAGCAGATAGGCAACTGCAAACCCGACCGGCAGTGCGAGTACCGTTGCGGTTAATGCTACTTGCAGTGATAACCTGATCGCCAGCAGATCTTCCGGGCTAAGAGGTGACATATCCTGTTCCTTTACTCTTGTATAAATGTATCAATTAATGGATTGGCTCGAATCCATAGTTAGTTAGAATGGTTATCGCCTCAGGACTATTCAGATAATCGTAGAACGCCTGCGCCTGATCATTTTTTGTTCCTGTTGTTGTCAGTCCCACTGGATATTGAACCCGGTCATAGAGATCGTCCGGTACGGTAAACAGTATTTTGGCAGTGGTGGCAAGACGTGCATCGGTCCTGTAAACAAATGCCCCATCCACCTCTCCCCGATCGGCATAGAGCAAGGCCTGACGGACATCTTTTGCCATGATCAACTTCCTCTCCTGTTCGAGTTTGGCATATATACCTGCATGTTCCATAGCCTGCTTGGCATACTGACCTGCCGGTACACTTTGCGGGCTGCCCAAGGCTATACGCTCAAGGCTGACCAGATTGTCCAAGGAAAGATCGGCCGATCTTTTTTCGCCAATAAACACCAGTTTGTTATAGGCGAAAATGCGATCTGTTCCCTTTACAATCAACCCTTTCTCAAGAAGATATTTCATCCATTTGGGATTAGCTGAAACATAGATATCTGCCGGTGCACCCTGCTCAATCTGCTTAGCCAGGCTCCCGGAGGAGGCATAGTTGGGCTGCAAAACTGCATCAGGATGCGCTGTGGAAAATCCTGCTATCAACTCATTGAAGGCATTGGTCATACTTGCGGCAACCGAGAGATTAATTGTCTGTGCCTGGACAGTAACGATTGAACACATTTGAAGAAGCAGGACGGTGATAAGCATTTTCCATTTCATGAGGAACTCCTTTGCTGATGGTTAAGTTGGTCTCTATTCTAATAGTGTTGAACACGATTCAGGTGGTAGCCAGCAGGACATCGGAGGCTTTGATGATGGCCGATATTTCCATGCCAACAGCAAGCTCCAGCCGCTTGAGGCTGGCTGATGTGATAATAGAGGTGACCGTACTGCCGCCAGGCAGGTCGATGGTCACTTCGTCGTTCACCGCACCGGGTACGATATTGCTGATAATTCCGCTAAGGATGTTGCGCGCTGATATTGTTTTCGGATCTATGTCGCTGCCAAGGAGCACACATGATGCCTTGACGATTGCCATCACCTCTTTTCCAGGTTGAAGTTCAAGACGCTTGGTTGAACCGTCGGTGATAACAGAACTGATCTTATCTCCGCCCTTAAGCTGAATGTTTATCACACTGTTTACTATACCTTGATCAATGCCCACCACTTCTCCTAACCAGACATTTCGGGCACTAAGTTTCATTTCTATTCTCCTGAGTGTTTTTAAGGTATCCAGTGCTTCCTGGGGATTATCTGCAAAGAATTGCATGAAACTGGTAAATTCTTTTTGCAGTATCTGTATATGCTGAAGCAGTTTTTTTCCTTCCTCTGTCAAAACAGATCCGCCGCCGCCACTGCCGCCTGTCCGCTTAACAACCAACGGATAGGGAAGAAGGTTGTTGATTTGATCCAGCTTCTGCCAGGCAGATTTGTATTGAATACCAAGTGATTGGGCCGCACTGTTGATTGATCCTGTCCGTTCAAGTGCTTGTAAAAGCTGAATTGACGGTCTGTTGCCCGACCAGCCCATGATCTCATAAATGATGTTATCCGGCTTCGTTACTTGCTTTGGCATATTTGTGCTCACTGGAAGAATCTTGATATATTTTTTAGAAAAGCCGCTGGCGTTATCACTTCTCGACATAACGAAAAGCAGCGCCTGACGCTCTTTGCATAGCAAAATACACACCAACTGTAACCTTACAAAGATAGAGAAAACAATGTGTGCCACCAACACGCTGATTATATGGATAAATAAACTTTATCCATACGGAACACATTGGACGAAAACAAGATAAATGATATGCTTCTTCCAGTCACAGATTCGAATAGCAGCCAGAAAATGTGACAATTTGGTAGCAAAGCTACAAAGGGCATCACAATATTGTCAATTCAATACATTAGGTGACCTGTACCGAAGAAAATCTCAGCGTTTTTTTCAACAACATGGTTCCTCCACCCTGTGAAACAATTATTTTTGCTTTATCAACATCAACAACATACGCCCCGCTCAGTTGACTAATTCCGGTACCGGCAAAGACTTCAGGACATACCGGCGTCGAAGGGCCGATCATTACCGCAGCCCGATGTCCGCTCAGTACGGCAAGCAGGCCATCGATGGTATTATTGATAATGCTGGTGGAGGTGATGATCGCCACATCGCAAGCGGCAAGCGCTGTCATCCCCGGCCCGACACCAATTACCCCCGGTTTTTCGCCATCCAGTTCAATAACAGTCAATTGACAAGAGGTTGCTTTGATTTTTGGGATAAGCGGCGCAAAATAGCCCACCATGACAACATGATCGGTATTTTTCAATTTGAGTAAAGAAATCGCTTCTTCCTCCAGCAGCTCTCGATCAACCGTACTGTTTAATGCATTGAACGTTGCAAGCCCGATTGCCCTTTCCAGAAAATTTTCACTGGCCAGCCAGGTAAGCAGTTCAGCCGCTTCCATGCCAAGCAGGCACCCTGCCAGGCGAAGGTGGGTGCAGGACCCGGACTGTTTCTTATCGGGGGTCCAGGCCAAACCGGCACTGCCGTCGCTTATTTCAACTATGGTATAGCCGAGGCCCAGGCGTACATCAGTTATAGTTCGTCCCCTGCTCAGTGGCCTTCCTCTTTCAATGAGGTTTTCCGCGATCTTCATTTTTCTCTCCGTAACTGTTTCAACATATGGCAGATCGAACGGCTTGATTCGATTTACCCAACACTACAGCATAACACCCTTTTTTTCTCACAAAAGGACTCATTTCAATCTAAAAACGATGGGCAGAGTTATTCGGGCCCTGTCGGGCGGTGCGGGAAATGGCGAGCTTCGACGTATGGCCCTGGTGACGTTCATATCAAGAAGAGCGTGTCCTGAGCTTGAATCAAGGCGGATATCATCTACCCTGCCATCCTTTCCGATAAAAAACGACACTTCTATCCTGCCGGATAATCGCTTTTTTCTCGCCGAGGCCGGAAAAGAGAGATTGCGTAGGATAATCCTGCGGATATAATCATAATTCTTCTGAAGATAGGCTAATTTCCCACTGAAATCCATGAAGATGTCTTATAAGCACGCCTGGAATCTGGTAGACTCCATGAACCGCCATGCCGCCACACCACTGGTCTCCACCAGCAAGGGAGGAAAAGGCGGCGGTGGAGCCTGTCTGACCGAAGCGGGTGAACTGGCAGTCAAAAAATTTGCCGATCTGCTGGTCCGTCTTGACACTTTCCTTGCCCAGGAAACGTCTCAACTGCAGATTCTGCAGCCTTGACTTTTGCCCTATCCGTTTCTAATTCAAATGCGTCATAGACACTGGTAGTGTTGCCCTATTCATTGAAAAAATCCCTGCCAGTTAATTCCGGAATCTCCGACTGGAGAGTATAATACGTTTGGCCGATCCCACAGGAAGGACAATAAACCCTATCATCCTGGTGAATTTCACGTTTATCGAGGACTAGTTCGCCGCACCCCATGCAACGAACTTTGGTCATCGGTGTCCCGGGCGTATCCTCATCTTTCAGTAAAACTTTCACTTCCTGGGCAGAAAAAAGCTCATTGTCTGTCATTTCCGAATATGCTGATTTCTCTGCCACCTTTTCTGCAAGCCCTGAATATCTCAGCGCTATCTTTTCCAGCAAATCGGTCCGCAAACCGATGCGGACGGCCCGTCCTGTTGTCATGTCGAGAAATGTCGCCGCCACCTTGCCATTGTCCACAATTTTAAAACTCCTTTTCCCAACCCGGCAGCCTGTAACGGTCATGATCGCATCGGCAAAACAACGGGCAACTTCGACAAAAACGACTAGTTTCTTCCGATCCGCACCCAAAGGATCAGCAATACCAAGTTCGCTGAGCCCACACATGGCCATCCGCACTCCGACAATCTGGCCATTACAGAGATGACCATGAAAGGCTGCAGCCTCATCCAGCAGTTGTCTGAATTTTTTGTTTTTTTTCATCTGAACGTCTCCATTTTTTCAAGAGCTGAGGACCAATACCTGATTATGTATTACCCCAACATCCTGATATCAAGATTGGCAAGACGTTTTACATAGCGCGGACCCGTCAGAAAATCTCCAACCGAGAAGAGATCCATTGAACCACGACCCTCGTAAACAGGCTTGCCGTCCTTTTCGAGCATGATCATGATGCCTGCGCCCACTGAGGTGTTGAATATTTCCTGCCAGGAAAAAACAGTGGTGTATCCATCAGTTGCTGAAGCAACAACAAACATTTTTTTGGTGTCGTTGTGATCCGATACAATCACTTTTGCGCTGTTGATGATATCCGCAAGAAGAACCCCACGACATTGACTGATGCGACCTTTGGGTTCACCACTGCCGCAGGCGAGAAGGATGTCGTTCGCTTCAACCACCTCCATAGCCAGCAAATCTTGGCGAGTCCAGGTGCTGGTCTTTTCTACCCTGCCGCTGAGACAAAATCCCCCGATAGTCGAATCTTCCGTCCTGCTGTTATTATGATCAATCGAATGCTGTTTCATTTTTTCCTCCGAATTTTCGTTATGTGCCTTAGGGATAACGATAGACACAGCGAATACCAAATGATCTCTCTTAAGCGAACATATCCACCAGTCACCGCTCTGCCGACCTCAGCAGAATCCTTCATTATTTGAGTCAGTAGTGTTTACTCCGTTCCTCCAGAATATCAAGCCAGACCGGTTCAAATTGCCGCCAATAGGCGGTTGCGACTTCTTTCCCCTTTCTGCTCAGAAAAACATGATCGCAATCGCTGCTGTTATCGGCAAAATTGACCAAGGGGGAGGAAAACTCCTGATTCATCTGAAGAGCCAGTTCTCTGGCATGATCGAGAGGCATCTTTGATGTTTTGGCCGCTTTGGTCAGCGATTCGAGGGCTTCAATCTCGTTAAGCAAGACCCCTCTTCTGTAGCCAAGCGACGCAGCAGGTTCCATTTCTATAATGACACAGCAATCAGGAGGTACTGTGCAGTCCTTTTTCATAGCAGTTTCCTCTTCTAAGCTTGCGCCCAGAATGCTTTAGCGAGTGCCATAGCTTCCTGGGGAGTATCAGCAAAAAAATGCCGATTATTCGATTCGCATGCGTTATGCCGTTTTCACATAACGATTATCATCATCCGATACATAATGCATTTCAAAATACAGGCCAAATGGAACGACAACAGTTCGACCGAATAGAAGAATAGCATCATTACGACCTTAACATGCTAACAATATATAGATTTTATTTTTTCAAATGGGATCACTTCCCTCTATCCATTTCCATAATGGCAGAAGTCGCAGGGAGAGTTGCCGGTAACCAATCCGACAATATAGTAGAGTAAACGACAAGGCGAGCGACAAAATTGTCAGGCTGTTCTTTTGTTCCATTACTTATAATCGAGGACCACGGATAGGCACGAACTACTATCTGAGACAACTGGTCTAAAAACTATGACTTCGACTAAACCACTCCGCATAAGCAGCCTCAAAACAATCGACGTGGTCGACTAGCAGCTCAGAGAACGGTGATGGGGAATCCGGGAATGATAGACGGACAGCATCAGGAGTTATGATCGAAAGTGGTGTTTGAGGGAGATTTGAAAAAATAAATGACGTATCCTGTTGGAATAAATCCGCCAAGATTAAATTCCAACAGGATACGTCATGAGTAAGAATAAAATCATTGCACTGAAAATGCCAGGAGAGATTTCAGAGGATCCGTTGACTGAGTTGCTGCGTACCGGAGCCAAGAAACTGATTGCTGATGCCGTTGAAGCTGAATTGCAGCAGCTTCTCAGTCAGTATGCAGATCTCAGGAGTGGGCTGGGGCATCAACAGGTAGTCCGTAATGGATATTTACCGGAACGAGAGATTCAAACAGGAATCGGACCAGTTAAGATAAGAGTTCCAAAGGTTCGTGACAAAAGTGGTCAAGGGAT